>NZ_CP061947.1:5012993-5695986 GCF_014838715.1 Algoriphagus sp. Y33 | reverse complement strand
ATCGTCAAATCCAGACCATCACGATCAATGCAGATCTTAACCCCTTCCAATTTCTGCTTACTTATATCCACGAAGTAGCACATCTTCATGCCTTCGTAAGATTCGGAATGGAAATTCCTCCACATGGGAGAGAGTGGAAATCGACTTTTCAGAAATTAATTTTTCCCATTCTCTCAACCGATTTTTTTCCTATAGACTTATTGATTCCTCTACGCAAGTATATGAAAAACCCGAAAGCCAGTTCGGCTGCGGATCTTTTTCTAATGAAGGAAATGAGCAAATACGATGACAGAAGTGCCAGCCCAGATATTGTTTTCCTATCCGACATAAAACCCGGAAGCCGATTTTTACTTTCCGGAAGGGAATTTGAAAAAGGAGAAACAAGAAGGACAAGAGTACTATGCCATGAAGTAAAATCCGGCAAAAAGTACTTGATCGCCCAACTGGCCAAAGTAAAATCGTTAGACTAAAGGATTTTCAGGTTTCCTCCCAAACCTTCTGCTTACTGTCACTGATCTCTGCAAACTCATTAATCCCGCTCCTCTCCTATCTGGTTTTCCGGTTGCGAAAAATCTTTTGGTTGAGGCAGATCTTTCAGAGAATTAATACCAAAGTACTCCATAAACTTGTCCGATGTGCCATAGAGCAAAGGTCTGCCTAGTCCATCTGATTTGCCTTTGATATCAACCAGCTCTTTCTCCAGAAGCTTCTGTACCGAATAGTCACTATTTACCCCCCGGATTTGCTCAATATCACCTTTGGTTACGGGTTGCTTATAAGCTATAATCGACAAGGTCTCCAATTGCGCAGTTGACAGTCTCTTCTGCGATTGCTGCCGGAGAAGAATACCAATCGACGTTTGATAAGCAGGTTTGGTCAAAAACTGATACCCACCTCCCAAATGCTCCAGCTGAAAAGAAAATTCCTCTGATTGGTATTTTTCGCTCAAGCCATTGATCGCTTGATCCACATGATCGCCCGGAATCTCAGCTTCAAACATCTCACTCAAACACTTTATTATCTCTGCCTTGGGTAAAGGTGTCGGAGCACAAAAAATCAATGCTTCAATATGTCTATGGAGAAAGTCCAAAACTTATTTTTTAGCAAGTTTTGCTTCTATGGAATGCATTGTATGCGGTACCGCCATCAATCGCTCTTTAGATATCAGCTTGCCTGTATCTACACATACACCATAGGTACCGTTCTTAATACGAATCAAAGCATTCTCTAGGTTGTAGATGAACTTCTGCTGTCTTGCAGCCAGTTGATTTTGGCTCTCACGCTCCAGCGTATCTGCACCGTCTTCAAGCAATTTCGATGTAGAAGCGGTAAAATCTGTTCCACTATCATTCTTTTTACTTAATGACTCCTTCAGTGAAAGTAATTCCTCCTTTGCGCTTTCAAGTTTTTTCTGAATAATTACTTCGAATTCTTTCAATTCTTCCTGAGAATATGCGGTCTTTTCTTCCTTGCTCATAGCCTGCTAAAATTAGATAATAGTATTGGGACGGATCTTTTTAGAATTAGTTCTCTAAAATACATGGACACGTTGGATTTCCAAGAAAATTATTTCTAACTGTGACCTCTGCGAAAACCTTAGTGTCCTCAGTGGAAAAACTAAACTTTCACAAAAAAAGCCATCATGCCACGGCTTTCTCTTCTAATATGATTTTTTTTAATCTACTCTGGAGAACCAATGCATCAGCATCTATCCGATACTTCATATTCAAGTACTGAGCAACCTCCTTGAGGTCTTTGCCATTCTGCAGGTGAATCAGCTGCAGAGCTTGGCCAATAAGGTCTTTTTCCATGGTCTAGGGGTGTTACGCTTTTTAAGATACTGTTTTCTACTTTTTAAAATAGAAAAAAATTAAAATTTTGTCGCAATCACGATGGTTTTTCTGATCACCCTTATCCGCCCCGACAAGTCATACAACTCCACTAATAAGACATAATAGCCAGGCCGTACAATTCTTCCACCACTATCTGTTCCTGTCCAAGAGAACAACCCTGATGCCCCCAATAATTCATTTTGTGCCAATACCTGAATCAACTGGCCAGCAGTGGAATAAACTCTAAAACTCCCTATCCAACCAGTCTGGTCAAGTTCATATCGGATAGTAGTAAATGTGTTTCCATTACTTCCTTCCGGGTCAAACACCTCAGGATAGATTTGAATCAAATCTCCTTCAAATTCTCCGACAATCACCTGAGAGTTCTTTCGCCCCGGCGTCGCATACTCTTCCATCGCAGAGGCGGAATGCCAGTTCACAGGCAAAGAAGCTGGAGAGTCAACAGAAAGACGCTCTAGTGAAACACCCTTCGAATCTCTCAACAGAGGATGGTGAAGGTTTTCTGAATACGCAAATGACTCTGCAACCTTTCCCGCAGAATCCAATAACACAACTGTACCACCGGCGATCGGGTAACTTGGGAGTGCTGCAATTTTGACATACGATCCAGATGCTGACTTAGGAAAATCAAGTTTTAGCATATCAGGGTCGGTAGTGATTGCCAAGAAACCCCGTGGGTAAAGGATTAATGAACTTGCACTGAGTTGCCTAACATGCTCTATTTCTCCCGAATTATCAAGACGCGCAAGCTTCCAGCTTTTAACTTCAAGGTAATTATCAGTCACATTAATCAATTCTACAAATTTCGGAGAGCCTGTTTTCGGATTGAATAAAAGCTCATTTATCAAAACATCCCCAATTTCAGCCTGCACAGGCAGCACAAGCTGCACAGGCTCTACTTGGACAAACTTATTTCCTGAGCAATCCATCAAGCCGCTTATGCTCAACTCATACACCGTATTGGGGAAAACTTCCTGAGAGAAAACAACATGGACTTGCCCGGAGCCTGACAGGATCGTAGTATCTATCTCCAAACTTGGTTCAAATAAAAAATTAGACTTGCCAAAACCCGGTAGTAGTGGTTTTGAAAAATTCAATTGCAGGCTTCCTGCAGAAGTGAATTCATAGGAAGCTAGAGCAGGAGGACTTTCATCAGGCGACAAGTCAAAGACTGAATTTTGTCTTCCTGGTGTTCCCCTTATTGGATCAACAGATGGAACTAGAAATTCACTTTGCTCACAGGCATAAAACGGATTGGTAACTTCCAAACTGTAACCTCCACCCGCAAACTCACTTCCTCCCCAGCTATTTGTAGAATAGGAAATGATGTCAATCAGATTTCCCCGATCGTCTTTTAAACTTAGCTGATCACCTGAATTCAACAGAGTAGGCCAACTTCTTATAGGAATTACTTTTCCATAATCCTCCAAAAATGCAGCTTGATTTTCAGCAGCCAGAAGCAGGAATTCTCCCGGTCGAATCCATTCTTCTTGTAAATTCACGGTGGATCTGGAATTAGACCAAGATATTCCGTCAAGCCTGATCTCGTATTCTCCTGCATGATAAACCTCCACATATTCTACATTCGGAAGATCGAGGTCAGGTTTGGGAGCAGGCATGAGTTCGTTGATCACAAGCATTTTGGAAGGAATAAAAGTAGGATCCCAAAACTGAAAGGAAATCAGCGTATCGCGAAGGAAATTTCCATCCAAATCAGGAATTTGTGAAATCCCTACATCATACGTCTCTCCCATTTCCAGCTTTTCTTGAAAAGTCAAATACACTAAAGAATCAGAATTGAGTTTAGCACTTACGGGCTCCTGTCCAGCCAGCCTATAGTTGATAAGAAATTCAGAAAAGACGGGATCCAATGCTTCATCAAATTGAATCTCAACTTGTTTTTCATCATAACCACGGACATGCTTGACCTTTGGGGGAGTTTTATCCTCTACAATTTCCCCAAAGTCAAAATCATCCATCAGCCATTTTGCACAAGTCCCTGTACCTGGTCCGTAGCGGATTTCCAGACGGAGAAAAACTTCCACATCTTCAGAAAAATCATCCGGCAAGACCAACTCAAACAACCTAAAATCCTGATCTTCATTACCAAACTCCATTGCTCCTCCTAAGATTTCCCGCTCATAATAATCTCCATCCAATTCCCTTCCCAAGCTATAATAAACCTCCGCAGCTCTGTTGCCAGAGCCATTTTTGACTGACCTGGCCCAGAACCGCACTTTTGGGGCATTGAGGTTTTGTGGCGAAAGTCTAATTGTAATTTCACCATTGAAAGAAGAAATAGGCTGCACTGCCAAAGCTTTGCTTCCATTTCTACCTAGTCCATTTGCCTGATAAATACGGGAAGAACTACCCCTGAGCTCATTCGCATACCAGTCGGGCAAAAATTCATTGGGATAATTCTGGACGACAAATTCACTTTCAAAATCCTGGCTCAGATTGTTAACCTGAGCTTCCTCTGAATCACTCTGCACGAAAACAGAGAAATAGATCAATTGCCAAATAAAAAATAAGCCTGCCATATCCTTGTCAGATAAAAAGTGTAACCTAAATATACTAATCAAAATTATCTCAAACTATGCTTTATGTTGATTTTTATGGGGTTTTGATTAAAATTTTTGGGGGACAGGCCTGAAAATGAATCCGTAGCACTTACTTTTGTGCTTCAAAAATTTTCAACAACTACTTAAAATCTGATGAAATTAGCAGTGGTAGGAGCTACCGGCTTGGTAGGCTCAGAAATCCTAGAGGTGCTCGCAGAGCACAATTTCCCTTTTGACGAACTTCTATTAGTCGCCAGCGAGCGATCAGTAGGTAAACAGATCGAATACAAGGGTAAACCCTACACTGTTATCGGTCTTGCTGAGGCTGTTTCATTGAAACCTGAGGTGGCTATTTTTTCAGCTGGCGGGAGCACTTCCACAGAATGGGCTCCTAAGTTTGCTGAAGTAGGTACTATTGTCATCGATAATTCTTCAGCCTGGAGAATGGATCCGACCAAAAAACTGATCGTTCCGGAAATCAACGCAAAAGAACTGACCAAAGAAGATAAGATTATCGCAAATCCAAATTGCTCTACCATCCAAATGGTATTGGCTCTGGAGCCTTTGCGCCAGCGCTACGGCATCAAAAGAGTAGTGGTATCCACTTACCAGTCGGTGACAGGTACGGGCAAAGCGGCAGTGGATCAGATGATGGCTGAGCGTGCAGGCGAAACCCCAGAAATGGTCTATCCGCACAAAATCGACATGAACGTACTTCCCCATATAGATGTGTTCCAGGACAACGGCTATACAAAAGAGGAAATGAAGATGATCAAGGAGACCAAGAAAATCTTCAGTGATGATACAATCCAAGTAACTGCAACTACAGTGAGAATCCCAACTATGGGTGGCCACTCGGAGGCAGTAAACGTGGAGTTCAAAGAAGACTTTGATTTGGCTGAGGTTCGTGAATTGCTGGCTGCAGCTCCGGGAGTAATCGTACAGGATGACCCGGCCAACTTCATCTACCCTATGCCGATCACTGCGCATAAGAAAGACGAGGTATTCGTAGGCCGCTTGAGAAGAGATGAATCTCAGGCGAATACGCTGAATATGTGGATTGTAGCTGACAACCTTAGAAAAGGCGCAGCAACCAATGCAGTACAAATCGCTGAATACGCACTCGCAAACGGCTTGATTTAATGGATTTGACCCAATATCATCGGGCCGACTTCCAACAATTTGTGCAGGATCATCTTACCGAAGATCCTGCACTTTTGCTTTTTAGGCATCAGGGCAAAACTGATTTTGACCTAAAGGCAGCCGTACAACAGATCTCAGCAAGACAAAAAGCAGCCAAGAAACTTCCTACTTGGACATCCAAACCTGAACTGATCTTCCCCCCTTCTATTTCTTTGGAGCAAAGCTCATCCGAGCAAACTGCTGAATTTAAGGCCAGGAAGAGAAAAGGTCAGCTGATGATAGATCTCACTGGAGGATTTGGAGTGGATAGTTATTTCTTAAGCAAGCATTTTGAAAAAGCCATTTACTGCGAGCAGCAGGAGGAACTGGCGGAGATTGCAAAGCATAATTTAGATATTCTTGCCCCGTCTAAATTCACTATCGCAACAGGTAACGGACTGACCTTTTTGGTTCAGACTGAACACCATTTTGACCTGATCTATGCTGACCCTGCACGTAGAGGAAAAGGCAACCAAAAGCTTTACAAACTGGCGGATTGCGAGCCTGATGTGGTCAGCTCATGGGAAATGATGAAAAGCAAAGCCGACTCGATTTTGTTGAAAGTATCGCCTATGCTGGATATTTCTCAGGCACTCAGTGAGCTTCCTGATATCAGGAAGGTGCAAGTGATTTCCGTAAAAAATGAAGTGAAAGAGTTGCTCTTACACTGGAGCAAAAGCTCTTCGGAATTTCCTTTGGCAGTAGAAGCTATTGATCTGAGTGGCAGGGAAACTTGTTTTTCATTTGAGCCAAGCGAGGAAGAAGAAATTACTTCAAAGTTCGGGAAAGTAGACAAGTATTTGATTGAGCCATTTTCAGCAGTATTAAAGGCTGGGGCATTTAAGACATTTGGAGAACGATTTGGCTTGAGAAAACTAGACCCAAATAGCCACTTGTACACTTCATCTGAAGTTCCGAAAGAAATCCCCGCTAGAATATTCCAAGTGATTCAGGAAGTACAGCCCAAGAAAACTGAGATTAAAAAGTTATTTCCTTCAGGAAAAGTGAATGTAATTACCCGAAATTACGCCACAGGTTCTGAAATTTTGAAGAAAAAACTAGGAGTAAAAGACGGTGGGGAAGATTTTTTGATCGGCACAAAAACCCAAAGCGGATTCAAGGTTTTTTGGTGTAGCTTGGCTAAGCTAGAATAAAGAACTTCGGATAGGCTTTAAGTTTCTAATCCCAGCCAGGATAGCTCATAGCACTCAATTGCCATAACAATCCAAATGAAGTAAATAAAAAAAGCTTCACTAGTCCGGCATGTGGGGAAGAAGGACAACACATTGAATCTGCTGACTTTGCGAAAACTTAGCGCACTTTGCGGCTAAAAAGAAAAAAGTGAAGGATCACTCCTTCACTTCTTCATAATCGACGTACTCACCGCCTTTAATATCCTTGTGAATCTTTTCTTGTTGCCGTTTTGGGACATAATCCACGACTACCTCATCCTTCGGGGTAGAAGCATGCCGCTGGGCACGTTGCTCCTCCCTGGCCACTTCATTCACCTGCTGGGCAAACTTAGCCAATTTGCTTCGAAGGAAATATCGGATTAGCTGGCCCAGAAGCCAGCCAATCCCTAAAAGAATAACTACAAATTTTAATAATCCGCCCATCGGCTCTTTTTTTTGGTTCGAAATTATCTACTCAGATACAGATTTCTCTCTGCGTAGATTTTCAAGAAATAATCATCCATCAGATCATCGATAAAGTAAATCGCTTCACCGGTGGATTTCATTTCAGGACCCAATTCTTTATTTACTTTCGGGAATTTATGGAAAGAGAAAACAGGCTCTTTGATAGCATAACCTTTCTTGTAAGGTTTGAATTCAAAATCGGTAACTTTTTTCTCTCCCAACATCACCTTTACGGCGTAATTCACATAAGGTTCTCTATAAGCCTTGCAAATAAACGGCACTGTACGGGAAGCTCTCGGGTTTGCCTCGATGATATAGACCTTATCGTTTTTGATTGCAAACTGAATATTGATCAATCCGACAGTTCTCAGGGCAAGGGCAATTTTCTCCGTGTATGTTTCGATCTGGCGAATCACCAAATCTCCCAAGTTATATGGAGGAAGTACGGCGTAAGAATCACCTGAGTGGATTCCCGCAGGCTCAATATGCTGCATGATTCCGATGATATATACATTCTCCCCATCACAAATCGCATCAGCTTCCGCTTCAATAGCCCCTTCCAGAAAGTGATCGAGCAGAATCTCGTTATTGGGAATATCTCTCAGCACATCCACCACATGCTGCTCCAGTTCCTTCTCATTGATCACGATCTTCATCCCTTGACCACCCAACACGTAGCTGGGACGTACTAAAAGAGGAAATCCTATCGTCTTACAAAGCTCTAGCGCTTCGTCAGTATTGTGAATCGTTCCAAACTCAGGATAAGGAACATCCAGATCTTTCAAAAGAGACGAAAATCTACCTCTGTCTTCAGCCAAATCCAAAGCCTCGAAGCTTGTACCGATAATCTTGATACCGTATTTCTCCAGCTTCTCAGCAAGCTTCAAGGCAGTCTGCCCTCCCAGCTGCACGATCACACCCTCAGGCTGCTCGTGAAGGATGATCTCGTAGATATGCTCCCAGAATACCGGCTCAAAGTAAAGTTTATCCGCAATATCAAAGTCCGTTGAAACCGTCTCCGGATTACAATTGATCATGATCGTCTCATAGCCACACTCCTTAGCCGCCAAAACTCCATGTACACAAGAGTAATCGAATTCAATTCCCTGACCTACGCGGTTCGGACCAGAGCCTAGTACTACTACTTTTTTACGGTCTGATTTTACAGATTCATTTTCAGATCCAAAAGAAGAGTAATAATACGGAGTCTTAGCTTCGAATTCTGCTGCGCAGGTATCCACCAATTTATACACACGCTTGATGCCCATTTCCTTGTATCGCTTGTCGAAAACTTCGCTTTCCAAGCAATCAAACAGGTGCGCAATCTGGCGGTCAGCATAGCCTTTACGTTTAGCCAGGTCCATCAATTCCACAGGAATTGTATCTAACTTATATTTCCCTATTTCCTTTTCCAAGTGGATCAATTCCTCAATCTGCTTCAAGAACCACTTGTCGATCTTGGTCAGATCCTGGATAGTACGGAAGGAAATCCCAAGCTTGAATGCATCATAGATATGGAAAAGTCTGTTCCAGCTGGGATTGGCCAAGGAATACAAAATCTCATCCTGATTACGTAGTTCTTTGCCATCTGCCCCAAGACCATTTCTCTTGATCTCAAGAGACTGGCAAGCTTTCTGAAGTGCTTCCTGGAAGTTTCTTCCAATTCCCATCACCTCTCCTACTGACTTCATCGACAGTCCTAATCTCCTGTCAGCCCCCTTGAACTTATCAAAGTTCCAGCGTGGCACTTTCACGATCACATAATCTATAGAAGGCTCAAAAAATGCCGAAGTTGTTCCGGTAATTGAGTTTTTCAATTCATCCAGGTTGTAACCTATAGCTAACTTAGCCGCTACTTTTGCGATAGGATATCCGGTTGCTTTAGAAGCCAAAGCTGAAGATCGGGAAACCCGTGGATTGATCTCGATACCGATGATTTCTGAGTTATCCGGGCTAACCGAGAATTGTACGTTACATCCTCCTGCAAAATTCCCGATGCTGTTCATCATCGTGATGGCATAATTTCTCATGCGCTGATATGTGGTGTCAGGCAAGGTCATCGCAGGAGCCACCGTGATAGAATCACCTGTGTGCACACCCATCGGATCAAAGTTCTCGATAGAACAGATCACGATCATGTTGCCGATATTGTCACGCATTACCTCCAGCTCGTATTCTTTCCAGCCAAGGATACTTTGCTCTATCAACACTTCATGAACCGGGGAGGCCTGAAGACCTGCTGAAAGTGCCTTTTCAAAATCTTCAGCAGTTTCCACAAAAGCTCCACCGGCACCTCCTAAAGTATATGAAGCTCTGATGATAAGCGGGAAGCCTATTTCTTGGGCGATCTCTTTGCCTTGAAGAAAAGAGGTGGCAGTAGCTCCTTTACATACTCCCACACCAATTTTTTCCATCAGGGCTTTGAATTTCTCACGATTTTCGGCTGTATCGATGGCGTCTATATCTACACCGATCATTTTCACATCGTACTTAGCCCAAACACCGCCTTTTTCGCAATCAATGGCTAGGTTCAAGGCTGTCTGCCCACCCATGGTAGGAAGAACTGCATCGATATCCGGATGATCTTTAAGAATTTTAACGATGGATTTTTTTTCCAAAGGAAGCAAATAGACATTGTCGGCCGTGACAGGATCAGTCATAATAGTCGCCGGATTCGAATTGATCAGCGTGACAGTGATCCCTTCTTCGCGAAGTGATCTGGCTGCCTGTGAGCCTGCGTAATCAAATTCGCAAGCTTGACCAATGACAATGGGACCTGAACCAATGATGAGAACGTGCTTTATACTGCTATCTTTAGGCATTAGAGAGGGAGATTGAAGAGAAAGTTTTGCTTAAGTCCAAATTGGGGCAAAATTAGAAAAATATTCTGAAGAGGCACGGTAAAACCCTAAAGAAATCCAAACCCCCATTTAAATACGTTGCAATTTTCATTTGGAACTATTCAATTTTTGGCAAAGAATTGAGCTGGTTTTACTTGGTAAACCAATAAATGGCGTTTATTATTGTCTAATCATTAAGATCAAGAGGATTTTAATTTATCATTCCTATTTTTCCGATAAATCCAAAATAGTAAAACAGTCTATAGATGAATAAAAGAATAATCACGCTTGGTGAAATCATGCTCCGCCTATCCACTCCGGGGCATGAACGCTTTGTAAACACACAATCCTACGAAGTAAACTACGGGGGTGCAGAAGCAAATGTGGCTGTTTCCCTCGCCTATTGGGGATTATCTGCCGCCCACGTGACTTCATTCCCAGATCACGAAATCGCCAAAGCGGCGGTAAGCGGGCTTAGATTTGCCGGAGTAGACACTTCATTTATTCGCTATAACGAGGGAAGAATGGGGGTCTACTTTGTCGAAAACGGAGCCATGCAGCGCTCCTCAAAAATCATCTATGATCGCTTTGATTCGGCATTTGCCCAAGTCAATGTGGAAGATTTTGATTGGGAAACAATATTTGAAGGTGCGGACTGGTTTCATTGGACAGGAATTACTCCGGCTATTTCCCAATCCGCCGCAGATCTTTGCAAAGCTGCAGTACTCGCCGCTTCTAAACTTGGTGTGAAAATAAGCGCAGACATCAATTACCGCAGAAATCTATGGCAATATGGCAAAGGTCCTATGGACATTATGCCGGAATTGATAGCCCCTTCTCACCTGATTATTGCCGGGCTGACAGACTTCGAAAACTGCATGGGAATCAAAGAGACAGACTACCTGCAAGCCTGTGAAAAAGCAAAAAGAATGTGTCCTTCCCTAAAATATGTTTCAACCACACATCGTGATTCAATCAGTGCTTCTGAAAACAACCTAGGCGGAGTTCTTTGGAATAGAGAATCTTTGCTGGAATCCAAAACCTACGAGATGACCCACATCGTGGATAGAATTGGGGGCGGCGATGCCTTCATGGCAGGGCTGATTTATGGCTTACTTAACCTAGATGATCAGGGCGCATTGGATTTTGCGGTTGCCGCCTCGGTATTGAAGCACTCTATTCCGGGAGATGCAAACTTCGTCTCTATCGATGAGGTCAATCAGCTTGTGGAAGGAAAAAATGTCGGTAAACTTTTACGTTAAAAAAAATATGAAATCGAGCATGACTCAAGAGGCACACACTAGTATGATTATCAACCATGCGAGATTCCATGTGACCATAAAAAATCAAATATAAACGCATGAAATTTTCACAAAGTGACATGTTACAAGCCATGAGTGACACAGGAATGATCCCTGTGTTCAATCATGCAGATATAGAAGTGGCAAAAGGAGTTCTTAATGCATCCTATAAGGCTGGAATTCGCGTGTTTGAATTCACCAACCGGGCGACAAACTCCCTAGAGGTGTTCAGAGAGCTTTGCACATACGCATCCAGGTATCCCGATATGGTCATGGGTATCGGCACCATCTTCACCACCGAAGATGCAAATGTCTTTATAGATGCAGGAGCAGATTTTATCGTTTCTCCGGCTTTGATCCCGGAACTGGCTGTGTTTTGCAATTCAAAGGAAGTTTTTTGGATTCCCGGATGTGCTACCATGTCCGAGATATTTCAGGCAAAAAAATTAGGAGCAACCTTGGTCAAAGCTTTTCCCGGAAACGTCGTGGGCTCAGCATTTGTGGCAGCCGCCAAGTCTGTCTATCCTGAGCTTCATGTCATGCCCACAGGTGGTGTAGAGCCTACCGAGGAAAACCTCAAGGAATGGTTTGATGCAGGAGTGTATTGCGTGGGGATGGGTTCACAACTTTTCAAGAAAGACTGGATCAAAAATCAGCAATTTGATTTGCTGGAGAATAAAATTGCGGATACACTTCAAGTGATAAAAAAAATCAAGTAAACAATGTAAGTGGTAAGCCGAATTCAGACTACTTACCACTTACACAACACTTTTATTTTTTCGGATGGGTGATTAACTCATAATACTGTTCCAGCATTGGCACTCCAAAATTCATCGATTTCATTTCGCTGATCTTACGAAAACCCATTCTTTCATACAAACTGACTGCGGCATCCAGCCCTGATGTAGTGTACAAATAAGCAGCTTCGTAGTTAGCTTCCTTGTAGAACTCCATCCACTCTTTCATCAGCCTGCTTCCTATTCCCAGTCCACGAAACTCCTTTGCCAAAATAAAATACCGCAACTGAGCGCTATTTGCCGGGCGATGCATAAGTAATACAAAACCTATCATTTTTCCTTCACTCTCCACCACCCATACGCGATCCTTTTTCAAATTGTACGCCCAATAGAACTCCAGCAAGCTTTCCATGACATAGGCTTCAAAACCCAATCCAAAGTCATGTTCTTCGGAATAGACTTTACCATGCAAGGCAGCCACCTGCCCTAGATCACCGGGCTGGAGTGTATTTCTGATCATGTAATTGACAGGCTCTTGCATGCTATCAAAATATAAAAAAATGATGAAAAAAATCTCTGTACCTAAATAAAAAAGGAACCCATCGCTGTGTTCCTTTGTAATGAGGGTTAAGTACATATCATTACAAAAACTCTTCAGGAAGCTCAAAAACAGCTATCCCGGGATCTTCATCCGTAGTAATCCCATAGATTTTCTTAAGATTTGAGTCTACGACCAATCCTCTTATGGATATATCTAGATTTAACTTTCCCACTACATCACCGGAATGAGTTAGAATATAGATGGTTTTGGCAACTTCATTTGTCTCAAAAATTTCCTGTTCGTTAAACCCACCGTATAGATTATATATGTATTTTTCATCTATATAAATATCCCGATGACCGTATTTGTTTTCTATATCAAAAATCACAGATGAATTTGCCCCACCTTGTACAATTTCAAATTTTGGCAGTTCTACCCTTGGCCCCTCAACTATCGTAAATTTTTTATCATTATAGTCAAATATTTCTATCTTATCCCGATACACACCTGCGGTGACAAACAGTCCTAGTTTTCTATTTGCTTTGAACCATCCTTTATTAATTTGCCCCAGATGATAATTTATTATAGGATCGCTGTAATCAATCAAGTGATCCGCATCAGGGATTTTCTCCCATGTCCCGTAGCCCGCTACCCTTTTCCCATCCTTTAAAGAAATTTCCACCAGCCGGTTTGGGTCAATGGACTTTAGTCCCAACACAGTACTATCCGTTGCATGAAACATTCTATACACTTCATACAACCCTTCTGGCTGCTTGTATTGATGAATGCCCAACAAAGATGTATCAGTGAGTGAAAAATCGGTGAGCGTCTTGCTCATACTACTATAAACTGTAAACGTTGAGTCATTAGGCCCAGATTCCACCAAAGCCGGTGTTTTTTTTGCAGAAGGTAAATATTTCATGTAATTGGATTGATCGGTTAAACCATAGGACTCTATTGCAGATATAGCCGTAACCATCCTGACTTCAACGGCCAGCTTCCGGAGAAGCAGGATAATTGCGCAGCACTAGATGAGAAAATGTACTTTCATGCTAATTACTGAAGTATGTTAGTTTTCGGCAGACAAGGCTGTAAGCGTTTCATCAAAATTTTTGAGAGATGGATTTGAAAAGTCAATAATCTCACCATCTCTAACTACAAAAGATATATTTGTTAAATTGTTATCTCGAATATTTCCTTTTCTGAACTCTCCTTCAATATCAAATAGGATAGGGTATGGAAAATCGTTTGACGACATCCACTCCTTTAATCCAGTAGTGTCACTTCCTGAATAGTAAAAAATTAAGTCAAATTCTGGATGGTCATCATGACTTTCCTCCCATGCATAATTTAAGAAAGACCATTTGCTAAAAGAGGTTGTATAGGTAACTACCTGATAAATACCTTCAGTCGAACCTAAATGGTATTTTGTTTCTGGCACAGATAAAAGCTTTACATTCTGCGTATGATAAATTTAGATGAATTCGTTTTTCGAGTTCTCAGAACTGGTGCAACTACAAGGAAAAATAAAAATTATCAGAAATGAAGTGTTATAGACTAGGGATTTGAGCATAAATGATAGCTGGGTTATCTTCTTCATTAATAGTGTCAATAATAGTTAAGGCTTCCTGAGAAAGATTCAAATTTCGTCTATTTTGAACTAGGTATGGTGCATAGCTAATGAATAGTATCGTATCATTTTCTAATCCTATTGGCGTCAATAGATGCCCATTAATTTCTGTGGCTACTTTAATTTTTCTAACTTTTTTTGAATCCTTATATAGGATAACAATTTCTTTCCAAATCTCACCTTCTTTTTGAATAAAGACATCAAAAATAGCATAGTGACTGTTTTCAGCTACGAATTCAATATTTGCAAAACCATTTTGGTCAATCATTTCAAACCCAGATATAGCATCCATTTCCCAATACGAGTCTGGGACTCTCAATTCTCCAAAGTTAAGTTCATATTTTAGATCAGGCCCATCAGCAGTCATTGTATATACTGCTGGCTTGAATGACTCCCTAAATAAAATTTCTCCATCCCCTTTAAAAAATGAGGGTTCACTTAGAGGTATCATATTCTCGTTAAAATTATTCTTGAGATGCTTATTGAGAACAGTACCGCTGGAATCGATTGATAATAACCGGTATTCTCCAGCCACCTTATTATAACCAGAATATAATAAGTACCCACCCTCTTCGTTTTTCCAGAAAGTAAAGCAATTGAAAGGATATTGAGTTTGTGCCAACAAACTATTATCACTTGAATAATTGGAAATTTTTATTTCATCACCAAGGTTAGAAAGGGCTATTATTTCATCCCCTTCAAGTGAAAAGTCCAATAAATTAAACAGCTGTCCTGGGGCTTCTCCTCTTTCTGCAACATATCCGATTGACTCACCTTTCCAATTGAAACCATGGATTGCATCAGAATTGTCTTTGCCCAAGATCCAAATACAATCATTGTTATACTTTACATTGAGATATGAACCTAGGAGATTTGACTGAGTTGAAGCAAGGGGTATTAACTTTGTAATTAATAGCGTATCTGAAATTGGATCAATCTCAGTTAGGTTCAAAACCCCAGTCACATCTTGCTTTCTGTTGCAGGAAAGAAATATGCAAAAACAGATTGTAAGTGCTTTGTACATTTTAATTTAATAGAAACGATACATTTTAATTTAAAAGAAACGCCAATCATACACTCTTGATTGGCGTTCACTGATTTATTATTAACAAGTTGAGCAAGAAGCTCCTCGGCAACTTTCTGCGGTATGCTCCGACCTGCAGTTATCCAAGGACATAGTACCACCATTACATCTAGCCATATGCATATAGCAAGGGCCTGGGTCATTAGCCTTAGCGCTCGAAGGATTGCCTACAAAGAATGTGAAGGACATTGCCATCATTCCCAAGCTGAGACCGAATACTTTCATTTTGTTTTTCATAAGATTATTTTGGTTAAAAGAATAGTTTAAACTAAAAAATATTATGATTGCTTGCGATTTTAGATACATAGCCGGTGTTTTTTTTTGCAGAAGGTAAATATTTCATGTAATTGGATTGATCGGTAAAACCATAGGGCTCTATTGCAGATATAGCCGTAACCATCCTGACTTCAACGACCAGCTTCCGGAGAAGCAGGACAACTGCGGTTAATGACAGAACTGCCTTATCAAAACATTTATTAAGAAAACTTCCGACAGAGGGATGAAAGTGCAAATTAAATCCAGCTTCCGGAGAAGCAGGATAACACAAAAATAAGATTTCGACTGCGCTCATCCAGACAACTTCGACTTCATTAGACAATTATATCTAAACTGCGCCCTCTGCGTAAACCTCCGCCTCCTCTTGTGATTAATAACAGTATCATCACCTCACGCACGCCAAATGTCACACCGCCTATGTGAGTGTCTCCACTCACAGGATCAAAATGACTTAGCAATGGAAGTAAGAAAATATGAGGGAGATGTCCTGAGTGTCTTCACTCACGACTGCAAAGGGAATGTCAAACTAAAGAAATGCCGTGAGTGGACACCCACGGCGGCAAACTTTCAATTATTTTCTTTGCGCTTTCTTCGCGCTCTTAGCGGTTAAACAAAAAAACCGACCAAATCGGCCGGCTATCCTTTAATCTTCGGTGAAATTAAAGCTATCAACCTGCTCCCTGATCCAGTCATGGTACTTTTCCCTGCGGAATTCTGTCCACTCGGCTTTGTACTTGGAATCCTCTATCAAAAACTTAAATGCAGTATTTGCCTTTGGCTTGGTCAGGGAACTAACCAAATCTTCCGCAAGATTTCTTTCTTTGACCCGCCGATCTATAAAGTCCTGCATCATCTGATGCTCTTGGGCCGGCTCCATCTGGGTAAACTCGGCATAATTGTCCGGGTTTTCCTCAATTTCATCCAGTACATCTTCTTCCGCCTCAGTCAGATCATAATTGTAATAATCCTCATCATCCGGCATCTGATGAATTCTTTTCTTATCGATCTGATAGAAACAGATCATTCCTTTGAGTAATTGTGTTGAGATAAGGTCTATCTCCTTTTCGGTAAGGGAAAGCATTGATGGTTTACAAAATTTTCAGAAAAATAGTGAATGTCGAATTCTGATCAAACTCTATTGTTAATTAAGCGATTGAAGTGCCAATATAGTTGGATTTACCCACTTGAATCAAGAATTCTTGAAAGCAATTCAGCATCAATTTCGTGCCCTCCGGAAAAAGTTGTCCTTTTTACCTTTTTACCCAGATTTCTGATCAATTCTTCCTGTATTTCAAGGCTTTCCGGCGTGACAAATTCGTCCCGATCTCCTAGGACCAACATAATTTCGGTTTGTGAAAATTTCCCCCGTGCATCATCCAAAATCATGTCTTGGGCAAAACCTCCGGCCCAAAGCACCAGCCGACTCACTTCACCTGTCCATCTACTTGCCCAACGTGTGGCGGTAGCCGCTCCCTGTGAGAATCCCAGCACATTGATTGATGGCATCTCACTATACAGCGAAAGTAGCTTATCCATCAAAAGATCCAGGTAAGTGTGATTGTTTTGGATGGCTACTTCCCGTTCATGCTTTGTCATCCAATTCGCGCCCACTCTCCCCGAAAATCCATTGAGATAATTGTAATTGGTCGCTTCAGGAGCTACAAAGAGCCGATCAGAGGATTCAAAATTCTGGAACTTTCTGATGAAAAACCCGGCCAATTGCCCATATCCATGCAACACCAGCCAGATCTCCTTCTCTTGGAAAGTAGGTTCATGTGAAACTGAATAGTGCGCCTGATACTGAAACCTGATACTTTTCTTCAAAACTCTATGCGTTCAGATCGTCAAATTTGAAAGGTAAAAGCGTCTGGATTCCCTGGAATCGGAATACGGAGCCATCGGGATTTTGAATAAGAATCGTGATTGGTTGATTAAATCTCATTTCCACTTCGTTGATTGTCTGCCGACAAAGTCCGCAAGGCGAAACTCCCGCCCAGATCTTATCTCCTTTTCTGCGCGCCACTATTGCGATTTCCTTCACTGCAAGATCCGGGAAGTTTGCCCCCGCATAGCCAAGCACCAGCCGCTCAGCACAAACTCCCACGGGGAAACTTACATTTTCCTGATTACTGGACTGTAGAATTTCACCGGATTCTAGCCGGACAGCTGCTCCCACATGAAAGTCGGAATAAGGCGCATAGGCTTTTTCTGACACTTTTCTCGCCCTCATCATCAGCTGCTGCTCTTCAATAGTCAGTTCCTCCCATGCCAGTTCTTCAAACTCAGCTTCTATCTTTATTTTCTTACTCATCTTTCTCTAATTGGAGTTTTCCTAACGATTAAGGTAGGAAATTGTTCCCTCTAATATTCTCCCCACAATTTTTTACCCTAAAATATATTCTCGATTTTAGACCGAGTAACTTTACATACGATGCATACAATTCTGATTTTAGGCGGTGGAAAATCCGCCATTTTCCTGATCGATTTCCTGGCAAAAAGCTGCCAATCAAAAGACCGACAATTAATCTTGGCGGATATTGATCCTGATGCAGCAACCAAAAAACTTAAAAATCAGCCAAATACCCAAGCCCACCAACTGGATATTGAGAATGTGGAGTCCCGACAAGCACTTATCCAAGAAGCCGATGTGGTGATTTCCATGCTGCCTGCTTCTATGCATCCATTGGTAGCAAAGGATTGTCTGCACTTTGGAACCCACTTTTTCTCGGCTTCTTACGAATCTGAAGAAATGCGCGAAATGAAATCGGAAATCGAAGCAAAAGGCTTGTTTTTTCTGAATGAATGTGGGTTGGATCCGGGAATCGACCACATGTCTGCCATGCAAATCATCCATTCCGCAAAATCAAAGGGAGAGGAAATCATCTCTTTCAAATCCTACTGCGGCGGACTTCTGGCACCGGAATCAGAGGATAATCCCTGGAAATACAAGTTCACCTGGAACCCAAGAAACGTCGTGCTGGCAGGTCAGGGAACTTCCCGCTACATAGAAAATGGCGATTTGAAATTTGTCCCTTATCATCAGCTTTTCAACCAGCTAGAAACTATTCAATTTCCCGGACTGGGAGATTTTGACGGCTACCCCAATCGGGATTCGCTCAGCTATAGACGGGTGTATGGACTGGAGAAAATCGGAACCATGATCCGCGGGACTTTAAGAAGATCAGGCTTCTGCAAAGCTTGGAACATCTTCGTACAACTGGGGATGTGTGACGATGGTTTTCAGATGAATCTGCCCGAGGGAACAACTTTGAGACAATTTTTGAATGCATTCCTGCCTTATGATCCAACGCTTTCCGTAGAAGAAAAACTCGGGAATCTGATCCCTGATTTTGATTTCCCAACATGGGAGAAAATCCAATGGTTGGGATTTTTCGGAAATGACCTGCTGCCACTGACAAAGGGCTCTCCGGCTGTTATTCTTCAGGCAATTCTTGAGAAAAACTGGAAGCTTTACCCAGAAGACAAAGACATGATCGTAATGCAGCACCTCTTCCAAATCAAATCTGCCGAAGGCATCAAAGAAATCCGATCAAGTCTGGTATGCTTTGGTGAAGATGCCACTTACACAGCCATGGCAAAAACGGTGGGGCTTCCGCTGGCAATTGCTGTTGACCTATTTCTGGATGGAAACATTAAACTGAAAGGTCTCCACGTCCCCGTGTTTCCTGAGATTTATAATCCGGTTTTGACAGCGTTGAAAAATCACGGAATCAGCTTTCAAGAGCAGGAGAAGCTATATGATCCTACCTGAGTTTTTGAGGTAATCCTATCCACGCTAACTTATTTCGCCCTTCCACTACTCTTCGGGATTCCAATCCGCAGGAGGATTAACTACTGAATCATCCACCTCTCTGCAGTCGTCCGGGACACCCCCTACATTCTGTCTAAAATCAAGTTCCGTACCCTTGATATACACACGCTGGGAAGTCTCCCCGGCAGCAATAAAATAACCCAGAACCACCTCGTCAGGATCATCCAAGCTAACCATGTTTCCCCGGATACTTGCCGGAGGTGGATCAAATACAGAACCACTGGTCTCGGATTGCTGCTTTACCAAGCGGAGAAAACGGTACGCCTCGGCAGTAATGCTGAGTTGCCTTAAATCCACACGGAATGTATTCACAAACCGTAATCCATCATCGAGAATAAACCCCGCTTTTACTCTTGTCCTTAAGCCATTGAAATTTTCATCACTTGCAATAAAAAATGAATTATTGCCTGTAATTTCTGATTTGTAGCAGACAGCGCAACAGCCTTTGGGAGCCGGAGCCTTAGTCAGCGGGTCAATGTATAGCTCAGGCCTGGTTTCCAGCACGTAAGTTGCCCTACTGTTTCTCCAGTAATAGAAGTTGCTTTCCTCTGCAGGATCATCTACTTCCACTATAAAACCCACCCCGGAAGCATCATTTATTTCTCCTTCCACAGGAATTCGTTCACTTTGATAAGTAAGGTTTCCGATAGGTGGAACATCTTTTACCAGCTCAGGAAGCGAAGTATATACCTTGCCGTCGAGCAATTGAATCTGTAATGTATAAGACCTTCCCACTATAGCCGCAAAATCCGCCGGCGTATAGTAATTGCCCCGGCTTCCTACATTCTCCCCGAGAAAAGTGACATTCCCCAAATCATCCTTCACAATCACCGTAGCCCCCGTGACCGGTTCTATTACTCCTTCAAATATACTCCCATAGGTATCACTTCTCGTCAACCGGACGGTATGCGTCCCTACCTTGCTGGTAATTGTCCCCTCCACTGTCAAAAGCTGAAGACCTTTATCCACTCTTGTCTCGTAAGGATCGATACAAGAAGCTGCCGCAAGCAAGGCAATATAAATGAGCTTTTTATACATGGGTCAAAACTTAATCGAGTAACTGATACTTGGAAGCGGGACACCTAAAATGGCAAGTTTCATAGCCTGAGGGGGAGCTCCCAATTTATCCACAAAGAATAATGAGAAAGGATTTTTCCTGCCGTAAACATTCATCACGGAGAATGTCCACTCTCCGTCAAAGAACTTCCCTTCACCAATAAATTTGAAGTTAATGGCCAAATCAAGTCGATGGAAGTCCGGAAGACGCCGCTCATTTCTTCGATTGAAATAAGCCAATGAATTGCCTGAATAGGAAAACTTTGCTCCCGGGTAAGTAATTGGACGACCGGTACTATAACCAAAAGTACCTGAAACAGAAGTATTGGCACTTAGCTTATAATTCCCAATTACCGTGACATCGTAAGGCTTGTCGTAATTGGAAGCATACCATTCGCCATCATTGATTTTCTCCTCCTCGTAACGTGAGAGCACTCGTCTCAAACTTCTGGAGTAAGTATAGGATACCCACCCCATCAATCGGCCTAGATTCTTTTTCACATACAATTCGATCCCATAAGCCCTTCCTTGTGCAGGCACCAGCTCTGTCTCGGGGTTATTTTGCAAGATCAGATTTGCACCATCCTTATAGTCCATCACATTCTGAATGTCTTTATAATAGACTTCGATGGATGTTTCGAAAATATTTCCCTTGAAATTATTGTAAAAACCCAGGGAATACTGATCTACTACCTGCGGTTGCATGAACGTATCACTCAGCTTCCAAATATCCGTCGGAGCAATAGTTGCGGTATTGGAAATCAAGTGAATAAACTGATACATTTTATTGTATCCGGCTTTGACGGAGCTGCTTTTTGAAAAAGAATAACGCAACAACCCTCTGGGGCCTATGCCATCGTAGCCCCTAATCTTTTCACCGTCTCCGTAGGTAGTCTCTCCGGTAACAGTTTCATCCGAAATAGGCTGATTTCCTGCATATTCTCTCACCGTTCTTGCCCCCAAGTATTGATACAAATCATAGCGTATCCCGTAGGATATTCCCAATTTTTCTCCAATCTCAAATTCATGCTGGAAATGAATGGCTGATTCCCTGCCAAATTCATCCTGGACTTTCTGCGGCAAAATCCCCCCATCAAGTCCGTTTGGAATTAATTCCCCGGGCTGGATTTTCAATTGCTTGTAGTCAGCTCCAAAGCCGATTTTATTGGATTCAGACAATGAATAACTCATAAAGAGTTTTGCACCATAGTCTTGGATTCCGGAGTTTAGGTCAAAATCATTGATCCCTGAGCGGTTGAAAATACTATAGTCATATTGGGTATAGTACCCCAACACTTCAAGACTAAGGCTCTGTGACAACACACTTTTCCATTGTAAGGAATGACTGGTATTGGCCCAAGAAATTGTCGTGTCTGAGGCTAAAGCAAAGTCATCATAACTTCGATAAAAGCTGTAGCCGAATTCAGTTTTATCTGAAATCGGCGCTGAAATAATCAGATTTCCATCATAAAAATCAGCCCTTGAGTTTTTTAGGTCCGGATTTCTTAGCGAGTTTAAAAACCAATTAATATACGATCCTCTAATACCTCCAAGCACAGACACCTTGTCCTTGATTAAGGACCCATGAAATGACACTTTACCCGACACATTACTCACCATCACACCTGCTCCCCACTTGGCAACACTCCCGGATTTTGGGATGATATCCAAAATAGACGACCCTCTTCCTCCATAACGCGATGGGATCACTGATTTATAGAGAGTGGCGTCTTTTACAAGATCCGCATTGAAGGAAGTATACAAGCCAAAAAGGTGTGAGGAATTATAAATCGGGGCACCTGCAAACAGTATCAAATTCTGGTCTGCCCCACCTCCGCGCACGTTCAACCCTGCCGAAGCCTCTCCCACCTGACTCACGCCGGGTAAAGCCGCCATAGAACGGATAATATCCACCTCCCCCAGAAATGGAGGAAGCTCTTTGATGGTGTTCATATTCAGGGTCACGGCTCCCATATCCGTGGAGCGGATATTTCTCTCGGGATTTATTCCGAAAATCACCACATCTTCCAGTTGGAAACCTTCGGGAATCATTTTGATTGAAATCCTTCCATCACCTACCGCTACAATAGGATAATCCACCGTCTCATAACCTACATAGCGAAATTGAAGGTTGTATTCGGCTCTATCCATAATCAACTCAAAGGAACCTCTTGTGTCTGTCAAGCCATTTACACTGATCTCCGGCACTGTAACCGTCACTCCGACCAGTGCCTCTCCGGTAATTTCATCGATGATTCTTCCCGAAATTTTGATTCCTTTCAGCTGTCCGATATCATGTCCAACCACCTCTCTTTTCACAGAAATAGTCTGCGGGAAACCAAAATGGGAAATAATAAGAAAAAGCAAAAGTATACATTTCTTCATATACGCAGGATTAGATTCCATCTGGAGCTAATTTGTAACACCCCATCGGATAACTCCCTCCTGCATTCGACTTGAAAGCCTCCGGCTCTATGTGGTCAAATGATAAATCGTCCCATCTCCGGAGCCTGGTAGAAATAGCATTGCGCCCTTCTTGATCACCGACATCAATAGACTGAACTACTACCTGTCCTGCTAAAAAAATAAAAAAACCTAAGCTGATACACAGTCCTTCTTCAATGAGGATAACGATGGGTTCTCCTTCATCTGCCGTACAGCCCCTCCCAAAAAGCAGCATTGTCAAAATACTCAGAGTCAGTAATTTTTGCATGAAGCTGATTAGTCATAGTGTGCAGGATCAAAAATATAAAAATATCACACAGACACAACCATCATATCATCACTTTACTGAAAAACGGAAAAAATTGATATTTTTCTCAACCATATTTTAAATAAAAATTAAAATATATGTCAAAATCTATATTTTATACACCCTAAATTTAAAAATCTAACAAAAACCCACGAACCAACCCCGCATAACTTTCATGAGGCGTCCCGTCTTCGTTTTTGATAAAAATATCCTTGGCTTTGACTTCAGTGTGGTTTCTGACGAATGCACAAATCTCCCGCAATATCCGTCTTCCGGGCTTATCCCGCAGTGTGAATTTGACTCCAAGAAACAGTCCATACCGCGCTGCTTCTTGGTGAAAATCCTGCATTTGTCTCGGAGGAAGTATAAGCCAAAACTGCCCATCCTCTTTTAAAATCTGTACTGCTTTCCCCAATAAATCATGAAAGGAGAGTTCGTCTGTATGCAAAGCCATGTTGCGCTGCAGGTCAGATGATTTCAAATGATCTGGAAAATAAGGCGGATTGCTTACGATCAGGTCATATTTCTTCTGAATTTCGAAGTTTTGAAACCTACCCTCCCAAAGCTGCATACGCTCCGAAAATGCATTTGACCTGAAATTGTCCAAAGCCTGGGAAGCAGCAGGAGGATCTATCTCCACTGCCTGGATTTTTGCTTCGGGAAAACGCTGGGCAAGCATCAATGCGATAACTCCTGTTCCCGTGCCTACATCTAAAATCTCCCGTGGTGAAGCAGCATCCGCCAAAGCTCCGAGTAGGACAGCATCCGTACTGATTTTCATCGCACAATTGTCCTGATTGACCCGAAACTGCTGAAACTGGAACCAGGAATTGGCCATTAGGTGCGGGCTTTACTAAAGAAGCTCATATTGAATCGTGGCTTGTCATCCATCACATTCAGATCATCCTCAGACACCCGCTTCACACTCTCAATGGTATAGAATGCTTTCTCATCTATGCTTTTGACTGTAGCCACAAACTCTGTGAGGCTGTCCCTCTTCATCACGGTGAAAAGCAGATTCACTTTGCCAAATCTACCTTCCCCACCTACATTGGTGAAGCGGAAATCACGGGACTTCATGTACTCGATCAATTCAGGAAGAGGTTTCGGCGTAATCACCCGTACAAGCACTCTGCCCAATGCCAACTTCTCCTCAAAATACATTCCCACATAAGTTCCCGTACCAAATCCCCCTGCATAGGCCACATAAGAAAGAGGATTATCGATGTTTTGAAAAATCTGTCCAATGGCAAGCAACCAAATCAATGCCTCAAAAAAGCCTAAAAACGGCGCAATGTTCTTTTTCCCATTCATCATAAACATGATTCTCAGGGTATTGATAGATACATCGCCTACTCTAGCACAGAAGATGAGTAGGGGCATGATCAGGTAGTCGAATAATTGTTCAGAAATACCTAGGGATTGAAGGAATTCTTGCATAACAGACAGGGCTTAATTTGGTTACAAAACTACATCCTATTCCATCAAGGACGAAATAATATTTGGGAATTAGATTTTACGATCCCTCCCTGCCAACATGCCGAAATAAGTAAACACCGCTGCGAAAAGCAGTAAAAAGTAAATAAGAGCATTCCAGTTATTAAATAAATCAAGAGAAACCCCAAAGAGCAAAGGTCCCAAAGCTGCAAGATAATAGCCGGAAGACTGAACCATGGCTGAGAGTTTTGCTGTAGTCTGATCTTCTGCTGTTCTTAGAGAAATCAACGTATAAGCGATACTCAAACTTGCCCCCATACACAAACCTATTATCGCTAAGGCCACATAAGTAAGCAATTCATTTTCTATAAAAAGTGCAAGGTATCCAATCAAATATCCGGCACCGACCGCCTTCACCACCCCGGTTTGCTCCCTAAGCTTAATCAATAGATTCGGCGCAAAATAAGAGCCTATCAAGGAAACCATTTGCATAAGAGAAGCAACTATGCCTGCTTGGGAAGGAGTCCAGCCCCTGGAAATCAGCATATCAGGCAGCCATGTAATCACAGTAAAGTACATAATAGACTGGGCCCCCATAAAGATCGTCACATGCCAGGCGAGCTTGGATTTCCAAACATTTTTGGCAGGTTCAGTTACTTGGTGCAAACTCGCCTTTGGGCGTTGGAGCTGAGGGATCCAGATGATTAAAGCTATAATCATAAAAATAGCCCAAAAGGCCAGTGACCCTCTCCATCCTAGGTTCAAGTCAACTGCCAATGGTACGCTTACCGCTATGGCTATAGCCGCAAAAAGAGACATCATCGTAGCCAGCAGTGCAGTCATTATTCCAAGTTTCTCAGGCAGCCTCACCTTAATAAGCGGAATCAGCAAAACATTGGCAATCACGATGCCTATACCTGTAAGTGCTGTGCCCAAAAACAGCAGAACCACCCCATCCAAAACCCTAACAACAACTCCTAAAGTCAAAATAGCAATAGCTAAGAACACTGCCCTCCCCATTCCCAACCGCTTTCCTATCCCGGGAGCAAAAAGCGAAAAGGTAGCAAATGTCAGCAAAGGAAGCGTGGTGAGAAATCCCGCCAGGCCATTGGACAAACCCAAATCCTCACGGATAAACGGAATCAATGGCCCAACCGACGCTATCGAAGTCCGCAAATTGATCGAAACCAGGATAATTCCAGTAATAAGAAGTGATTGGGAGGAAAATGATTTATTCAAAACAGCGATATAAAAATTAGAAATGCTAGGGGGTACTATTCAGTGCTGATTAAGCCCGACAAAACTAGAAAAATTTAAGGGGAATTATCTCTCACGATAGGTCAAGAATATTAATTCCCACTTTGGTTCTCGTGACTTGTACCTCTTTCAATGCAGCCTGCTAAAAGTGAGATTGCTTCCTCGTTCGTACCTCACTCATCGCAATGACGTGCGAATAAGAGCTCTTTACTAAACAACAGTTCCTTACTATTTTAATAGAATTTGCGCCTCTGCGTCTTTGCGGGATATTTTTTCCTAAAACCTTCCCCGCGCCGTTGCGCCGCCGCGAGAAATAAAACCGCTACATATCACCCCGTTCTTGCAACAATTCCAACTTCCTGTTGATCTCCGAGATTTCAATTCCCACTTGCTGTAACGTCAATGGCTCCTGTGGAAATTCATCACTCATGTAATATTCGAACTTCCAGATCTCCCGAATCTCTTCCGCAGGAACCGTGTAAGGTGTATAAGCAGGATTTAGAGAGCGTAACAAAAAGTCTCTTTCCTTCGCCTGAAAACTCAACATTTTAAAACTAACTCCTTCACTTGCCGTCACTACCACGCAGGGAGTCTCTTTGGCAAGCCTCCACTCGGACACATACGAGCCAATCACATAAGCCCCATCCGCAATGGGCAGCATGCTGTCTCCTTCGGTTTGAAACATGCGGTATTTTTTGTCTTTGGGCAGGTTTGGCAGATTAAAAACAGGCAGCGTACTCAAATACTCCGGATCCCCAAAGCCTCCCAAATATCCAGCCTTGGCTTTGATCGGTACGAGCTCGATATTATCCTCATTGCTTGAACTCACGGTGGTGGCCAGAATTCTGACTTTCGAGCCGCTCAGAAACACATCATTTCCGGCCTCCAGATCACGGATTTTCAGTTCACTGAGTTTCGACAGATCCACCCGCAGCAGCGTGTCCACGCTCATCCTGAAGTAATCCGCACAAAGCAGCAAATCCTCAATCGCCGGCGACTTGCTATGCCCATTTTCATGCGAATTCAGCTTGGCCCGGCTCATGCCAAGATTTTCGGCCAGCATATCCTGACTCAATTTGCGTCGCTTTCTGAGAAATTTCAGATTGGCAGCCCAGAAAAAGCTTTGACTTCTCATTTTTATTCGATAGAATTAATGACAATAAAATGATATTAATACTATCAAATATAGAGAATAATCTGAGAAATGGAAAGGCATATCGTGCATTTGGATCTGGACACATTTTTTGTGTCCGTGGAGCGGTTGAAAAACAGTGCCCTCAAAGACAAACCTGTCATCATCGGCGGCAGCTCCGACCGGGGAGTGGTGGCCTCGTGCAGTTATGAAGCCCGGACATTCGGTGTGCATTCCGCCATGCCCATGAAGTTGGCACGAAGGCTCTGCCCTTCGGCATTTTACATCAAAGGAGACCATGATAGCTACAGCCGGCATTCGCGCCTGATCACTGAGGCGCTCCAAGAGCAGGTACCGGTAGTGGAGAAAGCATCCATTGATGAGTTTTACATCGATATGACTGGGATGGATCGGTTTTTTGGCTGCGAAAAATTCACCAAAGAATTACGGGAAAAGATCTATAGGCAATCGGGTCTGCCGATTTCCTGCGCACTGGCAGTGAACAAACTGGTATCCAAAGTTGCCACCCATGATGCCAAACCGAATGGCCAGACCACCATTCCTTTTGGCACAGAAAAACCCTATCTCGCCCCACTCCCTATCCGAAGAATGCCTGGCGTAGGCGAAAAAACTTCCGCATTGCTAGAGCGGATGGGAGTAGAAAACATCAGGCTACTCAGTGAGATCCCTCCACGGATGATGCAAAACCTCTTGGGGAAATCAGGTATTGACCTCTCACGAAAAGCCAACGGCATCGATGAGTCTCCGGTCATTCCCTACTCCGAACAAAAGAGCATCGGAACCGAAAACACCTTTGAATCAGACACCATCGACATGGCTTTTCTCCATAGTCAATTGGTACGGATGACAGAGAAAGTAGGCTTTGAACTTCGTCAAAAACACAAGCTCTGCGGCTGTATCACGGTGAAGCTTCGCTATGCAAATTTCGACACGGTCAGCCGTCAGTGTATTATCTCCTACACCAGCTCGGACGAGGTCTTGCTCCAGCGGGCCAAGGAACTGTTTGCGAAGCTCTATGAAAAGAGAATGCTCGTGCGTTTGATCGGCGTGAAGGTCAGTCATCTCGTTCAGGGACATCAGCAGATCGATCTTTTCCAAGATACCGAAGAGGGCGTGAGTCTATACCAAGCCATCGACTGGATCAAAAACCGCTATGGCGAAAAAAG
Source organism: Algoriphagus sp. Y33 (assembly GCF_014838715.1). Lineage (NCBI taxonomy): Bacteria > Pseudomonadati > Bacteroidota > Cytophagia > Cytophagales > Cyclobacteriaceae > Algoriphagus > Algoriphagus sp. Y33. The sequence goes on along the minus strand of NZ_CP061947.1, from coordinate 5,667,691 downwards.
CCTGACCCGGGCCATCACCCTAACCCGCACCTAAGATGTTTATCAATTGTAAAACCTGGTTCAGCTACCGCTACGGTACCTACAGCACCGAAGACCTCGTGGACGCAGCGGCCGAGCTTGGTCTAGCTTCCCTTGGCCTCACCAATATCAACAGCACTGCCGATATGTGGGATTTCGTGGACTTCTGCAGAGAAAAGAAAATCAAGCCCATCGTGGGAACCGAGATCCGAAACGAAGATAGGTTCTGCTATACCTTACTGGCAAAAAACGATGCAGGCATACTCGAAATCAACCGCTTTCTCTCGCTGCATTTACAGGAGGAGCGCCCCTTCCCTGAGCGCCCTGATTGCTTTTCAGAGGTGCTGATCAGCTATCCCTTTGGAAGCTTTTCTGCTCAGGATCTAAAAGAACATGAATTTATCGGTATACTGGCAAGCGAACTGAATCGTGTAAAAAAGCAGGAAGTAGAAGCTGCACCGAAGAAATGGATCATCCGGCATCCGGTGACTTTCCAGAACAAAACCTTCTTCAACGTACATCGCCTGCTCCGTGCCATAGCCAAAAATACGCTCATCAGTAAACTGGGAGAAAAGGACTTTGCTTCCCCGGATGAAATGTTCGTTTCGGAAGCTACCCTGATGAGTTCTTTTCGGAATTTTCCCGGAATGATCAGCAACACGCTACAGCTGATCGATGCCTGTGAACTCAAGACCGAACTCCTCACCGACAAAAACAAAAAGCACTATAGTGTCAGCGCGGAGGATGATCGGGTTTTATTGGCAAAACTTGCCATGGAAGGTTTCCATTATCGGTACGGTACCGATCCCGTAGCCAAAACCCGTCTGATCAAGGAGCTACAAATCATCAATGACCTGAATTTCAACGCTTATTTTCTTATCGTATGGGATGTGATTCGCTATGCGCAGAACCGTGGCTTCTACTACGTCGGCAGGGGAAGTGGTGCCAATTCCATTGTGGCTTATTGCCTAAAAATCACTGATGTGGATCCCATCAAACTCGACTTGTATTTCGAGCGCTTTCTCAATCCCCATCGGACTTCCCCTCCGGATTTTGATATTGATTTCTCCTGGAAAGACCGGGACGAGGTGATCGACTACATTTTCAAGCGTTACGGCAAAGAGCATGTTTCACTGCTGGGCATGTACAGTACCTTCCAGCGGAGAGCTGTGATCCGCGAGTTGGGAAAAGTTTTTGGACTGCCAAAAGAAGAAATCGACCAACTCGTGAGAGGTAAGGATCAGCCGATGAATGAGGATAAAATCCAACGTACCATTCTGAAATACGGTGGATTACTGGAGAATTTCCCCAACCATCTTTCCATTCATCCGGGTGGCATGCTGATTTCTGAAAAGCCTATCTATCAGTACACAGTGAATGAATTGCCTCCAAAAGGCTTTTGCACCGCTCAAATAGACATGTTCCTGGCAGAGAAAATCGGGCTCTTCAAGCTCGACATCCTCAGCCAACGTGGACTTGGGCATATCAAAGACACGATCCGGCTCGTCAAGCAAAACCGTGGAATTGACATTGACATTCATCGGGTGGAACAGTTCATGAGCGACCCCAAAGTGGCAGAGCAAATCCGAACCGCTGATACCATCGGCTGCTTTTACATCGAAAGTCCGGCGATGCGGCAGCTGCTCACCAAGCTGAAATGTGACGATTACCTCACGCTGGTGGCAGCAAGCTCCATCATCCGTCCGGGTGTGGCACAGTCGGGTATGATGAAGCAGTATATTGAGCGTTTTCATGACCCTGGGAAGATCGTGTACCTCCACCCCAAAATGAAAGAACTGCTAGAGGAAACTTTCGGTGTGATGGTCTATCAGGAAGATGTGATCAAAGTTGCCCATCACTTCGCCGGGTTGGACATGGGCGAAGCGGATATCCTGCGCCGGGCGATGTCGGGTAAGTATAGATCACACAATCGCTTTAATGAGATCAGGGAAAATTTCTTCAAAAACTGCAAAGAGTTAGGCCATGAAGAAACGGTCAGTGCGGAAGTATGGCGGCAGATGGAATCCTTCGGTGGCTATTCATTTTCCAAGGCACATTCGGCTTCTTTTGCGGTAGAAAGCTATCAAAGCCTTTACCTGAAGACCTATTTCCCCATGGAATTTATGGTGGCAGTGATCAATAATTTCGGGGGTTTTTATGCCACGGAATTCTATTTCCATGAGCTGAAGCGTACCGGAGCAAAGGTAAATCCGCCTTGCGTAAACCGCAGTGAATACCTGACCAACATCAGGGGGGAAGAGGTATTCGTGGGGATGATCCATGTACAGCAGCTGGAAAAGAAACTCTGTGACCTGATTCTGGAGGAAAGGAAAAGAAACGGAAATTACCTGAGCTTGGAGGACTTTATTGAGCGAACATATGCCGGGCCGGAGCAGTTGAACATCCTAATCAGTGTGGGAGCCTTTGGCTTTACGGGCTTGGGCAAGAAAACACTGCTTTGGAAAGCCAACTTCGCCCAAAAGCACTTGACCGCCATTCCTGATTCCCCTGCGCTGTTCAAAGAACCGCCCATGGATTTTACGCTTCCTGATTTTCCTGATTATCCGCTGGAAGACGCACTGGATGAGATCAATGTACTCGGCTTTGCGCTCACGGATATGTTTAGACTCTGTGCCCATGATGGCAAGGGAATGGCTCTGGCACATCAGCTGCCCGACTTACTGGGCAAAAATGTGGAAATGCTCGGTCAGCTTGTCACCACCAAAGACGTGCGTACGGTCAATCAGAACCACATGGCCTTTGGTACCTTTCTCGATGCCAAGGGTGACTGGCTGGATACGGTTCATTTCCCCAATTCCCTGAAGCGGTTTCCTTTTCAAGGCAAGGGGTTTTATAAAATCCGTGGCAAGGTCGTTGAAGATTTTGGGACGTTTGCAGTGGACGTGCACGGCATGTGGAAAGTGGGTTTAAAGGATAAAAAAGAAGTACCATCAGCTCAGGAACTTGCTGTAGCTGTATAAAAAACATGATTATACGCAATGATGCCGGTAGCCCTAATTTCTTTGCTCACCCGGTCGGATGACCGAAGTGGCCATGCTATCGTTGGCCAAATCCTACATTGCTTTATCCGCTTTACTGGCAGAAAAGCGGATATACATATTAAAAAATTGTGCTAATGAACATTTTCGAATACCTGTTGATCATCTCACCCAATGAGGAGATTAATCGTGATGTAATGTCCCTAAAAAAGGAATTTGCAAATCGCTATGGATGTAAAAAGGCAGCAGGCTTAACACCTCACATTACCATGGGGAATTGGCTACAAAGCAGCTACCGCGAAGCTAGAATCATTGCCAACATCAAGCGTTTTGCAGAAACTGTCAATCCCTTCTTGGCTCAATTTGATGGTATTGGAAAATTTGAACCCAAAACCATATTTGTCGATGTCCTTAACAAGGAATCCTTTGCAGATATATCGAGAGGACTAAGGCACTCATCTAGCTCTCTGCTAAAAAAACATGTGGCTTTCCCAAGCACTGCACATCTCACAATCGCCAGATCCATGGAGCCTGAGCAGTTTGAACAAGCTTGGAGTGATTATAAAAACGAAGAGTTTAAAGATTCTTGTGAGATCAATGGAATGATCTTACTTCGGAGACCATTCCGTAAGGAAGGATACAGCAAGTTTAATAGGATTGGGAGTTTCCCTTTTGAAGGAAAACGACCGCATGTCGAACAGTTGGAGCTTGGATTTTGAGAGCGGAATAGAGACTTCAATTTTTTGGCTAAGTCACTTAAAATCATTGGAGAACCTCCTTTTATATGTGAGGTAAGACACTTAACTTACATCAACCCAAAAATGGTGCAATATAACTTGCGAGCCTCCTTTTCTTAAATGATTTGATTTCAATCGGGCAATCTTATCAAAAGAAACTATCTGCAGCTTTTCATTCTCAGGCCAGGATGCATCCAATACCCATTGATTAATAGTTGAAAACCAGTGGTTGAAGTCTTGGCTTTTAACATAGGCAATCATGCCACATTCAGACAACAAGTTATTCCTATTATCCACTCCGTGATCTTCTTCCCTAAATCGTTCAATTCCTCCGCCTTTGCCAAAGACATATTCATGCTCTTTCCTTTTTGAGTCTTTGGGCGTAGGAAGAACTTTGGCTTCTATAGTAAAAAATAAATTCGCTCCTTTATATATCCCTATATCTATTTTGCTGCTGCCTTTTTGTGAATTTTCCGGTAAAAAATAAAAATTAGATGGACATTCATTAGTCATATAAACACAAAAAGCTGATGAATGCTGATTTTCATTTTTCTTAACTGCGAGAATTTCAACAAACTCCTCAGAAATAGTAAAATAGGGCAGCTGCTTTACCATGTATTCAATTAGTTCTTCTACTAACGATGAGGGCTGAAGTATCTTAAAAGGTAAAGCGTCTGACATAATTAATATCCCTTGCCTTTAAAATCCAAAAATGTTTCGTCGGCATCTCTCAAGGCTATTGACTTTAGCCAATAGCGCAGGGCATTGGGCTTGATAAAGTAAACACAATCAAATCCATCTACATGATCATATAAGCGAACGATTCTTTTATAGGCAGCCCCTCGGTTGGCAGTGTCATTATTGATTAGTCTCTGAACCGAATCATCTAATTGATCTTTCACAAATTCTTGCTTCAACTCTCCATCAGCTCCAAATCCAATTTGATAAACTGTATAGGAAGGCATGCTATAAATCTTGCCTGATTGCCAGCTATTACCGCTCTTGGCATAGATACCATTTAACTCTGAGCAGAGTACTTCGCCATAGTCTTCAAATTGCTTTGGTTTTACAGGATAATGGAGGATTGCACCGCCAGATTTTTTAGTGATTTGCTTGCCTAGATGTCTATAATAAAAAAGTACGTCATCCTGAATCACTTTCTCTGATCGATTTAATTTTTCATTCAATTTTCCAAAGGAAATTGGGAGTGAAAGTATATCGCTTATCCTTATTGCCGTCTCATGATGGACTAAACAGTTGCTACTTGTGGAAATAACAAAAAATTGGGGATTGAAATTTGTGTTTGATAACGATAAGTAAACCGTTTCAAGCTCTCGTTCATCTTCAAGAGGCACGCTTATCCCGACAAAATCGCGACTATAATATAATTGTTCCTTTTGAGTGTAGCCACTTTTCTTTAAAACTAAAGCATATACTAGACCATCAGTCCCTAATCTCTGCTCAAAAACAAGAAAAGGGGGGCGATATAGCTTTATGTCTTTTAAATTGCCTGTTTCAATTCTTGTATCCAATGATACATAAGGGACATGATCATTTGCAATACTTAAAATCTGATCGCAGTTTATTATTTCATATCCCTTTCCTCCTTCAAATCCTCTCAAATTAAGCCATCGATTTGAATCAATTAAGTCTTTCAATGAGGGTAGTAAGCTCAGCCTATAAATCAAATGAAACAACCTTCCCCCTCCCAGAAGATTTGTCTTCCACACAAACTGCTTATCAGGATCAACAGCCCAATCCCATTTTACAGGATGTCGGTCGTAGTCATCAATTTCAAAACGAACTTTCTGTTCTACAGAAATAGTGCGTTTTACTACCGTATGGTTTATTGGTTTGAATTCAGAGGGTCTGCTCTCAGCAAAGAGAGCAACTACAGGTGTTCTTCCTGTCTTCTTTCCTCCTCCCTTTTTCACAAAAAGGGATTCTCTTAAATGAGTAAAATCATAAATATCTGAGACCGCATAATCTGTAAAAAGACTCTCCCTATAATCTTTAGCCTCCTTAGATTTATCGTATAAAAGCACATTGGACGGAATGATCATACAAATTTGATCAGTCAGCAACATGGAAGCCTCAAAGAAATGTAGCGCAAAGTTCTTTCTCGGGATAGTTGGATGCTTCAAGTCCAAAGAATTAAGAACATCTTTGTCTAACACCTTTTGCTTAGAACTATCTTTCTCAGGATTAAATGGAGGATTACCAATAACCAGCGAAAAATGCTGGTTCTCATTTTTAGCATTTAAAGCCCATTGAAAAAAACCCGTAGGTGGTAAAGCTTCAACTATATTTTTTGTACTAAGATCTTGAAATTTTAACTCTCCCCAGACTTCCTTAGGGGTAAGATAATCCAATAAGGCAGTGGTCAGACCAAAGATGGTCACACGCACAGCAGTTCTTTTTACATCCACACCGAAAATATTTTCCTCCATTATTCTCTGTGCTGTCCGTGCATCCGGGTATCGAATTTCTCCGGTTTTTTCGCTCTCAGAGATCGCCCACCATTGAAGCAGTCTTTTGTAGGCAGCAACAAGAAAAACGCCAGATCCACAGGTAGGATCGAGGATTTTGTAAATACCGCTTTCAATAAAAGATGAGGGAGGATTTTCTAAAGGCATGGCTTCATCCACCATGAAATTAACCAAATGAATAGGAGTGTAAACCACACCTTTCTCACGGCCATTTCCATCTCTTTGGGCTTCTTCCTGAATGAAATTTTCATAAATAGCACTAATCACCTCAGCAGGAAGATGTTGAAAACTATATTGGTTCCACAAAAAAAGTTGCTTCGTGTCAATATCATTGTCTGCTCTTAGAAACTGTGCTAATAAGCTCAAATCAGTATTTTCAATCTTTTCCCTTTCCTGAGGCCAAAATTGATCAAAGATTCTCCCGTTGAATTCAGTGGAAAGTTCATCAAGAACAGTCAAAAACTTTCCCTTTTCTACCGCTTCAACAAAGCTGTGTATTTGATATTTAAAAAATATCTCATCAAGAGTTGATCGATCAGTTCCTGAATCCTTTTTCTCTTCCAAAAACTTTACTAAGATGCTTAGAACCAATATTTTGTCAATGGTTTCGGATTCCAGTTGTCCGCCTCTTTCATTGAAATCCCTTCTGACTTTCATCAGATAATCAATCAAATGTTTATATGGACTCTTATCGATATTTATTTGGTTTTGATTCCTATCTTGTTCCCAAAATGTGCCAGTCCCAAATAAATGTGCTGCGTTACGCTCCTTATCAAGTACTTGAACGGCTTCTAGTGGAAATTTCAACTTTTCTACTGAAAGCTCATTATCCCCAACTTTTTCGGCAGGCTTTCTAACATTGTAAATATCTAATCTCGTCTTCCCTGTTATAATATAAACATCAATCTTCCCTTCACTCCAGAGTGCTGCGTGAATCTCTTTGTGTTTTGAACTATTGATAGGAAGATGCTCTTCCTTGAAAATACAAACTACAGGTTCGGACTTATAAGCTTTTGTATCGTCCTCCCACTTAAAAAATCTCCTGAAAAAGACTGCATAAGCTCCAAGTTTAATTACCTCTGTAATATACAGACGTTCATAGCTGTTTTGAGCAGCAGAAACTTTGCTGCACAGAACAAGTCCATTTTTTTCTGTAAAATCAAGGATTTGGGTTTCCATAATTAAAAATATCTACTTCTTTCACGTCAATTGCGAAGCCAAATTTCTTCGCGGGAGAAACTAGATCGACTAAGATAGAATCTAGAAATAATATTCAAATTTATACTAACTAGCTCTGAATTACTATTTCGAAGCAATCTATACAGGCATAAACTGTCAACTTTTGATTAAATAGCTGCCACTCACTCCACCTGCTCCTTAATCCACCCCAGCACCACTTCCATTGCGACTGGAGAAAAAGTCTGTTCAATTGTTCCGTATTCACTTGGCGCACCTGTTTCTGCTTCTTGGAATAGGTGGTTCAGCCCCGGCAATTCCATCGTGGTCACGTTTGTGTTTCCTCCTTTTGCCAAACCAGCCTTGATCGCTTCCAGGTTCTCTTTCGGCGGGACTTGCAGGTCTTTTTCTCCATTGAGTGCCAATACGGGACAGCTTACTTTTTCTAAAGCCGGAGCAGGATCGTACCTGATGAAATTCTGCATCCAGGGGCTGCTCAATTCTTTCATCCTCGCCATCTGATCGTTGACAAATTTATCTTCAGTCAAGCCACTAGGCAGATTGACAGGAGGAATATTGCGGAATGCTTGAGCCATGTAATTTCTCATCTCTCCCTTCATCTCTTCTGTCCCCTGATCTTTAAGGACTATATCGAAGATGCCTCTATTAAGCATTGCACTTTCTTCCAACTGAGTAGGGCTTATTCCTGATGCTTTTCCAATCAATTCCTGCTGGGCAAGAAGTAGCTTATCTCCCCGAATTCCGGTTCCCGCAAGCAAAACGATAAAGTCAATATCGTCTGAATCTGCAGCAACCATTGGTGCTATAATTCCGCCTTCGCTATGTCCGATCAGCCCGATTTTACTTTTGTCTATCTCAGGTCTTGACTGCAAATACTGCACAGCTGAAGCTACGTCCGTAGCAAAATCCACTGAAGTCGCACTTGCAAAATCCCCTGTGGAAGCCGCTGTCCCACGATCATCAAAGCGCAATACAGCAATGCCATTTCTAGTCAGGTAGTCCGACAAAACCAAAAAAGGCTTGTGCCCCATCAGTTCCTCATCACGATTTTGAGGACCAGATCCAGAAATCAACACTACCGCTGGATACTTTCCATCTTCTTCTGGCATCGTGAGCGTACCAGCCAGCAGTATTTCAGCTTGCTTATTTTCAAAAATCACCTCTTCCGAACGGTAAGGAAAAGGTTTTTTAGGCTCTTGAGGTCTATTAGAACCCAGTTTCTCGATTTCGTCTCTGGACAGATTCATAGGAAAAGACTGACCTGCTTGAGTAAAAACACCTACGATCCTATTGTCATCACCTAAAGTTCCCTCATAGATGATATTCGCATTGGTAATGGCGATTTTCAAAGTACCGTCTTGGAAGCGGGTTGAGGTCACCGGTATCCCAAATGCGCCTTGATCCGGACTGTCCATCGTCGAGCTGTAGCCGCTTTCAGTTTGCTCCACATTGAATACCAGTCGCAGTTGGATACCCTGAACTTTCAGGGCTCCATGCCATTGTCCCGTGATGTCTTGAGCGAAAGATGAAACTACAAAAATGCAAGTAATGAGAACTAGTGAGAGAACTTTCATATAAAATGGATCAACTGAAACTTTAACAATAGATAAATAAAACTAAAAAAACTGATTGCCAAAAGGTAGCACTCCCCAACTCATTTTTAGACGACACTTCCCCCGGAAAACTGCATTCATCCATCGCCCAGTTTTCTTAGAGCTCCATTAGCCAAAAGTGACTTCATCTGCATAATGGCTACTTGATTCAATTGGACTAACCTGTCTTTTTGGGGCAGACCTTGCTCTATTAACAAAGCATTGATGCTTTCCATATTGCTCAAAACGACTAATTGCTCAATAGATGCTTCATCCCTCATGTTGCCTTTCTTTTCTGTAACTGAGTTTTTCGAGGCTTCCTCTTTCCATTGCTTTGCAGTTTTTCCAAAAAGAGCCACATTCAGCAAATCTGCTTCATTGGCATAGGTGAAATTGATCTGGGAACTAGAAATGAGTTTCGGTACAATATTCTGCTTGATCGCGTCTGTATGGATCCTATAATTAATCTTCGAAAGAGTTCTTTGAAGATTCCATTCAAGATTTAATCAATTACTCTCCTCTTCTTTTAGCCTTTTGAACTCTTTGATCAAATAGATTTTAAACTCCGCACTAATCCACATACCAAATTCAAAAGCGATATCCGAATGCGCATAAGTGCCTCCATATCGTCCTGCTTTTGCTTGCAATCCTATAGCATTTGTTTTAGAAACCCCCTCCTTTACGCTCAACTTATAACTATTTAATCCTGCTTGACTTTTAATTATGGCGAATTCGCCATAATTAAAATCCGGATTATAAACAGATTCCCATATACCCAAAAACTCAACGGTGTTTCTATTTCTTAACCAATCTGAAATAAAGAAATCTCCATCCTTCGATTTTAGCATATCCGTTAGGGAAATGTAGTCTCCCCCAAGCTCATTCAGTATGGTAATGGCATTGCCTTGTACTTCTATTATTTTCTTTTTTGACATATCTAATTATTATAAATATACCGAAATCGAGGTACTTTGAAAGGTCTTTTTCTCGTCGAAACATCATAAATCCATCTCTCTAACAAGAAGGCTACTTTTTTATTGGCGCAGCCATTCTATTTTTCTATTTTCCAGAATACAATTTCGATAAATCCACTCAACCCAAAATAAGTGCTTACACTTTTCAGTTTCTTAGCTTTTACAGGCTTTGTAGCCATCTACTCCACGTGGATGCTACGCAAACAAAATCTTCAGACCCAAGACGGTTATTTCCTAGGCGGCCGCAGCCTAACGGGCGTGGTCATTGCCGGCTCTATGCTGCTTACCAATATTTCCACCGAGCATCTCGTGGGGATGAACGGTTCGGCTTACAAAAATGGAGCAATTATTATCGCTTGGGAAGTTACTTCGGCGATCGCATTGGTGATCGGCGCGCTGTATTTTATCCCAAAATACCTGAGAATGGGACTGACTACCATTCCCGAGTTTTTGGAGAAAAGGTTTGATAAAATGACACAGGCGTTGATATCCCTGCTGCTGATTATCTCCTTTGTGGTGACACTGCTGCCAATCGTACTCTACACTGGAGCGATTAATATTGAATCTATATTCGACATTTCGGAAACGCTGGGAATTACCCAGACAGAGGGAATTTGGCTCACTGTTGTCGTGGTGGGAGTGATCGGTGCAGTTTATGCGATTTTTGGAGGATTGAAAATGGTGGCTTACACAGATACGATTAATGGTTTTGGGTTGCTTATTGCCGGATTGTTGGTTCCTGTTTTTGCGCTTTGGGATATAGGAGATGGAAATATTCTTGATGGTCTGGCGAAAGTGTTCAACAATGCGCCTGAAAAATTTAATGTGATCAGTAAGGAGCCCTCAATTGGCCCAGGATCCAGAGATTCTATTCTGCCTTTTGAAGTGTTATTCACGGGCTTGATCATCAATCAGCTGTATTTCTGGACCATGCATCAATCCATTGTGCAGCGGGCTTTGGGAGCGGTGAGTCTGAAAGAAGCCCAAAAAGGCTTGTTATTCACAGGGATTTTAAAGATCCTGATCCCCCTGGTGATTGTATTGCCGGGCATCATTGGTTTCTATTATTTCGGAGACACACTATTCAATGCTCAAGACAGCGTCTATCCGGAGCTAGTCAAGCGGGTACTCCCTCCTTGGATGACAGGCTTTTTTGTCGCAGTGATTATGGGAGCGATTTTGAGCACTTTCAACAGTGCTTTGAACAGCGCAGCGACCATCTTCAGCTTGGATATTTTCAAGGTCTATATCAACAAAGCTGCTAAAGAAGGTCAGCTTGTTCGGATTGGCAAGTGGGTTTCGGCTATTCTGGCTGTGGTATCTATTCTTGTAGCCCCCTTTGTGGCAAATGCTCCGGCCGGTCTTTATCAACTCTTGCAGCAACTCAACGGAATTTTCTTTATCCCTATGGCCACGGTAATTATTGCCGGATTCTTTTTCCCAAGAGTTTCGGCAGCAGGAGCTAAAGCCGGGCTGATCTTTGGGTTGGGATTCTACATTCTGATGGATCTGATACTTCAAGTCAATATTCATTTCGTCCACATCTGGGGCATAGAATTTATCCTCAATCTGATCGTCATGCATCTGGTGTCGGCAAAATACCCAGTTACCGTCCCATTTGTAATGGCAGATTCAGGTAAGTTGAGCATCATCCCCTGGAAACATGCCAAAACTTTGGGCTGGATTTTGATTGCAATCACAGTTATTATTTATGTAATTTTAGGTACAATCGCTTAATACTATGGAAACTACAGAAAAGGAATTCAGGAATTACGATCACGTGGACGTGAAAGCTGCCGTAAAGGAGCACTATCGTAAAATGCGCATGTATCAGACTTATGATTATGTGCAGCGGATGAAATCCAAGTATCTCAAATTTGACAAGCCGATGAGTCTTTGGGATGCTATGGAAAAACTCAATGCACTGATCGATGTCAGCGATCCGGATCTTGATTTGCCAAATGTGCAGCATTTGATCCAGTCTGCGGAGGCTTTGAGGCATGACAACCGTCCTGATTGGATGCAGCTCGTAGGTTTGATCCATGACCTCGGCAAGGTCATGTATTTATTTGGAAGTGATGAAGACGGCACGAGTCAGGATGAGCAATGGGGACTCGTAGGAGATGTATTCGTAGTTGGTGCAAAATTGCCTGACACCTGCGTCTATCCTGAGTTCAATGAGCTAAATCCGGACATGAAAGATCCCCGCTACAATACAGAATTGGGGATTTACGAGAAGGGCTGCGGTTTGGACAATCTACAACTGGCCTGGGGACATGATGAGTATTTCTACCAAGTACTGAGAAACCACAAAGAAAACACAATCCCTGAAGCAGGAATGGTGATGGTGCGCTATCATTCTTTTTATCCTTGGCACAATGGCGGAAGTTACTCCCAGTTTGAAGCTCCGCAGGATGCACAATACAAAGAATGGATTCTCGACTTCAATCGATACGATCTATATACCAAATCTCCAAAAATCTATGATTTGGATGACGTGAAAGACTATTACCTGCCGATTGCCGAGAAATATCTGGGAAAAGGCCCGATTAACTGGTAATCCTGGATTTAAGTTTTCTAAGTATTATTCAAACACAGCCACTGCACGTACCGGAGAGCCGGTTCCGCCTCTGATCTTCAGAGGAAGCCCTATAAACCTAAATCTACCTCTATCAATCAAAAGGTGGAGGTTGATTAAATTTTCGTAATGGGTAAATCCCATCTCTCCGCAGATTTGATGCACTTCTTGGTTGGTAAGCTTGGGGATTCCCGGAGACATTGTCTCTACTCCAAAGGCGGAAATCCCTTGTTTGCCAAGCCAGCGGGTAGCTTCGACAGTGAGTCCGGGACCTTTGTCCCAGTTATCTGTGCCGAAATATTTCCGATAATGATCCGTGCAAAGTAAAACAGTATCGCCTTGGAGAATAGACAATCCGGCTATTTGAACTGCCTGCTCAATATCCTCCACGGAAATTAATTCCTGCAATCCCTTATGGGTTAAATCCAGACAAATACCCTCTGTATAAAACATGGAAAGCGGCATTTGATCTATCGTCTGCGCAGCAAATTCTTTCCCCATGTGATTGAGCCCATCGACATGGGTACCTGTATGCTCACTCATCTCGAGCCTGAGTGCACTTGGGGTATGGGTTTGGGGATTTATTTCCTTTGCCCATTGCTCATGCGTGGCGTGAACACGGATGTTGACAGGAGCCATGCTATGGTGCATAGGCATCCCCTCGTATATTTCCTGTGATAGGTCAATGATTTCCGCCATAAAAAATATTTCTTCAATAATAAAAAAATCAGTCTTAAAGGTTCCCTTATCCCAATCAATTAATGACAACATTTCAATCTCTTTGATTTGAACAATTCAAGGCAAAGATTATTGATCAGTTTTAAAGCTGTTTAGGAGAAAACTATTTTCGTAGACAGAGAGGGAGTGAGAAACGGCAGAAAGAATGACTTAAACTGTTGATTTGACAAGAATTAACTCAAAATGCCCGGGACAGGGAAATACAAATTAAAATTGGATAAATAGGCAACGGTAAAATTTAAGCCGCTCGGAGATTCTTAAGCGGAGAAGAATAGTTTGCTCAAGCTCAATGGGTACCATTCAGTAACGGCGTGGAGATTTGCTGATGCCAAACTAATTCTGAATCTTGGAGTTAGATTTATAAAGAGATAAACCCAAATTCAGACACAATGGACTTTAATCAAAATGAAAATCAACGGATGATCGCCCAGATGATCCGTGATTTCGGAGCCAAGGAGATCACGCCATTCCGCAAGGACTGGGATGATCGGCAATTTTTCCCCGTGGAATTATTCAAGAAACTTGGCGAGCTGGGATTGATGGGCGTTTTGATCCCCACCCAATACGGAGGCTCTGGCTTCGGATACTTAGAATACGTGACTGCTATCGTGGAGCTTTCCAAGCTTGACCCTTCAGTCGGACTTTCTATGGCAGCCCACAACTCCCTTTGCTCAGGCCATATAATGGCTTTTGGCTCTGAGGAGCAAAAGCAAAAATACCTTCCCAAACTGGCTACCTGCGAATGGCTGGGTGCCTGGGGACTAACCGAGCCAAACACAGGTTCAGATTCCGGAAACATGCGTACCGTCGCAAAAAAAGAAGGTGAGTATTGGATCATCAACGGGGCAAAGAATTTCATCACCCACGGTGTATCGGGGGATGTTGCTGTTGTCATTGCAAGAACCGGAGAAATTGGCGATTCACATGGAATGACTGCATTTATAGTGGAGCGCGGCACGCCCGGTTTTGAAGGAGGAAGAAAAGAAGACAAACTAGGAATGCGCGCTTCCGAAACCGCAGAGATGATTTTTACCGACTGCAAAATTCACGAAAGTCAGGTAATAGGCGAGGTTGGCAATGGTTTTATCCAATCTATGAAGGTGCTGGATGGCGGCAGAATTTCTATCGCGGCACTTGGCCAGGGAATAGCTGAGGGAGCTTTGGAAGCATCCATTCAATATTCCAAAGAACGGCATCAGTTCAACAAACCTATCAGTTCATTTCAGGGGATTTCATTCAAATTGGCAGATATGGCCACCCAGGTGGAAGCTTCAAGATTACTCATATTCAAGGCGGCAGATCTCAAAAACCGGGGAGAAAAAGTAACCTTGGCCGGCGCTCAGGCTAAATATTTTTCATCTGAAGTCGCTGTGTCCGTCTCCAATGAGGCTGTGCAGATTTTTGGCGGCTATGGTTTTACCAAGGATTATCCGGTGGAAAAATTCTATCGGGACTCCAAACTATGTACCATAGGCGAAGGAACATCAGAGATACAAAAGATGGTAATTGCGAGAGAGATTTTGAAATAAATTCCAAAAGATTAGCCGTAACGATCTCAGTTAGTCTATTTCCTTTGGTTTACTGGCTGGAAGACCGAAGACGGGACCGAAGTAGCCTCTATGCTATTTTTGACCAAATCATATAATGCTTTGGTCGGTTTACAGGTAAAATAGCAGACATAGATAAATTTCACATACTAAAAAATGACAAAAGCCTGAGATCTGTAGAGATTTCAGGCTTTTTTATAAGGATATACAGTAAGCCATTCCCAAAAATTATCACGATGTATCACCCTTGGTTTTTCAGAAGTATAAGTCTCTTGAAATGTTTTGGGGATTTTAAGCTTTGCGTTTGGGTTCCACTTAAATTCAAATGGGTAAAGTTTCCCGTCAATTTCCTCGAGGTAATTGATTTCTTGACCCCGAACTGTGCGCCAAAAATACGTTTGTCCATAGAAGCCATGATAGGCTAGCATCTTTCGCCGCTCCGAGATTAGATAATTTTCCCACAATGCTCCAATATCATTTCTCGCTGGAATTGGAGCATAATTACCGATGATTGCATTTCTAATACCATTATCAAGGAAATATATCTTCCTACTGGAACTGATTTCGGATCGAAGATTCCTTGAAAATGGATTAAGCTTTTCAATTATAAATGCTTTTTCCAATAGATCAATATAATTTGACACAGTCACTTTATCCGCTTGGACAGTCCTACTTAATTCATTATAGCTTACTTCAGAGCCTACTTGCCAAGCCAATGCTTGTAATATTTTATTTAAAAGTTCAGGTTTTCTGATCCCTTGGAAATTCAGTAAATCCTTATACAAATAACTTGTTGCTAGGTTGGTCAACACTGGAATTTCATTGCCTTTTTGGGTCACAACCTCTGGATAAGTTCCATAAACCAAATAAGTCTCCAAACTGCTTAACGCTTCAGGCATCCCTAAAGAACGACTAATTTCCATCCAGCTTAATGGGTACATTTTATACTCCCATTTTCTTCCCGTAAGCGGCTCATTAATTGTGCTGGAAAGTTCCAAGGCAGATGATCCTGTTACAATCAATTGTAAATCCGTAAAGTTATCAACGATCAACTTTAAGGTAAGACCTATGGTGGGAATACGTTGTGCTTCATCCAGCACTACGACTTTGCTTTGTCCTAAATAAGACCTGAGAAAAGAAATACTAGGTTCAGTTAGGGAATTTTGAACTCTGCCTTCATCCCCATTGAGATAGAGGAAGTTTGACGAGATATTTTCAGCCAATTTTTTTACAAGAGTAGTTTTCCCTACTTGTCTTGGCCCAAGTAGCAAAATAGACTTATTGAAGTCTATTTTTGCTTGAAGCGTGTTAAATAAAGTACGAGATACATGCATATTCAGTGATCGTAATCACCAAATATACGTATTTTTAGTGATTACGATCACCAAACTTACCAAAATAAGGATCTCATATTGAAGTCAGCTTCTTGAAGAGATTTTTCAGGATTCTGACAAAGTTCCTTAAGACCCCGCCACCAAATACAGTCCCGCCGCCAAAGCTGCTCCTACACAGGGACCCATTATGGGAACCCAACCATATCCCCAATCTGAACTTCCCTTGCCTTTTATAGGCAAAATCCAGTGCATCAGTCTTGGGCCAAAATCACGGGCAGGATTGATCGCATAGCCTGTGGTCCCACCCAGCGACAATCCTATCACCCAAACCAGAAATGCCACCGGAATTGCCCCCAAAGACCCCATGCCAATAGGTGTTTTGCTGCCGTCACCTATTTCTACTCCATCGTTGTACAGAATGACTAAAATCAAAACAAACGTACCTACCACTTCTGAAAAGAAGTTCAAGGGAAGATTTCTAATTGCAGGTGAAGTTGCAAATGGAGCAGCTTTCAGCCCCGCATCATCGGAAGCTTCGTAGTGATCCTTATAAAATAGCCAAGCAATCCCTACGCCGATCATTGCTCCCAACACCTGAGCCATGATATACCCCGGAGCCAATGCCCATTCAAATTGGCCAGTCAAAGCTAAACCTATGGTAACTGCAGGATTCAGATGCGCCCCACTATACGGTCCAGCCACGACTACTCCAACGAAAACCGCCAATGCCCAAGCCGTAGCGATAGGCATGATGCCTCCTCCATTTCCTTTGGTTTTTGGCAACAGCATGTTAGCGACCACCCCTGAGCCCAATAACATTAAAAGTCCTGTTCCAATTAATTCTGCCAGATAAACATTCATAGTTCTACCCAGTTTTTTGAGCGTTCAACCGCTTTATGCCAAAAATGAATCAATTTTTCCCGTTCTCCATTTTCCATTCTAGGAGTAAAGCTTTTATCTGCATTCCACAACGAATTAATCTCTTTCTGATCCTTCCAAAACCCAACTGCCAAACCGGCCAGAAATGCCGCACCGATTGCCGTGGTTTCTATGATTTCAGGACGTTTGATTTCACAATCCAGCAAATCCGCCTGAAACTGCATCAAAAAGCTGTTGGCGGTAGCTCCACCATCCACCCGAAGCTCCTGTGTTGGTTTTCCGCTGTCTTTTTCCATGGCTTTGAGTACATCATAAACCTGATAAGCAATGGCTTCCAACGCTGCCCTTGCCATGTGGGCTTTGGTGGTGCCTCTTGTGATACCGAAAAAAGCTCCTCTTGCATCCTGATCCCAATGGGGAGCTCCCAATCCGGAGAGTGCAGGGACAAAATATACCCCGTCATTACTTTCTATACTATCAGCCAATCGCTCACTTTCACGCGCATGCCTGAAAAGCTCAAGACTATCCCGTAACCATTGAATTGCCGCTCCTCCAATGAATACCGATCCCTCCAATGCATAATTGATTTCATCACCAATCTTCCAGGCAACTGTGGTTAGCAATTGATTTTTGGATTTCACTGCTTCTTTACCGGTATTCATGACCAAAAAGCAACCCGTACCATAAGTTGTTTTAGCCATCCCAGGCTCAGTACACAGCTGACCGAAAAGTGCCGCCTGCTGATCTCCGGCAATGCCTGCGATTGGAATTTTCACACTGAGTACATCCCCGGCTGTTTCGCAGTAAACCTCACTGCATGACTTCACCTCCGGCAAAAGCGAGTCAGGAATCTCAAATAGATTCAATAATTCTCTGTCCCATTCCTGCGAATGGATATTGAAAAGCATGGTACGACTCGCATTGGTAATGTCAGTGACATGGGTTTTACCCGCAGTAAGCTTCCAGACCAACCAAGAGTCCACTGTCCCAAAAGCAAGTTGCCCTGCCTCAGCCCGTTCCCTGGCTCCTTCTACATTCTCCAGAATCCATCGGATTTTGGTCGCAGAGAAATAAGCATCGATAATCAATCCTGTCTTCGAAGCCACCATTTCGGCATGTCCTTGGCTCTTGAGTTCGTTGCAGTATTCGGCTGTTCTCCGGTCTTGCCAGACAATTGCGTTATAGATGGCTTCCCCTGTTTTCCTATCCCAGACGATGGTCGTCTCCCGCTGGTTGGTGATTCCGATCCCCGCTATCTGGTTTGCCCGGATACTTTTATTCACCAGTGATTCGATCATCACAGAAGACTGTGAAGTCCAAATTTCATTGGGATCATGCTCCACCCAACCTGCCTTTGGGAAATGCTGTTTAAAATCTTTTTGTGCAAGCGATACAATCTTGCCCTTTTTATCAAAAAGAATAGCTCTGGAGCTGGTCGTGCCTTGATCCAAAGCCATTAAATAGGGTTTATTTTGGCTCATTTTGGGTTATTTTTTTATCAAATACTTCGAAGCTGTCTTGTGAAAGTCAGCCAATTCCGACTCTATCCATTGTTCATCTTTCCCCATTTCTTCAGCCATCAACTTGGCCACTTTGAGAGCTGTATCTATGGCAGCCTGAGCATCCAAAAAAAGCATGCGGATCCTCCTCGCCAATACATCTTCCACCTTCACGGCCATCTCTTCCCTTACAGCCCAGATTACCTCTGCTTCTATATTGGGAAAATCAGGATGTAATTTTGCTTCCCAAGCCTTATTCTCATTTAGTAAGTCTTGGATAGGCTGGGCATCAAAACCATAAATGCCCCAATGCCCGGCAGGAACCCGATTAGTGGCACCATGGATTTTCATATCCAAAGACTTACTTTTCTTGAGCTTTTCTCCTGTCACTTGGGTGAAATATTCTACCGTATCTTCTCCCATTTTTCTAAAAGTCGTCCACTTGCCTCCGGTCAATGTGACCAAACCGCTTTCAGATAAAATCACTTTGTGGGAACGTGAGATCTCTTTGGTTTTGGTGCTGCCTTCTTTTGGTCTTGCGAGAGGTCTGAGACCTGCAAACACGGACTTCACATCTGCTCTGGTCGGCTTCTTAGCCAAATAGCCCGCAGCGGTTTCCAGCACAAAATCAATTTCCTTTTGTAGTGCTTCAGGTTCCAGCTTCGGCTTTTCACGCAGAGTATCAGTAGTGCCTATCACAAGCTTTCCATGCCATGGAACTGCAAACAGCACTCTCCCATCTCTGGTTTTTGGGATCATCAGTGCATCTTTACCTCCCAAAAAGTCAAGATCCAAGACTAAATGGATCCCCTGACTTGGCTGGATCATTTTTGATGCTTCAGGGTTGTCCATTTTTAGGATTTTATCCGCAAAAACCCCCGTTGCATTCACCACCATTTTTGCATTCACTTCGTATTTTTTCCGTGTCAGTTTATCCGAGACATGAAGCCCTGTGATCTTCCCATCTGCATTCTTCACTAGGCTATTTACGCTGACATAATTAAGTACACAGGTTCCTGCCTCATCTGCGGACTGGGCGAGATTCAACGCAAGCCGCGCATCGTCAAACTGCCCGTCATGGTAAACTACCCCTCCGTAAAGGCCATCAGGTTTTAGCCCCGGAAGTCGCTTGAGCGTTTCTTCTTTCGAGATAAACTGA
The DNA here is from genome assembly GCF_014838715.1 of Algoriphagus sp. Y33. Classification (NCBI taxonomy): domain Bacteria; kingdom Pseudomonadati; phylum Bacteroidota; class Cytophagia; order Cytophagales; family Cyclobacteriaceae; genus Algoriphagus; species Algoriphagus sp. Y33. The sequence goes on along the minus strand of NZ_CP061947.1, from coordinate 5,647,951 downwards.
GATTTCCCCAGACTCAACCGTCCCGACATCCAGTCGTACACTTTCAGGCCGACACTATACATAAACCGGTCTTTGGCAGTGAAGACCGGAATAATAAACGGTTGGTTATGGGCTAAATGAGGAGCATTTTTCAACAACTTGCCCCGCTCTTTTAGTGCTTCAAAGACTAACCCCACATCACCTTGGGCAAGGTACCTTACTCCTCCATGGACAAGTTTGGTGCTGCGGCTGGATGTGCCTTTGGCAAAATCGGCTTTTTCGAAAAGAACAACCGAAAGTCCCCTGGATATAGCATCCAATGCCACTCCGAGTCCTGAGGATCCTCCGCCGATGACGGCTATATCCCAAATTTTAGCTTTGTCCTGTAGTTGTCTGAGGTTTTCTGGGCGATTCATAGAAATTAAAATTCCGATTTAAGATAAGGAAAAATTCAGGAAAGGAAAGTCTGAATCGTGGATACAATGACATAGACTATCTCAGATCAATAATCCTTATACGTTTTCCTCTCAACAGACGAATTCCCGTCTTTTTCGAGGTTAACTATGTAAATGAAATTGTATTCGAAATCCTTTAGATCAGCATATTTTTCACCATCACCTACAAAATAATTGGCCACTTGACCAATCGTATTGCTATGCCCAACAACTAAAATATTTCCTTCTAAACTCCGCAACTGGTCTACTAGTTGATCATGGTCTTTAGGATCATAAACTTCTATCTTTACGCCAGCTTCTTTTGCGGTCCGCTCCGCAGTTAATCTTGTTCGACGGAAATCTGTACTAAAAACGTGCTTGATCTCCTTGTCAGCTAGGATCTGGGAAAGTTTCACAGCTCGGGCTTTTCCCGCTACAGAAAGCTCAGGATCATCTTCGGACAACTGCTTTTCAGCATGACGGACGATGTAAATGGTTTTTGGATTTTGCTCACTTGAACATGCAGCAAAAAAAAGTGCTATAGCCAGGATAATTAGGGTTTGTTTCATCATTAAAAGTAAAAAACCTCCGAGATTAATGAAATCCCGGAGGTTAAGTATTTATCCGCTAAAGGAGTTATCCAAGTGCTGATCTTTGGTTTTTATGGTTTCGAATTCAAGGAATTGCTCCCAGAATTCTTCTTCCGGTACAGCAGCTCTTAGGTAAAGCTTCTCTTTTTTTATCGGGTGAACAAACACCAGATTGAATGCATGCAAGTTGATGCTTGCATCAGGATTTGGCTTTGCAAAGCCATACTTGATATCTCCACGGATCGGACTGCCCATTGATGCCAACTGTACGCGGATCTGATGTGGACGGCCTGAAACCGGGCGTACTTCGATCAGCCAATGATCATTCATAAAGCCCAACGTCTTGTAATTCAGCTCAGCTTTTTGCGACCCCGGCACTTCACGGTCGTGTGCCGTCACCACATTTTTCTGCTCGTCTTTGACTAGGTAATGCGTCAATTTCCCGGATTCTTCTTTGGGCTTTCGCTTTACCAAGGCCCAATAAACTTTATGTATCTCCCTCTTGCGGAAAAGCTCCATCATGCGCTCCAGTCCTTTGGAAGTTCGGGCAAAAGCTACCAGCCCACTTACCGGTCTATCCAGTCTGTGAATAGGATGTAAAAAAACTGCTCCGGGTTTGTCGTACTTTTTGGCAATATATTCCTTGAGGTAATCGGTCAACGTCTTATCGCCTGTCTTATCTCCCTGCACCAATATGCCGGCAGCTTTATTTACTATCAAAAGGTGGTTGTCCTCATAGACAACTGTGAATGGCTTCTTTTTCATCTGGTATTAACTATTTTTCAATTGTCAGATGGAATCTCGCAGCGTATTTAATCATTACTCTTTGTAACTTTCAGAATAATGCTCGATTTCATAATCAATGACAAAGGTAAGAATTTTGCAGGAGTTGAATACCTGATTTTTTAAGAGCTTTGAAAAGGAGATCCAATAGCTCTATAAGGGAAAATCTCAGGATAGCGTCATCTTGTTTGGGCAAATCCTTAAAATAAATTTCTGCGAAAGAAATCTTCTGACCAAGGGTATAGATATCCAAAATTGAATTCGATAGCCGGGTACGCTTCTTGAAACACTCGATATTTTGACTCTTTGATTAAGTTTTTATCCACTTTTGCTTCAATGGCCAATGGGTTTTCTGCATCGGGTAATACAAAATCCACTTCCTTTCCATCCGCTGTTCGCCAAAAACGAATATGATCAAGGTCATGCTGATCCGCTAGGATCCTGAATAATGTCTGTTCCCACAGTTCACCACGGTCACTTCTAGATGGAATATCCTGGAAGTTATTGATTAGACTGTTTCTTAAACCATTGTCCAAAAAGTAAACTTTAGGCATTTTGACCAGTTCCTTTCTTAGATTCGAATAAAATGGTCGTACCAATGCAACATGAAAACACACTTGCATTACTCTCAAGTAATTATGAATGGTTTCACTCCTCACCCGAAGTGTATTACTTAATTCATTAAAATTAACCAGCTGCCCAGTCTGCCCTGCAAGTATTTTGAATAATTGATGAAAAACAAGTTCGTTACGAACTCCTGCTTCCAAAATATCCCGTTTAATAAATGAGTTACGTATTTCGCTTAGGATTTCTTTTTTCTCCTTGATGTCAGGCTCAGTTACTACTGAAGGATAACCTCCATAGATCATGAACCTTTCCCATTCCACTTTAAGCCGATCAATCATTAGGCTTTTATATCCTGATAATTTTCGAATATTCAGTACTTCATTCCACAGCTCTACCTTATCCTGAATTGTCAAAAAGTCCTCGAAATCGCAAGTTCTTAATTGAAAAATCCTCTTTCTCCCAGCTAAGGAGTCTCTAAATTTATCATCCAGATAAAACGCGCTACTCCCACTTGCTACGATTTTGATGCGGCTAACGTGATCATCAAATAAATGCTTCAAAAAATTAGAAGGATCGCTCAAATATTGAATTTCATCAATAAATACGATTGTGCGTTGATTTTGAGAAGAAATGAATGATAAAACATTCAGAGGGTTAGCATCTAGGAGACTTAAAAGTTCTTTATTTTCCAAGTTGATGAAAACGGTGGGAAGCTTATCTTTTTTACACTCATTTTCTAAGTCCCGCAATAAAGTGGATTTACCGGTTTGTCTCGCCCCTGTAAGAATCGTAAACTCTTTTTTGGGGAGATGTTGATATAGGTCATTGAAAAGCTTTCGACGCATAAGAAAATAGCCATTTGAATCCAAACTAGTAAAATTATCCGATATTTTTACTAGTACACTAGGGAAATTATCCGATATTTTTACTAGTACACTAGGGAAATTATCCAGCTCTAACCAGACAGCTATCAGAGAATCACCTTCGGACTGCCGACTTTTATGCTTTCCACCCACCCCTTCATCAGATCCAATCCGTACTCCGTCAAGTAGGCTTCCGGGTGATACTGAATCCCCAGAATCGGCAAGTCACAGTGCACAATTCCCATGATTTCCCCGGACTCAGTTTCCAAAATCACTTCCAGCTCCTTTGGTAAATTATATAGTTGTAACGAATGGTATCGGGTTACATAAAAGTGTTCAGGCAATAATGACGTTGTGATATGTGAATTCACCTTTCGGATTTGATGGACTTTCCCATGCGTAGGAACAGTATTCTTTTTCAATTTTGCCCCAAAAAATTCACCTATCGCCTGATGGCCAAGGCAAACGCCCAGCACAGGAATCTTGTCATGATAGTAGGATAAGATTTCCGTCAAATTCCCTGCCTGAGACGGTACTCCCGGTCCCGGAGACAAAATCAGCCCATCAAACACCAGCTTCTTGATTTCTTTCAAAGACACATCATTGCGGAGCACAAGTAATTCCTCGCCTGTCTGCCTTAGCAAATCTGCCAGCATGTGGCTGAAGGAATCGAAATTATCTAGTAAGAGTAGCATCTTTGATTTCCTCCACGATCTCTTCCAACTGCTTCAAACTCCCTTCAACACTTGGAAAAAACGGTTCTATCGCTGCCACTATTGCAGGAGCAATTGGCTCAATAAAGTACAGCATCTCAGAATCCTTGATCCACTTTTCAGGCATATCCAGCTTGAAGAGGCTTGCTAACCAAAAGAACAAACTGATGAAAAAAGCGGCTTTCACCACACCAAAAATAGCCCCGATCGTGGCATCCAATGGGCCGAGAAGCACCATATCCATTATCTGCTTCAGTAACCATCCCACAATCCTAATGATAATCAGGGTAAGAATAAAAATCACTATAAAACCGAAAATGGGAAATCCTAGATTGAATTCTGTGACATTTTCGGCCAACCAGTCATTCATAGGGGACATAAAATATATCCCTAAGATAATGGCAATCACAAACCCAAAAAGACCCAGAACCCCAAGAAGGAAACCTGTACGGAATCCTTCGAAGGCTCCCATGGCCAGAATGGCAACTATAATAATATCTATTATGCTCAACTTAGCTGTTCAGTATAGCTTTCACTTTCTCTGAGATCACTTTGCCATCGGCTTTTCCTGCCAGCTTCTTGCTGGCAACCCCCATTACTTTACCCATGTCTTTGGGGCTGGAAGCACCTGTCTGTGCAATTATTTCCTTGATTGCGGCGGTGATTTCCTCATCAGTCATGGCTTTTGGAAGGAATTCCTGAAGAACCTTCAACTCCGCCATTTCCACATCATATAAATCAGTTCGGGACTGCTGCTCGTAGATATCAGCTGAATCTTTTCGCTGCTTCGCGGCTTTGGTCAGCAACTTCAACTCATCTTCTTCGGTGATTTCAGCTTTGGCTCCACTTTTGGTTTCTTCCAAAAGAATCAGCGACTTGATAGATCTCAAAGCTCCCAAACGGGTTTTGTCTTTGGCCATCATTGCTGATTTAATTTCACTTTCTATTTTCTGCTTTAAACTCATTAGTCCTAAGTTTGCGTTACACTTCTAATAATTCAGACAAAAATACCTTTTTCGACTCGGATATGACCAAGCTAAGCGTAAATATTAACAAGATCGCCACTCTGCGCAATGCCCGTGGAGCTGACAATCCAAATGTAGTAAAAGTTGCCCTGGACGCAGAGCGCTTTGGAGCACAAGGAATTACCGTCCACCCAAGACCTGACGAACGCCACATTCGCTATCAGGATGTGATCGATCTGTCTAAAGTAGTCACGACAGAATTCAACATCGAGGGCTATCCGGACCATCGCTTCATGGAACTTGTACGCTTGGTCAAACCAGCACAGGCAACTCTCGTTCCTGATCCGCCTACAGCGATTACTTCAAATAACGGTTGGGACACTATTTCAAACCAAAGCATGCTGAAAGATATCGTAGCAGAACTTCACGAATCAGGCGTACGTGTATCTATTTTCATCAATCCGGAGATCAAATACTTTGAGCCGGCTAAGCTTACAGGAACTGACCGTGTGGAGCTTTACACCGAGCCCTATGCCTCCCGGTATCCTCTCAACCGTGATTCGGCGGTGAAGCCTTATGTGGAAGTGGCAGAAGTGGCGCGGGAATTGGGACTTGGCCTGAATGCCGGACACGACCTGGACTTGCAGAATCTAGCCTTCCTGAAGCAAAGCATTCCTTATTTGGATGAGGTTTCCATCGGTCATGCATTGGTATGTGATGCTTTGTACTATGGCTTGGAAAACACCATTCAGATGTATAGGAGGAAGCTTGAGCAATAAAATTGGAAGATTTGAAAATGTCGGATGTCAGATGCCCGATGTAGCTTATCATATCCATTTGTGTAAAAATAGATTGAATAGACTAATAGAGGTTGGAATACAAATGAACCTCGTAAATCGTATTTCGCAAATCGTAACTCTAAAATGAAATTAAACTTCAAAAAAATAGGCACAGGTAAGCCATTAATTATCCTTCACGGTCTTTTTGGTTCGGCAGACAATTGGTTCAGCATCTCCAAAGAGCTCAAGGACAACTTTACCCTTTACCTTGTAGATCAGCGAAACCACGGTGATTCGCCCCAATCAGATGAGTGGAACTATGAGGTGATGGTGGAGGACTTGAAAGAACTCATGGACAGTGAAAGCTTGACTAAAGCATTTCTGATGGGACACTCTATGGGCGGCAAAACAGCGATGAATTTTGCGCTGAAGTATCCTGAGAAAGTGGAAAAACTGATCGTAGCCGATATTGCACCCCGCTATTATGCCGTGCATCACCAAAGCATTCTGGATGGATTAAATTCCCTGGATCTGGCTGAGATACAATCCCGAAAAGAAGCCGATGATGAGTTGGCCAAATACGTTCCGGAAATCGGAGTCCGTCAATTTTTGCTAAAAAGTCTGGGAAGGGATTCGGATGGATTTATGTGGAAAATCAACCTTCCTGTCGTCACAGAGAAAATCAATGAAGTAGGAAAAGCCCTTCCGGAAAGCCAAAAATTTGAAGGACCTACACTTTTCTTGGCAGGTTCCAATTCCAGCTACATCCAGCAATCGGATCTTGATGATATTGATGCATATTTCCCCAATAATGAAGTGGAATTCATCGCAGACGCAGGCCATTGGCTCCATGCCGAGCAACCGGATGCGGTAGTAGAAGAAATCAGAAGGTTTTTGAAATAGGCACGATCCCGGCTGTTTCATATTAATTGAACATAGTTTCTGTACTTAATAAAGTCTAATTTCCCGTTCTTTTTCAAACATCACCTTATAAAATGTCCAAACCTAAAGGAAAACTCTTCCTTATTCCCAATGTATTGGCCGACAATACCCAAGATGCTGTCATCACCCCACAGGTAAAAGAGGTAATCACAAACACCAAAGTCTATCTGGTGGAAAATATGCGGACTGCCCGTCGTTACATCAGCAGTCTGAAACTAGGCGTGAACCTAGATCATATCCATATGGAGATTTTGGATAAGGGCACTTCACCGGAGTTTATCAATAGACTGATGCAGCCCCTAATTAACGGAGCAGATATAGGAATCATCTCCGAGGCAGGCTGCCCGGGCATCGCAGATCCCGGAGCACTTGCAGTAGAACATGCACATAAAAAAGGCATTCAGGTAGTGCCGCTTTCCGGTCCGAGTTCCATGTTTATGGCATTGATGGGTTCAGGGTTTTCGGGTCAGTCATTTGCCTTTCATGGCTATCTGCCTATCGACAAAAAAGACAAATCTACCGCTATCAAAAAGCTGGAAGCCGAATCGCTGCGTGAGAAAAGAGCGCAAATCTTTATGGAAACTCCATTTCGCAACAACCAATTACTGGAGGATTTGCTGAAGACTTTGGCTCCCCAGACCAAATTGTGCATCGCTAAAAACATCACGGGTTCTGATGAAATGATCCTGACCAAAACCGCTCAAGAATGGAAAGAACTCCCGCTTGATCTTCATAAAATCCCAACTGTTTTCATCCTTCAAAGCTTCTAATCCATGTTTACAATCGATGCCCACCTAGATCTGAGTATGAATGCACTGGAATGGAATCGTGACCTCACGCTTCCCGTTTCAGAAATCAATGCCCGGGAAAAGGGACTGAACGACAAACCGGATCGCAGTAATGCAGTAGTTTCTCTGCCGGCACTAAGAGAGGGAACTATAGGACTGGTCGTCGCCACACAAATTGCCCGCTATGTAGCTCCCGGAAATTCACTTCCGGGCTGGCATTCACCGGAGCAGGCTTGGGCCCAGACCCAAGGTCAGCTCGCTTGGTACCAGGCCATGGTAGAAAAAGGCGAAATGGCACAGATTAGAAATCTTGACGAGTTGGATGCACACCTTGCGCTGTGGGAAAATGGAGAGGACAATGCCGGAAAACCTGTGGGTTTTATACTTTCATTAGAAGGAGCCGACTCTATTGTAAGCGTGGATTACTTGGAGAAAGCCTATGAATCCGGGCTTCGCGCTCTTGGCCCGGCCCACTATGGTCCGGGTCGCTACGCACATGGCACAGATGCTTCAGCACCATTGAGCAAAGAAGGAAAAGCACTTATCCGTAAGATGGATGAGTTGGGGATTATCCTAGATGCAACCCATTTGTGTGATTTGGCCTTTTGGGAAGCATTGGAAATCTACAATGGCCCCGTCTGGGCAAGCCATAATAACTGCCGGGCACTGGTGGATCACAACCGGCAGTTTTCGGACGAAATGATCAAAGCATTGATAGATCGCGGAGCGGTGATCGGAGCTGCCATGGATGCATGGATGCTTAGTCCGGGATGGGAAAGAGGAAAATCCACTCCGCAAGAAAGAGGCGTGACATTGGAAACTGTTTTGGATCACATGGATCATATTTGTCAGATTGCGGGCAATGCCAATCACATAGGAATCGGTTCGGATTTGGACGGTGCTTTTGGCACGGAGCAATGCCCCGCAGATCTCAAGACCATTACTGATCTGAATACTATCCCTGATTTATTGCGCAAAAGAGGTTTTTCGGAAGTGGATATTGAAAAAGTAATGCAAAAGAACTGGCTGAAATTTCTAAGAAAAGCATGGGGATAAGGACTACGTGCGGCTCATAAAAATCCTTTCAATCAAGAAAATTATCTGATCTATCGGTTAATAGATAAGTAAGTCACCATAAGCTTTTCACAATTCAGGAAATAGCATTTTTCAATTTTCCTTATATTCTGTCCCCTGTAGGACAGGTTCGTTTGAAAATTGCTATCAGTCCATCTTGGCTTTATCCGGATAAAAAGAGCTAGCAAGGAGAAATTGATTTTTAATAAAAACCTATACTATGCGACTAAAAAACAAGGTCATAATTGTCACAGGAAGCACGATGGGCATAGGCAAAGCAATTGCCGAAAAGGCTGTTTCCGAAGGAGCAAAAGTAATCATTCATGGACTGGAGGAAGACTTGGGAACCCAAGTTGTTTCGGAGTTGGGTGATTCTAATGCTAAACTGCATATAGAAGACATCTCCAATGCGGGTGCTCCGCAAAGACTGGTGGAGTTGGCAATTCGTTCTTGGGGCAGACTGGACAGTGTAGTAAATAACGCTGCGATCGTAGCAGCATCTACGATTCTGGATACAGATAAGGAATTTTTGAATCGGATTTTAGAAGTAAATACCGTTGCCCCGTGCTTACTTATCCAGGCGGCACTCCCTCATTTGATCGAAAATCATGGAGCAGTATTGAATATAGGATCAATCAATGCCTGGGGCGGAGAACATAATCTTTTGGCATACAGTATTTCCAAAGGAGCTTTGATGACCATGACCAGAAACCTTGGAGATTCACTTTTCCGCGAAAAAGGGGTGCGGGTCAATCAGATCAATCCCGGCTGGGTTTTGACGGAAAATGAAGTGGCTAGAAAGAGGACTCATGGACTTTCTGATGATTGGTTTGAGAAGCTGCCCCTGGTTTATGCACCGGCTGGCAGGCTTATTTATCCCGAAGAAATCGCCGTGGCTGCGATGTACTGGCTTTCTGACGAATGTGGACCTATCAGCGGTCAGGTGGTGGATCTGGAACAATACCCCATGATAGGCAGGAATGTCCCGAAAGATGCCAACACAATCCCTCACAGGTAAATACAGAACAGTAGACAAAACCTCTCAAATTTGCTCCCATTGAAAAATAAATTAGTTGCCGAACAGCTTTCTGCATCCCATTGCCATCTCGGAGAAAGCCCCTTTTGGAGCCGAAAGCGCCAAAGTTTTTTCTGGGTAGATATTGAGAATGGCAAATTATATGAACATCACCTACCGACAGAAAACACAACTATAAAATCATTTTCCCATAGACTAACATTAGTCTTGGAAGGAAAAGACGATGAGTTGATTCTTGCGCTCGATCGTAAAATCGCATCTTACGATTTGGATACGGATCAGCTGAAATGGTTGGCAGAAGTAGAAACGGATCTTCCACTCAACCGCTTCAATGACGGAAAGTGTGATGCAAAAGGGCGGCTTTGGATAGGAACGCTCAGCACAAAATTCACTGAAGGCTCAGGCTCACTTTACAAAGTCAGCAAGGATCTAAATCCGGATAAGCAGCTGGATCAATTGACCATTTCCAATGGAATGGCCTGGACTGAGGATAATCAGACTTTTTATTTTATTGACACACCTACCCGACAAATCAAGGCATATCATTTTGATTTGAATGCAGGAACTCTTGAGTTTGAAAGGATTGCTATCGATATTCCTGAAGGAATGGGAATGCCGGACGGAATGTGCATAGACCAAGAAGGAATGCTCTGGGTGGCACATTATGGAGGTTCGGGTGTATATCGCTGGAACCCAATGACGGGAGAATTAATCGAGAAAATTGACTTACCTGTTCCCCACGTGACCTCCTGTGCTTTTGGAGGAGAGAACCTGGACATGCTTTTGATCACCACCGCACAGGAAAATATGAGTTCAGGTCAATTAAAAGAATTCCCTATGAGTGGGGATGTTTTTTTGGTAAAGACGGGAACGAAGGGGGTTGAAGCGAATCGGTTTTTGTATTGAAGAATTGAGCCTATGTATAGGGAGACTGCAATTGCTTGAACACAGCTCCTCTTCTGTGATGCAAAACTATGTGGTGATTGTGCTCTACAGGGTTAAACTCCTGATCATTTAATTTTATTGTCAATTTCACTATTGACCCATATCGATAAAGTTGAGATGTTTTTTTCTCTGATACTTTTGAGTCCCATCTTTGCCGGCAGGGTGATGGAATTTGATGGGTAGCTTTTTCGCAAAACCTATTCAAAACCGTCAAATCTGAAAGTGATGATTATGCCATGACTATTTCGCAACATTGAATTGTTGAACCCCGATTTTGCATTAGGTTTCGTTAAGAGACCATTAATTGCAATAACTTGTACGCCGTGGCGTAGAAATGCTAATGCATAATGCGGGTTGAATCGTGCATTGTGTACCGACCCTATCATTTTAGACTAAAAGCTTCTTCTCAGCAGCAACTTTCATTGGAAAGAACTAAAAGTAGAGCAGAACTTGAAGCTCAGCTCGAAGTGGAAAAAAATACCCACCTACAAACGGAGTGCGGGCTTATGAAAAAAAGACTGGAGTGCGAGCTTTTGGCAGGCTCATTACACTCAGAGAAAAAACCGGCTCGTTTATGGCCTTAGGGCAAGACTCCATACCCTGGATCGTGAAGCCTCACTTCACCTGCAAATCATTAATCCGGTTCAGTGTGCTCAAGGAATCCCATAGGGATTGCCAAGCATCACCTGCCTGCTGTGCTCCGTCTAACAGGATGAAATCCGAACCGATTTCCCATCCCATTTTTTTGAGGTGGTACCCGGCAGAAAGTCCGGCTTGCCCAGCTCCTATGATGGCAATTTTTGTTTTATAACGGATTTTTACAGCCATTTACATCCTCTCTTAGCGCCAACCCAATTCAGGCGCTACAAAGTTTAAAATGGATTCGAGCACGTGCACATTGTAAGCTACTCCCAGTGTATTGGGAATGGTCAATAATAACGTGTCTGCTTCCTGAATCGCTTCATCCTGAGCAAGCTCTTTGATCAATTGCTCGGGCTCGGCAGCATAACTTCTACCGAAAATCGCACGTTTATCGGCTTCTATCATTCCTACTTTATCGGTTCTATTTGCTTCGCGTCCAAAATAATACTTATCCTGATCGTTGACCAATGCAAAAATGGATCGGCTCACCGAAACTCTCGGTTCCCGCTGATGTCCCGCTTTTTTCCAGGCTTCTTTGTAGGCTCTGATTTGTTCGGCTTGCTGAATGTGAAATGGTTTTCCGCTCTCGTCGTATTTCAAGGTTGAACTTTGTAGGTTCATGCCTATTTCTGCCGCCCAAACGGCAGTAGCATCCGAAGCAGAACCCCACCAAATACGGTCACGCAATCCTTCTGAATGCGGCTCTACTCTCAACAATCCAGGTGGGTTCGGAAACATTGGGTTGGGGTTAGGCTGTGCAAAGCCAACGCCGTTTAGTTTGTTAAAAAATTCCAGTGCTTTCCTTCTCCCCATGTCGGCATCGGTTTCACCATCTTCCAAACCGTAGCCGAAATACTTCCATCCGTCAATTACCTGCTCCGGTGAACCTCTGCTGACTCCTAGCTGTAATCTACCTTCAGATATCAAATCGGCAACACCTGCATCTTCTATCATATACAGTGGGTTTTCATAACGCATATCGATGACACCGGTTCCGATTTCAATTTTTTGGGTTTTAGCCCCTATAGCAGCTAACAAAGGAAACGGTGACGCCAATTGTTGGGCAAAGTGATGTACTCTAAAATACGCACCATCAATCCCGATTTCTTCGGCTGCCACCGCCAGATCAATGGACTGAAGCAAAGTATCGCTTGCAGTATTTGCATCATAAGCAGGGTGATTTGCCCAGTGACCAAAGGATAGAAATCCTATTTTTTTCATTTATTATTTTATCTCCTTAAATGAGCGTTCGCCCAAGGTAAAATTAAAACGTCTCTAATAAGCTCTCAAACATCTTTTCATCGAAATCTGTTCAGTTTGTAAACAAACTCATTGGGATTAATTTGAATATACCATTCCCTGCTTATTCATCAAATAACCCCTCGTAGTTCTTCGGCATCTCTGTCAACGGCCTAATTTGAATATCTTTGTAAAAGACTTCTGCTGCCTCGCTTTGCAACTGGATTTTCCCTTCGACCAGAGGAACATTCTTGCCATCTTCATTTTTATAGCGTGAGTTTTCCAATACCATAGCTACCTTACCGTTGACGATATGAAGGCTCTTCTCCTCAAACGTAATGAGTTCGAGTGTAGTCCATCCTCCCTCGGGAGTTTCAAAGTTGGCTGACCTCAGACAGAAGACATCTCCGCCACTTTGGAAGGGACGAAACGGTTGGGTTACATCTGCTACCGGGCTCATTTTGTCCCCTTCCGGGGGAAAAGACCGGATATCAATACCCGAAGTAGCCTGACACCAAAAGTCACCCATGTGGCCTTCCATCACCTGAAATTCCTGTGAAAGCATCCAAGACCTCCAGTATTCAACTCCGGCTTCACCGATGGAATGGTACAGAATTCCTGAGTCCCTCAGTAACTCTTTTCGCGGTTCATATTTGTCTATGCCCCACTTTACCTGAAGTTTTAAGTGATAATTCCTATAGGACTTTCGGGTAAAAATGCTACCATATATTTCACCGCTCACCCGCAGAATCGGACCATCCGGCTCATCCAGAATTGTAAAAACACCAAATTCATCTTTGTTGTAGCCAATAGGCTCGATGTCCACACCATTGACATCTTGTGGTACTTTTCCATTGTATCCAGGCTTGTGTCTATAGCTGAGGTAATTTTCCCAATTTGTCAACTGGCTATCTAAAAGCACCTCCCATCCGTCATTCGTTTCCTTTGACGGCTGGAAAATAACCGTTAAGATAGATACTAGTACAATCACAAAGAAATTCATACTGTCGCCTTTATAGGTTAATAAAGTCAAAGTTAGGTCGCCGTCATTCGAATCAAATTGTATAAACCCATTATTAATAGGTACATTTCATAGCAAATTCGACACCGATGAAACGCTATTTATTACATACTCCTTTTAACATTTACCATTTTGAAGCCGGTGAATGGCAGCACCCACTCCACAATCACACATACTTCGAGATTATTTTTATACTTAGAGGAAGTGGAGTACATCACCTCAATGGCAACCGCTTTGACTATGGGTATGGGGATGTGTTTCTCTTAGGACCTGAGGATTTTCATTCCTTTGACATCAGGGAATTAACCGAGTTTTGTTTTATTCGATTCAATGAGCCCTTTAGTAGAATACTATCTCTAAGCGATGAATCCAAAGGGAAATCCATCATAGAAACTTTGCTCCATATTCCTTTGCAAAGCCGTGGCTCATTAATAAGAGAAAAACAGGATAAAGCTAAGCTGTTAAATTTGCTTTCGGTCCTTGAGAGTGAATATGACAATAAGCAATCTCCCTATTATGAAATAGTTCGTGACAGCCTGATGCGAACTATTTTGATTATTCTTGCCAGAAAACTAAGGCAGTCCGACGAAGCAGGTCAGATTTTGTCCTATTCCGATTCTGTTGAGTCTATCTTATTGTATGTAAAGAAAAATATCTATTCCCCTTCAAAGCTGAGAATCGAAGTGTTGGCAGAGAAATTTAACATGGCACCAAATTACATCAGTATTTTTTTCAAGAAACAAGTTGGTGAATCCATCAAACAGTACATTACAAATTATAAATTCGGACTGATTGAAGCCAGACTTACCTATAGCAAGCTTACCCTATCAGAAATTGCCCATGAGTTCAGTTTTACCGATGAAAGCCATTTCTGTAGACAGTTCAAAAAATATTGCGGAGTCACTCCTACTGAGTTTAGGAAGAGAAATTAATTTCGGGTTATGTATTAGGCTTCGTTACGAAAACATACTCCCTTCCTTGGCTGCTTATTATCCCGCACAGGGAATACTAATTCCAGAGGATGGATAACATAGGATAACATCCGGATTGTTAGCGCCTTCGGTTGTTTTCCTTTTGTTTAGCAACTTACAAATCTACAATCGTTCATCGTTGTTTCGATCTGTACAGTCGGATGCTGGACTTTGTATTTAGCCATTACTTGCAAAATAGACGGAAGAACAGCTACTTCTCCATTTTGGTCTATCGCATTAACAACAGCATGTAGCGAGCCGATATTGTAGTCACCTTCCAATGTCCAAATATGCAGGTCATGGATATTTTCGATACGGGGAATCTGTAGCAATTCGTCGGAAAGCCGGGCTACATCCACGTTATCGGGAACGGATTGCATCAAAATTCCCATTGTGGAAATCAGGTTTTTAGTTGCATTGTATCCTATGAAAATCCCGATTGCGATAGCCAGCACACCATCTATCCAATACCAACCTGTAAAATAAATCACGACGGCTCCAATCAAGACCGCTACCCAGCCTAAAACATCTTCCAACAAGTGTAGCATTATTGCTTTTTTGTTAAAATCAGCATCGTGTGAATGGCTGTGTCCGTGATGATGGGAATGTCCATTTGAATTTTTAATTCTCAAAAAGGCAAAGCCATTAACGGCAATACCCAAAACCGCCAGAAATAACATCCCCTTTCCATCTACTATTTGAGGATTGATAAAAGAATGATAAGCACTGGTGCACATAAACACAGCACCTATCAATAAAAACAGCGACATACCGATGGCCGACAGTAGTGAGAATCTTTTGTACCCATAAGAGAATTTAGGCGTGCGTTTTTTCCCCGAAAGCTTTTCCAACAGCACTGCCAGGCCAATAGCTATAGCATCCGCAAAATCGTGAAATGCATCCGCAAGAATAGCGGTTGAGTTGGTCAAGATTCCCCCAACAACTTCGACTATTGAAAACAAAACATTAAGCCAAAAGGCTAATGATAGGCCCTTCCTATCCGAGTGGTTATGTGAATGTGACATTTTATTTGATTTTTAATTTACAATCCTTTCTTACCTTCAAGCCAATAGCCTTGAGCACGTATTTTTCCGACGGTCTTTTCTTTCAATACTTTTCTGAAAGTTTGGACGGATTTTACATTGCCGGTCAAAACAAAGCTTGCCTGCTTCCGATCAAGAGTTTTGAAAATTGATAAGTCACTTACCCATTGTTCATTTCTGAAAGTTTCCTTTTTTGAAAAAACAGTGACGTTATCTATCCCCAAAAGGTGTGGGACGTTTCTATTTTCATCCCCCAGCTCAAAGAAGAAATGATATTGATGCTTACTTTTCTTTAGGATGGGGAGGGCGGAACAGGCTAGCCCGATAGAAGTTTCGTCTCCGAAAAACACTTGCTGCCTAATCTCTGGACTGAATAACCTTTTCCCTCTGGGTGGACTGATATACACTTCGTCATTTACCGCTAAGGTGTCTATGTATTCACTGCCAACACCATTTCCATGAATATGGAAAAGAATGTCCAAAACACCCATATTCTTGTCGTAATGCGCTGCCGTGTAGTTTCTTAGCTCTGTTTCACTTACACGGATCACATTTGCGTATCCTATCTGGAAATCCATCTTTGCGATATCCCCCTGAAAACGTACCAGCTTTATGCGCCGGCTTATATAAGAGGTCTCTACAACCTTCACGTTGGGGCGAAGCGCTCCCTCGAATAAATTCCCCACCCATTTTGGTATGCTTGAAATCATTGCCTGTACTGATTAATTCATCGCAAAGGAACTATGGATTCCTAGTAGAGGAAATACTTAAACAACGTAGCTATTGGACTAATCGAGGTTTTTGTTCCGAAAGGTGATTGCCGTCATTCCGACCACTTTCGTAAAAAGACGTGAAAAATAGGGGTAATCATCGTAGCCTAGTTCTGCTGCGATTTCTTTTACCGATTTGTTGGAATGATAAAGCAAGCGCTTTGCTTCCAATATAACACGGTGCTGTATAAGGTGCGAAACGGTATTCCCTGTTGCGTTTTTAACACATTCATTCAAATAGGGCGAAGATATATTTAAGAGTTTAGCGTATTCGGACGGTCGTTTCAGATAGGTAAAGTTATGCTCCAGCGAAGTTTTAAATGCCTTTGTAACTGTTTCAAAGCGTGAAAATTTTTCCGCAGGCTTTACATTTTCCAAATAATGGGAAAGGATCAAAGCTACCAATGCATTACAGGTGTCTTTCAGTAAAGCATGGTATATGCTGTCCGGTTTTCGTTCTACTGCTTTTATACATAGTACTGCTGTATCGATAATTATCGACAAGCGGCCACCTTGGATAGCTAATGGTTCAGCAGGTACGATCTCTTCCAGTAAGTTCAGATATTCTGCATTTAGACTTTCGTTGTTGATCAGTAAGCCGAAGTACTCGGCTCCTTTGGTTTTTAAAAATCGATGTACCTGATTTGGATGAATGTATAGTACAGCTGATCCTTTAATGATGTGTTTTTTGAAATCAATTTCAAAAGCTGTGGTGCCTTTTTCCTGTATAATAAAAAAATGAAAATCGTGCCTGTGAGAATGGCTTGCCTCTTCCAATGGTAAATTGCTCGCAGACATTCTCCCCACGACAATTCCTCCTTTATATTTATCAGGGAGGGAATGTACAGGGATGGATTTTTTCTTTGGGGGCATTTTTTTTGATTCTATTGACTCCACCAAAGATAGTTATTGATTTATTACCCTTTCCAGTGTCTGAAGTCGTTGAAAATTCAAAATCTTCGAGGTTTGGGGAACCTCGAAGGTTAGCAGTCTGGAGAATCCAAATAGAGGCCAGATTTAGTGATGCGAATCCAGCTTCCGGAGAAGCAGGACAACATGGTAACTTAGCGGTTACTAAATGAAAAAAGCTCCCAAATCAGGAGCTTTTACTACTATATAAAGAACTTCAACCGGATCACTTCCTGCTCTGATAGGAAGCGGTAGTGGCCCCGTTTCAGATCTTTTTTATCCAATCCTGCAAAGACCACACGGTCAAGTGCGGTCACGTCATAGCCCAGATGGGCAAAGATTCTTCGAACGATCCTGTTTCTTCCTATGTGAATCTCCAGGCCAAGTATAGTCCTATCCAGTGACAGTACCTGCATATCATCCACATCCGCTTTGCCGTCTTCCAATGTCAAACCCTCGATGATAGCCTCTTCGTCCTTCTTGGTAAGCGGCTTATCCAAGGTCACCTGATAGATCTTCTTGATCTCATTGGAAGGATGGGAAAGCTTAGCTGCCAATTCACCATCGTTGGTGAACAATAGCAAACCGGTTGTATTTCTATCCAATCGCCCCACAGGAAAAATCCGCTCCTCACAGGCATTCCCAACAAGGTTCATCACTGTCTTACGGTCCATGGGATCATCAGTGGTGGTGATAAAGTCCTTTGGTTTATTTAGCAATACATACACAGGCTTTTCAGGATTGATTTTCCTTCCCTGATATACTACCCGGTCAGTTCTCTTTACTTTGCGACCTAGCTCAGTGCAGATTTCTCCATTCAGCGTGACCAGCCCTTGGCTGATCAGTGCATCCGCCTCTCTTCTACTGCATATACCGGAATTGGCGATGTATTTATTCAAACGAATCAGATTATCCTCATTCTCCAGCTTTTTCTTCTTCTGGGGAAGGGAATCAAAATTATAATCCGGTCTTTCTACATTGGCGTCCTGATCTACAAAGCGCTTTTTGCCAAATCCTCTTGTCTCTTTCTTATCAGACTTGTAGGTAGGCTTGCCTTCGGCAAAAACCGGCTTTTGGTCCCGGCCGCGTCCTTTGTAAATAAGTCCGCCTGTCTTTTCGGAAGATTCAGGCTTGGCGGATTTCGCATCTCTTTGATAAGGCTTTGGTCCTTCTGCCTCATCCTTTTTGGCAAAAAATTGCTTTTTCGGTGAACCAAAGTCCTTCTTGTCGGAGAAGTCCGAACCTTGTTCTTTTTTATTTCCAAAAGGCCCCTTTGAGCCGAATTTTTTTTCTCCAAGATTTTTAAATCCTTCTTTCTTGGGTCTTGGTTTTTTGCTGAAGTCAGAAAAATCATCCTCTCTTTGTCCAAATGATTTCTTTGCCGGACCGGACTTTGAAAAACCGGAGTCTTTGGATTTTTTGAATCCATCAGACTTTCCTTTGTAGCCTTCTGATTTAGAATAGCTGGAGTCTTTTTTTCCTTTGCCGAAAAACGGCTTTTTTGAATTGTTATCTTTCATAGAATTGCAGCATCACTGCTGGATTGATTGTGTATAATTAAGCAATTGGATATCAATCCCTTAATTGGGCTGCAAAGATACAGTCTATCTGGGGATTTCTAATCATCCAATAGAAAAATAATGTTTTTTCAATTAGGAGACACGAACATGGGCCACTGTAAAAGTTACTGAGAAACCTGCCAGGTTTTTTTAAAAAAATCTTGCAAACCGAATAGTATATCAGGTTCCGCTGATAGAAACCCGGCAGATTTAGGTAAACTCTAGTTCAGATTTTTATAGAAATACTCTGTCGCCTTCCGTACAGATCCCTCGCTCAGCAAAAGTTGATTAGCCGTTTCCTCATCAAGTCCAGTAGCTTCCATAATCATTTTGGTTCCGCGCTGCACCAATTTGGCATTAGAAAGTTGCATATCCACCATTTTATTTCCTTTTACCTTTCCGAGCTTGATCATCACAGTCGTGGAAATCATATTGAGAATAAGCTTCTGCGCTGTCCCTGCTTTCATTCGCGTGCTTCCGGTAATGAATTCCGGTCCCACCACTGCTTCAATCGGATGGTCAACTTCCCTGGAAAGCGGAGAGTCAGGATTACAGGTGATGCTTCCTGTCAGAAGGCCTTTTTCACGTGCTGATTTCACTCCACCGATCACATAGGGAGTAGTGCCCGAAGCCGCTATTCCTATGACAGAGTCATTGGCATTGAAACCGTGCTCCATAATGTCATCCCATGCCTGATCCGGATCATCCTCCGCGTTTTCCACCGCCTTTCTGATCGCCCTATCTCCCCCGGCTATAAGTCCCAGCACCATATCAAAAGGGACGCCATAGGTTGGCGGACATTCAGAAGCATCCAGTACACCAAGTCTGCCGCTTGTGCCTGCCCCTATATAGATCAATCTGCCTCCCTTTTCCATCCGAGGAACGATCTCTTCCACCAAAGCACATATTTCGGGAATCACTTTCTCTACAGCAAGGGGCACTTTCTTATCTTCTCTGTTGATGTTTTGCAACAAATCCAACACTTCCATTTGCTCCAAATTATCGTAAAGTGAGGTGCTCTCTGTTACTTTCATGTGTTTATATTTTGATTTTCATAGGTTATAACCTGTCCCGTCCGCCGAGGTGGATTGGGAGAATCTCGCATGGC
Source organism: Algoriphagus sp. Y33 (assembly GCF_014838715.1). Lineage (NCBI taxonomy): Bacteria > Pseudomonadati > Bacteroidota > Cytophagia > Cytophagales > Cyclobacteriaceae > Algoriphagus > Algoriphagus sp. Y33. The sequence continues at coordinate 5,628,231 of NZ_CP061947.1, read as the reverse complement.
GAATAATCATTCTAGTGTATGTAGCCTTTGTCATGCTCTATTCTCCAATTCCTCTTTGTGATAAAGAGTCAATCCTGCAATAGGGCTTTCAATTATCAAATTAACATTAATCTGCACATCTGAGGCAGCCTTACGAAGAATATCGCTATTGTAATATGCAATAGACCCTACGAAATTTACAGGCTTACTAATATAATCATCATACTTCATCACATGCTGCCTAAAGAAGTCCTGAAAGGAACTATAGTAAAGCATGTAGCAGTATGGATTGGATTTATGCTCGGTAATAAATCTACAAAAACTAGCCATGTATCGATTTGGGAATGGCTTCTGATAGACATGCTCTTGGATTGCGATATTGGTGAGGTTGAAGCTATCAATTAAGTCTTGCTTGATCTGGGCAGGAATCTCATCATTGATAAAATCTTTCAACAACTTCCTCCCTACATAGCCTCCCCCACCTTCGTCTCCAAAAATATAGCCGGGAGAAGGACGAGTGTCTACTATCTGTACGCCGTCATAATCACAGCTATTTGATCCTGTCCCCAGTATACAAGCAATTCCTGCTTGGTGACCGCATGTTGACCTTGCGGCGGCATTGAGGTCATGGTCCACAGTGATATTAGCATGTGGAAAAACAGTCTTAAGTGCTGAAGAAACCTCATTCTTTCTATCAGGAGAGGAGCAACCGGCTCCATAGAAAAAAATTTCTTCAATTTCAGCAGCCAAATTAATAAGGACATCATCCTGCATTTGAATTGCCATTTCCTCAGCCGTTTGATAATAAGGATTAAACCCCATACCCCGGTGTTGGCTAATTCTTCGGTCTGCATGTATCACTCTCCAGTCCGTCTTGCTGGATCCACTATCTGCGATTAAAATCATCTATGCTAATTGTCCAATGGCTTGAAATTTACCAAATACTTTATCTGTGTGAGGAGCGTCAGGCAACTCATCTGTAAGGTCCTGCCCTGCCCAGTGCTCGTAATGCATCCCCTTCTTCCAAAGTCTGGAACCGCTTACATCATAGATTATTCCTTGGAAAGCGACCCAGATCTCAGGTTTGTCCTGGCCATTGCGCAATGCCAACTGCTGCTTTGTGTATATCTTCATCAGAGCATCTTGATTTGAGCATTGATCCAGCGCTCCGGAATCTCGCCTTTCTGGGCCATTTGATAGTCAGCGTAGCTGCAAGGAACCGTACTCACCCTATCAAACTTCTCTGTCACGTTCTGCGGGATTTCCATCCACCATTTGCCACTTCTTTTGCTTTTATAGAAAACAAGCGTACTTGGTTTAGTATCCAATGAAACAGTGTACTTGATGTAATCACTGCTCTTGAACGAAAGACTGTCCTTGCGGGAATAAAAGCCCTCCAAGAAATACCAGATCATTACCGAAACTACTTTCGCCGTCTTGTTCGCCGCATCATCATAGTAGGGTTCATAGCCATAAATACCTATAGAACTCAGTTTTTCATTGGTACCGGCAAACCAACAAATCTGACAAGCCTCTTCTGCTGTCAATCCAAACGGCTCAGCGTTCACAGCACCCGGCGCATCAGCAGACTGAATTGCACATAGATCAAAGCTCAGTAAATCCGCATTTCTGATCAGTGGCTCCACTTCCTTGAATTCACTTCTTAATTCTCCCAAACGCACATGTTCAAAATAGAGCTTTTCGACCACATTAATCAGGGATGGATCCACCAGAAAACTCTGATAAGCCAAATGCGCTGAGGAAAACAGAAAATTGGGCTGGTGAAGAATAATTTCCTGCGTATGCTGATCGGCCAGTGGCCCTTCTTCTTCCATATCCAATTTGGCATCTACGGTCAATAGACTCACCAGTTTTTTCATTTTCTGATAAGACAAGTATTGTCCATAGTCCAAGTCATGCGATCCTCCGAAATATATCGGCAGAATCTGGCGCTTCATCAGGTAATCCCCCACTTCCTGCATTTGCTGGTAAGTATCGCTTAATTTCTCTCCGGAAATCAAATCACCAAGGTCTGCCACTCTATATGCGCCAAATCCTTTTTTAAGATCGTAAAGCTTCTCCCGGATCTCACTGCTTCCCCTGTCTGCACTCTCTACCTTTCCTAGTCCCCTGTTTTCTTTGATCCCCACGAGAGCTATTTGTACTCCTTTGAGATCAGGGAATTCTTCTCCGAAAAAGTGGATTTGCTTGAAAAATGAATTGTTTGGATATTTTTTCTGCCAAAGGTATTCGGCTACAGGATCAAAGTAGGATTGGATATTCATAAGGGGTAATAGTCTGTGGTAAAAATAATCAAAAAAGGGTCTTAAATAAAAAATCCCGCCTGAGCGGGATTTTTTGTTTTGTATCAACCTCCGAAGTCATCAAATCGGATATTTTCCTGAGGAATTCCCAGATCATCCAGCAGCTTAAGCACTGCCGAGTTCATCAAAGGAGGGCCACACAGGTAGTATTCTACCTCATCCGGCTCAGGGTGATCCTTCAGATAATTGTCATAGAGTACTTGGTGAATGAATCCAACATATCCATCGGCATCCTTATCATCGGGGGATTTTTTTATCTTCCAATTGTCTTCCGGCAGTGGCTCTGACAAGCCGATATTAAATTGGAAGTTAGGGAAATCTTTCTCAATATCTCTGAACTGAGGAACATAGAAAAGCTCCTTTTTAGATCTACCTCCGTACCAGTAAGATACTTTTCTACTGGTTTTCTCTGTATGGAAAAGATGGAAAATCTGCGCTCTCAACGGAGCCATACCTGCCCCACCACCGATGTAAACCATCTCACGCTGGGTAGGGTTAATGTGGAATTCACCGTAAGGACCTGAAATAGTCACCTTATCGCCCGGAACTCTGGAGAATACATAAGAAGAACAAACTCCTGGATTCACATCCATCCATTTGTTATTGGCTCTATCCCACGGCGGGGTGGCTATACGGATGGTAAGCATGACGATGTTACCTTCTGCAGGGTGGTTAGCCATGGAGTACGCTCTGAACAACTCCTCGTCGTTTTTCATCGTCAAGTCCCAAAGACCAAACTTGTCCCAGTCACTTTGATATACATCTGCGGGGTGGCCCAAATCAGGATGTGGAGTGATATCCATTCCTTTGAAGTTTACCGTCACGATTGGAACATCTATCTGAATGTATCCACCCGCTTCGAAATCAAGTGTTTCTCCCTCAGGAAGCTTCACTTTAAATTCTTTGATGAAAGTAGAGACGTTATAGTTAGAAATAACCTCGCACTCCCATTTCTTAATGCCGAAGATTTCTTCAGGCACCCGGATCTTCATGTCATTTTTCACTTTCACCTGACACGCCAGACGGACGTTACTTTGCTGCTCTGCCCTGCTCAAGTGGCCTACTTCGGTAGGGAGAACTTCTCCACCGCCTTCTTCGACCACGCATTTACACATTGCGCAAGTACCACCACCCCCGCAAGCGGATGGAAGGAAGATTTTTTGGCCTCCCAATGTAGAAAGCAGGGTAGTTCCCGCTGCAGTTACAATCGGGGAGCTCTCGTCACCATTGATGATAATGTTGACATCGCCCGAATTGACCAGCTTAGACTGGGCAAAAAGGAGAATAAATACCAGTAGCAGTATGATTACTGTAAAAGCTACAATGGAAGTAATAATTACTGAACCCATGAAATTTTGGTTTAATTTTTCTTATGGATTGGCCCAATACGGGAGCACAAATATATTTATTAATCACTAAAAGAGACCAAATCTCCAGTCAAATTTGGCCCGAATAATTAAATCCTTCTACTAGTTTCCCTATTAATTATTTAAAAGGTTAAGCAGGGTGGTCAATCGGCCTTTCAGCTGGCGACGATCCACGATGAAATCAAGGAATCCATGCTCCAAAACAAACTCAGAACTTTGGAAACCTTTGGGCAAATCCTTGCCAATTGTCTCGCGAATTACTCTAGGGCCTGCAAAACCTATCAGCGCTTCCGGCTCAGCGATATTAAAATCTCCCAGCATCGCATAAGAAGCAGTCACGCCGCCGGTAGTAGGATCTGTGAGCATGGAAATGTAAGGAATCCCAGCCTGATCCAGAAGTGCAAGCTTGGCAGAAGTCTTTGCCATCTGCATCAATGAAAACCCCGCTTCCATCATACGGGCACCGCCGGATTTGGAAATCATCAGGAACGGAATTTTATTTTTCAGCGAGTGGTCGATCGCTCTGGCGATTTTTTCACCCACTACCGAGCCCATCGAGCCCCCGATAAAATTAAAGTCCATACATGCTATGACGATATCCAAGCCGTTCATTTTCCCCACAGCCGATCTTACAGCGTCATTCAACTCTGTTTTCTTGATAGTGGCTTCTATACGGGAAACGTAAGGTTTGGTGTCCGTGAATTTCAGTGGATCTCCCGATGTCATGTTCGCATCCAGTTCCTTGAATTTGTTGTTGTCAAAAAGAATTTCAAAATATTCCTTCGAACCGATTTTCACATGAAAATCATCATCAGGACATACATAAGCGTTATTCTTGAGTTCTCTGGTATGGATGATATTTCCATTAGGGGTCTTAAACCAAAGGCCATCAGGTGCATCTTTCTTCTCAGCGGTAGATGTTTTGATGCCTTTGTCAGTTCTTTTAAACCAAGCCATATTGAGTTTTTAGGTTGTTTTTTGACGAGTCAAAGGTTACAAATTTAGTCGTTAAATCCGTTAAATAAAACCTCATCCGAATTAGGTCGGGAAATCGCTTTAACTATTTCAGTAGAAATGACGGCCCTCCTTCGGAGTTATGTGACAAAACAGCATATGCTAAGCTATAATCAGTTATCTCTTCGGCACTTAAAAATCCGGAAAGCTTTGGCCTTGACTCATGTTCGCTTGTGTCTGTCTCCTTTGGGGTGGAAAGTCCATGATTCATGATTTTTAGTTGAAGGGTGCAGGTCAGTGAAAGAGAATTTGATTGCTCGTGAAGCCAATTGTCTGATCATCCGAATTTTAATTAAAGGAAATTATCGTTTTCTTTAAAGAGCAATAAACCCTCTTGTGATGAAAGCCGATTTACAAAACTCTACTTCCGAAGACCCGGAACTAGAGATTAATCCTAATGTGCCCCCTTCATTTTCCAGCGATCTTGAAACTTGGAAAGCATTTAAGTCAGGAAGTAATTCTGCTTTTATTTTTATTTATGAGAAATATTTTGACAGTCTTTACAGCTATGGAATGCGGATAAATGGCGGGGAAGAATTGGTCAAGGATGCCATTCATGATGTGTTTCTGGATCTGAAAAACAGCAGCAGGGCAATTGGCGACACGGATTCAATCAAATTCTACCTGTTTAAGTGCCTCAAAAGGAGAATATATAAAGAGTTAAAAACCTGGACTGACCTCAAACAGGAACTTGTCTCCCAAGACAGTTTTTCGATCACCTTTTCCCATGAGCAAACCTTGATCGATAAGCAGATTGATCTGGAGATGAGCCAAAAAATCAATGCGGCAATTACCGCTTTATCTCCCAGAAAAAGAGAAGCTATTTATTACGTCTATTTTGAGGGAATGTCCTACCGTCAGGTGTCTGAGCTGATGGAACTATCTGATTCTAAATCCGCCAGAGATCTTGTGTATAAAGCGTTGAAATGCCTGAGAGAATCCTTAGGCTTTCTACCTTTATTTTTAACTGAATTTCTGCATTAAACAAGCAATATATTTGGAGACTGTACCACTACTCATTTTCTTGTATGGAATATTCTAAAAAATAATTGATTTTTTTTGGCGTTGTTTTGAGACTTATCTGCTTTACCTAGTGGAATCGCTTTTTAACACTAGAGTAAATGAGTCAAGTAAACGACCTTTTGGAAGATCTGGAATTTATTAGATGGGTAAAATACCCTGATAATGAATTGGCTATTTTTTGGAAAAGCTGGATGGATGCCAATCCAGACCGGATTGAAGACATAAAACTTGCCAGAGAAATAATTCTAGGTTTAGAGTTCCCTTCGAGAAAAGCCTCACCTGACACCAAAAAGGAAGTACTTAGCAGAATACTACGGGCGAAGGACAACCTGCCAGATGTGCAGCAAGCAGCTACTGAACCGGTTCAAAGAGTTTGGCGGAAGAAAACTTGGCAACTCTCAAAAGTGGCAGCTATTCTAGCAGGTGTGTTTTTACTTTCAATATTACTTTTAAATCTCACCAATACCGGTCAAAAAGAAAAGGTATTGCATAGAACTACCTGGGTGTCCAAAACCACCAATGCGGGGGAAAAGCTGAATTTCAGACTTCCGGATCAAACGGTAGTATCTCTGAACGCAGGCAGTAGTCTGGAATATCCTGAGACATTTGACTCTACAGTAAGACTTGTAAAACTGAAGGGAGAGGGGTTTTTCGAAGTATCCAAAAATGCGAAACAACCATTTAAAGTTATTTCTGACGGATTAACCACCACTGCGCTGGGTACTTCCTTCAATATCAACACAAAAAACAATAATAAATTAAAAATCTCCTTAGTGACCGGAAAGGTATCCATCACCTATGGCGTGGACAGTCCGGATTATTTTTTATCTCCGGGAGAAGAGTTGAGTTATACTAAATCCGACAATAAAGCAGACGTACATCAGTTCAATGAAAACCATGTGTTGGGTTGGAGATTTGGAAGATTGATTTTCAAAAGATCAACCCTCAAGGAAGTAAAGGAAAGTCTTGAAGAATGGTACGGCGTGGAAATCAGTATTACGGGTTCAACCCGAAATGACTGGCGGTTCAATGGGACATTTGAGAATCAGACGCTTGAGAATGTATTGAACAGTATGTCCAATATTGAAAACTTCCACTATAAGATCGAGAACAAAAAAGTAAACATCGTATTTAATCCATAACGTATGAAATCAGCATTAATAGATGACTCCTAACAGGTAAGCCAACCGATTAGATCAGTTGGCTTAAGGGTGGTCTTTGGGTGGTTAAACTATTGGGGAATAGAGAAACCCGCAGACCCGGTCTAATGAAATTTTCAATAAACCAATCAAAATTATGCATTTAAACTTACAAAAGACAATCTATATGTTGTCCAAGTACTTCTTGTACGGCTTTATAGTTCAAATGATGGTCTTCAACTTTGTGATGGCAACAAATGTTAATGGCCAATACAAGTCAATAGATAAGGTTCAAGTACGGATTGACAGGGAGTCAATCACGCTCAACCAGTTTTTTAAATCAATTGAGAAACAGACACCTTTTAATTTTTTATACGATACTGATCAGATCAATCCTGCAACCGTCATAACCCTACAGGAGCGTTCAGGATCAGTAGAAAACTTTTTGAGGCAGGTTTCCCATCAATCAAACTTGCGATTTCGGCAGGTGAACAATGGGATAGATGTCAGGGAAGACCCTCGACTGCCTTATGTGACTATCTCTGAGCAGCCGGCAGGTGTGGAGATCAAAGGAATCATATTGGATGAATCCGGATCTCCTCTTCCCGGGGTCACTGTTATCGTACAGGGAACCACCCAGGGTACGGTATCGGATGTTGATGGCCACTTCTCAATCGATGTGCCTGAGGGAGGTACGCTAGTATTTTCATTTATAGGCTTCGAGCAGCAAACTATACTAGTTGGAAATCAAACAGAGCTCAGTGTAACCATGATAGAAAGCCTTTCGGCTCTAGAAGAGGTGGTGGTAGTGGGCTACGGCACACAAAAAAAAGTAAACCTTACCGGTGCGGTCAGTGCTATTTCTTCTGAGGAAATCGTCAATCAACCGGTAGGTCAATCATCCATGGTACTACAGGGAGTAGCTCCGGGTGTTACCGTCACCCAACGTAGTGGGCAGCCGGGTAGTGATGGAGGAGAAATCAGGATTAGAGGAGTCGGAACAATAGGGGATTCAAATCCACTTATCATGGTGGATGGAGTGGAAACCAATATGAATAATGTGGATCCAAATGAAATAGAAAGTATTTCAATTTTGAAAGATGCAGCCTCAGCGGCGATATACGGATCAAGAGCCGCAAACGGAGTGGTATTGATTACTACTAAAAGAGGCAAAGAAGGCATAAGTGTAAACTACAATATGTATGCTGGGCTGCAGGTACCTACACGCTTGCCGGAGATTGTAGGCGCATTGGACCATATGATGCTGGCCAATGAAGCTTTTACCAACATTGGGAATGACCCTCAATATTCAGATCAGTTTATTGCAAATTACATTGAAGGGATGCCCTCAGATCAATATCCTGATACAGATTGGCAGAAATTGACGATGAGTAATTCGGCGTTTATGCAAAGCCACAATGTAAGCGTTAATGCGGGAAACGAAAAGGCTAGAGTTCTTGGATCTTTCAGTTACCTGGATCAAGATGGAATTATTCCCAATACCAGCTTCAAACGCTACAATCTAAGGTTCAACTCAGATATCAATGTGACAGACAAGCTGAAGTTGTCTATGGATATTTTCTTGAGAAAGGCGGATCAAATAGAACCTTCAAGCGGTACCGGATATGTGTTTCACTGGATGAGAAGGATACCTGCAAACGAAGTGGGTGTGCTATCCAACGGACGCTATGGCGAAGGATGGAATGGTGATCATCCACTGGCAAGAGCTAAGGACGGAGGTATTAGAACGAATGAGAGTCTGGATGCTATCCTGAACTTCAGGCTCAACTACAAATTAACAGATTGGCTTTCGGCTGAGGTGATGTATGCTCCCAAATTGTGGAATCCTCATGTCAAGAGCTTTTCCAATATTACCCAGAGCTATGCACGTGACGGCGAAACACCCACCTTTTTTGTACCCCAGCGCAATTCCTTGACCGAAAAATATACCAGAGAATGGTACAATAACTTACGGGCCATGGTTTCCATAGACAAAACCATCAATGAAGTCCACACCATTGGATTTGCCGGAGGCTATCAACAGGAAGATCAGACTAATCAGTGGATCTCCGCATATCGCGAAGTCTTTCCACTTCCCGACTATCAAGAAATAGACGCAGGAAACCGACTCAATGAGCAAACTGGAGGTTCTGCAAATCATTGGGCTTTACAATCTGTTTTCGCAAGAGCCACCTACAACTTTGATGAGCGCTATTTGCTGGAAGCGAATCTGCGGAGAGATGCTTCTTCCCGCTTCGCTGATGGCAATAGAGCCAGTCTTTTCCCTTCTTTCTCCGCAGGATGGAGGATTTCAGAAGAAGCATTTATGCAGGGGACCAGCGGTGTGATTGATCAGCTAAAACTTAGAGCCTCCTGGGGACGACTGGGCAATCAGAACATAGGGCTTTATCCATATGCAGCATTTATTTCACTGGGAGGAAATGAGCAGGATTATGCCTTCGGCGGAGTGAATGCCCCCGGTGCTGCACTGAACAACATGGCTAATAAGGATATCAAATGGGAAACTACAGAAACCACCGACATTGGATTGGAATTCAATCTTTGGGGTAAGCTGGATGTCACTTTTGATTACTATAAGAGAAAGACAAAAGACATCCTCCTACCGCTCAATATCCCCTTGACTATTGGGTTAAAAGAACCTTTGCAAAATGCAGGAGTAGTGCACAATACAGGATATGAATTTATGCTGAACTACCGTAACCGGATTGGAGATTTTAATTACGGTGTGATGGTGAATTTTTCGGATGTGATAAATGAAATCATTGATATGAAGGGCATTGAGAATACAGGAAATATAGTCAATCGAGAAGGACATCCGATTAGGTCATTTTTCGGATATGTCGCAGATGGGTTCTTTCAGTCTCAGGAGGAAGTGGATAATCACGCCACTCAGTTTGGGAATGTAGCTCCCGGAGACATCAGGTATAAAGACTTGAATGGAGATGGCATGATCAACGACAGGGATCTTGCTGTAATTGGGAGCGATATTCCACGATACACCTATGGAATAAAACTAAATGGTGAATATAAAGGACTTGATCTGTCCGTATTTTTCCAGGGAGTGGGACAGGCTGACGGTTACTTGTATGGACAAGGAATTATGCCATTTTTCTTGGGGGGAACAGTTCAGGAACAGCATAAAGACCGCTGGACTCCTGACAATCCCAACGCAAGGTATCCTCGACTGGCCTGGAACCAGACCAATAACCAACAAAATTCCAGTTTCTGGATGAGCAACGCTGCTTATTTACGTCTTCAAAGCGTGCAATTGGGCTATGTATTCCCTCCCCATATTTTGGAAAAACTGAATGTCCGGAATTTAAGGGTTTACCTAAGTGGACGCAACCTGTTTACGGTAACCAATTTTTATGAAGGGTATGATCCTGAAGCTCCTCGAAGTGATGGCGGGTGGTATCCACAGATGGCCGCCTATACTATGGGACTGAATCTCACCTTCTAAACACATACGACTATGATAAAGCTAATTAAATATATATGTACTGTTTCGCTTTTGATTTTCATCCAATCATGCGATGATGACTATTTGAATAGATTACCACTTGACTCACCGTCCAGTGAGACCTTCTTTGCCAACGAAACCGAGCTGGAAATGGCGGTCACCGGTGTATACAACAGGCTATGGTACAAACCTAACAATGCCGTATGGTTTTTGTCTTTTGACTTTGCTTCGGACGATGGGTGGGACAGAAACGGAAGTGGGATTCAGGCGCTTGGAAGAGGGGAGCAAAATGCAGACAACGATTACACCAATGGTTTTTGGGGGAGATTCTATCAAGCTATCAACCGGGTGAATTATATCACTTCAGGTGCAGAAGAACTCAGGGAAAAGATGGATCCCGCCAAGTACGATAGATTAGTCGGAGAAGCAAGATTCTTAAGAGCCTACTTCTACGCTTATCTGGCAGAACTCTACGGCGATGTACCCTTGGTTACTACTACGCTGGCTCTAGAGGAAGCCCAGACACCTAGAACCCCGAAAAGCGAAGTGATCGATTTTGTGCTAGCAGAAATGAATGATGTCAAAGAATACCTCCCATTGGATGCTTCCGAAAAGGGTAGAGTAACCAAGGGAACCGTGCTGGCAATGATCTCCAGAGTAGCACTTTGGAACGAGAGATGGCAGGAAGCTGCAGCTGCAGCTAAGGAATTGATAGATTCAGAAGCCTATCATATTGATCCCGATTATTCAGGAATGTTCACTTTTTCAGGCGACAATTCTCCGGAAGTGATTATGAGAATTCAGTTTCTGAGAGGAGTGGAGACACACAATACCCCAAGGGACTTCTTATCCAGAATGGCACTGGGGCATTCCAACAAAAAGCCTCCTCAGAATTTTGTGGATACTTTTGACTGCATTGACGGTTTACCTATTGATAAGTCACCGCTTTATAATCCGCAGCGCCCATTTGAAAACAGAGACCCCCGGTTGGGTCACACCCTAGTTGTTCCTGGCTCCAGATTAGTAAACTGGATATTTGAAACCCATCGTGACAGCACACAGACGTGGGAGTACAGAGGTGATGATAGGGTGAGGGTACCGAACATAGAAGCCCAGCACGCCTATGCTTCTTTTACAGGATATTTATATAGAAAACATGTGGATGTAGCCGACTACCCTACCAATGTAGGCGCCTCTGATCAGAATCTGACCATTTTCAGACTTGGGGAAGTACTGCTTAATTATGCTGAAGCCAAAGTAGAACTAAATGAACTTGATGCATCAGTATATGAAGCTCTAAATTCACTTAGAGGAAGAGAATCCGTACAGATGCCGGCTGTCGCAAGCGGAAAATCGCAGGATGAGTTGAGAAACATAGTACGCAAGGAAAGAAGAAGTGAATTGGGAATAGAAGGGTTTCGCTACTTCGACATACGTCGCTGGAAGATTGCAGAACAGGTAATTCCTGGCCCTCTAAGAGGGCGTGTAAACCGGTATGGTGAAGGTGGCTGGTTAAATGAACCTCCGATGATTGATCCTATAGGAACTCCTAATTACGACAATGTCAGCAATGCTGATGCAATGGTAGTTATTGAAACACGTGCCTTTAACCCCACTAGAGATTATCTATGGCCAATTCCACGGATTGAATTGGAAACGAACACCACGTTGACCCAAAATCCCGGGTATTGATTTTAACCACATAATTATTTTAAAATCCGATTACATGAAAAGCTTGTCTCAACAAGCGTATTGAGACAAGCTTTTCATGTGTCAGGAAGCGGAATAGACCGCATTATAAACAATCTCAATTTTCAAAAAATGAAAAATATACTAATCACTTTATGTGTTATACTTTCCACATGCCTGTCTCAACATGCCTATTCCCAAAAGTATGACATTGTCATTTACGGAGGCACATCTGCCGGTATAGCCGCAGCCATTCAGGCATCAAGACTAAATAAGTCAGTAGTGCTTATCGAGCCTTCTCATCGTCTGGGAGGTCTAACCACAGGAGGGCTGGGGCAAACAGATATTGGCAACAAACAAGCTATAGGAGGTATTTCGAGAGAATTTTATCAAGGAATCAAAGCCTATTATGATAAGCAGGAAAACTGGAATTGGCAGAAAAAAAGCGAATACATGGACAGTGGACAGACGAGAACCCAGGAAGGGGAAGATGCCATGTGGACGTTTGAGCCTTCGGCGGCATTGAAAGTCTATCATGAAATGCTTGAAGGTGAGAAGGTGGATATACTGTATGGAGAGAGGCTATTAAGAACCGAGGCCGGCGTGAATAAATCCAGTGGTGAAATTCAAGCCATTACCATGGAAAGTGGAAAAACAATTGAAGGAAAAATGTTTATGGATGCCACCTACGAAGGTGACCTGATGGCTGTGGCAGGGGTAAGTTATACGGTAGGGAGAGAGAGTAACGATCAGTATAAAGAATCACTCAATGGAGTTCAAGCTAATTACTGGAGTGTTACACTTAAGGGCAAAGCATCCAGAAATGCCAGAAATCACAATTTCGTTCCGGGTGTGGATCCTTATATTGAAAAAGGAAACCCGGCAAGCGGACTTCTTCCTTATATTATAGAAGGCGGTCCAGGCATAGATGGGTCAGGTGATAAGAAAGTCCAAGCCTATGGATTCAGAATGTGCCTTACAGATCATCCGGAAAACAGAATTCCCTTTAAAAAACCAGAAGGGTATGATGAGCTGAATTACGAGCTGCTTTTCAGGAACTTCGAAGCCGGTGAAACCCAGTTGCCATGGATCAATTCCTCTATGCCAAACCGGAAAACAGATACAAACAACCGGCAAGGATTTTCTACTGATTTTGTGGGTCAAAACCATGAGTACCCTGAGGCCAGCTATGAAGAACGCGAAAAGATAGTCGCCGCTCACCGGATCTATCAGCAAGGCTTGATGTGGACACTTGCTAACCATCCTAGGATTCCACAGAAAGTAAGAGATGTATACGCCAGCTGGGGAACTACCAAGGATGAATTTGAGAATGAAGACGGCTGGCAAAATCAGCTATATATCCGTGAAGCGAGAAGGATGATCAGTGATCTTGTGATGACCCAACTTCACTGCGAAAGGCTGGAAGTGGTGGATGATGCAGTAGGTTTAGCGGCTTATGGTATGGACTCCCATAATATTCAAAGGTACGTGGACCACAATGGCTATGTCCAAAACGAAGGAAATGTGGAAGCCCATGTTGACGGGCCTTATCCTATAAGCTATAAGTCCATAGTGCCTAAGAAGCAGGAAGCAACCAATTTGTTTGTTCCTGTATGCCTGAGTGCTTCACACATCGCTTTTGGGTCTATTCGCATGGAGCCCGTTTTTATGGTGCTTGGACAATCAGCCGCGATAGCAGCTTCTTTGGCAATTGATGAGAAAGTCCCTGTACAGGACGTTCCTTATGAGAGGTTAAAATCCGAATTAGTGGCTAATAAACAACGATTAGACTAACTTCCTACCCGCCTGAGAATTTACAGGGGTGCTAATCTTTACTATCAAGGTTGTCACGACTCTGGACTAGGGTCTGAAGTATTATTTTATCCATTTTGAAATTATAACTTCTTATGAAAATTATAAATAACATAAAACTATACCTAATGACCCTTGTCTTAGGTTATGCATTGATTTCGTGTCAGACTACGGAAAAAGACAATATTACTGATGTGATCGTATACGGAGGCACTTCAGGCGCTGTCACAGCTGCTATTCAGGCAAAAAAAATAGGGAAATCCGTTATTCTTGTTTCCCCGGACACCCACTTGGGAGGGCTTTCTTCCGGGGGATTGGGTTGGACTGATACAGGCAAAAAGGAAGTAATCGGAGGATTGGCCAGGGAGTTTTATCAAAAAGTATATGATAAGTACCAAGCTGATGGAGCTTGGAAATGGGAAAATCAATCCGAATTTGGAAATCAAGGCCAAGGTACCCCTGCGATAGATGGTGAGTTTAGAACCATGTGGATTTTTGAACCGCATATTGCCGAAGAAGTGTTCGACGAGTGGGTGGAGGAAATGGGAATCGAGCTTTATCGTGAAGAATGGCTGGACAGAAAATCCGGAGTGGCTATAGAAGACGGACGCATCACTGCGATCAGAACTTTGAGTGGAAAAGAATTCAAAGGCAAAATGTTTATTGACGCTACCTATGAGGGGGATCTGATGGCCGCCGCAGGGGTAAGCTATCATGTGGGAAGGGAAGCAAACAGTGTGTATGACGAAGAATGGAATGGGATACAAACCGGCATCTTTCACCATAGGCATCATTTCAAAGTTCTGGATCATCCTATAGACCCCTACCGGATACCAGGTGATCCTTCCTCAGGCCTTATCCCAAAAATCAGCGCAGAAGACCCTGGAGTGAAGGGAGAGGGTGATAATAAAATCCAAGCTTATTGCTTCAGAACATGCATGTCAAATCATCCAGACAATCGAGTGCCTTTCCCGAGACCTGATAATTACGATTCTACCCAATACGAACTTTTGGTAAGAATCTTCGATGCAGGCTGGCGGGAATGGTTTGATAAATTTGATATGATTCCAAACAGGAAAACTGATACCAATAACCATGGTCCATTCAGTTCGGATAACATAGGGATGAACTATGAATACCCGGAAGCCAGCTATGAGCGAAGAAAAGAGATCACTAAAGAGCACGAAAATTATCAGAAGGGGCTACTTTATTTTGTGGCAAATGATCCCAGAGTACCCAAGGAAATACAGGATGAATTTCAGAATTGGGGTCTGGCAAAGGATGAATTCACCGATAATGGAAACTGGCCTCATCAAATCTACGTGAGGGAAGCACGGCGAATGATAGGTAAATACGTGATGACTGAAAATGAATTGTTACAAAAGAAACCCACTCCTGAATCTATAGGGATGGGTTCCTATACTATTGACTCTCATAACATTCAACGCTTTGTAGACGAGAACGGTCAGGTGCAAAATGAGGGAGATATAGGAGTAGGCTTACCCGGTCCTTATGAAATAGCTTATGGTTCAATTGTGCCAAAAAAGGAAGAAATAACAAATCTCTTCGTTCCCGTGGCCGTTTCTGCCAGTCATATCGCATTCGGCTCTATCCGAATGGAACCTGTATTTATGATTTTGGGTGAATCAGCCGCTACTGCTGCAGCTATGGCATTAGAACGGGAAATCAGTGTCCAAGATCTTCCCTATGAGGATCTGAAAATCCAATTATTGAAAAATGGTCAAGTCTTGACGATGGCAGATCAAATCCAATGATAATTTCAAGACTCACTTTCTTCCTTGGTGAAGTATTACAAAACAGCTTACTTTGAGATTAGATTCCATTGTAAATTCTCCGAAGACCCAAATTTCCCCACATGAACCTAGCCGTTCTCTTACTCATTTCAGCAGCCATTCTTTTCATAGCCTATAAAGTTTACGGTAAAATTGTGTACCGAAAATTCGGTTTAAACGATAAAAAACCCGCCCCCTCACATACGCATCGGGACGGAGTTGATTATGAACCAAGTAAACCTATAGTGGTTTTGGGTCATCATTTTGCCTCAATTGCAGGTGCAGGTCCTATAGTCGGTCCAATCATTGCAATTACTTTTGGCTGGATTCCGGCTGTTATTTGGATTTTGGTAGGTGGTATTTTCTTTGGTGCTGTACATGACCTCGGCAGCATGGCTACTTCGCTGAAAACAGACGGAAAATCCATCGGGGTAATCATCCGAAATCAAATCGGAATGAAAGGAAAACAGCTCTTTGTCATCTTCAGCTTCTCCACGCTTATCCTCGTGATTGGTGTATTCGCTGATATTATTGCCAAAACATTTGTCACAAATCCCGGTGTGGCATCAGCATCCATTCTATTTATTGTATTAGCCATTGGTTTCGGCATAGTGAATAAACTGATAGGTGATAAAAAAACCGCATTCATCATCATCTCCGTGACCGGGGTGATCTTAATGTATTTCTTTGTGTATCTGGGTATGAAAATTCCCTTTGCCCTCGATTACAAAATCTGGATTTTGGTGCTTCTGGCCTATGCATTTCTGGCCTCCGTGACACCGGTAAGTATGCTGCTACAACCGAGAGATTACCTGAACAGCTTTTTGCTTTACGGATTGATTATAGCGGGGGTATTGGGTGTTTTTATTGCCAATCCGGAAATCCAGATGAGCAATGAAATCCATGTTTCTGATGAAAATCTGGGTTATATTTTCCCGGTTTTATTTGTGACCATAGCCTGTGGAGCTATCAGTGGCTTTCACTCCTTAGTAGCTTCAGGAACCACTTCCAAGCAGCTAAATAAAGAGTCGGATGCCAAATTAGTAGGATTTGGAGGAATGTTGATTGAGTCTTTTCTGGCAATCATTGCAGTCGGGGCAGTAGTTATTTTATCTAGATCAGAATATATAGAGCGTCTTTCCGGAGAAGGACCGGTTGCGCTTTTCTCTACAGGTCTGGGAGGGATGATCGCTACGCTGGGGATTTCAGAAGAATTTGCTGTGGGCTTTGTCGCTTTAACCGTTTCAGCTTTTGCCCTTACTACACTGGACACATGTACCCGATTAGCCAGATTTACTTTGCAAGAATATTTCGAAGATGTGCCTCAGGCCGCAGGTCAGTATTTGGCTAAAAACAGATACGTATCTACCGGAATTGTAGTTTTTTTTTCCATACTCTTATTGCTATCAGGAGAGTTCACTACGCTCTGGCCAATCTTCGGTTCAGCGAATCAACTACTGGCGGCTCTTGCATTATTGACTATAGCTGTTTGGCTGATCAAGAAAAAAATCAATGCGCTCTTCGTGACCATTCCCATGTTTTTCATGTTTTCGGTGACTCTTTCCTCCTTGGGCCTTTTTGCCTGGAAAAATTTTCAAGACGAAGTCTATGTGCTTTCCATCATTGCAGCTCTGCTGTTTATTTTAGCGATTTCCTTAATGATTTTGGCTACGAAAAGCTTGAAAAGTAAGGTGAAAGTAACTTCGGGAGCCTGACAAACCCAGACTCCCGAAGCCCTTGACTCATACTGACTAATTCTCCGGATTGTAATTGGCATATCCTTCGTTTGCCCTAGCTTCTGCCCGGTTTTTATAGAATTCCCGATCCTGTGGTGCCTCAGTACCCTGTCCATCCACATAGCGATTGAACATACAAAATGCAGCAGCAATTAAAACTGTATCGTGAATTTCTCTGTCTGTTGCTCCTTTAGCTTTTGCTTTTTCGATCTGATCAGGTGTCACCTGAAGTCCGCCTTTTTGAACACTTCCGGCGATCTTGAGCAGGGCTTTTATTTTACCGGAAAGATTAGCCTGATCAGGATTCGCTTTGATTTCATCCAACTTCTCAAAATCACATGCTAGGTAATACCCTGCCAAAGCCTGATGTGCATGCTGACAATAAAAGCAGTCATTCAGGTAAGAAACATGGGTAGCAATCAATTCCCGTTCACCCCTTGTAAGCGAATTTTCAGATCTGAGGAGTTCTTCCGCGAGTTGGTTTAGGTGTTTGGCGGTATCCGGTCTGAAAGCCATCAAACCACGGATTCCCGGCAGATTGTCAGGAACATGAATGTAGGTCATAGCTTAAGGATTTGAATTTAGGTGAAATTTATACTCATTGGAAATCATGAAATGTCCCATTTCTTCAAAATCAGCTGAATTCTCAGGAAGGGAAGTCCCCAAGCCATCTACATAGCGGTTGAAAAGACAGAAAACTGCCGATATGAGTACAGCATCATGGATTTCAAGGTCAGTAGCACCGGCTTTCTTAGCCCTTTCAATATCCTCTGACCTAACTTCCTTTCCGCTTATTTGCACTTTCCCCGCTAGTTGGAGGAGGGCATTCATTTTTAAACTTAAAATTTCAGATGCCCCATTTTCCAAAACCTCATCAACTACTTGCGCGTGGTTTTCAAATAAGATCCGGGCTGCAGAAGCGTGGCTCTCTGTACAAAATATGCATCCGTTACGACTGGAGACATAGGCTGCTATCAACTCTCCTTCCCCCTTGCTCAGCGATGAATCACCCGTCAGTAGTACCCTGACCAATGCATACAAATGCCTTCCGGTTTCCGGTCGGTATTTCACCAAACTTCTAATGCCGGGGAGCTTATTTTCTAAATTGATATAGGCCATGGATTATTGATTATTTTGTTGTGAAGGAGATTTACTGACTAAGACAAAGAAAAATCCTACCAGTAAGAATCCTGAAAAAAGCAGAAGAGCATTACCGTATCCACCAAGGTACACCACCAATGACCCCAGCGAAAAGACGGCTAGGGCTGTAATCACCCTTCCTGCATTGAAACAAAAACCTGTCGCTCCAGCTCGAATGTCTATTGCAAAAAGCTGTGGGATATAAAAGGAAAGTAATCCCTGACTTATACCGAAGAAAAAAGACAGGAAGGTAATGGCGGGATAAATCCAATATGAGAATTCCCCTGTAAAGCCATAAAGCAGGATGGAAATACTTAGTGCCCCGGAAAAGCAAACTAACATAGATTTTTTTACCCCAATCACTTTTACAATCCACCCTGAAAGTATCCCTCCCATAATTCCCCCAAAACCCAAAATCATCATCACTGATCCACGCTCTGTCTGGCCGGATGACTCCCGAAGTAAACTTTGTACCCAAGTAGGCATCCAGGAAAACGCCGACCAAAGTGCGATCAACATGCTTCCAAAAACCACCGCACCATGAATCAGTCCCGGTGCTTTAAAATGAGAATTCTTACGGGATTCGGTACCTACAATATTCAGTTGGGAAAGTTCCCACTTGGTGGACTCCTTTAAATGTACATAAGAAATTGCTGCCAGGATAAGAGGTAGTACCCCGATAAAAAATGCCTGTCTCCAATCATTCACCCAAAGATTGACCAATCCGGAAGAGAATATTCCCACAGGAAACCCGATCGAAACTATCCCCATCACTACTGAGCGGGTTTTGGCAGGCCAAACCTCGGATAACAAAGTCATGGTGATGACCATCACTCCGCCCACAGCAATCCCTCCTAACAGCCTGAGCCCAACTAGCACTTCCCATGAACCGGCATATGATACGCAAATGGTAAATATCCCTACTGCACCCAGGCACATAGCCAGTGATTTTGCTCTGCCGATTTTATCAGAGATTATTCCCCATGTCATTCCTCCTATTGCCCAGCCTGCCAGATAAAGGGCATTGATATAGGCACTGATCTCATAAATTCGTTCGGCGGATCCCACACTTGCCAATTGATCTGCGATTACAGGCAAATAAACTGAGGCGATCGTTGATATCGTTCCCGCACTTGCATTTCCCAAAAAACAAATCAGGAAAACACTCCAAAGGTAGGCAGAGATCTTGTCTCTGCCCACTTCAGAATCGCTAGGTATGGTTATCGTCGATTCCATTACCGAAACATCTCATCAAATGTCAAACTGATGTAGTATAATCCACCTACAGTCGGAGAGCCGAATGCCTGAAACACTTGATTATTAAACAAGTTGTTGGCACCGATCTTCACCACAGATTTCAATTGTGGAAGTCTGTAGCTGAGCTGCGCATCCACCATTGAATAAGCATCAATTCTTCCCGGCCGCAACTGGGTCAATGTCCCACTCCAGTCAAAAGCATCCTGCCATCTCCAAGCAATAGTAAAGCCTAGCCGCTTGGTCAGTTCGGAGTTTCCAAAAGTGACTCCGGTGCGAAATCCCGGCGTGTTGAATGCGGGTATGTTATTGGCATCTGCTTCCATCAGGTCAAAAGATGCCCAAGTCCCATTAACTCCCAGAGAGTAGCCTCTAGGCAATAAATAATTGAATCCTAAAGTAGCTCCCTGAGAAGAAACCACATCTGAGGCATTGGTATAGAGCTGGAATGCCTGAATGTCACCATTGAGGATATCCATCGCAGCAACTGGATTATAGTCCCAATTATCCAACAAAATCTCGCTGTCAGGCCTGATGACAACTGTATTGATAATGAAATCGGTGTAGCGGCTATAATAGTAATTAAAATCCACAGAAAGATTATCCATCCATAGCCCCCGATATCCGACTTCAAAGGTTGAGATACGTTCAGGTTTGATGTAATCCACATCTGATTTTTGGAGCAGATCAAGATTGTTCATCAGTGCTTCTTGCGGAGGCGTTCCTGTTCCAACAGCCTGCCCGAATGCTGACCCAAAAGCTCCAACTGAAGCAGCGGTATAAGAATTTTCATACACATTTAGACCTTCACTATTGTCGGGCACACCTCCCAAGATGATAATTGGGCCGACATTTAAGAAGATATATTGATCCCCCGGCGTTGGATTTCTGAAGCCACTTTGAAAGGAGGAACGAAAGCTGTGTTTTTCTGAAGGAGAAAACACAGCTGAAATTCTTGGAGTTAATCTTCCTTGGAAGTTTTCATTTTTATCATATCGCTCAGAGAAAGTAAACTTCAGTTTATCATTAACAAGTCGCTTGGAAATCTGGACAAAAGCACCCCCTTCTCTAATTATGACATCTTTGTTCAGGTCATCATACAACGTTCCATTGGTAAACATGTCATAAAGCCTGAAATTACCCCCAACCAAAATATCCGCAAATTTGATTTTGTTGCTAAAATCATACTGTCCTTCTGCATGGTAATACTTACTTTGGCTCAATATTCCGGCACCGGCTAACCCCTGCACTTGGATCAGACGATCCTTTTCTTGGTTGTAATTTTCCGATCCGGGAAGGAGCCTTCCCTCATCTGCAAATGACCTTGCAAAGTTGTGGTTCCCACTCTCCACAGCCGGAATGTCTCCGTTAAAAGCCGCCGCATATCGGGCAAACCAAGTATCGTCAGCCTGATCGGAAGCAACTACCTGCCCATTCAAATCCCTGACCCAGGCTCTGTTGATATGCTGACCTAGCGCTCTGGTATTGTAAGAATCATTGGAATTTTCAGTGATCAGATAGCCTCTCAGGAAAAAGTTAGACCCTTTCAGCTCCAATTTATGTTGTTGCAGCACGAAGTTATTTAGCATAAACCGGTTACTTCCCGTATAAGCTGCCCGTCCTTGTCCAACTTGGTAACCATAGATGACTTCCATGTTTTCATTTATTCGATAATGGAGCGAGGTATTGAAACCTATCCCTTTAGAATCGTAATTCATCAGGTCTTTTTCCTCATAGCCGGTACGGGATACTCTCCCTATTCCCGGCAAGGTCCTGGCGACTTCATCTCCATAAATATTGAGGGCATCTCTAGCCGGATTATTGTCACCCCGAAACTCCGGTGAAGTTTGGGCATCAATATCTTCATAGTTGGTGGCATACCAATCCAATCCTGTGAAGTAGGATGCATTCACCTTGAACGCAAACTTATTGTTAAAGGCTTTGGCATAGCGAATAGAAAAATCATAAACCCCGCTTGGATCAGCATAAGCATCATTTACATGGTTGATTCCTGTCTTTGCCTGCACGCTTAATCCCTGATAGAGGAAGGGGTCTTTGGTACGCATCATCAATACACCATTGAATGCGACCGGACCGTAAAGGGCGGAAGCTGCTCCCGGAATTAGTTCGACACTTTCCATATCCAAGTCGTTGGAACCAAAAAGATTGCCTACCGCAAAATTCAGTCCCGGAGTCTGATTGTCCACTCCGTCCACCAACTGCAACATCCGGGGATTTCCTATACTGTTGAAGCCTCTGGTATTGATCTGTTTGTAGGTCAGCCCGCTCGTCACCAATTCCACTCCCTTGAGATTTTGGATCCCTTCATAAAAGTTCATGGAAGCTGATTCCCGGATAGTCTTAATATCCATTTTTTCTATACTCACCGGAGATTGGAAAATCGATTCTTCTATTCGGGAAGCGGAGAAAACCACCTCGCTGAGTAATTCTATAGAAGGGATTAATTTCACCACAATTGGTACTGAAGTCTGTACTTCAATGGTTGCTTTTTGATACCCCACATATGAAATCTCCAAAACAAGGGGGAGTTTAACTGCAGTGGATAATTCAAAATTTCCTGCCCGGTCAGTCACTGTCCCGGTCAGTTTTCCCTGAACCAAGATAGAAGCTCCTATGATACTTTCGCCGGATTCAGCATCTGCAACAGTCCCTGTCAGTTTGGTTTGGGCAATTAACGCTAGACTCGATAAGCCTAGAATTAACAACGTAACTAGCGTTTTTTTCATTTTGGGTCAAGTTTTGCTACTTGTTGTTTTTGAGATGTTCATATCCACCGGGATTTCGATGATAACCTTGAGTGGTTAACCGTTCGGCAAGGGATTTGAAGTAAGAATTGTCCTTTGGAAGCTTGGTACCAAGTCCGTCCACATACCTATTATACAGGCAAAAAAGAGCTGAGATCAATACGGTGTCGTGTATCTCCAGATCCGTAGCTCCGGCATGTTTTGCCCGCTGAATATGGGCGGTGGTTACACTCTTCCCACTTTGTTGTGTTTGTCTTGCAATTATCAGCAAGGCTTTCATTTTGCTGGAAATAGAAGCCGTCTCCACATTATCCAAAACCTGCTGTACCGTATCGCATTCATGCAGCAACTCATTGACCGTTTCGGCATGGGCAGTTGTGCAGAATTTGCACTCATTTCCATGGGAAACAATCGTGGCAATTAATTCCCGCTCCGCCTCTGTCAAAGAGGAAGGCCCCCTCAAGAGCAGTTGGGTCAACTCTCTGATCGGCTGGGCAGTGTCTTTTCTATATTCGAGCAGTCCGGTGATTCCGGGGAGATGCTCTTCTAGTGTGATGTGAGGCATGTTTAGCTTAGTTATATTTTCTAGTGTTAGGCCTGAAAGTCCTCCAGCTATGCCAGAATTCCTGGTAAGCTTTAAGGCGCTTCAGATTAGGTTGGCTAGAATCCAGAGATTTTCCGGTAAAAGAATAAGCATCTGAATCCAGATAAAGTGTATCTCCGGCCCAGAGGTGGATCCCTGTGAAGGGAGGAATCTCATAGACTGCAAAACTTTGGGTGTCTTCATGCAAAAGGATCACAATATCCTGATCGCCTACTTGATCACGGATTGAACGGTTATTTTCAAGTTCGTTCCAGTCGTAAGCTTTTGCACCACTTTGCAGGTCAACACCTATCACCCATGATTTCTCATTCCAAGAAAAAGGATCTGTCCCGGTAAGTTTGCTTTCGCTTGTCCCTTTTTCAAATTTGCCCAAGGAGTCATATTTCGAAATGAAATTTGGATCCTCAGCCATAATTTCTCCTTGGGGGAAGGCTTTGAAGAATGCTCCTGCAGTCAACTGCGTTGATTCGATTTCATCCAGTTTTTCTCCCCTCAACTTACCGGCAATAGCTTCTCCTGTAGCCTGTTGCCACCAGCTTCCTGTCTCTGAATCTTCAAACATGGCATTGAAATGATCCATGCCTACCAACCGGAATTTTTCTGCTTTCCCTTTCACAAAAGGAGAAAAAACACGCCCTGTCCGACATACAGAGCAGTAGGTCACCATCACAGGATTACCTGCCAGAGTATCTCTCACCTGATGATGATACACGATGTAACGGATGGGGTAGGCTTTGGCTTCTTCTCCGTTTTGAATGGCAATAACCAGCGTACTGTCATTGCCTTCAAAAGAATCCCTGTTTTGAAAACTGAGCTCTTTGGGCTCTTCAAACATTACATCAGCTGCCATTTTAAAATTGAAAATACAGATAAGTGCTACCGTGATTGACAGGCAAAGGAAGGGAACCCACTTTTTGGAACTAGACATGACCGGTTTGAGGCCAATGACGATCAACGTCAGCGCGACAACCCAAAAGGTCACTTTATTACGATGAAGGAAATAGGCAAAATCAATGGTATCCCATTGCTGACTGCCGGGAAAAGGCATGATGAAATATATCTTCAGAAATTCAAACAGCAGCAAAAAGCCTAAACCACAGTAAAACAGGATTTTCATAGGAGAATTCGATCAAAAGAAAGTGAAACCGGTTATTCCCTTATATAAGGCACATCATCCCAGTGAACTATGGAAAATCCATTTCAAAGGAAATTTGCAACAAAGGGGAAAACAGAGGCTATCTCATAACCAGCTTTTCTTGCCAGGCTGAGCTGCTTGCCTAGTCTTGGCGGGAAGTAGAAGCTTTGCATGTGCTAATTAAGCCCATTTCTACTTCCTGCCCTCCGGGAAGACGTCCGCTCAACGTGACAAATTATGAGTTATGAGACAGCCTCATGATTAAAGTGAATTAAAAACTTCCGTGGCTTTTTTGGGAATTCTCCATGCCAAGCCCACATTGATCATATAATCTGCAAAAGCTGCGTCTCCGTGGGATCCACGGATTTTGTCCGTGTAGTTTTTGGTGCGGTTGCGTTCTACCGCGATAGGGACGGACAGCAAAGCTGCAAAATTGCCCTTACTGTAAGTGATTCCCGGTTCAACAGAAATCACGTATCCAGGTCTTCTATAGCCTTCACTGCTTCCGAACAAATCACTGGCAGTAAGACATTCCATCCGTCCTCCTCCATATATACTCACTCCAGGCAGTGGAGTCATATAAGATGCTCCTATACGGACGGCATACTGATCAGGTACAGAAAACTCATCGAACTCCGGGGTTTCAGGATTCCCACCCCGTCTTACGGTGCCGTTAGTCGCTTGAGGATTTGCCAGATAAAAAAGACTTCCGCTCAAGACCACACTGTGGGATAGCATATAAAAGCCCTGTACATCCAATGTGGCCCCTACACCTCCGTCACCGGGCTGGATGGATTGATCCAACACAGCTATTCTGTCAATATTCCTATCAGGTCCCTGATTATAAAACATCCCTTCAGCACCGTAAGCACCGGTAGGCAGTTTGATTCCCAAACCCACAGATACATTTCCATGTTGGGCTTTTGCAGGACTGATTAGCCAATAATTAGCCGACAGACGCATATCCGCTATTCCGCTAACGCTGGTATGATGACGTTCTCCAAGTCCATTGGGAGGATTTCCACCATGCTCGTACATGGAAGATCTGTCATGGGTGACAAAAGGAAGAATCAATGAGCCAAAAAACCTATCGGTAAAGGAGTAATTTACCGCCAGATCTACGAAATGGGATTTATTGATCACTTCTGTACCTTGCTCCACTCGATGTGGATGCTCCTCTTTTCCGCTGAAATGCCGGAAAGATTTGAAATATCTATAATTCAAGGCGAGGTTCCAGTCTCCTGCCGACTGTCCGCCCACTTGACCTGTGGTAGTACCTACGCCTGAAAACTGTCTGATAGCCACACAACCCTGGGCATAAGAATTAATATATGCTAAAGTCAATACGGCAGTAGCGAATAGGATTTTGATATATTTTTTCATTTATTTTATTGTCTAATGATTAATTATCTGCGCCGTCAGATCTGGCGACGTCAATGGTGTATTGGGCGACATCTCTACCCTGCGTAGTCCCGACGGTAGCATCAAAAGTCCAGTGAATACCTCCGTAAACCCTAGATATTGCAGCTTCTTCCGCCCACTTCTGAAACACATTTCCCTCCTGAGGAAATAGATAGGTTAAGACTTCAGCCGCTGCAGCCGAAAACACAGAATGTCCTGAGGTGTAGGCAGGAAAGTTTGGTGTACCTGCAATAGTCTCAAAATCCTTGATCATCTGTATAGGTCTAGGATAATAGTAATAGAACTTGGCATCCCAGCAACTGACCCCTCCATCCATGATCGCCATATTCATATAGGCAAATGCACGGGCAGTGCGTATTGAGTTAAGCTTGTATTTGAGTATAAATTCACCCGCTATGTCATTCCAGTGCCCGGGAGGTGTGTAGGTACCAAGACCATCTTGCCAGAAATTCGCGATTTTTCTACGCTCTTGGGTGACATTCTCAGCATAGTCCTGCAAGATCTTCACATCCTTATTGAATGCTTCAGAACCGGGAGCAGGCGGAACCCCAGGTCTAGTATCTTCTACATTTTCAACACTCCACATTTTCACTTGGCCAAATAGAGGGGTCAATCCTACCGGACGGGCAGGGCTTTCCAGATTTTCCCATTGCCAGCCAAAGCGTTCAAATGCCGCTGCTCTCAGGGAATCGGAAACGGACTTCGGTGCTTGGGCATTCTTCATCCCATCACTGGATGCTCTTGCAAGTGCAATACTAGCGATCTCCTCTCCTATCTTCTTTCCTGCTTCCACGTCACTCGGCACATGTTCTCCTGACAACACCAAGCTTTCCAAGTGCTGCTGCTCCAGCCGCATCAAGTATTCAGCCTCTAATGGAAACATAGCTGTCAATATCTTCCTCGATACTGTGGCCAACACCGCACCCTCGGATGGATATGAAGGTAAATTATTGGAAACATAAGCATGTGGGATTTCCGCATCTATCTCATAAGGGGCAGGTCTTTGATAGAGAAATTTGTAATGCCATGCAGAAATCAATCCATCATATTGTGCAACAGAAAGATATGCCAAAGCTCTACTCGCATAGGGTGGATGGGCAAATGGAAATGCAGGCGGGCCAGCCGGATTAGCCGGATTGGGCAGTGTATAAGAGTCATCCTCATTGGGACCCGGTATCAAATTGTACTTGGCAATAAGCCCTAGCGCAACTTCGTTCCAGCGGATAACAGCATTATTGGTCCAATGAGATACATTCTTCTTCTCATCGCTTGACATGGAGGCTATCCTCGATTTCACTCCATCCAATTCTGCCAAAAACTCAGGGGAATTATCAGCCGTAGGTTCATCAACAGCAATATCACTTCCGGAGGAAATCAATATCGGTTTCCAGGTACCTGCATCCTGATCAATCCCTGAAAATTCATAGCTCTCGAATTCCAATTCTGTATTTAAATCCATGTTGCATCCCGTCACAGTGAGCAGGGCAACTAGTACTACTAGTGATAGTCGAAGTATTTTCATCCGTTTAATTTTTAGCTGAGAAAAGGCCAAACTGATAGGTAACTCCGGCGCTGAATACTGACAATTCAGGTGCATTCCGACCGTTGATTACCCTGCTGTAGGAAGCTACCAATCCCAGTCCTTTTGGGTTATTGAAGAAATATTGGGCAAATACACCTATACGATCCATATTGACCTTATTGGTAGGCTGAGGGGCATTGTAAGCCCGGATATCATCACCGGAAGTAGAACTTGAGGAATTGTAGCTCAATTCTGTTTTAAGGGATTTATTCATAAACCACTTCCCCACAACGGCTTCATACGTCCAAGCACTTGGCACATCCATCCATGAGGTGAAATAGCTGCCATCGTTGTAATAGTATTCGCGTTCAGCTTGGGTATAGCCTTTCCAGAGGTAGCCACCTTGCACTCTGGCATAGAATCCATTGTTCCACTCGTACTCCAGGATTCCTCTCCAGGCTATTTGTGGGGCTCCTATCCCAATACTATAAGGCTGATAATCTGAAAGGTAATTGGACACAGGAGTAGAAAAAAGGACAGAGCCAAACACTGTCAACTCACCTCTTTCCCCTTTGTGCCTAAGCACCTCATATTTTAGCCCAAGTGCCAAGTCCTGAATTCCTGAAGTTCCGGCAAACTTTCCACCGTTTGGCGTGGTAGAATTGGTACTTACATAAGGAAGTCCTGCATATACATCCAGCCGCTTAGTAATTCCATAAGCTGCCATTACCATAGCTGTTCTCCTTTGTACTTTGGCTATGGTTCCGTTTTTCCGAAGGGTCTCTCCCTCCCAATAATGATCAAACTGCCCATATTCAAAATTGAGTAGGAAACA
Organism: Algoriphagus sp. Y33; assembly: GCF_014838715.1. Classification (NCBI taxonomy): domain Bacteria; kingdom Pseudomonadati; phylum Bacteroidota; class Cytophagia; order Cytophagales; family Cyclobacteriaceae; genus Algoriphagus; species Algoriphagus sp. Y33. The sequence goes on along the minus strand of NZ_CP061947.1, from coordinate 5,600,197 downwards.
GATGTCACCCTTTGGCATCATCAACCCATCAGTAGGAGTTTGTGCCAAAGACAAATAGGGCACACAGAATACTCCTATCAAGAGTATAAGCTGCCTGAAATGCACTTTCATAAAATTTAAATTAAAGTTCCTGAATAGTTAAGGCCGACTCATCCCTTCACAATTAAGCGCAGGGATAATGGCAACTATTTACGCTCGTACACACATCAAAAACATGACGAAACATAAACAGTACTCAAAAAATCTATCAGGAAGTACGGGGAGGCGGGCAATCAACCCCACTGCCGGGATTGGTATACAGAAATACCAAATATCCTTGGACAGGATCTAAGGAATACAAAGTAGGTGATGAAATCCCAACTAAATTGGGCATAATATAATCCTTTACAAAGAGCTTTACCTCAGCTTTACCATTTTCTCCTGTAGGAAGTTCATCATCCACAAGAGAGGATATCCATTTCTTAACAGTGTTATCCAGCGCTTTCCTGGAAGTATCAGGCACTACTACCACCTGAAGTGTGTCATTTTGATACCGTTGCTTAATTGCCCGATAATATTTACCGTCTTTTTCAAAAGGAGTATTGGTAGCTTGAAAGCTCTCCTGATTCATCATGTAAGGTGCCGAAAGCGGAATCTCAATTAATTCCTGCTTAAGATTTACGGGATCATTACCATAAATATAATCCACCCATTTGCTTTCCAAATGACTCTCATATGTCATATAAAACGCATAGTAGCCAAAATTGTAAAGGGCAAAACATGCAAAAAGAAATATGGATAGGACTTTTTTCAATTCTGGGATTATTACAATTCGAAAAGTATTAAAATTCAATTTGTAAAACCAGTGCTAATCAAAAAATTAAAATCATTATTTCAATATTCGACAATAAATCAAAATCATTTCCTATAATTTATTATTAGTTGAAATAATATTTCGCCAATACTCCAATAAACAAAAATAAAACGGAAGCAGCTCCGTAGAATTTTAGGACTTTACGGCGGTTCATCCTATCCATAAACCAAAGCACAAATACAGGTCGGATCAATCCTACGATCAGACTGGCCAAAGAAAAATAAAATAAAAACCAAATCAGATACTGTAAGGCTGTCGTCATGGTGCAAAACTAAAAAAGGGACAGCAATGCTGTCCCTATTCATCAATATATCTTAGCGAAAATTATTTCTTACGCTTGATTTCCTTCATTTCGTATCCTTCAATGGTATCATCAATCTCGATATTGTTGAAGCCCTTGATCGAAATACCGCATTCGTATCCGGCTTTCACTTCAGCTACATCATCCTTGAATCGCTTCAATTGATCAATTTCACCTTCGTGGATCACAATACCGTCTCTGATCACCCGAATCTTATTCTTTCTGGTGATGAAACCATCTGTAACATAAGAACCTGCAACAGTACCCACTTTGGTGATTTTGAATACTTCACGAACCTGGATGTTACCGGTGATTACTTCTTCGAATTCCGGCTCAAGCATGCCTTCTATAGCATCCTTGATTTGGTTGATCGCATCGTAGATGATAGAATAATGCCTGATTTCAATCTCTTCCTGTTCTGCAAGTCTCTTCGCATTAGGAGAAGGTCTCACTTGGAATCCGAGGATAATCGCATCAGAAGCTGAAGCAAGCAGTACATCAGATTCAGAAATCTGTCCCACACCTTTGTGGATAATGCTCACTTTCACTTCATCCTTAGAAAGTTTCAGGAGTGAATCAGAAAGTGCTTCTACCGATCCATCCACGTCACCTTTGATAATGATATTGAGTTCCTTGAAGCTACCGATTGCCAAACGACGACCGATCTCATCCAAGGTGATATGCTTCTTGGTTCTTAAGCTTTGCTCTCTCTGGATTTGCTCTCTTGAGTTGGCTATATCCCTAGCTTCGCGCTCAGTATCATAAACTTTGATAATATCACCCGCTTGTGGAGCTCCACCCAGACCAAGCACCTGAACAGGTGTAGATGGTCCAGCTTCTTTTAGCTTTTTACCTTTGTGATCAAACATCGCTTTCACACGACCGTGATGCTGACCGGCTAGAATTATGTCTCCGATTTTCAATGTACCGGCCTGAACCATAATAGTAGATACATAGCCTCGTCCTTTATCCAATGACGCTTCTATAACTGTACCTGCGGCGTTTTTGTCCGGATTGGCTGTGAGTTCCAATACTTCAGATTCTAAGAGAACTTTCTCCAACAAATCATCAATCCCTTCGCCTGTTTTAGCAGAGATATCCTGAGATTGATATTTACCGCCCCACTCTTCTATCAAGAGATTCATGTTTGCAAGCTCTTCTTTGATCTTGGCAGGGTTGGCATTTGGTCTATCTATTTTGTTGATGGCAAAAATCATCGGTACACCGGCAACCTGTGCGTGATTAATCGCTTCTTTGGTCTGAGGCATAATGCTGTCATCAGCCGCAATTACGATAATCGCCACATCCGTGATTTTAGCACCACGGGCACGCATCGCTGTAAATGCTTCGTGTCCCGGAGTATCAAGGAATGCAATCTTATGACCTGTTTTTGTCATTACATCATAAGCACCAATGTGTTGGGTGATTCCCCCCGCCTCATCAGCAGTCACTTTGGACATACGGATGTAATCCAGTAAGGAAGTCTTCCCATGATCGACGTGCCCCATGATGGTGACGATCGGTGCTCTTTCTACCAATTGTTCCGGAGAATCTTTTTCCTCCACCTCAATCTCATCTTCAATTGATTTGGTAAATTCCACCTCATAACCGAACTCATCAGCAATAATTGTAATTGCCTCTGCATCCAAGCGCTGGTTAATCGAAACGAACATACCCAAAGACATGCAAGCAGATATAATCTGATTAACAGTAAGATCCATCAATGCAGCAAGGTCATTCGCTGAAATAAATTCAGTAACCTTTAAGATTTTTACTTCATCTGTTTCAAAATCTACATCTCTATCTCTCTCGGCCTTCTTATCTCTTCGGCTCTTGCCCTTTCCTCCTCCGGCACTTTTACCTTGAAGGCGTGCTAAGGTTTGCTTGATTTGATCCTGTATTTCCTTCTGGGTAGGTTCTGCTTTCTGGGCTCTGACAGGAGCACCACCTCTTGGTTGGTTTGCGCCACGTGGCCCCCCCCCCTGTGGTCTATTTCCAGGACCGGCTCCTCCAGGACGATTTCCTTGCCCAGGAGCTCCTCCCGGCTTATCAATACGCTTACGCGGGCGTTTTTTATCTCTTCCTCTTTCATCAGAGGAAGCTACCGGACCACCTTTCTTCTTAGGTCGGTCAGCAGGAAGTTCTATTTTCCCTAAAACTGTAAGTCCCTTAAGAGACTCTGCTTTTGCAGAAATCAGCTGATCTCCTGCAGCCGGTGCGTTAGGAGTAGTAGGCTTCTGCGGATCAGGCTTTGGTTCTTCTTTCTTCACCTGAGGTGCCGGCGGAACATTCGGCTTTTTCACTTCCTGAGCAGGCTTTGGCTGAGGTTTTGGTTGCTGCTGGGCAGGCTGTTGAGGTTTTCTGGAATCCCCATGTTTTTGACCATACTTATTCTGGCCATGCTGCTTATGCCTAGGGACTGAAGAAGTGTTTTTGCTCAGGTCTATTTTACCCAAAACTTTAATACCCTCTAATTTAGGGGATTCGGTTGAAATTTTCTCTGCTTCGGCAGGCGGAGAAGAAGGTTCAGAAGACGGCGCAGGCTTAGGCTCCTCCACTGCTTTAGGAACAGGTGTAGGTGCAGGGGCCTCCGGCTTAGACTCCTCCTCGACTGCTTTAGGAGCAGGTGCGGGAGTGGGAGTAGGCGCAGGCTCAGGAGTAGGTGCCGGAGTTGGTGTAGGTGCAGGCGTAGGCTCCACTGGTTTTGGCTCCTCCTTTGCAGGTTCCGGCTCTGCAGAAATTGGCTCATGCCGCTTCCCTATAGAGAGGTGCGAAGCCTCCTCTTTATCCAGGGCAGAAGATTTGAATTCCTTATTCAACATTTCAACTTGACTCATGTTGATCTTGGAATTCGGATTATTCTCCACCTCATAGCCCTTTTTAGCCAAGGACTCAACTATGGTTGCCGTACCCACGTTGAGTTTTCTGGCTATCTGGCCTAAACGCATCATTTTTTCTTCTGACATAAGCAAAAACTTCTTTCGAAATCTTAAATAATTAGGGTATTACACGGGGATTATTTCCCGATTTATTGATCAAATTCTTGTCCGAGAATCCTAAATATCTCATCTACAGTCTCTTCTTCAAGCTCTGTTCTTCGAGTCAGGTCCTCTTTAGTCAAGCTCAATACGCTTTTGGCAGTATCTAAGCCTGTCTTTTTTAATTCATCGATGATCCAGCTGTCGATTTCATCAACAAACTCCATCAAATCTACATCTTCTTCTTCGTACTCATTCAACTCACGGAATACATCGATTTCATAACCAATCAATCTACTCGCAAGTTTAATATTGTATCCTCCTTTGCCTATGGCAAGTGATACTTGATCAGGCTTAAGGAAAACAGAAATCCTCTTGGTCTCTTCATTCGCTGTGATCGAAGAAACCTTGGCAGGACTTAATGCTCTAGTGACATACAAATCCAGGTTTTCAGTGTAATTAATCACATCAATATTTTCATTCTGCAATTCTCTTACCACTGCATGAATCCTTGACCCTTTCATTCCCACACAAGCTCCCACAGGATCGATACGATCATCGTATGATTCAACAGCCACTTTCGCTCTTTCTCCCGGCTCTCTTACAATCTTGATGATTGTAATCAATCCATCATATACCTCAGGTACTTCATTCTCAAACAGACGTTCCAGGAAAACCGGAGACGTTCTGGAAAGAATGATTTTCGGATTACCATTAGACATATCCACACGGTGGACAATAGCCTTCACTGTATCTCCTTTTCTGAAGCGATCCTTTGAGATCTGCTCTGCTTTGGGTAAAATCAACTCGTTGCCTTCACCGTCCATAAGAAGAATCTCTCTTCCCAGAATCTGATAAACCTCAGCGCTTACGATTTCACCTACCAGTTCTTCATACTTGTTGTAAAGAATATCTTTTTCGAGATCTTTAATTCGCTGAATCAAGGTCTGGCGAGCCATCTGCACGGCACGTCTTCCGAAAGCTTCCAATTCGATTTTCTCGTAAACTTCTTCTCCTATTTCAAAATCCGGCTCAATCTTACGTGCTTCTGTAAAACTGATTTTATCAAAATCCCAAATATCCTCAGAATTGTCGTCAACAATTTCACGGATACGGAATATCTCAAGGTCACCTTGATCAGCGTTAATGGTCACATCGAAGTTTTCATCAGTTTCAAACTTCTTGCGAATCATTGCCCTGAACACATCTTCCAAGATACGGATCATTGTAGGTCGATCCACATTTTTAGATCTCGCAAATTCAGCGAAGGATTCTATTAAGACTTTGGCATCCATTTTATTTATTTAAAAGATACTTGTACAATTGATTTCTTCATCTCTTCAAAAGGAAGAGATACCTCCTCTTCTGTGGCTTTTTTGCCTTTTTCCTTTTTCTTTTTCACCAGTACTTTCACACCGGTTTCTGTCACTTCAAGTAGTTTGCCCTGAATTTCTTCACCCGAGTTCAAAGAAATCTTTAGCTCCCTGTTGATATTTTTCTGAAATTGTCTCCTACTACTCAAAGGAAAATCCAGCCCTGGGGAAGAGACCTCCAGAATATAAGCTTCAGGCATCATATCTTTTGCCTCCAGCTCTTCCGAAACAGCCCTGCTTAGCTTAGCGCAAGCTTGGATAGTCACCCCTTCATCAGCGTCCAAAAGGATGTTGAGAAGCTTTTTGCCTGATTTCTCAGACATTTTCACCTCTACAATGAAATGACTTTCATCCGGAAGATGCTTCTCTACAATCTCTTCGATAGCTTGTTTCAATTCAGTCATAGTATGCATAATGAAAGAGGGGACCATATGGTGTCCCCTCCAGAAACTTTCGAATACGACGCAAAGGTAAAATAATTTTGCAGTAAAAACAATGAGAGGGCTAAATCAAGAGCTAGAGATAATTAGGTTTTTTTTTGAAATAATCCCGGCAAACTAAGGCTGCCAGAGATTCATTTGATTTTGTTGCCAAAAAATATCCCGATTCTATCAAATTTGTCCCATTAAGATAATAATTTTGCCGACCCCCGTTTAATATGAATGCTTAGCATAGTATATTAAACTCCTAACTCCAATAAATACAATCAATACCTAAAAATGGGATTATTTGACTTTTTCTCTAGTGATATTGCAATTGACCTCGGTACCGCAAATACTCTGATCATTCATAAAGATAAAATCGTAGTTGACGAGCCTTCTATCATCGCAATAGACAAAACCACCAACCGCGTATTGGCAGTGGGTCGTGAAGCGATGAACATGCATGAGAAAACACACGAAAACATAAAGACTATACGTCCACTGAAAGATGGTGTGATTGCCGATTTCTACGCCGCAGAGCAAATGATCAGGGGGTTAATCAAAATGATCCCCGGCCAGAAAAAAGGACTATTCCCCCAATCACATCGCATGGTGATATGTATTCCTTCGGGAATTACTGAAGTGGAAAAAAGAGCAGTACGTGATTCGGCTGAACACGCCGGAGCAAAAGAAGTGTATATGATTTTCGAACCAATCGCCGCGGCAATCGGAATCGGTATCGATATAGAAAAACCTATGGGATCCATGATTGTGGATATCGGAGGAGGTACTACAGAGATTGCTCTGATCGCATTATCGGGTATAGTAGCGGATCAGTCTATCAGGGTGGCGGGAGACACATTCACCAAAGACATCTTGGACTACATGCGCCGTCAGCACAACTTGCTGATCGGTGAGCGTTCTGCCGAAAAGGTGAAAATCGCAATCGGATCGGCGCTGACTGAACTGGACGAGCCTCCGGAAGATTACGAGATCAGAGGCCGTGACTTGATGACTGGGATTCCTAAGGTGATCAAAGTCTCTTATTCTGAAATTGCCTTCTCTCTTGACAAATCGGTTTCGAAAATTGAGGAAGCCGTACTGAAAGCATTGGAGATTTCACCTCCGGAACTCTCTGCGGACATCTATGACAACGGCATTCACCTGACTGGCGGTGGAGCATTGCTGAAAGGTCTGGACAAAAGACTGCATCAAAAGACTAAACTCCCAATCCATATTGCAGAAGATCCGCTTAGAGCTGTGGTGAGAGGAACAGGCACTGCCTTGAAAAACATACAGAATTTCCGAACAGTATTGATGACTTAAACCCAGAATGCTACGCATCCTTCAATTCCTTTATAGTCTAAGGTCTTTCCTCTTATTTGTTTTACTTGAAGTATTGGCGATAGGGTTAATTGTCTCCAATAATTCACCGCAGGGTGCAGCTTTCTTCAATAGTTCCAATGCAGTAACAGGCTCTATTCTCAAAGTCCGTTCGGATATTCTGGATTTCTTTACTCTTGCTGAAGCCAATGAAGTGCTCCTTAGTGAAAATGCTGATTTAATCGGGCATCTTAAGACCATGAATGCTATTCCGGACAGTGCTACTCTCGAATTGGATTCTGCATTTGAGGCACAGTTCAATTTCAAAGGAGCTCGAATTATCAGCAATTCCCTGCGTTTTGCCCAAAACCACATTACCCTTAACAAAGGGGCTAAAGACGGTGTAAGACCTGGAATGGGAGTATTCAACGAACAGGGAGCTATTGGAAGAGTGAAGTCCGTGTCTGAAAATTACTCGGTAGCCATTTCCCTGCTCAACACGGAGATGAGCCTTTCTTCCAAAATCAAGACAAACGGATCATTCGGCACAACCAAGTGGGACGGCAAGGACTCCAAGAAAACCAAGCTTCTCTATGTGCCCCGCCATGTGACCGCTAACGTCGGTGACACAGTCATCACCACTGGATACAGTGCGGTTTTCCCGGAGGGGATCCTTGTAGGCTTCATCGAGAGCATAGATCAAGGTGAAGATCCAAACTATTTGGACATTGTAATAAACCTAAGCACGGATTTCAGCAAGGCTCATTACGTATACCTGGTAGAAAACACTCAATTGGCTGAGCTTGATTCTCTTTACAAGCAATCCGAAATAGAAAATGAATTTTAGAAACCTGATCACTTATGTCTTCTTAGTGACTTGTCTGTTTTTGGTACAGGTTTTACTGCTGAAAAACCTTGCGCTTTTTGGTGTGGCTTTCTGTTTCATTTATTTACTGGGTATTCTGAGTTTCCCCATAAACATGCGGAGCTTTCCCCTCATCCTGATCAGCTTTGGGTTAGGATTGCTTATAGATGTATTTTATGACACACTTGGACTCCACGCAGCGGCCGCGACGCTTATGGCGTTTTTGAGAACTTACTGGCTCAAAGCCATCAGCCCAAATGGCGGGTATGATGATGCGAATAACCCTACCCTCCCGGAAATGGGAATTGGCTGGTATATAAGCTATTCATTGCCTTTGGTTTTTGCCTTTTCATTGACGTTTTTCATTGCCGATCAATGGGGTACCGGAGGATTATATGGCGTACTAAACAAAAGTCTTTTCTCTTCCATATTTACAGTCATTTTGGCTATAATTGTACAACTACTGTTCTTCAAACGTAGGAGAGGAATCTGATGAACGACCAAAGGCCCGTAGTAATAATCATCTTTGTATTCTTGGTAGGTTTGGTTCTATTGACCAAGCTATTTATGATACAAGTGATGGACGACAGCTTCACAAAAAGAGCTGAGCGGAACGCCATTCAACGAGTGGTGGATCACCCCTATCGAGGACTGGTATATGACCGCAAGGGAAAACTACTCGTATACAACAATCCCATTTTTGATTTGATGATCGTGCCTAAAGAGTTTCAAGTGGGAGATACTACCCGTTTCTTGGAACTTTTTGGGATTACCAAAGAGCATTTGATCGAATCCTATCAAGCTGCCCGAAAATACTCTTACGTAAAGCCTTCTACTTTCATCAAGCAGATTTCTACCAATGATTTTGCCAGAATCCAGGATTTTCTGATCGATTACCCGGGACTCTTCATTACTACCCGGTCAGTACGTTCCTATCCCGAGCCGGTAGCTTCCCATGCTCTCGGCTACATAGGCGAGATCAGTGGCAGACAACTGGAACGCGACAGTTCTAAATATTACACACAGGGAGACTATGTGGGGCTGAGTGGAATGGAACGCTTCTATGAGGATCAGCTCCGCGGTACCAAAGGGGTAAAATATAAGATGGTCAACGTGCGTGGGGTTGACAAAGGTCCTTTCAAAGAAGGGGAATATGACACCGCATCTATAGCAGGGCGCAATATCAACTCTTCCATAGATCTGGAACTACAGAAATATGGGGAAAAGCTAATGATGGGAAAAACAGGATCAGTAGTAGCCATTGAACCAAAAACCGGGGAAATTCTATCCATGATCTCCGCTCCTTTTTATGACCCAAACAGCCTGACAGGATCTGATTTTGGCAAAAGCTATACTGCTCTAAATAAGTTGGAAACAAAGCCTTTGTTCAATCGCCCTATCATGGCTACTTATCCCCCAGGCTCTATCTTTAAAATTGTCCAAAGCCTAATAGGCCTTCAAGAAGGTATTTTGACCCCTGAGACTACCTTTGCCTGCAACAGGTCTTTGGTTGCATGCCATAATCACCCTTCACCCGTCAATCTATTTGGTGCAATCCGAAACTCCTGTAATCCGTACTATCACCAGGCTTTCCGTCAGATTATCAATCAGGAAGTATCTAGCAATACCTTCAAGGATACGGAAATTGGGCTTAACGCCTGGAGAGAGCAGGTGTTAAAATTTGGGCTTGGCTCCCCGCTAGGAGTAGATATGCCAAATGAAAAGAAAGGTTTGGTGCCAAACAGTGCCTATTATGATCATTATTATGGCAATGGCCGCTGGAAATACTCCACCATCTACTCTTTGTCAATAGGGCAGGGAGAATTATTGGTCACACCGCTTCAAATGGCTAATTTGGCTGCAATTTTTGCCAATAAAGGTTTTTACTATACTCCCCACTTGATAAGATCAATTGACGGAGACAAGAATCAAATTCCCCAAGAATACCTGACCAAGCATGAAGTAGGTGTGGATGCGCACCATTTTGACATGGTACAGGACGCTATGGTACAGGCTTTGTTTGGCACAGCCCAGCGTGCACTTATGAAGGATATTCAAATCGCAGGAAAAACCGGAACTGCACAAAATCCCCATGGAGAAGATCACTCCGTGTTTATTGCTTTTGCCCCAAAAGAAAATCCTCAAATAGCGATAGCCGTCTATGTGGAAAATGCAGGATGGGGAGGCAGAGCCGCAGCAAGTACAGCTTCTCTGATGATAGAAAAATATCTAAAGGACAGTATCTCCCGGCCTGAACTTGAGCAATACGTCATGACAGGAAATTTCATTTATTAATGCGCGAAAAGGATATCAACATAAATCGGGTGGATTGGGTCACCGTTATGATCTATTTCGCATTGGTAATGGTAGGTTGGTTTAATATCTATGCCGCAGTCTACGACGGACAAGTAGATAAAAGCATCTTCGATACCTCCATCAATTCCGGAGTCCAACTGGTATGGATAGGAACAGCAATCGCGATTATCATCGTAATCATGGCTGCGGATTACCGGCTCTTCGAAAATCTGGCTATCCCCCTATATCTGGTAATGCTGGTATTGTTGCTACTCACTCCTTTTCTGGGAAAAGAAGTAAATGGGCAGATACTCTCGATTGGCATTGGCTCTTTTCGTATCCAACCTGGGGAGTTTGCCAAATTTGCAACCGCATTGGCATTGGCCAAGTTTATGGAAAGACCAACCTTTGATCTCTCCAAAACCCAATATCAACTACAGGCATTCGGTGTGCTCTTATTGCCGATAGTATTTATCATTCTTCAGCCGGATACAGGTACTGCAATGGTGTATTTCTCCTTTTTGATCATGTTCTATCGTGAAGGTCTTCCGCAAAAATATTATGTGCTTGGTATCGGTTTAATCGCATTGGTTTTGCTCGCTTTGGGGATAGAAAACAATCTTTATCTGGCAGGAGCGATTGTGGTGATAGTCATCATCCTAATTCTGCTGGGAAAAAAGACCCCTCAGCAGATTATCGCATTCAGTCTGATAGGTATAGGGTTGATAGCATTCACCTACAGCCTTGATTATGTAGTATCCAAGCTCCCCCAGCATCAGCAAAACAGAGTTATGGTGCTGTTCAACCCTGACCTTGATCCGCTTGGCGTCGGCTGGAATGTCACTCAGTCGAAAATAGCGATTGGTTCAGGGGGACTTACAGGAAAAGGTTATTTGCAGGGCACCCAGACCAAGTTTGACTTTGTCCCAGAGCAACATACCGATTTCATCTTTTGTACTTTAGGTGAAGAATTTGGCTGGCTAGGCAGCCTAGTAGTAATTTCACTGTTTGTAGCTTTGCTTACCAGATTGGTTTTTATGGCTGAGCGCCAAAAGAATAGATTCAATAGAATATATGGTTACGGCGTGATTTCAATCCTGACATTCCACTTCATGATCAATATCGCCATGACCATTGGTCTATTCCCTGTGGTAGGGATTCCGTTGCCTTTCTTAAGTTATGGAGGTTCTTCGCTGTGGTCATTTACCATTTTGCTCTTTATCTTCATCAAAATGGACAGTGCCAGAGCGCTTCAGTTGGGTAGAATGGGTTAAGAATCCAGCAGTTTATTTAGCCAAATTTGCTTCTGTGGCTCCCTATATCTGATTGCAAACGGCGTATGAAAATGATGTGTCTTCAAGAAATTAATCTGGAGATCCCTCCATTCCAAGTCGGTAGAGATCGCATTCATATTTTTTAATTCCTCGAACAACTTCCGGCTGGTTTGGGGATAATCATCCCTGCCCAAGTAATCCAAATCAGCGTCACAAATGATCCGTTGAAGATGGGTTTGCGGTTTTTGGGGAATTCTGGTGGCCATCACCAACCCCTTTACAATCTCTATATCTTTCTGATTCACTCCCAGATCCTTCAAAATAGTCTCTGCCATACCCGCCCCCACTTCTTCATGATTCTCCGAGCCTTTGAGAAAACCCATATCGTGAACAATCGCTCCGACTCTAAGCAAGTACCGCTCTTTCTCCGGAAGCTTTTCCCGCCTGATGTACTGATTACACACATTCAATACATCCAGAGTATGGTCAAGCGCATGGTACGTCAATTCCTTGGGTAGATTAGCCTCAAGATTGGAGAGAACTTGATTACGAAGCGTGCGATATCCTTTCATGGACGAAACAGGGCTAATTGCTAAAAAGCTGTCTTTATGGCATAATACAGGATAAAGACAAACATCAGAGCAATGTTAAACGATAAATATCGAACGGAAAGGTTGACATTTCTGAACTTTGCTGCCGTGATCTTGGCGTTGATATAAACTTGCTCCCCTAACTGATCAAAGAGCGGCCGCCTGCTGGTGTTTACTTTTTCCAGCTCTTTCACATAATCTTTAATCGGGCCATAGGAGGAAATAATGTTCCCAAAAAAGAAAACGCTCTTGTCATAATTGGTCTCAATCTGCGGCATAAAGCATCTGAAACTATAATAAATAGAAACCACAGTGAATACAAACCAAGCTCCCATGAATCCGTATGTGAGAACATCTGAAGAAGCCAACGCTATCAGATGCTCATAAAACTGAAAAAAGACATTCATCAATAACCCATAAAAAGACAACACTAAGCCGGCTTTGATCTCAGAAGCTTTGATCAAATCACGCAAATACATAATCAGATACCAGTAATTATCCACTGCATCTATACCCGGGTCCAACGGGGGCAAGTCTTTCAGGTCTTGAAGTTTCTTACGCATTGGGTGAAAAATGCTTATTCAAAATTATCGACATGTAAAAACAAGATAATCTGTCAATTAAGCAATTCCTATAAATTAAGGAGATTTGATTGTTTAAAAAGAAAAAAGAGCTAGAAATCAGCTCTTTGCAATTCCCCGATAGCATGATATTACACTTCGAATTTTCTATAAACCAGCAAGAGAAATTCCTGCACGGGTTCCGCATCTGATTCCCATCGCAGCTCCGAAGCATAACGCGAATTTACCAAGCCTATAGCCTCATCAAATGAGTTACACTTATCTATTGATTTAAGCGCATGCTTGAGCAAATCAGCATTTCCGTCAAAAAGCACTTTGGTAAACATAAAGCGCTGATTGATGGCAAGACTTTCTGCCAGCTCGCCCATGATCCCTTTCATTCCTTTATAAGAGAGGGTTTCAAATTTAGCTCTCAAATTATAAGGGTCTAGTGTCCCCACAGTCCCGTTAGTATAGGTGGCCTGAACTGGCCTAATCGCCTCAGGTTCCTCTATCTTCATCCGCCCAGGTTCTACATGCTTAATGTCTGAGGTCTCTATTTCTACCTGATCGAAAAAGGAACTTTTAGATTCTTCTTCTTTACTTAGCCCAGAAGTCGGGGCAGCGGGGGGATCTATGGATTCCTGAACCAAATAGGCATCCAGGTCAAATGGCTTTACGTCTCCAAATGTAGCCAGCAGTAAATTCACCGATTCCAAAGACTCCTTTATCACCTGATAATTGGCGGCCACTGCACGCAGATATGCACTCTTATCATGCCCAAACCCAGCCTTATCTATTAGGAATGAAACCACTTGGTCATGCCATTTGTAGTACTTCTTGTTTTCCTTCAGAAATTCGTTGATTTGCCCCACCGGAGCTTTAGAAATCTCATTTTGGTAAAAGGTAACCGGATCAGTCGCAAGCTGAACAGCCTGTTGCACAGCTGTAGACAGTAGCGGCTGCAATTGCTCTTTTTCAATTTTGATTCTTCTGGAAAGCACGTTCATAAACTCAGTCAACGCCTCATGCACCGTAATGTCCCTGTAATCAAAATATGGGCTGCTTTTGAGCTTCGCCAGCTCTTCTTGCCACAGTTCAAACAGTCTTTTGATAATAAAAAAATTCACCTGGGTACTATTGGTCAACTGTACGATATCCTGCCCAGTCATGTATTGTTTGGTGGAGAAAAATTGCCCACAGACAATTGCGGCATAGTCTTCGGCGTATTTTTCTAAATAATTGCTGTTAATTTGAGTTGTCATTGAAGAGTGGTGTTTACAAAAGTCAACGAACAAATGCCTCAAATCGTTATAGAGAATCTATTTAATCTGAGGATCGATTCCATTAGCTTTCATCGTAAAGTTATCGAAATTATTCATGAAAACGGTATAGATTGGATGCATGCCTGCGGGAAAAAGGGCAGATGTACTACTTGTAAAATCATCCTAAAATCCGGTGAAGAGCATCTCTCCCCTCCTACCAAGTCTGAGCTTGATTTTCTACATCAAGGCCGGTTGAAGGTTGGAGAAAGGTTGGCTTGTCAGGCGGAACTCCGCACAGGTGAGATTGTCGTCAGGGTGGGCGAATTCAATAAGTTTCCACATATAAAGTATAGCGAATAGCATCAGTCATGTTTATAGAACCTTCCATTGGAAAGCTGAAATCTTCAGGGAACAAAGGTCAGATCGAAGTGATTTGTGGATCCATGTTTTCCGGTAAAACTGAAGAGTTGATCCGTCGTCTGAACCGTGCCCGTATTGCAAAGCAAAAGGTCGAAATATTCAAACCTGCAATCGATAAGCGTTACGATGAGAATGATGTGGTTTCTCACAATGACAACTCCATCCGCTCCACACCGGTAAATTTCGCCAACGACATCTTGTTACTGAGCGGGGATTGTGATGTAGTGGGGATAGATGAAGTGCAGTTTTTTGATGAACAGATTGTACCGGTAGCTCAAAAACTTGCCAATCAGGGTAAGCGTGTAATCCTTGCCGGACTTGACATGGATTTTGAAGGCAATCCCTTTGAGCCCATGCCAAAACTTATGGCCATAGCAGAATATGTCACCAAGGTAAATGCCATTTGCATGAAATGCGGGGGATTGGCAGCATTCTCATTTCGACTATCCGATGCTAAGGAGAAAGTGGTTCTGGGAGAAAAGGAAAGCTATGAGGCGAGATGTAGAAGGTGTTTTTATGAAGATAAAAAGTAGTCGGATGTGAAATGTCCGATGTGGGAATCTAAGAAAAACAGACCAACTTAGAGTCGTGTTCTCTGTTAACAGGCCGTGTACGCTTTGGCCAAGTAGATGTCTCCAGAAGCCCATTTGAATAAGACTTCACAAACTGGATAAATTATAGGATTGTATTACTTAGAATCCGCAGAGATTTGCGCACTTTTCTACGTAAATCTGCGGGAAAGATGAAAGGATGCTCAAAAAGACCCAAGGGATAGTTCTCAGCTCCATTAGATATAAAGAAACGAGTATTATCGTGAAGATATTTACGCGGGAACTCGGACTTAAGTCCTACTTGGTGAACGGTGTAAGATCTCAGGGCAGCAAATCAAAAATAGCTTTGTACCAACCGCTCACCCTATTGGAACTGGTAGTCTACGACAAAGACAGTGGTGGTTTGCAGCGAATCTCCGAGGCCCGGCTGCATAGAGCGAACCAGTTGATACCGTTTGATTTTAGTAGGACAGGAATTGCGCTTTTTCTTACCGAAGTGATCAGTAAGTCTATCTATGAAAATTATCAGAATGAATTACTTTTTGATTTTCTCAGAGAATGCGTCATAAGATTGGATAGCAAGGATGCTCGCTTGGGACAGTTTCCGTTGATTTTCCTTATCGAAAAAGCAAAATTTTTGGGCTTTGCACCGGAAGAAGCTCTTGGATTTTTGTCAGAAAGCCGGTCACAACCATTTTCTCACTCTGAGCTAACCCAAGCTGAAATTTATTTAACAGCACTGATGAATGACTCTTTTTCCAATGAAACCAGAATAAGCAAATCACTCCGTCAGAAGCTTTTAGATCACCTGCTTGACTTCTATAGTCAGCACTTGGATAATCCCGGAAACTGGAAGTCTTTGGAGATTTTGAGACAATTAAACAGCTAATCTCAACTATATCACTGAAATAAAGGTTAATCCCAAATAATTACTTGCTAAATACAAACTCATAAGTTAATATTGTGACATCACCGTGAATGAACAAGCCAGCCCACTTTTGGCTTGAGTATTTCCTGCAGATCTTTTTTGCTCAGAAAATCATCCACGATCTCAAATACCGCATTTACTACATTTTATTTATTTCATCCCCTCTTTATGTACAACATAGAAGAACTCAGAGTCAGATTACTATCTGAACTGAAGGAAATCGCTGAGGAGCTAGGTGTCAAAAACCGCAAATCTCTAAAGAAAGACGAACTCGTCTATGCTATCCTTGACCAACAAGCCATCACCCCGGAGCAAGCTTTACCCAAAAAGAAGCCTTCGACCGCCGTAGAGCCAGCTAAAGCACCTGAAATACCTGCAGAAGGACCAAAGCCCGCTGCTGCAGCTGCACCCAAACCCTCCGAAGAACCGGAATACAAGCCGAAGTTCAAAAGACAAAACGTAACGGCAATTCCAAAGTCAGAGGAAACGCCATCCCAAGAGCAGAAAAACGCACCGGAACCTAAGAACAGTGACACTAAGTCTGACTGGAAAGCTAAAAAAGAAGCGCAGCCGGAACGCCCGGAAAGAAAACCACTCCCTCAGCCTGAGTCAAACACTGAAGAACCAAAAACTTTTAGACCTAGGCGTAAAGCTGTGGAAGAAGTAGAAACTACGGCATCACCGGAAGTCAAAGAAGGAAAATCCGCACCTATCACTAAACCTGCACAAGTTAAGTCTGAACAGGAAATCGAACTTCCGAAAAGAAGAAATTTCAAATCGCCCGATGAAGTAATGGCTCCTACAGCCGAAACAGTGCCTCATTCAAACCGCAGACGCCCGGGAGTGAATCCTAGGGAATTTGATGGAGTGATAGACAATGAGGGCGTTTTGGAAATGATGCAGGAAGGCTACGGATTCCTTCGTTCATTGGATTACAACTACCTTGCTTCCCCTGACGATATCTACGTATCGCCAAGCCAGGTAAAACTTTTTGGTTTGAAAACCGGCGACCATATCAAAGGATCAATCCGCCCACCAAAAGAAGGTGAGAAATACTTTGCCCTCCTGAAAATCGCCACTGTAAACGGCAAGACCACGGATGAGATCAGAGACCGTGTTCCCTTTGAATACCTGACTCCCCTTTTCCCGGAAGAAAGATTAAACTTATCTACCACCGGTGATAAATTCTCCACACGGGTAGTGGATCTATTTGCTCCTATCGGAAAAGGACAAAGAGGCATGATCGTAGCCCAACCCAAAACAGGAAAAACTGTTTTGCTACAGCAGATCGCAAATGCTATTACAAAAAATCATCCCGAAGTCCACTTAATGATCTTGCTGATCGATGAGCGGCCTGAGGAAGTGACCGATATGGCTCGATCAGTAAATGCAGAGGTGATCTCCTCCACATTTGACGAGACAGCTGACAGGCATGTAAAAGTATCAAATATCGTATTGGAAAAAGCCAAGCGTATGGTAGAAGTAGGCCATGATGTGGTTATCCTGTTGGATTCCATTACCAGACTTGCCAGAGCACATAATACAGTAGTACCAAGCTCGGGAAAAATCCTTTCCGGTGGTGTGGATGCCAATGCGCTCCACAAGCCGAAGCGTTTCTTCGGAGCAGCACGAAACGTAGAGAACGGTGGTTCACTGACTATCATTGCTACTGCATTGGTGGAGACAGGCTCCAAAATGGATGAGGTGATCTTTGAAGAATTCAAAGGAACAGGCAATATGGAACTTGCCCTGGACCGTAAGCTTGCCAATAGAAGAATCTACCCATCCATCGATGTACTTAACTCAGGCACCCGTCGTGAGGATCTTCTCATGGACAAAGAAGAAATGCAGCGTGTGTGGATCCTTCGTAAGCTGATGAGTGACATGAACTCTCAAGAGTCTATGGAATTCTTACTGCAGCGAATGAAAGGAACGCGTGACAATGCCGAGTTCTTAATCAGCATGAATGGATAACCCTCCATTTCATTTATAAGGAAGCCCTTGACTTTTTAGATCAAGGGCTTTTTTCGTTTTTAGCAAAAATCCAAGCCAGATCTTAACAAATTCGGTTTTTTATATTTCAATTCTATATATCCTGTTTTCTGCCATTAAGGAAATAAAAGCAATATAGGATTTGGTAAACTCTAGCATTGAGGCTGCCTCGCTGTGGCGGATCACCCGTCATGCCCGCCCTCAACATACTGGCAGGGGTCTTCCTGCCAGTAAGGCAAGGAAAATACGGCTACTGGTATCATTGGGGATATACATATTTCATATTATTCTTCTTCGTCTTCCTTCTTAGGCACCGCCGGTTGGCCAAGTCCTACAGCTCCTCTTAATCCGCTAAAAGTAGCTCTCCACCATCCTCCAAAAATAAATTTGGACTTATCCCGCTCAAAATAAACCTGAGATACCACCCTTCGATTAAACAACTTGCGTGGGTTGCTTTTCTTAGTTATAATATTTGCCAAGAAAGTCATCACTCCAAGCTTTCCCCTGCCCCGTTGAAGGGTCAGTGAATCCACAAATTCTATTTTCAAATTCTCATACCGAAAGTTCATTTTACCCACTGCTGCGTCATCATCCATTTTGAAACCCCATTTACCATCGGTTACTTTCCCATCGAGAATCCTTATAAAGGAACCCCTTGTCAGTATACTGTTCAACTTGGTCAGATCGAATTTTCCCAGCTCCACGTCCACATCCATCGGATAAGGGTATCCAAACTGCATGTCGGCTGCTAACGTAACATCCCCATCTCCCATCAATTGAGCTGTAGCATACAATAAACTAGATTTCAACGGAAATTCATCCTTGCTTTTTCGCATCATAAAAGGAGCTATAAAAGCATTCAGATCTTCAAATCGAATAGACCCAGGCAGCAAGGACTTGGGTCCAAACTCTTGATATCGAATAATACCATTACTCACTACTACCGAGTCCAGTTCCATATCAAATGGGGAATTCTCCATCAAATATTGAGGCATGGGTTTGACTACTCCTTTTTTAAGCGGAATTCTCTTATCCCTGAAAACATCCAAGTTCAAACCTTCAAGCCTTAGTGCATGAGCCTTCAGGTTCTTATTGCCAAAATACGCTTCGAAGTCTATTTCCTCCAGTTTAATCCTAGCCACAAAAGCATCCAACACATCGTCTTGATAACCTTTTGTACGCGAAGACTCGTACCGCCCCAGTACAGGGCGGTAATACACGCTATCCAAAATAAGTGCATTATCCAGATATCTGATTTTTCCGATACTTAATCTGCCAAGGCTGTCTTTGGTGTAGATATGATAATTGGTAAGCGATAGACTCAAGTCCCTTTCCAAAAGAAGCCGTGGGCTTACCCCAATACTTTTTTTCATCAAATCCAGATTCAGATCCTCCAATCCAACACTAACATTGCTGAATGCCATTCTTGGGATCGGGCCGGTTTCTTTATTGTGCAGGACAATGTTACCCTTGCTGATCTGCACATCCTGCAGTAGAATAGATTCTATCAATCCGCCATTCTTAGTGCTTGACGAATCTGCCTTTAGTTTTGAATTCCGCGATTTGCTTACCGTATCGAGGTAAATATCGATTTTGGGATTCATCAGTCTAAGCTGCGTAAAGTCAATCACGCCCGTGGATTGAATCTCCCGAATGGTATTATTTCTCACGCCCAATTCATCGATTCTTGCCGAAAAAATAGGAGCTCCCGGATTACCCGATGTAGTGCTCGGGACTATTTCAAAGTTAGAAAATATAGTTTCATCTGCCGTATTATCCACATATAGATCAGAGAACCTTATGGTATGGATACTATCAGGCAGTGTGTATGAGAAATCCTTCAGCGTTAGATTGATCTTGTCAAATAAACTAGCGATGTCCTTTTGAGCATTTGCTGCAGAATCTAAATTCAAGCCTGTTATCCCCAGGTCAAAATCAGTCTGAATAGATTCAAAATCATCTCTCCCTACCCTGTAATTCAGACTCAATTTCGAGTTTTTAGCTTCTATTGCTCTGATGGAAACCAACTCAATAGATTTTGGAAGGGTTTTAGCCTCTCCTTGCCCGGCATTCTCTTCCACGACTTCTTTTTGATAATCCTTATTAATCTCCAATTTAATATCACTTCCATCAACGGCAAGCATATCTAATTGCAACTGATTTTCAAATAAGAATAATTCTATATCCACACCCTTTAGAGATAAGCTGGGAAGATTCAGCGACAACGCGATCTTGCTTTTGATTGAAGGACTGGGTCTTAATGTAAGGTTATCTATCTCAATCGTTTTAGACTTGGAATTAAACCGGAGCCCATCTGTATCCACCTCATAGTTCCCGCCAGCCACGTTGAAATCGTATTTTCTAAGGATCAGATCGATCTCATCCGCGAAAAACGTCCTCCCGGGGCTCTTAGCCAATCCTTTCTCCAGATAAAAGCCTTTCAAATTTAATGATAAGCTATCCTCACTTAGGGAAATATCCTTCTTGCCTGCGAAATTTTTGTACTGTACCTGACCATCGCTAAAGCTTATAGAGTCAATCTGTATTGTAGAAAAATAGGATGTAAGCAAGTCTTGAACTTCACCGGATGATTCTACCTGTATCCCGGCTACACCTGTGCTCTTCTTTCTAAATCTTGTGAAATTTGCCACAGGGGATGGTATCAAAATTTGATTTACCATCAACTTTTCATTCAAATATGCAGACATCAAATCAATTCCCTCCACACGAAACTCAGGGATGGATATATCCATAATCACAGACTTCCCATAAGAATCAAGAATTACCTGTATTGAGTCCGGCTTCTCAGGCCTTAGGGTGAAATTATTAACCACCACTAGGGAACGCTTGGAATCTATCAAGACTTTATCGGCCAGAAACTCGTGGAGATTATCCCGTAATTTCAACCTGTACTTATCCAAACTAAGCACCATTTCCTCCGCAAGGAACTGGTTTCTCATATCGTTGCTCGAATTGGGTTGCAAAAAGACTTTCTCAAGTAATAGGCTGAATTTCTCAAAACCTATGTCATCGCTTCTCACTCCCTTTTCATTCTTGATCTGCACTTCCCCATCTTTAAGGTCCATTTTCCCAATGGCAACCTCATTCATATAACCTTCCAGAAGCTCCTTTACAGGTACGCCATTTAGATTTTCATCACGCTGACTGAGCTCTGTGATCTCCACTCTCGGGGATTGAACCACCATCTCTTCAATAGTAAAAACCCCCTCGTTGTACAACCGCTTCAAATTGGTATTTGACAGCACCATTTTAGGCAGGGAGATACGCATAATATGATCTGCCTGCGTAATATCCAAAGCGTCTTCCCGGGGCTCCATACGCACATTCTCAATGACAATTTCATCTTTGAAAGACGATACGCTCACCCTGTCTCCATAGATCACATGGACATTATCAGACAGATACAAGTCAGCCTTTTCAATATCCATAGCAGCATCCTGTCCATAGAAAAACTGATCCTTCTTTTTGGATTTATCTTCCCCTAAATAAAAATTGATCATCTTGAAATCAAGCTTGTTGATATCAATTCGGTTTTTGAGCGTATCTGTCACGCTATGTGTGATGAATTTCCCATTATTCACAGACAACTCCTTTACTGTAAATGACTTAAGAATCCCTTCAATCAGTTCATTTAGATCTCCTGTGGCTGTACTGTCTTTTTCAGAGGAATCATTATTCTGTACCCTAAATTCCGGATCGTTTAGGATAATCTCATCAATTCTGACATCCGAAGTCCTAAACGCTTCATTCAGATCGACATTCCCAACCCGCAACTCACTCAGGTAAACATCATAATAAGCCTTACTTTCTATGGATTTATCCGAATTGAGGTTAAACCCATTTATATCAATCACATTATCCAAGGAACTTATATATACCTTCTCAGAGCGGATGGAATGCACACCATCGGGGAGGGGAAAATTCACATTCTCAAGATCAAACTCAAACCCTTTGGCATTGAACGGAGTCGTCCATTCATCCTTCGTTGCCCAGTTGATGTCCTTTATTAACAGCCTGGTATTTTCCGCGTTGAGAGAATTATGACTTAAAAAATTCAAAAAGAACAAATCGGCATGATCAATCTCCATCTCACTGATAAAAACACCCGTGAAATTTGTTTTGTCAACCAGCTTTTTAACTTCATCCTCAAGTGCTTTTATCGGAGAGCTTTTACTATATCTTTCATTTGCCCTCTCTGAATTTACGTTAGGGGGCAAATCCATGCTGATATTTGGATTGTCAAACTCCAATCTGCCTACATATAAAACTCTCTCTGAAAAGTCATACCATAGGTTTTTGAGAGCCAGTTGATCTAAAGTCAGGTCAAACAACGCCTGATTTTGGTCAGGCTTTCGTTCCCCTTTAGGTTTCATCACAATACCATCCATGAATACTCCACGGCGTATCAAGGACAATCTAACTCTATTGAAGTCAACTACATAAACATCTTTTGCCGCTTCATTGATTTTTCTTCTTGCCCAGTTGGAGAGCATCAGATTGGAACCAAAGTAGACTACGAATTCCAGAAAAAGTATGGCCAGAAAAATAAACATGAACCATCTCAGAACCTTCTTTCTCAGAGGATGCCTGGAATGCTTCTCTTTGTGTTCTTCTGTCATTCAGTTGGTTTTTGTCTAAAATAGGCATTTAACGACAAATGTAAACGAAAAAAGCAGCACTAATGTGCTGCTTTTTCTATGCTGTAGGAGAAGGATTCGAACCTCCACGGGGCAGTTAGGCAATAGTCCGGTAGAATTACGCTTTATCCTTCCGACCCCGATAGTTATCGGGGCAGGATCCCCACCCCCGAGACAGGAGGGCTTGTCTGCCAGTTTCAACATCCTACAATGATACTTAATACTACCGGCCTTTTGCCGGCAAGCTGATGCCTCACTCTAGCTAGCTAGTATAGAAACACAAAGGTTCAATAGGTCTGAGAAAGCAAGGTTTCATAAATACCGAAGGAAGCAAATCCCGACAGATATAAATTTTGCTGGGTCAAAATTAGAAATACCAATCGTTTATTAAAATTATAATAACATTTAATTATTTTTTTTACAGTATTTATATCAATTAGTCAATAAAAATATCATTATACTAATTTTCAGACCCAATTCAATATCATAATTACTAATTCATTAATATAGCCAGTGTACATTTATACAAAATCTTATTGGGAAAAAGTCTCGAAGTTCCAAATTAAAAAAGAAACCAAATTTAAAAAGGGCATAAAAAAAACCATGAAACAAAATTTCATGGTTTTAGTCAATTAACAATAAACCCAAAATAACCTGCTGTAGGAGAAGGATTCGAACCTCCACGGAGTAGTTAGGCAAATTTACGAGCTCGCTAAATGCTTTATCCTATGACCTCCACCCCCGAGACAGGAGGGCTTGTCTGCCAATTTCAACATCCTACAGTGTAGTGTAATTTCAATGTATTTTGAGTGCTTACCGTTTGTTTGCTCTCTTTGTATGATTCAAATATAGCAGGTCGGTTTGTTTATTAAAAATAATTCAAAAATAAAACTGAATTTTTACAGTTTTTTTAATGAAATCGTTTGAAATATACCGTATCGTTAAAAATGAGTTTAGTATTGTACCAAATATTGACTATTTTTCAATGGAAGACCCAAATATTGCGAAAACAGCCTTGAAATGGTCTTTTTATTACGAAAAACGCATTCTTTTAGTCCTAAAATTACTCAATCAGCAATATCAACACCCTATTCGAAGTGTACATAATTTTCCCATTTGTCCAAAACCGTCTGAAAATCTTCCGGAAGCGGAGCTTCAAAATATAGTTTTTCCTTGGTCACAGGATGTATGAAACCCAAAGACTTTGCATGTAATGCCTGTCTTGGCAAAAGATTAAACGCATTGTGGACAAAGGTCTTATACTTAGAAAACTGAGTCCCCTTCCGTATTTTATCCCCACCATAGGTTGCATCGTTGAAAAGCGGATGCCCCAAATACTTCATGTGGGCCCGGATTTGATGTGTTCGCCCGGTTTCCAGATTGCATTGAATCAGCGACACATAGCGCAGCCTATCCAATACTTTCCAATGGGTCACCGCATGTTTACCCTGACTTCCGTCCGGAAATACGTCCATTATCTTTCTGTTTTTGGCACTCCTGCCTACATTTCCGACCACTGTACCTTCATCCTCTTCCATCTCTCCCCACACCAGTGCCAAATAAGTCCGCTCTATCGTATGGCGGAAAAATTGCGATGCCAAATGGGTCATGGTCTCTTCAGATTTGGCTATCACAAGCAGCCCCGAAGTATCCTTATCGATGCGGTGCACCAATCCAGGCCTCCCTTCATTACCTTTCATCTCCGGGAGATTCTGAAAATAAAACACCAAAGCGTTCACCAAAGTACCCGTCCAGTTGCCATGAGCAGGATGGACTACCATTCCCGCAGGTTTATTCACCACTAACAGATGCTCATCTTCATAGACTATATCCAGCGGAATATCTTCGGGAACCACCTCTGTATCACGTGGCGGCTTACCCATCAGCACACGGATGTCATCCAGCGGCTTTACTTTGTAGCTACCTTTGATTGACTCCCCATTTACCTGGATCGCACCTGCATCTATGGCCTGTTGGATTTTATTTCGGGTGGCAAAGGCTATTTTGTCTGTCAAGAATTTATCAATCCTAGTTGGAGTCTGTCCTTTGTCAATTACAAATTTGTAATGTTCATAAAGTTCTAACTCTTCCTCATCAAAATCTTCGTCTGCTTGCATGCTCATGCTGCAAAAATAAGCTTATCAAGCTTAACTTTAGCACTTCTGTAAAAAAGTGCCACAAATGCTTCTTCCAAATCCAGTCCCAATCCAATTCATTAACCATCCTATCCTTGTAGAAAAAGGAATTAAACTGGCCATTAAGCGTTTGGATTTGGTGCACCCAGACATTTCCGGAAACAAATTCTTCAAGCTTAAATACAATCTGGAGCAAGCTAAAAAAGAAAGAAAAACCAAGATTCTGACCTTCGGAGGGGCATTTTCAAATCATATCTTCGCCACCTCAGAAGCTGCGAAAGCTGAAAACCTTCAAGCCATCGGCATTATACGGGGAGAACGGACAGAACCTCTCAATGCCACGCTGGTGCACGCCGAAAGGCTTGGCATGCACCTACACTTTATTGACAGAACTGCCTACAGAAATAAAGCAGAACCTGCATTTATAGCGGGTCTGAAAGAAAAATTCGGAGATTTCTACCTGATTCCTGAAGGAGGAACCAATGAACTGGCCATAAAAGGAACCCAAACGATTCTAGGTTTGGAAGATCGTCAATTCTCCCACATCTGCTCATCAATCGGTACAGGAGGTACTTTTTCAGGGCTATATTCTTCACTGTCCAGTAACCAAAAGCTGCTTGGTTTCTCTTCTCTAAAAGGTGAATTTATACGTACGGAAATCTCTGATCTGATTGGTGAATACCGTCTGGTCAGCCAAGGATCGTATGAGATTTTTACCAATTACCACTTTAGAGGCTACGCCAAATACACCCAAGAATTAATCGATTTCATCCGATGGTTTTATGAGGCTTTTGGAATAGTGCTGGATCCGGTTTACACAGGTAAAATGGCATTTGGAACCTGGGACTTGATCCAAAAGGATTATTTCTCCGAAAACTCAAAAATCCTGATGATCCATTCCGGCGGGTTACAGGGGAATGTGGGATTTATGGAAAGGACAGGAATTAAACTCCCGAATCTTTCAGCGTAAAATAATCGGCAGATTCCTGAGGGTGAATCTGAAGCACATTGGCCAGAACCAACCGGACCAATGTTTTGGATGCCATAAATCTTGACAGATTGGCCAACTTAGCAAATTCATTGAGTGTGATTTTATCGGACTCGTCAAGAGCCTTCATTAGGATTTCTTCATTTCTCCCATAAGTAAAAACCATATCTCTGGGAGTTTTTCCTCTCCTCAAAATCTCCCATACCTCCCTACTCGCCTTCACAGAGCGGTCCGCCACACGGATGAAAGCCTGCTTTCTGTCTTTCTCTTTAAGATAATGTGGACGCTGGGCACTTACCGGAACCGTGAAGATTGCCACACCCTTCTTCTCATTTAATTTCAGTGAATACAACTCGTATTCCAACCTTGGAAAAACAAGCTCCTTAATGGCCTTTTCCATCACAAAAATCTCCTCTTCTATGTAGCGCTGACCGCTCACAGTCCCATCATCCTCCACTCCTATCAGCAGATCTCCTCCCGAGGTATTGGCGAAGGCAATCAGTTCACGGACAATTTTCTCGGGAAAAGCCGCTTTCTTCTTAAATTCGATTCTCAGCCCCTCACCTCTGGCAGCGAGTACCCTCACATCCTGCAGCGTCATTTTTGTAAATTTTCAGTAGAAATGATGATGAATGAACGGTTTAAGATTGGGAATGTTAGTAAAAGGAGCAACTAGCCTCTCTAGTAATGATCAGAGGAAGAAGAAATAAATATATAAACCGTCCACTTTATACATCCGGACCAGTAACACAAACTCAATAGCGCACTTTGCATATCTCTGGCAGCCTATGCGGTAAAGCTCCCTACTTGCTTACTCCCCGATTCAATTGTTCCAATCTGGATTTTTGGGATTGCCATTCGTCCCGAAGGCGTGCAGCTTCCATGAAATTTAGTTCCTTTGCGGCTTTCTCCATCAGCTTCTGTGTTTGCTGAATCAGCTTCTCCAGCTTATCCTTACTTAAGTATTGCACCACAGGGTCTGCTACCATTCTTTCTTCGCCTGGCATAGGTTCGGCATAGAACTTTGCGTTTTTCTTTGAATCCGCCACCTTGGTCTGGCCCATGATTTTATCATGGGATTTCACTACCGTAGTAGGCGTGATACCATGTTCGGTATTGTATTCAATCTGTATTGCCCGCCTTCTTTTCGTCTCATCAATCGCCAATTGCATAGAATGGGTGATTTTATCCGCATACATAATCACCCGTCCTTCAGAATTACGGGCTGCACGTCCGATAGTCTGCACCAGGCTACGTTCATTTCTCAAGAAACCTTCCTTGTCAGCATCAAGAATTGCCACCAGAGAGACTTCCGGTAGATCCAATCCTTCTCTCAGCAAATTCACCCCCACTAGTACATCAAAGATCCCCAGACGTAATTCACGCAAGATCTCCACCCGATCCAGAGTCTTCACCTCGGAGTGTATATACCGGGACTTCACGCCTGCCCTTTCAAGGAATTTCTGAAGTTCTTCAGCCATCCGTTTTGTCAATGTAGTCACCAGTGTTCTCGCCCCAGCTTTAATTGTCTGGTCTATTTCCTCCAGCAGATCATCAATCTGATTTTGACTTGGTCTCACTTCAATGGTCGGATCCAAAAGCCCCGTTGGGCGTATGATTTGCTCTACCACCACTCCTTCTGTCAACGACAATTCATAATCCGCCGGAGTAGCAGATACGTAGATCACCTGATTGGTTAGTTCTTGAAATTCCTCGAACTTCAAAGGCCGATTATCCAATGCTGAAGGAAGTCTAAAACCAAAATCCACCAAGTTGACTTTTCTGGATCTATCACCGCCCCACATGGCACGTACCTGCGGTAAAGTCACATGGCTTTCATCTACAACTAACAGAAAATCATCCGGAAAATAATCTATCAGGCAGAATGGTCTCGCTCCGGGGGCTCTTCTGTCAAAATACCTTGAGTAATTCTCCACCCCAGAACAGTAGCCCAGTTCACGCATCATTTCCAGATCGAATTCTGTTCGTTCCTGAAGCCGTTTTGCCTCAGCGAAACGACCTTCTCTTTCAAAGAAATTTACCTGATCCACCATGTCATGTTGTATTTCATGAATGGCAGTTTGCAATGTATCCTTACCTGTTACAAATAAATTGGCAGGAAATATCGAGATGATCTTTTCGTCATTTAGTTTTTTGCCTGTAGCCGGATCAAAACGCTGAATCGCCTCGATCTCATCTCCCCAGAAGAAAATCCTGTATCCCCAATCCGCATAAGCTACAAAGATATCCACTGTATCTCCTTTCACCCGAAAAGTTCCCCGTGTCAGCTCATGCTGGGTTCTGCTATATAAAATATCTACGAGCTTGAAAAGAAACTGATTCCTTGGAATTCTATCTCCTTCCTGAAGTCTTATGACATTTTTTCCGAACTCATCGGGATTTCCTATACCATAAATACAGGATACAGATGCCACCACGATCACATCTCTACGTCCTGTCAGTAATGCCGAAGAAGCACTCAACCGAAGTTTCTCAATCTCCTCGTTGATCGAAAGATCCTTCTCTATATAAGTCCCCGAAGTAGGGATAAATGCTTCCGGCTGATAATAATCGTAGTAAGAAATAAAGTATTCGACGGCATTTTCAGGGAAAAACTGCTTGAACTCTCCATATAGCTGAGCCGCTAAGGTCTTGTTATGACTTAGGACCAGGGTTGGCTTCTGCGTCTGCTGAATCAGATTGGCTACAGTAAACGTTTTGCCTGAACCTGTCACACCTAGCAAAACCTGCGCCTGATCGCCATTATTCACACCTGCGGTCAGCTGTTCTATAGCTTTCGGCTGATCGCCTGTAGGTTGATAATCTGAGGTAAGTTTGAATTCCATATGTTGTGTCCGAAAATACCCAACACCAATCCCCTATGCAAAAGTTTGATTAAGAAAGAATTTCTATAGGGAGACTGATTGAGGAAAAAGGGTTTCGACTCCGCTCAACCTGACAATGCTGTGTCACCTTGTGCGAAGCCGAAAGATTATTTCACCTTCTTAAACTTCCCAAGATTATAATACAAATAGTTCGTCCTAAGAATAATTACCAAAAGCAAGGGGACAAGACTGGGATGAAAAGACTGCCAACCCAAAATCCAGAAAACCACAGCCGCATCCGCCATGATCAAGGCAAAAAGCAAATAGTGCAATACCCAGGGTTTAACGGTTTTTTTGAGCAAAGCCAGCGCCAACACCAGATGCCCCGGAAAAGCCCATAGAATATTCCAGTTCCACTTGGTAGATGGAATCAATGAGTAAACCCAAAGCCAAGCCATCACTAAGCCTATAACCCCCAATATTCCAAATAAGGACACATCAAAACCTATATAGAGCTTTTTCTTCTTGAAGCCTACAAAGGTGAGGACTGTAAAAATGATCGCTACCACCCAAAAGATCCAATAAGGGTTGACTGCTCCAAAAGAGCCTTCCGGTTTTTCAAAATCCAAAATAGCCCTACTTTCTTTTACCAACGGACGGGAAGGACCATCTCCTTGGATCTCTGCTCTCGAAAAGGCTCCCTCAACATATTTTGGCAAAAATTGTTCTTCCAACGGTGTAGCGTCTCTGTCTAGACGGGAGCCCAATGCCAAATCAATCCCCAGATCGGACCAAGTCATATAATAGACCATTTCATCGATCAGCTCACGAAAGCTCTTATCCACAGCTTCCTGTTCCTCATCATGCCAGACCAGCTGATCCCCCAGCACTGCACTGATAGCGTCCCTCACTCTGGTGGCGCAATTATCAAAGAAAAAATCGTAGCGATAAGCTCTGTTCTCAGGCAAATAATTTGTCTCCAGAAATCTGATCAAATCCAATTTCTGCTGCTCATTGAGATCAAGAATTTGCTCCCGCACACTTCTGTTAAAATAATCATACTCTGCAATAAAGCGATCAAAAGTGGAAACAGAGAGATAATAATCAAGCCTGCCACCGGCAAAATTCAACACAAAATTAGGTGCGCCGAAGTCAAAAGTACCGTAGTTGAATACCATATCTCTGCCCGTAGTGAGGTCAATCACCCTTATTCCACTATGGCCAAATGAGCTGTAAATCTCCTCTCCCGGATCGCAAGTAAGCAAACTTATTTGGTATTGATCTGCAATCACAGGACACAAACCACTGACAGTCAGTAAAAAAAATAAACTAACAACTGTTTTTTTCAAAATCATCTCACTAAATTGATAAACGCTTTTTTCAGATACCTTTTTTTGGATGGAAAGACAGGGCCATACATCAGCCCAAGAGGCAATTTTTCCATGCCGAATATACTTCATATTCCCGGCAGTTGTTTTCTGGTGTCTATGTTTCCACACTTCATTTTGTCAAGAAATCGGTTCCTGCCGAACAGTTGCTTCGGGAAATTTTGAAAATCCGGCGATATGGCAAGTATACGATGGATCAACATGGGCAGCCGTTACCATAAAGCCTACCTTTCTAAATGATATTTACATAGATCAAACTCACACAGTCACTCTGACAGGCAACGAGGAAGTGAAAAGCTTATTCATTAATGCTGAAACAAATGCAGGAGAAAAATTGAATCTGAATGGATTCAATTTAAACGTGTACGGAACACTACAGGCTTTTTCCGGATCCGCACCCGGTATTCCGTCAGGATCATGGAATAGCCAAAACTGGATCGGTAATTCTGCCGCAAGCACCATCACTTTCAAAGGTACTTCAAGGACAATTATCCAAAAAAATACTTGGAGTGGATTTACTACACAAAGTCGGTATTCAGTAATATTTGATCCCGGAGAGGGGAGTACTCTGACAATTGAAGAGCCTTTTAAAGCTGTTAAGTTCATTGTTAGATCAGGGATACTGTTTCAAAAGTCGGATGATTCTGTAGTTCCCAATTTTTGCTCAACCCTTTCCTTTAATACCGAAACGACCTTCTATCCTTCTGGACCATTCGGTGACTTCATCATTGAACCAAACGGAACATTAATTACTGAATGCAATCAGAATATAATAGCCAGATCAATTTCAGGATCAGTGAGTGCCAACCTCTTCGATCTCCAGCCCGGAGGTGAGCTAATACTTTCAGGAACCTCTCCACAAATTGAAGCTGCAAATCTGGAATTAAACGGAAAAGTTACATTTAGAAAAAACTCAGGTTCTCAAAATTTTATATCCAAGTCCTTCCCAGGTTCAGCAGTGCCCGTCACATTTCACGATCTGGAGATTCAAGGTTCCCAGGATGTCATCCTCCCGGCTACTTTGTTTCTTCGGGGCAATATGACTCAATCAGGTTCAGGGCAATTTATTGCAAACAACACGCATCTAACACTGGAGGAGTCCCATAATCAAGACATTGCAGGCTTTTCACTAAGCCCACAAGATTTGACAGTGAATAAGTCGGGAGGCAAGGTTATCTTAGAAGACAACTTGTTTGTTATCAGAAACTTAACAATGGAAGACGGGGTTTTGAACTTCCAAGACAACACCCTAACCATTAACAGCTCTAATGCGGGCCTTCTAAATTATCAAAGCGGATCTTGGGAGAACCTAGCTTCTTTCACTTACGCCAATGCTCCTACTGTCTTTACAGCCACAAACGGCACTTTCCCATTTGGTGATAGATACCAAGGTGGTATTCGAAAAGTTCAGCTTCTCGGTACAAATTCAGGCGGAAATCTAACCGTCAACTATACTGAATATTCAGGAGCTGATTACGCTCCCGATTTCAATGACACAGATGGAACACCCATACTTTACCGCCTTTTCAGCTACTTCGATTTCTCTGGGCTAAACCCAAGCTCAACTCCCTTGGATCTGAAAATCTCTGCAGACAAATTGATCGTCGATGAACCGGAAGATCTCCGATTGGTTGGCACCGGATATGCTACTCCCGGGAGCCACATCGAAAGTACAGATGAAGTCAACCTTTGGGCAATCCGAAATCTGACTTTTGACGATCTTCCGGGCAGAAACTTCACTGTCGGCAGCACCACTACACTCAGCATATTGCCGATCACTTGGCTCTCTGTTTCTGCCAAACCCGAAAATAATTTCGTCCAAATTCAATGGTTAATAGCTGCTGAAAAAGATATTGAAAAATTTGAAATCTATAGCTCAGAAAACCCGTTGGATACACTTGTGAAAATCGGGGAATTGCCTAGTCTAGGCAATTCTGACGTACCCGTATCCTATTCCTATAAAGATGAAACCCTTCGAAGCTTCTCTCCAATCTACTATCAAATTAAAAGTGTAGATATTTCGGGACATATTAATTGGAGCAACACAGTCCGGTTAGAGAATAGCCACGAAGCGATAAATAATCAATTCTCAATTTTCCCAAGCCCTCATCTGTCCGGAAAAATCCACTTAACACTACCCGAAGGTCTTAATCCCCAAAATGCGCAAATCAGTATTTTTACCAGTCAGGGACGTTTGGTTTCATCCTTTAGTTATAATGAATTTCTACTTTTAGAAAAATTAGAACATACAAATCCGGGTTTTTATGTAATCATCATCTCAACCCCTAAAATTACCGCCCAAATCAAATGGATTAAGCTCTAACACTCATTTTTACGGAATCAGCTTGGCCAAATAGACTTTACACCATTTTTTTTATCTTAGCCAGTCAAACCCAACCTATTCCTATGACCATTATTCTTGTATTACTCAGTATTGCTATTTTAGTGCTGCTGATAGTCTGGGCAAAGCTCAATCCATTTTTAGCATTTCTGATATCATCCATTGTTGCAGGATTTCTTTTGGGACTTCCCGCAGACCAGATAGCCGGCTCTGTGCAGCGGGGGATGGGAGGATTACTCGGAGACTTGGTCATAGTGATCGTCATGGGCGCCATGCTTGGCAAACTGGTAGCAGAAAGTGGAGCTGCACAAAAGATTGCAGGTGTGTTGATGAAAATTTTTGGGGAGAAACACATTACTTGGGCGATGTCCTTTACCGGACTGATCGTCGGCATTCCACTTTTCTATAATGTAGGTTTTGTGCTCTTAGTACCCTTGGCTTTCACGGTAGCATACCAGTACAAAATCTCTGCAGTTTATGTAGGCATTCCACTGCTGGCTGCACTATCTGTCACTCACGGATTTCTTCCCCCACACCCATCCCCCGCAGCTTTGGTAGCCCAATTTGACGCGAATATGGGTTTAACTCTGTTTTACGGCTTTTCGATAGCTATTCCTACTATTGTAATAGCAGGTCCTCTTTTCGCACGGACTCTGAAAAACATGAAAGCCAGCCCACTCAAAACTTTTCAGGCAGAAACCAAACCTGAATCAGAACTCCCAAGTTCGGCAAATAGCTTTTTCACCGCTTTGCTCCCTG
Organism: Algoriphagus sp. Y33; assembly: GCF_014838715.1. Lineage (NCBI taxonomy): Bacteria > Pseudomonadati > Bacteroidota > Cytophagia > Cytophagales > Cyclobacteriaceae > Algoriphagus > Algoriphagus sp. Y33. The sequence continues at coordinate 5,567,113 of NZ_CP061947.1, read as the reverse complement.
TATTTTTACTGGTAGGCACTACGGCATTGAACCTAAACATTTCTGAGGAAAGCAACCTCGCTCCTATCGTTGCATTTGTGGCAGATCCGGGAATAGTCATGTTGATCTCTGTACTTATTGCCACCTATACCTTGGGGTTAAGAAGAAACTTTGGTATGAAGCAGATCATGGAAATCTATACAGTAGCGACTAAAGATATCGCCATGATTTTATTGATCGTAGCAGGTGCCGGCGCATTAAAGCAGATTTTTACCGATACTGGCGTCAGTCTGGTAATCGCAGAAGGATTGCAATCATGGGACATCCATCCGCTGATCCTAGCTTGGATTATTACCGCCATTATTAGAGTATGCGTCGGCTCAGCGACTGTTGCCGGATTGACTACAGCGGGCATTATCGCTCCACTTGTAACTACAATGAATGTGGATCCGAATCTCTTGGTACTTTCCATCGGAGCAGGAAGCCTGATGTTCTCACACTTCAACGATGCCGGATTCTGGATGTATAAGGAGTTTTTCAATGTAAGCATCAAAGACACCATCAAATCATGGTCTCTGATGGAAACCATCGTAGCCGTAGCCGGCTTGGCAGGGGTTCTGATCCTCGACATTTTTGTATAATTTTACCGAAAAACTAAACTAAATGGAATCTCCTGAAAGTAATTTCTCAAAATTGAGCCTCTCTCTTCCACCAGCTCCGAAACCTCTGGGTGTATATAAGCCCTGTCTGATTGACGGCAAATATCTATACCTATCAGGTCATGGTACAGTACAGGATGACGGCAGCCTGATAATGGGAAGAATCGGTGAACAGCTTGATATAGAAGAAGGGAAACTTGCTGCAAGACAGGTAGGACTGGCGATGCTTGCTACCATCAAAGCAAATCTTGGCTCTCTCAATCGTGTGAAACGTGTGATAAAAGTCTTGGGTATGGTCAACTGCGTGTCTACTTTCGAACGCCATCCCTATGTGATCAACGGATGCAGCGAGTTGTTCGCACAGGTTTGGGGAGAGGAATATGGGATAGGCGTACGATCCGCTGTTGGAATGGGGACGCTACCCGATAATATCCCAGTGGAAATAGAAGCAATGTTTGAACTACATGAAGGTGCTTAAGCCTAAAAGAGAGCCCTGATAGTTTTAAAGGCAGCTTGGCCTGTGGTCGAACGCAGACCAAGCTCGCATACTTGCAGGAGGGACCTAAGGCTCTACCAGTGCCTTGTACGATTCGAATACACTCATCACATCTTTGACATAGTTGACTGCCAAATGCCCTTTGGCGAAGCCGCTTTTGACAATAGGATCCCGGTAATAATCGGGATCACTTTTCAATTCCAAGAATTTCGACACTGAAGACCAAGCCTGCGTATTCTTCCCATATTTCAAAGTCAATCTCCAAGCATCTTCCACGTGTCCATGGCCAATATTGTAAGAAGCCAACACGAATTTCAAACGCTCACCGGTATCAGGCACCCTTTCCATCCAAAATTTATCCAGATATCTCAAATACCGAACTCCTCCCATTAAAGATTGTGAGGGATCGTTAGGATTGTCTACCCCAAATCGCTCTAGAGTGACTGGCATCAATTGAAGCAATCCCTTTGCACCGGCATAAGAGGTAGCTACCGTATCAAATCTCGACTCTTTATAAACCAAGGAGGCCAACAACCGCCAATCCCAGCCTAGCTGTTCCGCTCCATTTTTGATAATGTCATCATATACAGAAATCTGATTGCCTGCCAAAGAGGAAAAGGGACTATTACTTCTAAAATAGCTGTTTTTAGAATTTAGAAAATACTTAGCATACAAATCAGGAATGAATCGCTCTTGCTTATCTTCCAACCAGTGATTCAATGAAGCCAAAAGTTTGGGCGAACTCTCCCTCACCATCCAAGCCACGTCGCTTTCAGCCCGGACTTTCCAAGAGATATCCAATCCCCCATAGTAGGTCGCATTCGCTTGGGCAATATTCTGATCAGCTATAGTCCATTTGATCTTGCCCTCGGCCACTTGATCAATTAGCGTTTCTTCATGCTCGAGAGTGGGAATAATTGTATAATTCAGCTGAAGTGAATCTTTAATGCTGCAAAGTTGTGATTTATAAATTGTCCCTTCGCGAACATATATAGTGTCGGAAGCAAGTTGATCCCAGGAAGTAATTTTTCCGGAAGATTCATTGCCCACCAGAACTGTGTTCATTTTTCCCAGAGGAAGTGAAAAAGATGCTTTTTCAGCTCTCTCCATATTCTTTTCAAGGTTCATGGCCATCAAATCCACTTTACCATCGTTCAGGTATTCGAAGGCCCTATCTATATCCGACACCATGACTAAATGCAATTGGACATTCAATCTTTTGGCAAGATCTCGGAGAAGCTCATACTCATAGCCCATTCTCCGTCCACGATAGATGTAATAGCCGGTAGAATTATTATCCACTGCTGCACGGATAAATCCACGATTTTGGATCCCTTGAAGATCAAGCAAGTAGGCTTCCTTTCTGATTACAGAACCAAAATTCTTCTCAATGAAGGTGCACTGTACACCAAAAAGAAGCAGAGTCAATATTGAGGAAAACAGAATTAGTACTTTTTTCATTCACAAGAGCCATTAGGCTCCGGATGTTACGAATGCCCATTTGGCAAATGCTGTGCCAAAATAAAAACAACCCATTCGTTAAAAAAAACGAAGAAAAAAACGAAGGCTATTGTATAAGCCTTCGTTTTCTAACTAATCTTCTGAAGGCAATACAAAACTCTCTGAGCTGTTTTGGAAAAAAATCTTCCCGGAAAGCCTTCTCAATTCGATTTCTTGCTCCTTGATATTAAAAATTGATGTAATCAATCTGTTCTCCGCAGTAAGTAAATTCACCTGCGCATCCCTGAATTCAAGGTAAGAAGCAATCCCCAATCTAAACCTTTCCAAGGCGATTTCGGAGCTTTCTTTAGCTACGGCATAATTCTTTCGCTCTACCTCCAATAAGTTTCGGTTGGTGATGTATGTGTTGAAAGCACGGTGAATGTCAGAGCGGAGCTGAATCTCGTATTGATCCACTGCATAAGACTGGATTTTCTGCTGAACTTTCGCATTTTGGATCCTTCTGTTTAGGGTAAACCCATTGAAGATATTCAACTGAATATTGCCTCCGTAATTAAATCCGGATCGCTGGTTCTGCGTCAGTATTCCAGCATCTGAGTTGGAAGTATTCGTTGAATACGTTCCATTAAGATTGATCACCGGAAGTCTTGAAGCCCGAAGTTCTTTCATCTGAAGATATGCCACATTTTCCTGGCGTTGCGTGATTAAATAGTTCTTATTTTCCAGAAAAGCATTTTCCTCCAAGTCCTGCAAAAGCAATGGTTCTCCTATAAGGATAGTATCATTCACTGTGAAATGTTCATCAGGGTTTAAAGCCATCAATTCATTAAGATTAACTCTAGCATTTTGAATCACTTGCTCCTGTCCCAGCAGTAAACTTAAATCCGAATTGTAATCCACCTCAGCGGTAAGAAAGTCCCGCTTCCCCGCTCCCCCTAGTGAATACTGCGCTTCCGCTATATCTAATCTGGCTTGACTGAGCTCAAGAGTACGTTCTAAAACTTCATATCGCTGAAGCTCCAACACCAAGGTGTAGTAGGCAGAGGAAATACCTGCAACTGTGTTTTCCACAGCGATTTTTGCGTCCAACTCAGAGATTTCAGTCAAAACCCCCAAACGCTTCATGACAATAAAACTCTCTGGCCGGAAACCATAAATAGCGGCCATACTGAAATTTTTTGACCGGGATTTTGCGTTGTCTATGGTTCTGGGGTCAGGATCAGTGGCAAAAACCTGCTCCACATCCTCCGTGCTATATGTTCGTGTATATACAGCATCCAAAACCGGCAAAAGGTAATCCCCCGCACCTATGCGTTGATTTCCCTCTTGAAGTGCGATTGTCTCTACAGCAATTTTCACATCAAGGTTTTTTTCCAAACCAATGGTAATAGCTTTCTCCAAATCCAGAGCTTCATTACTTTGGGCATATAGGCTTGTTCCGAAAATACTCAATAAGAGCAATAGGCTTAGTTTCTTCATCAAATTCTGGCTAATCTTCCTTCTTTGGAAGTGAGATAAGTATATATGGCAGGGATGACAAAAAGAGTCAAGATAGTAGCAAAGGCCAATCCACCAATCACGGCGGCTCCCATTGGCACTCGACTTTCGGCTCCCGCTCCCAATCCAAGAGCAATAGGCAAAATCCCCAATATAGTGGACAAACTTGTCATCAAGATCGGTCTGAATCGGGCTACAGCTGCTCCAAAAATCGCTTCATGAACAGTCATTCCGGTAGCTTTTCTCTGGTTTGCGAATTCCACGATTAGAATACCGTTTTTGGTTACCAGACCTATCAGCATGATAATACCAATCTGACTGAAAATATTAAGGGTAAACCCACTTAACCACAAGGTAAAAAGTGCTCCAAAGAGTGCCAACGGTACCGTAAACATGATTGTAAGTGGATCCAAGAAGCTCTCAAACTGGGCGGAAAGCACAAGATAGATCAAAACCAAAGCAAATAGGAATGCAAACAACAAACTGTTTGAGCTTTCCCTAAACTCCTTGGAAGGACCTGATACATCAGTAGTGAATGAGTCGTCTAAAACTTCGCTCGCTATACGATCCATTTCCTTCAAGCCATCTCCAATTGTATAACCTTCAGCTAGGTTAGCAGATACTGTTCCTGCTACGAATCGATTGAATCTATATAGTTGTGGAGGAGTGCTTTTTTCTGTCACAGTTACCAAATTATCCAGTTGAACCAATGATCCATTTTCGGCCCGAACATAAAGCATTCTTAGGTTCACCGGCTCATTTCTGTCCTCCAGTCTCATTTCACCTACAACTTGATATTGCTTGCCATTCTTGATGAAATAAGCGAATCGCTGCCCAGAATAGGACAACTGCAATGTTCTAGCTATCTCCTGGACAGAAACCCCTATGTTTCTGGCTTTTGCCCGATCAATTTCTATTTCCAGCTCAGGCTTGGTAAATTTCAAATTGATGTCGGAGAAAATAAACACCTCGCTTTTGCCCACTTCCTCCATAAACACAGGAATCACTTCTTTCAGCCTTTCCAAGGTAGGTGCTTGCAACACATATTGCACAGGTAGGCCTCCACGACTGTTCCCTATAGATTGAGCTTGAGAGGCGAAGGCTCTAACGGAAGTGTAGTTTTTCAATTTTTGATTAATCAGATTGAAATATTCCCCCTGAGTTTTTTCTCTATCCTCTGCATTACTTAAAATAAATCGCACAAATCCCGAATTAGTACTGGATGAACCGAATCCCGGGGAAGTCACAGAAATCAATCCTTTCACATCCTCCTTCGGATAATCTGTTTTGAAATCCTCTACCATTTGGTCAATCACCCTATCCATATATCCAAAAGTGGCTCCTTCAGGCCCTGTAAGGTTAATGCGGATCTCGCCCCTATCTTCCGTAGGAGTCAATTCACTTGGGATCTGATTGAACAGCCAGTAAATCCCAAAACCCATAAGTCCCACTAAGACAAAAGAAAACCAGCGGACTTTCATAAACCATCCCAACCCTGTTTCGTATTTATCGTTGATCCATACGAATACCGGCTCCGTTACATTGTAAAACTTATTATGCTTTTCTCTCCTTTTCAATAGCTTAGAGCTAAGCATGGGGGTCATGGTCAGTGCCACAAATGAGGAGATAATCACAGCACCCGCTACTACAATTCCAAACTCACGGAATAAGCGTCCCGTTGTGCCTGTCAAGAATATTACAGGAAGAAAGACTGCCGCAAGTGCTACTGTTGTGGCAATTACTGCAAAGAAAATTTCCTCAGATCCCTTCTCAGCAGCTTTCTGTGGTTCCTCACCCTTTTCTATTCGGGAATAGATATTTTCCAACACCACAATAGCATCATCTACGACTAGTCCAATCGACAGGACTATTCCCAAAAGTGTAAGTACGTTGATGGAAAAATCCATCAGATACATGATGAAAAATACCCCCACAAGGGAGATAGGAATCGTAAGTACCGGAATAAAAGTCGTTCGCCAATCACGGAGAAAGAGGAAGATAATCGCCACAACAAGGACAAATGCAGTGATAATCGTCTCCTGAACCTCAGAGATGGAGCTACGGATATACTGGGTAGAATCAAAACCAATCTCAAGACCTACATCAGCAGGGAGATCTTTCTTGATAAACTCTAATCTCCTATAAAATTCATCTACAATTTCTATACTGTTAGAGCCCGGAAGAGGCACCAACACTACCCCCACCATCGGTACTCCATCTCTCTTCAGTACTGTCCGTTCATTCAATGCTGACAATTCCGCTTTCCCCACATCCTGAAACCGGACAATATTGTTCTGGTCTTCTTTGATGATCAAATCATTGAATTCCTGAGGGCTACTTAATCTACTTTTGGTACGGACAGAAAGTTCTATCGTCTCACCCTCAATTCTTCCGGAAGGGAGCTCGACATTTTCACTTTGAACCTTGGAGAGCACGTCCAGAGGAGTTACACCGTAGGAGGCCATTTTCAACGGATCCATCCTCAATCGAATTGCGTACTCTTTTTCTCCCCAAATCTGCACCCGGCTTACTCCGGGAATGGTCTGAAGTCTTTCTTTGAAAACATTCTGTGCAATATCCGACAGGTCTAATAAGCTTCTCTCGTCACTTTTCACATTCAAAAAAACGATTGGCTGAGAATCCGCATCCGCTTTGGAGACCACGGGGGGTTCTGCATCAGGAGGAAGGTTTCGCTGTGCTCCGGAGACCTTATCCCGCACATCATTTGCGGCAGCCTCCAAATCAGCCCCCACATCAAATTCTACAGTAATGCTACTTGCACCATCGTTACTCGTAGAAGTAAGAGATTTGATACCCTGAATACCATTGATCGCTTCTTCAAGAGGTTCTGTGATCTGCGCCTCAATCACATCCGCATTCGCACCTACGTAGGTTGTCCTTACATTAATTACAGGGGGATCAACACTCGGAAATTCCCTGACTCCCAACAGAGAGATCCCAATCGCCCCAAAAAGTATGATGACCAAGGACATCACAATGGCCAATACCGGCCTGTTGATACTTACATTTGATAAGCTTGACATGTTAGTTGATTTGAGTGAATTCAACAGGTGTTCCTGTCCTTGCTTGCAATACACCGGTGGTGAGTACCAGATCTCCCACATTCAAACCACTCATGATCTGAACATGTGTATCTGTACGGGTACCGATCTCTACTTTTCGCTCCTCAGCTTTATTATCGGCACCAACTACGAAAACTTTATAGCCCTGTAATTCAGGAATCACAGATTCGGAAGGCACCATCAGCGCATCTTCCGTTTCCGCCAATACAAATCGAATTCTAACAAACATCCCCGGCAAAAATTTTCTATCCTTGTTTGGACTCTCAGCTCTCAGTTTAAGTGTACGGGTAGCTGCATCTATCTGATTTTCAAAGGCAAAAACCTTTCCCACCACTTCCTCAGGCGAGGACTCGTTGGAGAAATAGATGGATGAACCCAACGTCACTTGGTTGGCATAGCGCTCAGGAATCGAAAACTCTATTTTGATTGGGTCGATATTCACAAAGTTAGCAATGATGTCACTTGTAGCAATTACAGATCCTTCACTGACCTGCCTCAGTCCCAAAATCCCATTAAAAGGAGCCCTGATAACCGTTTTGGAAAGCTGGGCCTCTACCAATTTCAAGTCAGAAAGTGTGGTATTGTATTGATTTAGAACAATATCATACTCTTCCTGGCTAATTGCCTCACGGGCCAAAAGTTGCTTCTGCCGATTCTCCTGACTTTCAAAAAGTTTTTGTGTGTACTCCAGTCTCTGATATTGTGCCTGTAGTTCGTCATCGTTCAGGTAGAGGAGTGGAGTTCCTTTACTTACATACTGCCCCTCTTTAAAAGCAATTTTAGTCACCAAGCCTGAAATCTCCGTCCGAAGATCCACGGACTCGTTAGGAAGGATGGTGCCTGTCACCGAAAGTTGGTTCCTTAGTGTCTCACGTTCAAGCTTCACTACTCTTACAGGCAACTTGGAATTGACATCAGGCCCTGCACCCACAGAGGCAACCCCCGTATCATTGCTTTTACGAGTGTCCAATCTAGGGTAAAAGTATGCGGAGGCTGCAATCAAGATTACCCCAATGATCAATATGGTCTTAGTTTGCTTTTTCATGTAGAAAAGTGATAGGCTTTTTAGGTTTGGTTTTGGATAAATGCGAGTGAAATCCGGTTAAACTCCCTGGGTCTTTCCACATTCACTACATGGCCGCATTTTTCCAAAATAGTTAGAACTGAGGTTTTGTGTGTTTTAATTACATTCTTTACGGGTTCCAGAAACATTACATCCTGATCTCCCATCACATACAACGTGGGGATCCCAAGATCGGATTCCTTGAAGTATTGAAGAAGCGGATTAATCCCCTTTGTCAACTGAAACCACCTGATAAATTCCTTTTGACACAGCTTTTGTGCTTCCCTGACAAATATATTTCTTGACTCTGCATGCTGCTTTCTGGGCATGATCACAAAAGCAAACAGTCTGTAAAGCCACATATAGGGGATCACACGCTTAAATGCGCTCCCCAAGGAGACCAATATTCTGGACTGAGTGGTCAATCGCGTGACCGCTCCTGCCAACACAAGTGATTTAACCCGCCATTGCTCAAGCTCTGCCAATTGACGCACAATTATCGTCCCCAATGACACCCCCATAAAATGGGCAGGCGGGATTTCCAGATGGTCAAGAACTTCAACCACATCTAGTGTGACCGTTTCAAAAGTATATTCCTCGTTATAAATTGCCTGAGGGAGATCGGCAGACTTGCCGTGCCCGCGAAGATCAACCAAAAGAAGATTGTACTTTTCTCTGAAATCCTTAAGCTGCTTAAACCACACCGCAGACGATCCTCCAGCCCCATGTATAAACACGACCCATTCCTTACTCACCGAATGAGAGAATATTTTGTAGTACAACATGATAGGTTAACCTTGGGATCATTCTTAAGGTTGTCAGATTACAAAAATAACTTAGAATAAGCAGTAAAAAGCAATAAAACTTACTGGTGGCGAATCTCCACTATCAATGGAAAAAAAAGAGGATGCTGAAGGCACTTCGTAGACATCTCAAAAAATATTATATGATTATCCGCAATGATACCAGTAGCCTCATTTTCTTTGGTGTAACGGCAGGAAGACCGATGACAGAAGACCGAAGTGGCCTCGGCGCTAGTGTTTTCCAAATCCTATAATGCTTTAGTCTCTTTACTGCCAGAAAAGCGGATATACATAAAATATTACCTTCTTTCAAACTAAGAATAATTTTAAATGAAATTAAATCCAACCGCCCAAAGTAACATCGGATGCATAATTGCATTCTTATACAACAAAAAAGCATCCCCGAAAAGGGATGCTTTTTAACTATTGGAAAATATTACGATTAATCAAATGTATATCTGATACCGATTTGTCCTCTCCATCTTGAAAGAAAATCACTGACAAAATATGGCTTCCCGTCATTTAATCCTGATCCAGTATATTCATACACAGGAGTTCTGGTGGATCCATTAACATCAACTCGGTCTAAATCTATCACAGAGAACGCATTGTTGCTTATACCATACTGTCTACCCCATTCTTGATTAATAAGATTACCCAAATTCATGACATCAAAAGTAAAGGTCAGTCTATGATTAGTTTCGTCTTTTGTATTCAACTTGATTTCATGCATCAAACGAACATCCAATTGATTTGTCCAAGGCAGTCTGTTAGAGTTTCTTTCAGCGTAGCCCCCTCTGTTTTCACTTAAATACTTATCATTTTCAATGTATGCATTGAATGCATTCCATTGTGCATCTTGCTCAGCCTGCGTGCCGACAAACTGAATTTCATTTCTAGAGGCGGGGATGTAAATCAAATCATTCCCGAAAGTTCTATCGTTATTCAAATCACCATTGACAACATAAGAGAAAGGAATACCTGACTGCCCATTATAGAAGGCAGAAACAGTTGTGGCAGATCCACCGGTATATTGGATCTTATAACCCAATGAAGCAACTACTCTAGATCTAACATCAAAATCCGCAAAGCCTATTTCTGCGTTATTTCCTCCATTGACCTGCTCTACATATCTCCAGTTGGAGAACGCTTGGCTAGAGGTACCACCGTTAACATCTTTTGATCTTCCATAAGTATAAGCTACACTTGAAGTAAGACCGGATTCGAAGCTCTTCTGCAACTGAGCTGTCAAGTTATATGCAAAGCCCTTGTTTGTGTTTGTCAACAAGATCACATCGTTATAATCCGAATTTGCGTAATTTCTATCGAAGTAAATTCTGTCATCAGCTCCTGACAAAGTTCCATCTTCTAGCTTATTGAGGTTTTTAAAATCAATATTCTTAAGGTTTTTTGTGTATATCGCTTCGAATGTACCGATAATTCCGCCAGGCAATACATGATCGATTGCAGCATTTGCTCTGAATACCTGAGGAAATTTAAAATCCTTGTCAGTTACATTAATTTCAGACACACCCAAAGATTTTCCTACATCAGCAGCATCTGCTTGATTGAATGGATCTGGCTGAAAATTAAATCCGTCGGGGTAATCCCCCGTAGAAGTTTCTGAACTTCTAAACAATGCTACTCTACCAAATTCATTCCCTGTATTGGTGTATTGGTTAGATATCCATACAAAAGGAACACGTCCGGTAAATAGTCCTAATCCACCTCTAACTTGAGTTTTCCCATCATCATTCACATCCCAGTTGAAACCAACTCTAGGTGAAACCATCAATTGAGATCCCGGCACTTGATCCGTAGCCACTCCAGACTCTGCAAAGTCACTGTTAAAAGCTGTATTGACAGAAGGCTTATCAGAAAATGTTGGAATATCCAATCTTATTCCGGCCGTAATTTTCACATTTGGCTTCCATTGATATTCATCCTGTGCATAAAAACCCAACTGGAAAGCATTGAATTCTGCTCCTTGCTGAGGATTATCAGTTCTGGAATAAGAATAGTCATAACTTCTTGGCAACACCTCATCAGCTGTACCTACTGTCTCCCAATCCTCCAATGAATAGTAGGAATAAGCTCCATAATTCTGTCTGATAAATAAGTTGTAAGTAGAATAGAACTCATTATGTGTACCGAATGTCAAGGTATGCTTTCCCTTATAGACAGTAAAGTTATCCGTAACGGTAAACACATCCTGATCCAACTGATTTGCTACCGAGAAAGCCTCAGACCCCATATTGATAGAACGTCCACCTGACAATCTGATATTAACAGCCGGGAAAGGAGACCCCAAAGGGTTTCTATCATCCCTTACAGTAGTATATCCGATACGCAATTCATTGGACATGTTATTGCTTAACCTACTTGTCCATTCAAATACAGATGTATTTGTAGTAGATGGGAAGAAGATGCCGCTATTGAAAAAGTTTACAGCATTAGGGCTTCTAGAAATACTAATTTGCTCTCCATACACATAGGAGTGCCTTAAGGTAATCTTATTTTTATCGTTTACATTCCAGTCCAATCTGGCAAAAAACTTCTCAGAACTCTGACTGCTACTGTATGCTCCATAAGATCCTGGATCATATCCTAACCTTTGGGCAACAGACTGGGCTCTATCTAGCTCATCTACCGTAATATTAGAACCTCCTGATGCACTAGTCGGGTCAAAAAGAACAGGGGAGGAATTTCTGGTGACTTCACCGTTTACAAAGAAGAACAATTTGTTCTTAATGATCGGGCCGCCCAATCTGAAACCCGCTTGATAGTCTGTATAATCATCCAATTTGGTTCTAGCTTCATTTGGGCTTTTACCTACGAGGTTTTGATTATTCCCAAAATAGAAAACAGAGCCTTCAAAACTATTTGTCCCTGATCTGGTTACTGCGTTAATACCGCCACCGGTGAATCCACCTAGCTTCACATCATACGGAGCAATTACCACCTGCACTTCATCAATTGCATCCAATGAGATCGGATTAACTCCTGTTTGACCACCGTTTGTACCATTTCCTGCAAGACCAAAAACATCATTGTTTACCGTTCCATCAATAGCAAATTGGTTGTATCTGTTGTTTTGGCCACCAAAGGAAACACCACTTCCAGCTGTAGAAGCCTGAGGCGTAAGTCTTACGAAGTCATTTACACTTCTTGAAATAGAAGGAAGATCCGATAATTGTTGATTTCCTATGTTAGTGGCAGCACCGGTACGATCTGAATTCATCACACCACTGCTACTGCCCAATACCTCAACGGTTTCAAGCTCTACACCGTCAGACAAAACTGCATTGAGTGAATAGGTCTGTCCCAATCCCAAAACTATCCCTTCATAAGATCGATTCTCATATCCCACAAATGAAATAGTAACAGTGTATGGTCCGCCCACTCTTAAGTTGGGTAAAACAAACCGACCATCCAAATCACTGACAGAACCATAACGGGTACCTGAAGGTACGTGGGTCGCCACAACATTGGCTCCGGGTAAAGTTTCTCCACTTGCCTCCGTCACAGTGCCCTGCATATTCGCAGAAGTAACACCCTGTGCCATCAACAATCCTGAGCTCAGGACCATAAGAAACAATACACTAAGACTTTTAAGTAAATTTTGCCTCATAATTTGTACGTTTTGATATAAATTGGTTCGAAATAAATTTCAACAGCAAAGGTAAATTCACCTTTTTGCTTGTAAGGGTACTTACCGTTAAATTTTACTCCCCAAATTTCACAATTTTTAACAATTTGTTAACAAAGAAAGGTGAATATTATTCTGTTTTAAATGCAAAAAATATGTTTGACATACTTCTGATCATGTAAAACGCCCCTAAATTGGAAGAATATTCTAAGATTAGCCCTGACCATTATCAAATTGTTAAGACAAGTTTTCACCAAATTAATGTTGGTAAAAAGATTTCAGCTCAAACTTTTACCCATTATATTTCCAATCCCCCAAAATTTATAACACCTTGAAAAAGAAAAATATACTGTGGCTATACCTATTTTTATTCGCTACCCTTACTGATATTGCCTTTATAATAGAGCAGAAGCAAGACCTTCGATTTTATTCCAAACCTTTGATAATTGCAGGGTTAATTAGCTATTTCTACCACATTACTAAACCTATTTCCAGCACTTTACTGGTAAAAGCAATAATTGGAGCTTTAATTTTCTCCCTGCTCGGCGACATTCTACTATTATGGGACCATCTTTTTATCTATGGAATCGGTGCCTTCCTACTAGTGCATGTCTGCTATATTATCGGATTCAAAGTAGCCCAAAAAGCCTCGGAGTCTATTCTGAATGTGAATTTCATAAAAACCTTCTTCATCAACCTGCCAATTTATTTCTTGGCCGCTTTCACTTTTTATATGATCAATCCCAATCTGGGAGCATATAAAACCCCGGTGATCGTGTATATCATCCTCATTGTAAGCATGCTTACCACAGCTCGGGAGCGGTTTGGAAAATGCAATCCGGCTTCTTTTTGGCAAGTGTTTATCGGAGCCTGCCTATTCTTTGTCTCCAATGGCGTTATTGCGTTGGACAAATTCTACCAGCCAATTCCGGATGCAGGAATTATCGTTATGGGCACTTATGCCATCGCCCAACTTATGATTGTAATGGGAATCAGATCGCATATTATACAGCCTACTTTAAAGTAGAAAATGTCTGAGTCGCTTACCGGAAGTAATTTATGCTGCTAGTCAAAAGACCATTACCAAAGACTACCTCTAAAGTGGTAGTTCTACTGAAAGGCGTCATTTAAATCTATCCCGGCCTTTATCCAACAGCCTCGATGCCTTTATTTAAAGCGCATATCTAAGCGTAAAGGCCGCTTCGTCCTCCCAAAACTTCGTGAAGTTGGTGAAATTATAGGCAGGCTTCCAATAAAGACCTACATAGAAACTACTTCTGTTGATGTTGTATTCCAATCCTACTATCGCGTCAATGCCGTAGGCATTGTAGTCTTGATCTATCTTATCCACCCATGGAGGCTCTCCCTTTCCGTCTTGCCACATGCCATAATGAGCCCCTCCCCCAACGTACCATTCAAGCCCTCTGAATTCTCTAATATCCATGTGATGTTCGTACAACGCCGCCGCAACCCAGCCCTTCCACCTTCTATAGACAAGAAGGTCAACAGCTCCTTCCTCAGAAACAAACTGCTTTACAGTCCCGCCAATATTGGTTCCGCCTGTAATTCCAATCATAGTATTGTAATCCCGCATCTGCGCCATACAATCTACAGCAGATGAAAACACAAGAGAAAATACAGCGACTGTCGCCAAGAAAATAAACCGCATGAAATAATCAATTTAATAACTGATCAAAAAGTAATGATATTTTCCGGGGTAATGCAATAATCAAGGGGGATATCATGCAATTCGGACGGAATACCCGATTCAGCCGAAAAAAAACTCAATCCGATCTTCAAAACCGAATGGTCTAAGGAATCCAAAAAAACATCGTAATATCCCTTGCCAAAACCTATCCTATTACCGTATTGATCAAAAGCCAACAATGGCACAAAAACCACTTGGATCGACTTGCTGGATACCAACTCAAAATCTTCGGGAACGGGAATGCCCCATTTATCCAATTGAAACTTCGTATACGGCTTTAAAAGCAAAGTCTCTAAAAAAAGTGTATCTGCCCCGACTCTAGAGGTATAAATGGTACTCCCCCTATTTTCCAGATAAGCTTTGATAGGATAAGTATTGATCTCCCGATGTCTGGGAATAGGAAAAAACAAATGAAAATGTTTGAGTTCCTCTCTTTTACTCAAAAAAGCCATCACACGGCAAGTAATCTGAAGAGATTTCTTCTCCAATTCCTCCTCAGTCAATGCTGCTCGAAGGCCTTTATAAAAAATTCTTAGCTGATGTTTATCAAGACTCATGGGCCAATACCATCATTCTAAAATCCAATGGATCAAAGCAGTCTAAAAGCTCGGAGATCAAATCAGGGTTGCTCAGGTAAAACTGCATCATATTCACGACCCGCTCCTGTGGGCTGCCTCCCGGCTTCACCGACTCCTGAATACAACAGGCACGTGCGATCTGTGTATGCAACCTACGCTCCTCTGCCTTTCGGAGTTTGCTCACCATCTGATCAATAATCTTCAATGAGCGGACCTTGCCTGCTTCAAAGGCATTTTCCAAACCCTTCTCCAGATGTCCCGCCTCCTTTCCTTTTGCATCAAAAAGAGCAGAAATCACCTCTTTCTGCTCAGCCAATTCAATATCCATACTGGCTTCTGACTTTACAAACGTATTTTTCCACTGATCCAAATCAACAAAAAGATCTTCCACTCCCCAGTTCAGTTGCTTCATTTTACGCTGCACTTTCCCACTGAGAAGCAAAGCAAAATTACGTGGTAACAATACAGGAAAAGGAACTCCAAAATGACCAAAAACATCCTTCAACTGGAGCCAATACACTACCTCCGCAGGTCCACCCAAATAAGCAAGATTTGGCAGAATCACCTCTTGATACAAAGGACGCAATACCACATTCGGACTAAATCGCCCGGGATGCTCTTCTACTAACGCTCTCATTTCTTCATCTGTAAAGCGCAACTCAGTATTCACCACACCAAAACCGGATTCTGTCTTTTCAATACGCTCCCTAATACCTTTGTCCAGATAGAAAAAATTGATCTCGCGTGGAAATATCTGACTACTATAACCTAATTCCTCCAATTCCTTCGTAACCTTAGTCGCTTTCTCAAAGGGCTTATGCTCAAACAAATCCGAGAGAATTACTTCAGAAAATTCTCTTTTCAATGCAGTATTATCACCATCCACTACCACCAACCCTTCTTCCCCGAAGAGCGAATTGACATACTTGCGTACTGCTTCTGATAAAGTCTTGGAAGTATTGTAAGCTTCCAAGAATACTTCAGGAGCAAAGGGAACTGACTTAAGAAACTCCTTGAACCCCTTATCCAATTCAAAATCCCCCACAGCTCCTGTCTGTTCTGAATTCCACTGATATTTCTTGCCATCAAGCTTGAAGTAATTTATCTCGTCAAAATCATGATCCTCCGTCGCCATCCAGTATACAGGCACAAACTTGTAATTCGGATACGTCCCCGCCAATTTCTTGGCAAGGTTGATCGTCGAGACAATTTTATAAATAAAGTATAACGGTCCGGTAAACAGGTTTAGTTGATGTCCCGTAGTCACCGTAAATGTGAAATCCGAAGCCAGCGACTCAATATTGGCGGATACAGCATAGCTCACTTCCTGATTGGCGTATTGCTCCTGCAGTGCTTCAAGCAAAACCTTTCTCTTATGATGCGAAAAACTCTTCTGTTCAATAGCATCCTTAAAGCTTTCCAGCTTTGGAGAATAGCTGTAAAAAGGTCTTAGCTCTTTCTTCTCTCCCAAATAATCCAAAAAAAACTGTGAAAACTGTCCGGTTCGATGGAGTTCTACGCAATGTTTTTTCATAGGGATTTTTGCTGAAGGTTATATTGGAGCACTAACTTTGGCAAGTCTTCCAAAGTTCGCTTTTTTTTCCAAAAAGTCAGAAATGCTTATACCAAAGGAATTGTTTGTGGTTAAACTGGAGTTTTAACACGAAGGTTTACATAAAATCGCCTCCCTGATTAGCCAAAATTGGCAATTATCTTAGCTTTGCAAGCTACAATTATGCTACCCTACCAAAGATTTTTCCTAGACAACGGGCTTGAAGTGATCGTCCACGAGGATCATGGCAGTAAAATCGCCGTTTTCAACCTCCTTTATAAAGTCGGATCCCGAAATGAAAAACCCGGTAAAACCGGACTTGCCCACTTCTTCGAACATTTGATGTTTGGAAGCTCAGCCAATGTTCCGGTCTTTGACCGGGAACTTGAACGAGTTGGTGGTGCCTGCAATGCATTTACCAGTCCAGACATCACCAATTATTACATTACCCTTCCTGCAGCGAATCTGGAGACAGCTTTTTGGCTGGAGTCAGACCGCATGCTACAATTAACACTGAGTGAGAAAACCATAGAAACTCAGCGGAAAGTAGTGATGGAAGAGTACAAGCAACGCTACCTCAACCAGCCCTATGGCGACGTGTTCCATCACTTGCGGGGCTTGGCTTTTGACTCTCACCCCTATCGCTGGCCTACCATCGGCCAGAATCTGGATGATATAATCAACTATACACAAGAAGATGTTTGGGCCTTTTACCAGGCAAATTACCGACCTGACAATGCCGTACTGGTGGTAGCCGGTGCAGTGTCTCAAGCAGAAGTGGAGCGGCTGTCCAAGAAATGGTTTGAGCCTATCCCGAATCTTTCCAAATCTAATCTCCACATTCCGGTTGAGCCGGTTCAAACCGCCAAAAGAGTCAAAAAAATAGAGGCAGCTGTACCCACAGATGCCTTATATAAAGCCTATAAAATGCCTGCCAAATTGGCTCAGGGATATTTGGAAGCTGATTTGGTTACTGATATCATTGGCTTTGGAAAATCTTCCCTCCTGGAGCAAACCCTAGTGAAAAACGGAAAATTATTTGCAGCAGTCGGGGCATATATTCTAGGCTCTGTGGATCCGGGGTTATTGATTTTCTCCGGAAAAATGGAATCCGGTGTATCTGCAGAAGAAGCTGAAAATGCACTAGACGAAGTCGTTTCAAAATTTCTGACTACCGAGGTTTCCGATTACACGCTTCAAAAGGTAAAGAATCAAGGGGAAGCCATGAAAACTTACGAATCCATTCAAGTTCTCAACCGGGCAATGAATCTTGCGAACTATGCCCAGTTAGGAAATCCCGAGTTGTACAATGAGGAATTTGACAACAAATCAAATATAAAGGGAGATGAAATCATGGCTTGGGCAAACCGCCTGATCCGTGAAGAAAACTCCTCGGTCTTATATTATAAATCTGTACCTGCATGAACAAATTCAGAATAGGTTTTGGCTACGATGTCCATCAACTCAAAGAAGGTTACGACTTCTGGCTGGGTGGAATCAAATTAGAACATGAAAAGGGTGCAGTCGGCCATTCCGATGCAGATGTTTTGATCCATGTCATATGTGATGCCCTCCTTGGCGCTGCCAATCTGCGTGACATAGGCTATCATTTTTCCGATCAAGATCCAAAATTCAAAGGCATAGACAGCAAAATCCTCCTTGCCGAGGTTATGGTTCTTCTTCGTGAAGCGGGATACGAAGTAGGTAACCTGGATACGACGATTTGCCTGCAATTACCAAAAGTCAATCCACATATTCCCACGATGAAAAAATGTCTGGCGGAAGTGATGAATGTCTCAGAAAATGACATTTCCATCAAAGCTACTACCACGGAAAAACTGGGATTTGTAGGCAGAGAGGAAGGAGTATCGGCTTATTGTTCAGCTTTAATTTACTCAATATGAGCGAAAATCTGAAAATTATCACTACGGAAGACGGTTCGCATTCTTTATATAATGAAGCGTTGAAAGAAACCTACCACAGTTTTCATGGGGCTTTCAAAGAATCCATTCACGTATTTATGCTCTACGGTCTGGACAGTTGGGCAATAAATAATCCCAACAAAAAACCCCTACGCATATTTGAAGTTGGGTTCGGGACAGGTCTAAACGCCTGGCTTACCTTAGTCTGGGCAGAACAAAACCAGATCCCCGTACTTTACCATAGTATTGAGCCGTTTCCGCTGACTGAAGACCTCTATTCCCAGTTGAACTATGGTGATATGGACGATGCTATTTTTCATTACAAGCCTTATTTGCAGCGGTTGCATAAGGCTGACTGGAACAAGGGCATAATCATGTCCGAATATTTCAATATGAAGAAAGAGAAGACCACGCTTCAGGATGTGGTTCTTTACCCAACTGATGTGATTTTCTATGATGCTTTTGCTCCGAGTAAACAGCCTGAAATGTGGCAAAAAGACGTACTTGCCAAAGTATGTTCATCGTTGAATCCGGGTGGGATATTCACCACTTACTGCGCTACCGGCCAACTGAAAAGAGATCTGAAGGAATTGGGTTTAGAAGTGGAAACCTTACCCGGGCCTCCAGGCAAAAAAGAAATGACAAGGGGCTGGAAAAAGTAAACAAGTGAAATCCCTTGCATCCTGTGGCATTTTTGTTGTAAGTATGTTAATCGCTGTATTCCTTTATATTAGAAGTAACCAGTTCATGAACTTCCCGAAATAGCGGAGTTCAGTCACTTATCCTCTTAAGAAAATGACCTTCGGAATAATTCTATTGATTTTAAAGCTATTTATCCCACAATTCACAGAAGCCGGCCAGGCTAAACTGGAAAAAATGGTTCAGGAACGAGACATGCTCACCCAGCAATGGAAAGAATCAGAACGTAAAAAATCAGGAATATTCGGTAACCGAACCAAAAAGGACATGATCGAAACGAATGAATGGCTGGAGCGGATCATTCAAAAGGACAATTTGATTATGGATGAACTCCGGATGATCGGCAAAATCGAAACTACAACTGCAACCCAAACCGGAGAGGACTACAAGGCTATTGCTTTCAAACAGGAAAAAGATGTACAAGCACTTAAAAGAGCCTTGGCAGATAGAGATAAATCCATTGAGAAGATGCTTGCCAATAGAAGAACCTTTGAATGGACTACTGTCATTTTTTTCCTAAGCACGCTAGGACTTGGATTTGTAGTCTATAAAAAAGTAATCAAAGCATGACAAAAAAAAGCTGGCTACAACAAGATATTGACACAACCAGCTTTTTTACATGTTTTTTAATCAGCTCTCAGGTATTCTATCGCATCAAAAGGGACATCGCAAGGAAGAAATTCTTCAGGGCAATCCTCCTGAAAGATCATCTTAGTTCTATTATCTACAAAAGAAATAGTAGCAGTCGGTATTCGGAAATAATCGACTATACCATCCACTAACTCCTCCTTTGGCACGTAAAAATCTTCCTCTCTATAATCAATCCAAGAAGTTAGGTCAGGGGAATAAATAAAAGTACTCCCATCCCATTCGTAACCATCATCATAATAAGACCGATAGCCTAAATCCGGCCCAGTTTCAAAATCTCTTACTGTAGTTCTGAACTGATAGACACTGTCATTTTTGAATTCGAGTGTATTTACCACCCAATAGTCCACCGAATCGACAAAATAACGATTTTCCCAAGTCCCAACTAACCGGTTTGGAAGCTCTTCATTATCCTTGTCACAAGCAAAAAAACAAAAGGACATGAAGAGGAGTGTAAATAAGGAAAGATGTTTCATAGCCGAAAAGAAGTTTGGTTAATATCCACCAAAACGGTACAATTGTTCAATTCGCTACAAAACAAGGATAAAAACCCTTATCCATTCAATCTCGCAATCGGAGTCCTTCCTCCTTTAGTTTTTGCTTCTAATGACACAAGGATTTCAGCGTCCATTGGAAGAAACACATCAACGCGGGAACCGAACTTAATAAATCCGAATTCTCCGCCCTGTTCTAGTGTAGATCCCGGTTTCACATACCATTTTATTCTTCTTGCCAATGCTCCGGCTATTTGCCTTACGAGCAGTTTGGTCCCATTCTCATGTTTCACCACCATGGTAGTACGTTCATTCTCCGTACTTGACTTAGGATGCCAGGCAACCAAGTATTTGCCCGGGTGGTACTGAAAAAATTCTACTATGCCTTTGATCGGAGATCTGGTGATATGCACGTTGATTGGCGACATGAAAATCGACACTTGCCTGCGGTTTTCTTTCAGATACTCCCCTTCAAATGTCTCTTCAATGACTACTACTTTACCATCTACCGGAGCATACACCAGACTTTCATCAGATGGTAACTGGATAATCGGACTTCTGAAAAACTGGAGGATTATCAGATAGCCCACAATACTCCCCAAAACGGCAACATTGGAAAGCACCCTGGCATCCGGCATAAAGTAGATGATCAGGTAATTACCGGCCACTAAGATAATCAGTAGCCAAAACAACAAAACTCTTCCTTCTCTGTGTATAGTCATAATATAAGTCGTATTAATCTATAAATCAACTACTTACAATCGTTTTCAAAAATGATAGAACAACGATTTTGCAAACAAGTATTGATTTCCGTGCAATTTACGGGCATTTGCATTGAGAAAAAAATATTTCGTTTGGGCACAAAAATGCCCTGAGATGATCAGGGCTATTACTTTTCCTTTTTTCGTTTAGATTTAGACTTTTTCTTTTTAATTTGGTTAGTCAAGAGACTTTCGTTCTCCTTCTTTTCCTCCAATTCAAACGATATGGATTTGTTGTCGGTATCTAGCTCGATTTTAAATCTCGAATTATTTTTAATCCCATCGTGAGCTTCATTTAGGATCATAACCTTTCCCTCATCTGTCAAATTACTAGCCTTGAGATCCTGTTTTTGGGTACACGCCCGCAATTGTTACCTCCCCGTTTCTAATAGCTAGTACATAACAAAGTCTATATGCTCCACTGCCTCCAAAATACCTCTTTATAAAATGAAAATTTTCATTATCCAAGCATAACCTAGAGCCTGATTCCCAATCTTGAGGCTTAGAATGGCTAACCAAATACTCATAAAACAATAGCCTTAAATTTGAATAGCTAGGCTTTTTCTCCAGCTTTTCAATATCAGTTTTAACTCTATCGGTACAAAAAAAAATCAATTGTCAAGGAGTGAGAATTTGTCACATATATCCTTGAAGGCGGGGTTGTTTGGTAGTCTAAAAAAGATTGCATGAACATCATCAATCGTCTCTTCTAGAATAAGGATATTGCTCTCTAGTAGCTCAGTCGCGTCTGGGCACTTCTCTCTGAAATCTTGAGTAAGAATTCTATCCTTAAAATTATTAAGTTTCTGAGTTGTTCCTCTAGACATATCCAAAAGGCTATTCAAAGCTTTTAGTGTCCTCTCATTCGGCTTGTTATATTGCCAAGTAAGATCTTGCAACCCTTCAATAATATCAATGATCAAAGGCACAATCTCTTGAATCCTGTTTATGCCAGCAGAAAATGAATCCAGATATTTATCAACAACTTCCTGAGGATCTAAAATTTGCTGAATGGAAAATGAACTATCCTCCAACTCCCGTTTAGTCCTTGAAATATTTTTAGGGACAGCAGTGCTCATATGTAGTTAAGATTTGTCGTTAAAAAAAGTATGCGAAAGTAAGGCCAAATAACAGGAATGCAATAAGATTTAACATTTTAGCGTCACTTTTCTTACACTTTGCGTTACTATTCTATACATTTTATGTACGTAAAACAAGAGTTTTAGGGTTTAAAAATTAAAATTCTTCAACTTAACCGGCGGCAACACCACGTAATGAGGTTACTTAAAGTCTCCCATTCAGCCATTCAGTAAAATATTCTGGTTAACGGTCCCGTTTACAAAAACTTCCCATATCAAAGCTGGTTAAAAATCCATATCAGGAATACAATAAGCAGGATTAATAGTATTACCGCCAAAATTTTAGCCCCTGTAGTGTCAGAATCTTTTCTGACCTGGTCAATAACCGAGGATAGATCAAAATCATAGGGCGTACCGGGGCTTTTATCAGAATAAATCTTCAATGCCTCTTCTTTTTGCCCGAATCGTAAGCCTTTACAACTTCTTGCTTGCAAAGCAATTCCTTTACTTCACTATCAGACTTTTCTTTGGCTGCTTGAATCTTAGGACCCCATGTATGCCCACAAGACAAACAATAGACTTTTATTTTTCCGCTGCCATGAGTTCCGGCAAGAGCGCCAACAGATCCCGCAACCAAAGCTCCAGCTTATGCCTTTCCTCCACTGAATCCTTTCTTTTGGGCGGTTACTTGTTCGGATGAGCATTTGGGACATTTTACCATTGCGTTTTATTTAAGCGACACAATTTTAATGATTTGAAAATCAATTCTATGCACCATAATTAATAGTTTTCCTTCAAAATCAATATCTTGATCTGATAAATAAAGTGATATACCCAGACAACCCGCCAACCCTTACAGCAAATATTCCAAAAGGAAAGCTAGGAGGGAGTTTTAGGAGCGATATGCTAAAATGTCCCCTGAAGAACGTACAAAAATAGATAATTCAAGTGGAGGGATACTTTTACTTATCGTGGTTGTAGTTTTCGGGCTAGCGTTTTTATTTGGAGGAACTGAAGGGCTTTCCTGCGCTGCAAAATGGGCTTCGAGATGAGTGAAATAAAAGACCCTAAATTTTGGGCTTCAATCTGTGCTTGGGCGGTACCTGTAGTAATATTGGTAGGAGTTTCAGCCTCTAGGGCACTTTGTTGGAATGTCTCTGAAACTTTCACATTCGTAGGCGCATTGGCGGGACCGTTTGCTGCTCTAGCAGGTTTTTTTTATATCTATGCAACCTTTCAATTACAAAGTGATCAATTCAGGGAGGATCAAACTAACCAGATGTTTTTTAGACTACTTGATTCCTTTATCCTACTGCGGGACAGGATACATTATAATGGTGATTCAGTTTATAGGAATATGTTAATTAAAACCGGGAATTCAGAGGAAGAATTGAAATCAGTTCAAGGAGAAGAGTCTTTTAGCTTACATAATGGGTTTCTTGGGTTTTGGGCAACATCATCAGGGGGATGGCGAGTATTGGCAAAAAATATTTTTGATAAGCGGGGCAATGATTATGAATATGTCCCATATCGAAAAGGATTTACAATGGAAACATCCAGCCAAAAAGAAATAAAGTTCTTATTCCAAGCGACTTTAGATGAGGCTTCTTTCGGTAGCTATTTGAGGTCTATAAAATACCTCTTGGGATTTTGCCTTAAAAACAACAAGCCTGAATTTCTGTCAATTATAGAAGCTAACCAAGGTAGGGATGAAAGAGTTTTTCTTTTCTACTATTTGAGTCTAATTGAAAAGCCGGGTCTTAGGGATTTCCTCGTTGAAAACGGATATCTTCAAAGTGTTGCAAAGAAGCATCTGCTGAGCAAAAATCATTACAAGTTTTTGTACAAAGAGTCTAATCCCTCTTCAGAAAAATGATTAAAAGGCGTGGAGAAATCTCCACGCCCCAAAGATAAAATAATCTATCGTTAGAAAAGGCTTAGAATCCCCCTCTGTATGTATACGTCTTCGCTACTTTATCAATTGCAACAATATATGCCGCTATTCTCATCGGGACATCGTATTTCTGGGAGGCCTGATAAACCACTTCAAACGAGTCTTTCATGATTCGATCAGATCGGCGGTTGACACGGTCAGCAGTCCACTTGTATCCCAGTCTGTTCTGAACCCACTCGAAATAAGAAACGGTCACCCCGCCAGCATTCGCCAAGATATCAGGTACAGCCATGATTCCTTTTTCATTGATAATGGCATCAGCTTTTGCCGAAGTAGGTCCGTTGGCACCTTCTACGATAAGCTTTGCTTTGATATCATTCACATTATGAATAGTAATCACATCTTCCACCGCAGCCGGTACGAGCACATCTACTTCCAGTGTCAGAAGATCTCCCGCATCCAGCATTTTTTCTCCCCCCAAAAAACCTTCCAGATTGCCTCCATTTGCATCGCGGTATTCAATAGCTTCTACGATATTGATTCCTTTCTCATTGTAAAAAGCTCCGGTATGATCGGAGATTGCCACGATCTTCAAGCCCCTTTCTTCCAATAATCTGGCTGCCCAAGAGCCTACATTCCCAAATCCCTGAACAGCACATGTTGCCTGAAATGGATTGATTTTTAGTTTTTGCATAGCCGCCAGTGCAGTAACCATAACGCCCCGACCGGTAGCCTCTGTTCTTCCCAAAGATCCTCCTAGTACCAATGGCTTGCCTGTCACTACCGAACTTACTGTCATACCTTTTGCTTTGGAATATTCATCCATAAGCCAAGCCATTTCTCTTGGACCAGTCCCCATATCCGGAGCAGGAATATCTTTGTCGGGGCCGATGACGTCGATCATCGCCATCGTATAAGCTCTTACAAGCCGCTCAATTTCTCCCTTAGACATTTCCCTGGGGTTACATCTCACACCGCCTTTACCGCCTCCGTAAGGAATATCCACCACCGCACATTTCCAAGTCATCCAAGCCGCCAGCGCACGCACCTCATCGATGTGCACATCAGGAGCAAAGCGGATACCGCCTTTTGCAGGCCCTAGAATGTTGGAGTGGATTACCCGTGTGCCTTCGAAGACCTGGATTTTACCATTGTCCATCGTGATAGGAAGGGATACGATAACTTGTTTGGCTGGATTTTTCAGAACATTGTACACCTCGTCTGAGAGGCCGAGCTTTTCAGCTGCAATGTTGAATCTTTCCATCATTGACTCCAAAGGATTCTCTTTATCCTTAATCGGAGCCGGTTCAATGTAAGCCATATTCGGGTTTGATTTAGTTATTCAAATACGATGCAATATTAAGCAGATTTTCAATCAGGAGGGCTTCAAATTAGAATATTTTCAAAAAGGCAGTGATAAATGGAGCCGAAAGTAACAATCCGTCAAATCGGTCCATAAATCCACCGTGACCGGGAAGTCCTCTCCCGGAATCTTTAATCTCAATGGACCGCTTAAATAGGGATTCAATCAGATCTCCATAAGTTCCTGCAATTATGATAATCCCTGCAATTACCAGCCATTTCCAGTCTTCTATTACGTGAAAATATCGTGTCAGGATGAAAGCCACTCCTATTGCTGAAAAAGCTCCCCCTAAAAAGCCTTCCCAAGACTTCTTAGGCGAAACCCGTTCGAATAACTTAGTCTTGCCAAATTTTGTTCCCGCAAAATAGGCTCCCGTATCGCTAGCCCAGAGAATCAACAAACAGCCAATGATAATCTCGTAATTATAGGTAGCATCTACTGAAAATACTGCAAGATTCAGCAGGGAAAACGGCACCGCCACGTAGAAAAGACCCAAAAAAGTATACGCAACTCCGGTGAAGGGTTTTTTGTCTGTTTTGCGATAAAGCTTAATAAAAAAGGTAAGTGAGACTATCGGAAAGATAAGATAAAAATATTTCCCGGACAGATGCTCCTTCTCCACCATAAAGGTCAAGCAGAAAATCATCAGTCCCAGAAAGGTGCCGAAACTCTTCAGAGGAAGCATCCCATCAAGTCCGCTCAGTTTATAGAACTCCATTTGGGAAAACCCTAAAATCCCCGCAAACACAAGAAAATACGTCCAGTCAGAATAAATACATCCCCCAACGATAATCAATGCTCCAAACAACGCCGTGATGGCTCTCTGCCCCAGATTACTGTAATTGTTGATACTAAAACGTGATCTCATTCTGGATTAGGTTAGTTGCCAACATCATATCTTCGTGCTGCACATGCACCTCGTAATTCCCAAAAATCTGATATACTGT
The DNA here is from genome assembly GCF_014838715.1 of Algoriphagus sp. Y33. NCBI lineage: Bacteria > Pseudomonadati > Bacteroidota > Cytophagia > Cytophagales > Cyclobacteriaceae > Algoriphagus > Algoriphagus sp. Y33. The sequence goes on along the minus strand of NZ_CP061947.1, from coordinate 5,540,778 downwards.
TTCCTTTTTATTCAACACTACGGCCTGAATTTGATGCTCCTCCAAAATACTTCTGACAATCTCAGCCCTCACTTGCATAGGACTTTCAAACACCTTGTTCCAGTTCTCCATCGGGTTTATTTATTTTCTTAAAGTAAAAGATTCCTGCCAAAAGAACCAATAAGCCTACAATAGCCGCAGGATAAGATACCGTATCTGTCGATTCCATATCAAAATCAATCATCCCTTGGTTAGAAGCATAGACCATCAATATCGTAAAGGTATTATTCACAATATGGGCTAATATCGGATAGGTAAGGCTACCGGAATAGTAATAAAGGTAACCAAACATCCCACCCAAAAACAATCGAGGCAGAAAACCATAGAATTGAGCATGTATTGCAGAAAAGATAAACGCAGTCAACCAAATACCCACATGGGCATTACCTGTGTACTGATGCATCTTGGGCTGAATCAGCCCCCGGAAAAACATTTCCTCACCGATTCCGGCAAGTATACCGATCACCACTACCCCCATCAAAAGCTCCGGGATTGACTGAAAATCGGTCAGGAAAAGCGTAAACTTAAGTAATTGATCCTCCATCTCCTTCATCCAAGACTCTATCCCCGACATAGATTCAGGAAAAATCAACTGGGAATTCCAATAAATAAGCAATCCATTGAAAAGCATTCCCCCTAAAGTGATTAACAAAACCAAGCCCCCGCCTGAGACATTAAACCGTGACAATTGGATTTCCCAATGAAGATCCACTTTATCAATGTAATGAATGATCACATAAGCGGCTACCCAAAAGCCAATTCCAGAACCGATTCCCTGAATAAAAAGTATGGCCATCCGACCATTCTCTGCTGAAAAATCTCCCGTCATCAGCCCCAAAATCTCCTGAATAGATAAATTAAAAAGAAAAGGAGCAACTGCCAGTGCAACAGACTGAAGAACCAACAAAATGCCTATTGTAACTAAAACAATGACTATCAAGGACAAAAGCCAGTTCTTCCGCTTAGCTATTTCTGAATCCGTTTCGTATATCTCCATAATTGGGGTAAATTTACGGCAAATTTAAAATAAGAAGTGGTTAAGATAGGAAACTTGGAGTTAGGGGACTTCCCCTTGTTGCTCGCACCGATGGAAGATGTCAGTGATCCGCCATTCAGGGCTGTGTGCAAGCAGAACGGAGCGGATCTGATGTACACAGAATTTATCAGTTCGGAAGGTTTGATCCGTGACGCAGCTAAGAGCGTGGCTAAACTGGATATTTTTGATTACGAGAGACCTATTGGGATTCAGATCTTTGGCAACGAGATCGATTCCATGCGAGAAGCGGCAGCTATCGTCGAAGAAGCTCAGCCAGACATTTTGGATATCAATTATGGCTGTCCGGTAAACAAAGTAGCCTGCAAAGGTGCCGGTGCCGGGATTCTTCTGGACATAGACAAGATGGTCTCCATGACTGCGGAAATCGTGAAAGCCGTAAACATCCCTGTGACAGTCAAGACACGTCTTGGGTGGGACAATGATACCATCCGCATCGTAGAAGTAGCAGAGCGGCTTCAAGACGTGGGAATCCAGGCCATCAGCATACATGCACGTACGCGAAAACAGATGTACAAGGGCGAGGCAGACTGGAGTTACCTGAATAAAGTGAAAGAGAACCCACGCCTACACATCCCTGTATTCGGAAACGGAGACATAGATTCACCTGAGAAGGCGCAAGAATACAAGGATAAATATAACGTGGATGGCATGATGATCGGCAGAGCATCTATCGGATACCCCTGGATTTTCAATGAGATCAAGCATTTTCTAGCTACCGGAGAAAAGCTTGCCCTTCCGGGATTGGAAGAAAGAATTGCCGTAGCAACGAAACACTTGGATTTTTCTGTAGAATGGAAAGGCCCAAAACTCGGGATTCTTGAAATGAGGAGACACTACACGAATTACTTCAGAGGAATGCCAAACTTCAAGCAATACCGTGCCGAAATGGTTACTGCTGAATCATACGAACATGTCTGTGAGATATTAGAGCAAATCTCTGATGTCTATGCTGATCACGTTTTTTAGAAGCAATAAAGATGAAAAGTGGTAAGGTTGAAAGGTTAGCTTCAACTTTACCACTAGACTCAGCCAGATGACAATCTTCGGAAAAGCATGCTTGATTTAAATCGTTATTCCTTGAATCAGAAAGTATGCAACAAAAAATCGGATAAATGGATATGCTGCACGCCTTCAACGGATTCTTTCCAAAAATCATCCAGTGTGACCACAAATTTTGGATATTGATCCTTGACAGACAAAAGTGTGGAAAATTCCCGCTCGACTGTTTGCTCGCTTTCCAGCTTATATGCCACTTGGGCATATATTTTTTGCCCTTGTTTCTCCGCTATGAAGTCAATTTCTTTATCAATGTATTTTCCTACATAAACGGTGTATCCTCTTCTTTTGAATTCCAAGTAAACAATGTTTTCCAAAATACCCGAAATCATTCTATCCCGATAACCCATGGTAGCGTAGAGTAAGCCCACATCGCTCAAATAGAATTTCTCTTGGGTCTTCAAAATTTCCTTCCCTTTGATATCATACCGGGATGCACGGTATAAAATAAAAGCACCCTCCAACGCATTGAGATAATTATATACCGTATTGATATCTATTTTCCGTTGTTGGCTTTTGAAGTAGTCAGCTACATTTTTGCCGGAAAAAGTATTGCCAATATTGTCAAAAGCATATTTGACAATCCTCTCCAATAGCTCCACATCCCTTATTTTGTAGCGTTGTACCGTGTCTCGGAGGATGACAGAAGAATAGATATCATACACTACTTTATAGGCTGTTTCTACTGAATAATCAGCGGTATGTATTACAGGAAAGCCACCCAAACGCAAATAGGAAAGAAATGCGGTTTTGTTATCAGCTTTTTCTTTTGGGAAATAGGCAGACCTAAATTGTAAATATTCGGAAAAAGAAAGCGTATAAACGGGAATCTCCACATAGCGTCCAGCCAAATAGGTAGCCAACTCAGAAGACAATAGATGGGAATTGGATCCGGTGAGGTAAATATCCACATCAAAATCCACCAAAAATGAGTTGACAGCTTTTTCCCATTCCACCACCTCTTGGATTTCATCCAGAAGCAAGTACGTTTTCTTCCCTTTTTGTATCCTGTCTGCGACATAATTGTGTAACTGTGCAGCTGTGCGCAATTCGGAAAAAGTAAAACTTTCCAAGTTGATCAAAACGATTTGATCGACACCGATCCCCCTTGACAACAACTCTTCCTTGAGTAGCAATAGGGAGGTGGACTTGCCACTTCTTCTTATTCCTGTCAGGATTTTGATCTGTGGCTTGTCGATGAATTCTCTTAATTGTTCGAAATAAGTCGTTCTTGAAATCATTTTTTATGGTTATAACCATAAAATTAACAATAAATTTGATTTAAAAAATGGTTATAAACATAAAAACTTTCTTGATTTGATGGGTTTGTTTGGCTATACCCATAAACTTTTAACTGTTACCGGCATATTTTACAATGCAATTTGCCATGGTAAAATCAGGAGCATCCAAATACTTGTTTTATTGCCAGTTCAGCTTGGCTATACAAATGTAAGAACCCGTTCACTCTTCCCAATTTGTAGATAGCTGTCAATTGATGTCTAACTTCCAATTTTCTCCGGCACTTGGTAAGAAACTTTTCTAGGGTTTTGCTTCCTTTGCAAAGCAGACAATCCTCTGTCATAGCCGATGCCCACTACCACTACCGACAACAATCTCAAGAACTGGGGTTTACTTATCCTTTTGTCTCTCATTTGGGGCAGCTCATTTATCCTTATCAAAAGAGGTCTGGAAGTATTTTCAGCAGGAGAAGTCGGAGCCTATAGAATAGTAGCTGCGGCTACATTTCTGCTCCCCTTGTCTATTCCAAGGATCAGGAAACTTGATAAAAACCAGATCAAAAATCTAATCATCGTGGGATTGGTTGGAAGTTTTATTCCTGCTTTTCTTTTCGCAAAAGCCCAAACCCAACTTAGCAGCTCACTTACAGGCGTACTGAATGCGCTGACTCCCCTATCCGTAGTGGTCATAGGCGCATTGTTTTTCCACTCCAAAATCACACTAAGAAATGCTATAGGTTTAGCGATTGCATTTATCGGAGTTTTCGTGCTAGTCACTGTCAAAGAGGGATCAGGATTCGGGGCTTTTACGGACATCAACTCGCATGCATTCTATGTGATCTTAGCCTGTATCTGCTATGGATTCAATCTGAATATTATCAAATACCGCTTTCAAAAACTCAAACCCATAGAGATCACTGCTATCTCCCTGATCATGGTTTTACCGGCGGCACTGATCTATTTGATGGCCGGCACACAATTTTCTTACAAAGTGGTGAATGTAACAGGGGCACTCCCTGCTTTGGGGTACCTTACTATACTGGGCGTGATGGGCACAGCTATCGCATTAATTATTTTCAATGTGATGGTAAAGACGGCTACTCCGGTCTTTGCCGCCTCGGTGACCTATATTATACCTATTGTGGCCATCTTTTGGGGAGTGCTTGACGGGGAAGTTCTATTGCTGGGCCATTACATCGGTATAGTGGCTGTCATTGTAGGTGTATGGGTGGGAAATCGAAAGAAGTAACTCAATCTTTTTTTGACTCATAAATCTTCTTCTCTTTTTTACTCATTTCCGCCGTTATTACCTCCATCGGATGCACCACCTCTATTTCTTGCATTTCGGAGATGTCTGACTCCCCTCCCTTGAAAACAAACTTGATAGGATCCATCTTATACCTGAGCCTACCTTTTCCATCCTTCGCAGGCTTCATATTTGCCACCCGCACATGAAACCCCGAATTGTAGTCTTCCCCAGCAGATTCGGCGATCACATCACCCGGAAAAACCACCTGCCCCAGCTTCACTTTTTCACTCCCGGGTCTCAAAACCATTATCTTGGTAAGTGAGCCATCCCCATGGAAAAGTTCTATGTAGTTTTCTCCACGATCAAAATCCAAATTATTCTTATCCGCATAGTTATCCATACTGATCTCTGAAACTACCCCCTTGCGGGGTGCAACAATCTCAGTAGGCAACCCAAACCTAAAGGAAACTCCCACATAGTCTTTATTCTCCTCTTTAGGCCGAAGACGGTTTTCGATATGAGTCAAACGAATTCCAGTAGCAATAGTCCCTTCCGGCAGAGGAATCAGATACAGGGGTTCAATTTTCGATTTCGAAAAATAATCGCCCTTAATAAAAGAATAAGTGTAACGCATATTAGTTGCCTGGCCTTCAGTTCTAGGCTTAAGTGTAGATACTTTAGATTTGCCCGGACGGGCCATTACCAAGCCTGAAGACCCAATAGGAAGTATATTGGTGAGATCTGAATAATCAATCAAAATAGTATAGGGAACCTGAGCTGAATTGATAGCGTAGATCTCAATACTGCCGTCATCTTTCCGCTCTGTATCCATAGTGATTTGAGCAATACAGATTTGACTGAAAAAGAAGACACAAAGCAGAACTAGAATTGGGCGCATAAGTAAGTTTGTTTTGGTGTGAAAAATGAGTTGATCCAACTAACCGAAAAGAATCAAGTTCAGTAAAGCAAACTCCAAACTAGTGATTTTGTGAAATCACATCAAACTAAAGAGAAAAAAGGTAAACAATCAATTATAGCAGGCCTATTCCCACTTCATCCGTTTTCGCCACGCAAATGCCAGCTTGGGCAACTGTTGATAGCTATTAATCCCAGCTTTTACTCCTTGAGTCTTTAAGAAGACATCATTGGTCTTTCTACTCAATTCAATCGAATAAGCTTTGATTGCCTCACTTGCTTTCTGTAAGGAAATGAGATCATTCCGCAGCCCACGATCCAGCGTTTTTACCCATACTTTGTACTCTTCAGGAGCCATTCTATAATAATCTCTAATCTGATAAGTAAGCAATCTCAATTGCCCTGAATAACGTAATAAGGGGTCATCCGAATTTGTGCAGATCACCCAAGCGATAAAATTAGCCTCCCCCTCATCTGTCACTCCATAACTGTGAGCCATCTCATGAGCCACAGTGAATGGTTGCTCCAACGCATGCAAGGTAGGATCGATGTAACTTTCTCCGGTAAAAGGAAAATAAATACCTAGGATACCCATTTTTCTCATAAATCCCGGGGGTGGGAAAAGCTTGGTTCTAGGCCTTCCTGTAAAATTCAACCCCAACATATCAAGATTCGCTGCGATGTTGGCCCGGACGAGCTTCTCCAGCTCGGGATAAGGCATGATCTCTTCGATAGCCAGTGTGTCCCCAGTAAGAAAATTCCGGTACTGCTGCGCAAGACGTTGCGTGATCAGCAACTCGCTTTTCAACTCCTCCAAATTCATGGCTTGTGGCTTGAGTCCCAATTGTTGCACTATAGGGGTCCGCTGATAGTTAAACCCCCAAAGAAAAAGGAAAAAGAAGACAAGGGCACCAAGTCCATTGGCTAGAGCCCGGAATGAGTAGAACACCCTATTTCTCCAGCCTTTTCTTTTGCGTAACCTCAAAAAATATATGAGCAGAACGAGCATCACCGATACTATAAACAAATAAACGCTGGGGAAAGGCAATCTTCCCAGCGTCATATCTATTACATTCCGAATTCCCGGAAAGAAAATTCTTGAATAAATTTCGTCCGTAGCATCTGGGTTTTGAGCCGCCAAATAACGTATTCCCAAAGCAATAACTCCAAGAATCGCCCAGGACCAATCTCTTTTCCCCATATAACTTTAGCTTATACTCCCTCAGCCACCACTTCCTTCACTTCATCAGGAAGCATTCTGGTAAGAAGATTCTGAATACCCGCTTTCAAAGTGACAGTACTGGAAGGACAGCCCGAGCATGAGCCTTGCAACTGAACTTTGACCACACCATCATGGAAAGAATGAAAAACGATAGCTCCTCCATCTTGCTCTACAGCCGGGCGAATATACTCATCCAAAATTCCCTTGATCTTCTTTACCACCTCAGAATCATTCTCATCAAAAAGCGGATCTTTCTCAAAAGCTACGGGAACGGGAGCCTTGCCTGCCTCTAGGTATTGCTTGATGTGATCTCGAACTATACCCTGAATCTCGGCCCACTCTACACTCTCCGATTTGGTGACCGTCACAAAATTTGAGGCGATAAATACACGTTCCACTGCGGCAAAATTGAACAATTCCTGAGCCAATGGGCTTATTTTGGCACCTTCAGCATCCGGAAAATCAAAACTTACCCCCTCATCCACCAACATAAAGTTGGCTACAAATTTCAAAGAATTGGGATTCGGATTAGCCTCCATGTAGAGGTGAACAGGTCTTGCTTGTGCTTGTAGCATGGTATTCTTGATTTTTACTTAGAAAACCGAATTACCGGCATTAAGTTCCGGTAAATCAGATTTTCATTTTTATCATTACCCTCAAAATCTCTGAGCCACCAAATTCAGCTATTGCAGACAAGAGGATTTGAGTGTCTTAACTGCCATAACTGACAGAAGGTTTTCGAATTACTGCTTATAAGGCTCGCCCGTAGCAGCGTACCAGATACCTCCATAAAGGTGCTTTAAGAAATCAGGATCTTCCCAGGCAGACTCCACATGGCCTAGCGCAGTATAGAACACTCTTCCGCCATCAAATTCATGATACCAAGCCATAGGATGGTTGTCACCATTTCCCTTGGCTACTTTATACGTACTTTCATCCGCTTTGATCAGAACCTTGATGTCAGGATTAATTTCTTTGAACTCATACAATTCATCTGTCCACAGCCAGTTTTTCGGCAGATGCCATGTAGATGGATGTGTCTGATCCACTACGTCAAGTCTTAGCGTCTGCTGTGCAGGATGGGAAAGAAAATAGGCTCCTATCATCTTATTGTACCAAGGCCACTCGTATTCAGTATCAGTAGCAGAGTGGATCCCCACTACACCTTTGCCACTTTGAACGTATCGCTGAAAAGCAGCCTTTTGCTCATCATTAAAGATCGTGCCCGTGGTAGAAGTCAAAATCACCACATCATATTTTTCCAATTTTTCGTCGGTAAATTCACCGGCATCTTCAGTAGTGTACACACTGAAAACCTGGGTTTTTCCCATTTTTTTCAACGCGGCTACTGCCTCAGGAATGGACTGGTGGCGGAAGCCGGCAGTTTTACTGAAAACCAATGCTTTGAATTGCTGCGCCGGAGCCGCCAATATTGCGCTGAAAATAAGCCCAAGGACCAGGGCTGTTCGTTTTAAGGTCATAGGATTTTGAGTTGTTAGATTGTTGAAAATTGTTAATTGAATATTGAATTTGAGAATTGACTAGTACTACTTGACAATAGCAAACTTTTCTCCTGCTTCTTTTCGGGAAAAAGCATTGAAGTGCCACCATTCCGAACCTATTCCCGAGAAGCCATTTGCCTTCATTACTTTTCGCAGAATATCCCTGTTAGCTATCTGATCTGCTGTGAGCTTTCCTTCCGACAGCATTTGCTTTTCACGGTCAGGATATGCAGGATAGCCAAAGTAATCGTACCCAGTACCCATATCCAGCGTGGAGTCAGATTTTGTGTCAAATATTGTCAAATCCACAGCGACTCCGAAATTGTGCAAGCTGCCTTTTTTAGGGTCTGCGACATAAAGCGGCTTTATGCTATCCGGTTTGTCCAGATTGTCCCAAAGAATCTGCTGCACGCTCAAGGGGCGTACTCCATCATAGACTAGCAAGATGTAATCAGGAAACTGACCCCGGAGCATTTCTTGGGCATTTTTCAACCGGTCTGCTACTTCAGGCTGGAGATAAGCCTTGGTCAGATCACCATACACGTCCTTCCCAAAGAAATTATCCGTGGTGGAATATTTCAGTTCGACTTTTATACCGGGAATTACCTCTTCCACATCCACCAATCCCTGGGAAATCAGCTTTTCTTCCAACTGTGGCTTTTTTACTTCCAACTCTACTTCTTTGACAGGATCCAACACTTTTCGCTGCTGCTCAGAGAAAATTTCCTGATCGCTTTTTTGTGCTGTACCACAGGCAGCTAAAACCAAGAATAAGGGAAAATAATATTTCTTCACGATCAAGAATCTCTTTTTACGATAGTAGCCGAAGCCTGTGCTGTCGGTAAAACCACCACATCGGCAATCGTCACATGCGCAGGCCTAGTTACCGCAAATTCTACGATATCTGCAATATCCTGAGCTACCAATGGTTCCAATCCTTGATAAACAGTCTCTGCACGGCTATCATCTCCTTTGAAACGGACTAGGGAAAATTCAGTTTCTACCAAGCCCGGATGAATCGCCACCACACGGATACCAAAAGGATTCAAGTCCATTCTCATTCCCTTTGTGATGGCATCTACAGCATGCTTGGAACCGCAATACACACTTCCATTGGGATAGACTTCCTTGCCTGCGATGGAACCTATATTGATAATCATTCCTGATTTTCTTTCTGTCATTCCGGGGATAACTGCTCTGGACACATACAAAAGTCCCTTCACATTGATATCCAACATTGCATCCCAATCATCCAAATTGGCAGAATGAACAGGATCCATACCGTGGGCATTTCCTGCATTATTGATCAGCACGTCTATAGCTTTCCATTTCTCGGGAAGATTATCGAGGATCTCCTTTACTTTTTCCCGATCCCGGACGTCAAATACCAAAGGCAAAAAATCAATATCCTGAGGCAATTCAGACTTCAATTCCTCAAGTCGGTTTCCACGCCTTCCCGTGGCGATGATGTTATACCCGATTTTGGCGAGGGTGATCGCCGCAGCTTTTCCGATTCCAGACGTCGCTCCTGTGACTAAGGCAATTTTGTTTTTCATGCTGAAAGTTAAAAAATTATCAATGGACAATTTTCACTAGTCAATGAGCAAATTTGAAGTTTAAAAACCTCCCTTACTGCTTTTCAATTTCCAACCTGCTACTGAAAATTCAGATAAACAGTAATTGATTTTCTTCTAATCGACTCAATGGCCGCTTGAAGATCAGTACGGGTATTTTCTACCTGATAGACATTCATCAAGCCGTGGGAAAAACGGATTTCCGGGGCAAACTTGAAGTATTTGAAATAAATTTCAAACCCCATTCCAGCTTCAAGAGAGACATCCCGTCCTGTCATGACGATATCATCTACATTAGCTTCATCCTGACTTTTGGTCCGAAACTGATAGCTTGCCCCTCCCAGCCAATACATCCGGGTATTGTTGAACCTCACGGAACGATATTTCAAAAGCAAAGGCAACTCTACCATCGTGGCTTCAGAACTATAAACCTGAACTCCTCCCTGAGATAATTCATTACTCCCATCAGTAATAATTAAACTGGGATCCACATCTTCGTTAAAATAGGTCACTTCGGTCTTATATTCATAAAACCCCACCTTAGGAGTGAAAAGCAAAATTAGCTGGTCATGGAATTGTAGCATTCCCAAAAATCCCAGCGAAAAACCCGGTGTATATTTAGGCTGTATACTCCGTACATCGGAGGAAGCATTGTCATCAAAATAAAGATCAGAATACTTCATCTGATACGTACTGTTATGAGCAGCAAGGAAAAACCCATAGGAAAACGTCTTATTATCTGAGCTAGACGCCGATGACAAGCCAAACATCCCCTGCCCAAATGTCGGCATCGCTGCCAAGAAAGAGGCTACAGCGAATAGGACTACTTTGTCCCTACGTAGATTGAGCTTATTCCAAATGTAAGTGGTTTGCATAGGTTGCTTGTGAATCCGACTTTATTCATAATTCTCAGAAAATCCATTCCATCCGGAAAAGCCTGTACTGACTCAGGTAGATAAGTGTAAGCAGAATTGTCTTTGGAAACAATCTTGCCAATCTGCGGAAGAATCGCCTTGGAATAGAAAGCATACGCCTGCTTCATCGGAGCTTTTCTTGGCTTGCTGAATTCTAGGATCACCGCCTTGCCTCCCGGCTTCAGTACACGATACATATCCGCCAACCCTTTCTCCAGATTTTCAAAGTTTCTAACTCCAAATGAAACGATAACCGCATCAAACTTATTATCCTCAAAAAGCAGCCCTTCCGAATCCCCAAGCTGAAGCTCAATTTTATCCTCAAGCCCTTTTTTCCTCAATTTCTTACGGCCTTCCTCCAGCATTCCCTCAGAAATATCCACTCCGATGATCTTATCAGGATTCAACGAAAGCGCTTCAATTGCGAAGTCTCCCGTTCCCGTGGCAATATCCAAGATCAGTTTAGGCTGATCATCTTTCAGATATTTAATTGCTTTTCTTCTCCAAGTGATATCAATTCCCATGCTGAGCACGTGATTGAGCAAATCATATTTGCCGGAGATGTTATTGAACATTTCAGCAACTTGATCTTTTTTGGAATCTTGCTTGTCTTTGTAAGGAACTACCGCCATCAGAATTCTGTCTTTGAAAGAGCAATAATAGGGAAGAAACACGAGGAATGGAAAAAAGTAACTATCCAAAGCAAGTAAATCACCTTTAACAATCCTCAATTGAGTAACCCTTCGGGGGTTACTTTTTTTAGGTCTAATTTGAGAATATCAACTTTCCCATTTCGAACCCTCGAAGGTTTTTGGTAAAAGCGAATTCTCCGCGATGATCGCTCCAAAATCCTTTTCAGATATTGTCGTACTTTTGTATACAAAGAAAAATAGATGATCAAAACAGCCACCTTCGTAGTCAGCAACGCAGATCCCAGCAATTGTCCCAGACCAGACCGTGCTGAGATTGCTTTTATCGGCAGATCAAATGTGGGCAAAAGCTCACTGATCAATATGCTGGTCAACCAAAAGAGTTTGGCAAAGACCTCCCAAAAACCCGGTAAAACCCAATTGATCAACCACTTCATGATCAATGACAAGTGGTACATGGTCGATCTTCCCGGATATGGCTTCGCCAAAGTAAACCTGAAGATAAAACAAGGCTGGGAGAACATGATTTCAACCTATCTGACAAAACGAGAAAACCTCTGCGGCGTATTTGTTCTGATAGACAGCCGATTAGAACCTCAACAGATTGATTTGGAATTTTTGCTTTGGTGTGTAAGCCAAGAAGTTCCTACGGCGTTGGTGTTCACTAAGGCGGATAAGCAGTCCAGGGCAAAAACTGATCAGAATATTCAGAAATTTCTGAAGAAGACCAGAGAAATCTTTGAAGAAGAGCCCGATTACTTTATCACCAGTGCAGAAACAAACAGTGGCAAAGTAGAACTGACGAAGTTTATCGAAGAACTGGTAACAGAATATAAAGCTGGGTAAATCATTTGATTGATAATCCTATATTTGCAGCCTCGAAAAAATAAACCAAATGAATTTTAAAGATCTTGCCACCGTAGCCGGTAAACCCGGTTTGTTCAAAGTTTTGAAGCCTTCACGCACAGGGGTAATCCTGGAGAGCATGGACGCAAAAAAAACCAAACTCGTTGCAGGCATGTCCCAGCGTGTATCTATTCTTAGTGATATTTCAATCTATACATTGACTGAAGAGGGTGCTGAGCCGCTGGAATCCGTGATGAAAAAGATTGAAGCTGAATTCAAAGGGGATTTGGGTCTGGATGCCAATCCTGATGATTCTGAGCTTAGAGCTTTCATGAAGCACGTTCTTCCTGAAGTAGACGAAGCGAGAGTTTACACCTCAGATATCAAGAAACTGATCAATTGGTACAACTTACTTAAAGTACAGGCTCCCGAAGTATTACAGAAAACTGAGGAGGAAAAACCTGTAGAGACTAAGTCAGAAGAAAAATCAGACAACTAATACTCCAGCCCCGAAAAGACTCGGGGCTTTTTTGATACCGGCATGAGTGAATCCCTATCCCAAGAAACTTTTCTGCTGCTGCAAAAGGATTTTGACTTTCCCGAAAGTCTAACTGAATTTGATGAAGAAAAGGCGATCGCTACACTATCCAAAGTCATCGCTTACATGCTCGATAGAGAGTTTGAGCACTTGCTTCAAGTTTGCTACCGAATAGACCTTGGAGAAGAAAAGCTCAAGAAAATTCTCCATGAATCCGAACCTGACCAAGTCGCCCCTGATTTGGCCAGAGCACTCTGGAATAGACAAAAGCAAAAAGTGCAAATCAGAAAAAAATATGCTGAAAATGAATAAAAAGGTTTACGTCTGTTTTATGAGGGTCTAATGCCAATTTTCACTATTTTACACATTCTTTTCTAACCCATTTTTCTCTATGAAAACATTTTCCAAACTCCCTTATCTAGTTATGCTGGCCAGCCTCATTACTTTAGGGTCATGTAGCGAAGATGATGACAAAGATCCTCCGAAGTCAGCTACTGAACTGATCGGGTCAGGTGAAGCTTGGAAATTCAGCAGCGCATCAGCTGGCGGTATTCCTATCACCTCCGCAATTCCCGCATGTTTCTTGGACAATCAGATTACTTTTGATTACAATGAAAGTGGAAATACAGGCGTTGTAGATGCCGGTGCCAATAAATGCAGTGAATCCGAGCCACAGACAGCCGATTTCGAGTGGTCATACAGTGAATCAACTTCCATATTAACAGTGGATACCGAGTTACTTGACATTCCCGGGGCTACCGGAGATATTAAAGTTGTCAGCGTGACTGCCGATACATTGGTACTTACTCAAAGTGTAGCTATTACAGGTCTGGGGCCACAAGAAGTGACACTTACCTTAGTGCATTGATTAAAAAAAATCAAATCTTTCCATAAAAAGGAAATAGACCTTGTTCTTGTGAGCGCTTGGTTTATTTCCTTCTTTTGTTTCCTACCCAATACGAACACCATGGCAAACCCTATCTGGATTATGACTTCTGCTTTTGACCAACTCACCTTGGATCAAACAGTAGAGAAAGCAATAGAAATCGGCGTGCAAGGACTTGACCTTTGCGTTTTCAGAAAAGATGGCACACGCGATGATTTTGTGGCCACACATCTGGACTATGAAAATTTCGGATCCGAGCAAGCCAAAAAACTCATTGAAAAATTCAACGGTGCCAAACTTCGCCTTTCTATAGGAGCTTTTGACAACCTCATCGGTGGAGATCCTGCTGAGCGGGTCAAAAATCAAACCCATCTCCTGCGATTGATAAGAATGGCTTATTTACTTGGCGGAGATGAAAACGATGTGAAAGTCGGGACATTCGTAGGCTATAATCACGAACTTGGAAACCAGGAAGGCGGTTTTGAAAAAAATCTCCTGGAATACCGAAAGGTATTTGGCCCCATCATCCGCTATGCAAACAGCCTTGGAGTGACTGTATTGTATGAAAACTGTCCTATGGAAGGCTGGAGAAGCTCGGGCCACTTTGGCACGTTTAATAACCTTCCGGGGGTTTTGGCAGCACGGAAAATCATGTATGAATTCATTCCGGAGTCCAATCACGGAGAAATCTACGATCCTTCGCATGACATATGGCAGCACACTGATCCCGTGGAAGTGATCAAAAACACCGACATGAAACGGCTGAAACGAATCCACGTCAAATCTACACGAAACAATCCCGATCCCTTCTGGGGCAATATGTATCCCATGCAGGAAATCAAAGCTGAATGGGCTGAAAAAGCAGGAATCACTTCCAGTACCAATCCTTGGGACAGGCACCACTACGAGGCTACTTTGCCCGGATTTGGTCTAGGCGACTCGATGGATTGGCGGGCATTTGTGAATATGCTAAAGGAGAAAAATTTCACGGGTCCCTTTGAAATCGAAAACGAAGCAGCACTTTCCAAACAAACCGGTAAAATGGGAGCCATAGTCCAAGGCTGCAAAGCTGCAGTTCAGAATCTCGCTCCCTTGCTCTATGAATTAAGTGATGAAGGATGGACATATCCTGAAGCAGAATACAAACCTCTTTTGGAAGTCAATCCTGCCGATGTACCGCTGATGACAATGGAGAAATTATGAGGTATTAAATCAGAAGTTTGAAAATTTAATAGTTTACGTTTTTAACGTAAACTATTTTCTTTTATAAAAAGAAACTTTTATACTTTAGTAAAATAAACTGTATCTTTGAGGAAACAATGGCCTCACCTTATGATACTTAAAGAAGAAATAGCATCGGCAGTTGCAGGGCAAAAAAAGGTGGTGCTCAAGAACAACTCAGTAACCAAGAGAGAAGCTGCCAAGAATTTAAAGCCTTCCAGCACACATATAGCCGTAATCACGGGAATACGCCGTTGTGGAAAAAGCACGCTAATGCGGCAAATCATCTCAGAAACCCCGACAGATTTTTCCTACTTCAACTTTGAGGATCCACGGATATTTGGTTTTGAAATAGGGGACTTCCCAAAACTAGATGAGGTATTTGGAGCGGAAAACTCCACCTATTTCTTTGATGAAATACAAAACGTACCGGGCTGGGAGGTCTATGTCCGTCAGCTACATGATCGAGGAGAAAAAGTCTATGTCACCGGCTCGAATGCATCATTGCTCAGTCGAGAACTTGGGACAAGACTTACGGGCCGTTACTTAGCCCATGAGATATTTCCCTTTTCTTACCGGGAATTTTTGGAATACAATGCAAGACCGGATGAACAGGCAAGTTTTGAAGAGTATTTGAACTCCGGCGGATTTCCGGAATATCTGCGTGACAAAAACCCTGAGGTATTACAAAACTTACTCAAGGACATCGTCTTCAGAGACATCGCCATACGATATAGCATAAAAAACACCAAAACGCTGATGGACATCACGCTTTTCCTGATATCCAATGTAGGAAAAGAGATGAGCTTCAATAGTCTTAAAAAAACTTTTGAGGTAGGCTCAGCTACTACTGTCTCCGACTATTTGTCTTGGCTAGAAGATGCCTATTTACTGTTTTTTCTGCCAAGATTCAGTTGGTCTGCTAAAAGCATCTCCAAGAATCCAAAGAAAGTTTACTGTATAGACACCGGATTTGCCAAGGCAAATTCCTTGAGCTTTAGCAAAGATCAAGGCAGGTTATTAGAAAATCTCGTGTATATCTTGCTCAGAAAAACAAGGTTGAAAACCTACTATTTCAGGGAGAACAAGGAGTGCGATTTTGTGGTTTTTGAAGATGATTCTTGCAAATGGCTTATACAAGTCACAGAAAGAATCCATCTCGACAATCAAAAGCGCGAAGTGGATGGACTTACAGAAGCTATGGAGTTTTTTGGAAAAACCGAAGGCTTTATCCTCACGCTTGATCAAAGGGATACACTTTCTTCAAAGGGAAGAACCTTCCGAATACTTCCTGTCAAAGAGTTTCTTGCCGAATACTTAAATAAACCCTAGGTAACTCACAAACTCGCTTCGTACCCGGTATCTACCTTAAGGTCAAAT
Organism: Algoriphagus sp. Y33; assembly: GCF_014838715.1. Taxonomy (NCBI): domain Bacteria; kingdom Pseudomonadati; phylum Bacteroidota; class Cytophagia; order Cytophagales; family Cyclobacteriaceae; genus Algoriphagus; species Algoriphagus sp. Y33. The sequence continues at coordinate 5,524,491 of NZ_CP061947.1, read as the reverse complement.
CCCTCTGACGCTTGGACCGCCAGCACGTCACATCTTTCATTTTCGATATTCCCCGCATGTCCTTTTACCCAGATAAACTTGGGTTTGTATTTCAGATGAAGTGGGATATACCGAAGCCAAAGATCCGGATTCTTTTTGTCTTTAAAACCTTTCTTTTGCCAACCCCAAATCCAGCCTTTTTCCACAGAGTCGACCACATACTTGCTATCGGAATAGATCTGCACAGGAAACTCATCTGTGGTAAGTGCCTGAAGTGCACGAATCACAGCCAAGAGCTCCATGCGATTGTTGGTAGTTAGGCGGAATCCTTCAGAAAGTTCTTTTCGATGCTTATTGAATTTCAGTACAGCGCCATAGCCGCCCGGGCCAGGATTGCCTTTGGCTGCACCGTCAGTGTAAATGGAAATCATGGGACAAAGTTAACTAAAAATCGTCTAGACAATCAGCTTAAAGCCCCGATTCTATGCCCGGAAAGGCATTTGTCTTGAAAATCTTGACTGCGATGGATAGCAAAATAATCCCAAAAATTCTTCTTAGGACATCCAAACCCGTTTTGCCGATTTTTCGCTCCAGCCAGCCTGTGCTTTTCAGCACGATGTAAACCAAGATCAAATTTAGGAGGATTCCTATCGCAATGTTAATCTGGGCAAACTCAGCTTTCAGAGTCAAAATCGTAGTCAATGTTCCCGCGCCCGCAATCAATGGAAAAGCGATTGGTACAATGGAAGCACTGTCTTTGGCATCGGGATCCGATTTGAAAAGCTCGATCCCAAGGATCATTTCAGCTCCGATCGCAAAAATGATCAATGCACCTGCAATCGCAAAATCCTCCACACCTATTCCGAAAAGACTCAAAATTGATTTGCCTGCAAAAAGAAACAATATCATCAAAACCCCTGCTGCCAAGGCGGCTTTTTCGGATTGAATATGTCCCACTTTCTGTCTGAGATTGACGATAATCGGTATAGATCCGAGGATATCAATCACCGAGAAAAGGATTAAAGACACAGATAAAATTTCCTTCAAATCAAACATGCCGCGAAAGTAGGAAAATAACGGTTGAGGTTTTCAAAACCTCGTAGGTTTTTAAATTACGGAATAGTTAAGAAAGAAGGTTTTATTACCTTAAATTCTCTATTCCTCTAAAGAATATTCATCAGGTAAATAATCCTCCAACATATTTTCATGAATTTTTAAAAACTCAGGAATACCTCCAAACCAAATTCTCTTGAAACCTTTTGAGTATCAATACAAAAAGGTCCAAGTCTGAAGAGCCTGTAAAGTTGTTTAGAAACTGCGCCCTGCGAATACCTTCGTGTTCTTTGTGGTTAAAACCGACCTAGAAACTTAATCAACTTATCCATTTCTGCATTAGTAATCGCAGGGAAATTTGCTACCCGGAAGCTCGTTGGTTTATGAGGCCCATAACCTGATCCAAGTTGCATTCCCTCTTTTTCGGCATCTTTCTTTACCGAAGCGATCAACTCCTCAGAGCCTGTTACTGCCAAGACGGTAGTGCTTCTCGTTTCTGCATTATCCACCAGCATCCGAAGGGACTTAGACTGAGCCACTGCAGTTTCCAACTTTTGCATACGTCCACGGAGATTGGCATCGATATGCTGAACTTCTTCCAGATCTTTCAAAACCCGATTGAGTAAATAGATCCCAAGTACATTGGGGGTATAGTGTGTCTGATAACCGGCAGCATTTTCCAGCATAAAACTCAAGCTGTTATACCTTCCTTTTTCTCCCTTGCTTTCACATTTCTCTATGGCTTTGGGTGAAAGAATAAGTATTCCCAAGCCCGCCGGAAGACCGAAGCATTTTTGTACCGATGCATACCAAATATCCGCCAATTCAAAATCCAATTCTATCCCGGCCATGGAAGAAGTCGTATCCACTGCAAGCATTTTCTCGGGATATTTATCTTTAATAGACCTAATCACCGACATCGGTACCTGAGTCGCATTGGCAGTTTCATTTTGCGTGAGCGCAATCACATCAAAGTCTCCTGAGATCTCCATTGATGCCACATCTATTGCTTCATTCGCTTCGATTTTCAGTCCATCAGTAGCAGGGTTGATATGCTTTGCAAAGCCTATCCATTTTTTTCCAAATGAACCTGAATAAATATGAAAACTAGCCTGCTGCACTATGGACTGGGTGATAATCTCCCAATTCTCGGTAGCACTGGAGGTGAAGAGCAGTTTGTAATCTTCCGGCATGTGAAGCTTCTCACGCATCAGTTGTTCGGTCTCTTGGTACAAAGACATAAACGCACTGCTCCGATGATTGGCGCTTAGAATACCTTCATTGTAGGCATCTTGCAAATAAGTAGGTAGGGCATCGTAAACTTTGGATGGCCCGGGTGCAAATGTGAGCATAGGTTGTTCGGTTATAGGAAATAGCGGATTCCAAGTTCGTAGCCCTTTAGGCCAAGTCCGGAGATCATTCCGACGCAGGACTTGGAAATAATGCTTTTGTGGCGGAATTCTTCCCGCTTATAGATGTTCGAGATATGTACTTCCAGCGTAGGCGTAGTCACCCCGGCGATGGCATCGGATATAGCCACCGAAGTATGGGTATAGCCACCTGCATTGAGCAGAATTGCATCAAAGGAAAACCCAACTTCGTGAATCTTATTAATCAGCTCTCCCTCCACATTGCTTTGGTAGTAGTGAAGTTCAACTTCAGAAAAAGTACTTTTTAATTCTTCGAAATATTCTTCAAACGAAGTGCTTCCATAGACTTCAGGCTCTCTTTTCCCAAGAAGATTAAGATTCGGGCCGTTAATGATCAGGATTTTCAAAACAAAATTCGGTTTGATGGATATCGGCTCAAAGTTAAAAGGATTTTCAGGTTTTAAAGTGGAAAGGATAGAAGGTTTTAAGGTTGAAAAACATTCTTATGAAAGAGAAACTTTTGTGTATGATTTTTCGTAATTTGGTGTATAAATACTGATGTTATGAGAACTAATATTGAAATTGATGAGGAATTGATGAATGAAATTCTTGATAAGACTGCCCTTAAAACCAAAAAAGAGGTTGTCGATAAAGCACTGCGTGAATTCTTACGTAAAATCAAACTCCGTGAATTGAGTGATCTAAGGGGAAAAATCATTTGGGAAGGAAAACTTGACGAAATGAGAGAGAGCTAATACGATGCTTGTTCTTCCTGACACCTCTATTTGGATCAATTTTTTTAATAATCCTTATTCAGTTATCTCTGAAAGACTAGATACACTAATCGATGAGGATTTAATTGTTATTTGCCCTCCTATTTATCAGGAGATTCTGCAGGGAACAAAAGACGAAAAGGACTTTCGAATTCTTTCCCAAAAATTATCAAGTTTGACTCGCCTAAATGCCGATCCATACGAAGCAGCCTTAGGTTCAGTTCAAATCTATTCAGGTTTGAGACAAAAAGGGGTAACTATCCGCAAAAGCAATGACTGCTTGATTGCTTGGTATGCAGTTAAGTACAATGTCCCAATTTGGCATCAGGATAGAGATTTTGACATGATCGCCAATCAAGGAATATTGAAAATTTTCAAAATTTGAATTTCCAATTTTTAGCCATTCCAATCTTCCAATGAGTAGTCTTTGGCAAAACCACATCAAGCAATTCCGACATTACCTCAAACTTGAGCGCTCACTTAGTGGGAATTCTATTGATGCTTATGCCCGTGATGTGGAAAAACTCGCAAAATACAGTGATGCAAATTTTCCCGATCAAAGCCCTTTGACACTGGAACTGGAACATCTGAGAAAGTTTGTAAACGAGCTCGCCAAACTCGAAATATCAGAATACACCCACGCCAGAATTGTATCAGGAATCAAGGCTTTTTACAAATACCTGATGTATGAGGACAGAATCACCGAAGATCCTGCCCAGCTACTCGAAGCTCCAAAACTTGGAAGAAAACTCCCCGATACGCTAAGCTATCAGGAAATTGTGCAGCTTTTGGAGGCAATTCCACTTGGTGAGCCTGAAGGCCATCGTAACCGTGCAATACTGGAGATGCTTTACAGTTCAGGCTTGCGGGTATCCGAACTTACAGAATTAAAAAAAGGACAGGTGTTTGAAGACGTCGGGTTTCTGAGGGTGACGGGCAAGGGAAATAAAGAACGCCTGGTCCCCATAGGAAAGGATGCACTGAAATACCTGAATATCTATAAAGATGAGGTTCGGGTACATCAACCCATCGCCAAAGGCCATGAAGAATATGTTTTTCTGAACCGAAGAGGCAAGAAACTTTCCAGGGTAATGATCTTCCTGATTATCAAAAAGACCGCTGAGCAAGCAGGAATAGAAAAAAATATTTCCCCACACACCTTCAGGCATTCCTTTGCCACGCATCTTATCGAAGGAGGAGCCGATCTACGTGCTGTGCAGGAAATGCTTGGCCATGAAAGCATTACGACCACAGAAATCTATACGCACTTGGATAGGGATTATTTGAGGCAGGTGCTGACTGATTTTCATCCTAGGAAATAAATGATGGATGTTGGAGGCCGGATGTCGGATGCTGAAAAAAAGAATAGTTTTGCAACAAATTAATTTCCTAGTCCTTATGAAATGCCTTCTTGCGCTCTTATTGCTTATTTTTTCATTCTCACTCACACATGCTCAAGACGCTCCTGTGACTACCAATAGAGTAGAGATCCACACTGGATTACTGGGTGTTTGGCTAAACAAGGAATATAGACTTTCGGATCAATTAGCTATAAGAACTGAAGTTGGTCTTGATGCTGGGCTATGGTGGAACACTTATGATTCAGGATATATTTTTACCCCTGTATTTACGGCTGAACCTAGATGGTATTATAATCTAGAAAAGCGAGCCAAAAAAGGAAGGACAACAAAAGGGAACTTTGGCAACTTTTTCTCATTGAAAACCAGTTTCCATCCTGATCTATTTATCATTTCAAATTACTACGACAAAAGAGTTCCTGATTTATCTATCATACCAACCTGGGGAATCCGTCGTGCAGTATCACGTCAGTTTATATTTGAGACAGGTATTGGACTTGGATACATTCACTATTTCCAAAAATCCTACGGTTACACTTCTAATGAGGGAGAGTTAGCAGCAAATCTTCATATACGTTTCGGATACAGGTTATGATTCTGCTTCAACCTATCTAAATTGTTACCGATCTACTTTCTTTCAAAATGAGAAAAAATAATTATACACCTTATGAAAAAAGGGATTTTACTGCTATTTACCCTAATAGCATTTTCCGCTTGCACTTCTACCAAGATTTACCCTAGAATCAGCTGTCATATTTGCTTAGCACAACAAGATGGAGTTTTACTACTTCCGCTAAACTGGAAAGAAAGCTTTAGGCGGCTCTCTATCTCAGAACAGAACCGGTTGGAAAAAATGATTGTGGAGATCTTTCAGGACGAGGGCTTTACCAACGTGACAATATATGATCAAATGGAGTACGAGCTTCTAAATGCGGGCATCAAAGATGTCAATGATCCTATTCAGCGGGCCAACATTAACCTAGAGTTGGGAATCCCATATCTCTTGGGACTTAGCTTAGGAGAATTGGCTTGGTCTGGAAATTGGGAAAGAACTGATCCGTCAGACTTTAATTCTCCCAGCTATTGGGAGAGCGACACCCATATCAAAAGTTTCCTTCGAGTGGCACTGATGGAAACCGCCACCGGTGATATTATTTCTGATTATGCTATAGAAACCACGATAAACGGACTTCCTATTCCCATAGGCGATGGTCAAACTATGGATTTGAATTTCGGCTCTCTTTATAAGGCAGTCTCAATTTCTACCCGAAAGGGGGTCAAAAACTTGATGAAGGATTGCGGATGCTGATTTCAAGACACAAAATACAAGTAGCGAGAAAAAGAAATCAGGATCCTACTCTGATTTTAGGCTTCCCCCACATATTCAACCCTCAATAGATTAGGCTAGAAATTCTTATAGATTTTGAGGGGATTGATTTTGTATCAAAATAGGATAAGAAAACACCTATATTGAAGACTATGAAACAAGTATTTATCTTACTTTTTTTACTGGTGACTAGTTTACTTCCAAATGATTCCAATAAGAAGCACAAGTCTTTCCGCGAGGACTTCTCCAAATCCACATTAAAGAATTTTCGATACGGTTCGACTGGGAGACATGCCGATTCTAAACATACAACAATAGGAGTTCCGTCTCCCTCTGAGTCGAAAACTCAGATTCTTTCTTTCAAACTCAATCCAGAAGAAAAAGCCGGACCTGGCAAGGGCCCTGAGATTATCTCCAAGCACTTCACTCATTTCGGAACTTACTTCACTAGGCTTAAAGTACCCGATGCAACAAAAAAACAGCCGAATCTAGGTGCTGTGGTCGGTTATTTCACCTACCATGAAGACCGAAAAAAAGGTCTTAGCGAAATCGACTTCGAATGGCTGCTAGCTAACCCAAAAATTATATACATAGGTACATGGACTGGTAAGCACGGCAAGCTGCAGCGCATCGGAAGGATCATCAATCTGGCAGAGGGAAAAATCATAGAAACAATCTCAAAAGTGGGTTTCAATGGGACACCAACACCTTTAACCGGTTCACAAAATATCCCCGAAAGTATTCCTGCTATCGAAAATTACGATGCTTCGTCCCAATTTTATACCTATGGATTTGATTGGGAGAGTGACAGGATCCAATGGTGGATGTTACACCCTGAAACCGCTGACACACTAGTGCTTTGGGATTATCAGGGGTCTCAGCTCGGGATTCCCCTGCATGAGTCCAAGTATAGAATGAACTTTTGGCATACAGAGGATTGGGCTGTGGAAGAAAATCCAAATTCACTTGAAAAACCGAAATTCCCATTCGAGCTGGAAGTGGATTGGATGGAGTATAAGAGGAACTGAAGTAAATCAGAAATATTGTTCACTCGGGCAAGCCTTAGAATCATGCAGTCCAATCTAATAAGAAACAGTTTTCCATGGATCCAATTTGCAAGTCTTTGTGATCCATTTGCTCTCCTTGTTATTCAACCCAAGCTCTTTCGAGCTTGGGTTTCACTTTTTAAAATTCCACCCGATAACTCAAAATAGGAATCAATGGTGCTTGATAGGAAGTTTTGATCTCTCCATCCATAGCTTCAAAATAGCTGCCGTAGATATTTTTTCGGTTACTGGCATTCTGGATATCCAGTGCCCAGGTTCGGGTGGACTTAGGTTTGTTTTTCTTTAAGCTAAAACGAAGATCTGTGCGGAAATAAGCGGGATTCTGATCGGTATAGGCGAGATGATCATAATATACCTCCTCCCCTTTTTCAATGGATTCTTCCAGATTGATCGGTGTAGTGCGCAGCCCACCCGTGTAGATCGCACGGACATTCAGTCCGAGAATTCTTTCTCTTTTGAGTTTGTACTCTTTACCGGCAGTCAGCGTCACATTGAAATTGCCATTGTAGGCCGTATTTCTCCAAACATCCTCATTGGTTTTGTATTTGGAGCTGTACAGAGAAGTGGAGAGCAGGAAGTACAGGTCATTGTGCATAAACTGCTCCAACGTGAGCTCAACTCCGTAGTTTCTCCCAAACCCCTCATTTACCAGTGGATCTGTGGCAAAAGCCCATTGCTGATTGATGATGGAATAGGTCTCATCTGCACCACTTTTAATCGGAATGTCAAACAAATGCTGGTAATAGGTCTCCACTTTCACCCGTAGGTAAGGCGTCAACGAGCGATCATAGCCCAGCACAAAATGATGCGATTTGCTCAGCCCAAGATCTTCATTTGGAAGAATAATCTGTCCATTCACTTCCTGTTCAGCAAAGTACGTTCCCAGTGGCTGCGTCTGACTATGCAGCCCATACCCGAAGCTCAACCGCTGCTTTTCGTCCAGCACATAGGAAGCACTGACCCGGGGCTCGACCGAGTTTGAATTGTTCAGCAAAAGCTGCAGGTAATGCAGTCCTACATTGAAAGTCAAGCGCTCGCCGGGACGGTAGTTGAGTTGGGAGAAAGCCTGAATACTCTGTGTATTTCCTTTGGAATTGATATTGGTCTTTAAGCCTCTCATACCTTCTTCGAAGTCATCTTCACGCAGATTGTAATACAATTGATTTACATAGACACCACTTCTCAAATTCGCTTTTGCAGAAAATTTGGTATTCAAAACAGAACTGAAAGTGATCTTGGAATTGCTGTATTTGTTATAATAGCGATCCTGAAACTGTAAGTTGTCATCTAATCGTGAAGAGGTAGTCCCCAAGCCATTTCCTGAGGCCAACACAGTGGTTTGGAGGAAATTTGCCTCATTCAAACTATAGGAATGTTTGATTCCTGCAGCACCGGTATTGGAAAAGAAAGTGCTTCCATAGCGATCTTCTTCAGATTCCCAGTTCAGTGAATCCGTGAGTGCATTTCCCTTCTGATCACTAAGCCCTCCAAATCCAAAAAGAGTAATGTTGCTTTTCGATCCGGTTGGCAGATAGATATTAAAGGACAAATCCTGAAAATTGGTCACAAAATCGCCCAAAGGCAACCCAATATTCGAAAGCAATGAAAGAGTGGAATAGCGGTAGTTGACAAGGTATGACCCCTTGTAATTTTTGGCAATAGGCCCTTCTGCGGCCAAGTCCAAACCAAGAATTCCTGCCTGGATCGTGAACTCCCTGTTTTCATTATTCCCTTTTCGAAGATTTAGATCAAATGCTCCCGAAAGTGCATTGCCGTATTCTGCAGGAAAAGCCCCTGTCAAGAAATCGGAATTGGCCAGCAACTGCGAACTCAAGATGGATATGCCGCCTCCTGAAGTACCTGGATTGACAAAGTGATTGGGATTTGGGATATCGATCCCTTCCATTCTCCAAAGCAGGCCATTGGGACTGTTGCCGCGGATCGAGATATTGTTATTGCCATCGTCCGTACCTGTAACACCCGAGAAGGAAGTTGCCATACGTCCGGGATCATTTACCGCAGCGGCAAATTTCCTTGTTTCCTCTACGGAGAACGTTCTTCCGCTCACCTGAATCATATCGTTGACAGTTCGGTCCTTCTCTGTAGCAGTCACAACGAATTCGTCGATTTGAGTGACGTTTTCTTCCAGCGGAATTGTAAGAACTACTTCCTTCCCTGAATTGAGCTGGATAGTTGGGCTAATAATTTCCTTAAAGCCCATAAAATTCACTTTGAGTGAATATGTACCCAATGGCAACCCTGTGAGTTTGAAATCTCCATGCACATCCGAAGAAGTCCCGATCACAGGATCTGAGCCTAAAACCATTACCGTAGCACCGGGCATAGGTGCCTTGGTGATTTGGTCGATCACCGTGCCGCGGATAGTCTGTGTAAGTTGTTGTGCTTGGAGGGGATTGATTGCCATGAAAAATAACACCGCAAAAACCTTAGTAAACGAATGCATATTAATGTGTTTAGTTTGGTTCTTTGACAAGAGGAGGAGGATTTACCCTTAGTGGGGGAAAGAATTTTCACGCAAAAGCGCGATATTTTATACCTCTGTTGAAGTCTACTACCGTAGGCAGCAAGGGACAACTTTTTAAAATGGCTTGGTCAGAGGTTCGTCACTGCCATGATCGGGCTTGTCATCGCCGGAAGACAGCGTATGATAAAAATTCTGATACAGGTATTCAGGAAAGAATTACTAAAGGGAATTCCCACTGTGAATTGGTCGCCTGAGAATGCTTTTCAGTTATAAAAGTTTATAATCAACGACTTGCGAAAAAATGAACAAGTTTCGGGTCATTGGCAATTGGGACTGGGGCTTCAGCCAATTCTTGCCTTGATATCAACCAACCCCTACTTGGTCAAGGCATTTAATGCCTCGTCAACAGATGCAACAAAATTCACCTGTCTCCCCTTGTTGCTTTCGTAAATAAAATCTCTCAGGCTGTTGCTCGTAAATCCGGTAAAACCGCCCACCACTGCTAGACTAATCCGATAATTCGAAAACTTTTGAAGAATCTCGCCCGCCATTTTATTCTTTAAGTCAAAAAAATCTGCAGTGATATTTTCTAGATGCAGAATGATTTTATCGAAGCCTTGATAATAAATATCACCCATCAGATCCAATGCATCTTCCGTGTTTTGTATTACTGTCTTATCTGAAATCACTTCCGCAATCTCTGTTTCACCTATTTTGTGAGTTTGTATGTTCATTGTTTTTGTATGTGAATTTCATGAAATATTTTAAGGTTCAACTTATAATAGTCTCTGACTACACCATCTAAGGAATCTTTATGGGCTTTAATCGATGTAGCATCTTGTGCTACAAGGTGGTAAGCCGAGGAAAAAAGCAAAAAAGTGGAAACCAATAATTGAAAATACACTTTCAGTTTTTGTTGTATCTAATACGCTTCAAAATCAACGAATATCTGTTGGTATAGGGCTTATCGGATGTTGTGAAAATAACGAAATAGTTTTGAGTGAGAATACGGACATTGGTTGGAAAAAGTTGATATTTACCGTTTTCTGCAAGCTACCTAACCAAAAAAAGCTGTCACATTTCTGCAACAGCCTCTTCAGTATATTTTGTTTAACTTACTTCTTTACTGCCAACTGAATAGACAATTCTGTCAATTGTTCATCAGCTATACTGCTAGGCGAATCAATCATCACATCTCTACCGGAGTTATTCTTAGGGAAAGCGATGTAATCCCTGATGGAATCCGATCCTCCAAAAATCGCACAGAGTCTGTCAAATCCAAAGGCTATTCCCCCATGTGGCGGTGCTCCGTATTCGAACGCCTCCATTAGGAAACCAAACTGCTTTTGTGCCTCTTCTTCAGAAAATCCAAGATGCTTAAACATCAATTGCTGCGTTGCCCGGTCGTGAATACGGATGGAACCGCCTCCGATTTCCACACCATTGATTACCAAATCATAGGCATTTGCTCTTACTGATCCGGGATCTGAATCCAGCAATGGAATATCTTCTTTCTTAGGGGAAGTGAATGGATGGTGCATCGCGTGGAAGCGATTGGTCTCCTCATCCCACTCCAGCAATGGAAAGTCCATCACCCATAGTGGTTTGAAAACCGTGCGGTCACGAAGACCTAGGTCTTCACCCATTTTTAGACGAAGTTCGGAGAGCTGCTTACGGACTTTATCCGCATCACCACTCAAAATCAACATCAAGTCTCCCTGTGCTGCTCCAAATGCATCTGCCCAATCCTGAAGATCATCAGCAGAGTAGAACTTATCTACCGTAGACTTGATTGTACCGTCAGCATTGTATTTGGCGTACACCATGCCTTTGGCTCCGATCTGAGGGCGTTTTACCCAGTCAGTCAGTGCGTCCAGTTGTTTACGGGTATATTCTGCCGCTCCTTTGGCACAGATCCCCACTACCAACTCCGCTTGGTCAAAAATGCTGAATCCTTTTCCCTTGGCAAGGTCATTCAGCTCTACAAATTTCATTTCAAATCGAAGATCCGGCTTGTCATTACCATAATATTTCATGGCATCAGCGTACGTCATCCGCTTCACTTCTTCCAGCTCCACACCTTTTACGGTGCTGAAAAGATGCTTGGTCAGGCCTTCGAACGTATTCAGGATATCCTCCTGATCCACAAAAGACATTTCGCAGTCTATCTGGGTAAACTCAGGCTGACGATCTGCTCTCAAATCCTCGTCGCGGAAACATTTTACAATCTGAAAATACCTGTCGAAACCGGAAACCATCAGCAGTTGCTTAAAAGTCTGTGGAGACTGGGGCAATGCATAGAATTCACCCGGGTTTGTGCGGCTAGGCACCACGAAGTCACGAGCGCCTTCCGGGGTGGACTTGATCAAAACCGGTGTCTCCACTTCAATGAAAGCTTGGGCATCCATGTATTTACGTGTCTCCTGCATCATTTTGTGACGCAGTTGGAGCTTTTCTCTCACCACGTTTCTCCGTAGATCCAGGTATCTGTATTTCATGCGGAGCTCATCCCCGCCGTCAGTTTCATCTTCAATGATAAATGGTGGAACTTTCGCAGCATTCAATACTTCAAGTGCCGTTACTTTAATCTCGATAGCACCGGTAGGAATTTTATCATTTTTAGAGGTTCGCTCGATTACCTTACCGGTCGTCTGAACTACAAATTCCCTTCCTAATTCCGCTGCTTTTTCCAACAGTGCCTTTTCGCTGGAATCCTCTTCAAAAATCAACTGTGTCAAACCATATCGATCGCGTAGATCGACCCAGATTAAACCTCCTTTATTTCTTACCCGCTGCACCCAGCCGGCAAGGGTTACTTCTTGATTTACGTGATCAAGGCGAAGTTCGCCACAAGTATGCGTTCTCAGCATGTTTATTTAGTTTTTTTTGGGATGTCAAAGATAAAGAAATGACCGTGAGAACACACGAATCATTGGATGATTAGCAATCTTTTCCCAATTTCTTTGAAATTCTCAAAGAAATTGGGAAAAGATCTTCAAGAAAAAGTAAAGTTTATTCAACGTATTAAGAAGTTTACCTTAATAAGTAGTGTGAAAATAAAATAATAACTCCGTTTCCTTCGTTGGTATGATAGTTGGAGAGGGGCAATCAAAAGGTTTACGCCTCAAAGCTTGGAATAAAAGCCCTTTTTTGCTTGATTGAACTAAATTTCACCTTCCCTAAATAGTATAGAGTAATGAAAAAGACTTGGATAGGAATTGCAGCACTGGTTATTCTTATTGGCGCAGCATCTTCACTCCAATTTTTCAGCCTCCCTTTTCAAGCAGAAAAGGAAGCAGAAATCGTAGAACCACCTCTAATTGATTCTCTGGAGAATCAGGTTTTTCTCTACGGAATCAACGTCACCGGGCTGAATATTGTAGAAGGAACCGTGAGTAAAAACCAGACACTCGGGTCTATTCTTGCCCCTTTCAATGTCCCCTATCAGATTATAGACCAAATCGCCAAAAAGTCAAAGGAGATTTTTGATGTGAGGGGGATCGCTGCAAACAAGAAATTTACAGTGGTGACCCCTGCCGATTCCACCAAGGCTCAATTTTTCATCTACGAGCCAAACCCCTCAGAATATGTGGTGTTTAATCTAGACTCCATTGATATTTACAAAGCAGAAAAACCGGTGGAATATAGAACCAAAGAAGCCGGTGGAATTATCAACTCCAACCTTTCTGCCGATATGACCGGTCAAGGCGTGACTTATGACATCATTGATCAGTTTGCAGATTTGTACGGCTGGTCAATAGATTTTGGAGCTTTGCAAAAAGGAGACAAATACAAAGTATCTTATCAGGAAAAAATAATTGACGGAATCGTAGTCGGAGTTTCAGACATCCAAACGGCATTTTTCGAACATAAAGGAGAACCATATTATGCGATCCCTTTTGAGCAAAATGGAGAGATCAACTTCTACGATCAAGATGGAAACAGCTTCAAAAAAGCTTTTTTGAGAGACCCGCTAAAATACTCCAGAATCAGCTCAAGATATAACCTGAGAAGATTTCACCCAGTACAGAAGCGATACAAAGCTCACTTAGGAACCGATTATGCCGCACCAAAAGGAACAGAGATTCGCTCTGTAGGCGAAGGCACGGTAACAGATGCCCGCTATACTTCGGCCAACGGAAATTATGTGAAAATCAAGCATAACGGCACCTATACCACTCAGTACTTACATATGTCAAAGATTGCCAAAGGCATAAAGCCCGGAACGAGAATCAGACAAGGTCAGGTGATCGGCTACGTGGGAAGTACCGGTTTGGCGACCGGACCACATCTTTGTTTCAGATTTTGGAAAAATGGTAAACAAGAAGACTGGTTAAAGGAGAAAATACCGCCTTCTGAGCCGATCGAAGCAAAGTACAGAATGGCTTTTGAGTCTAAAAAAACTGAATATATGGAGCGACTGGCATCCATCAGAATTCCCGGTGAGCCTGAAATATTGGTAGCAGAGGCACCAAAGCCTACTACTCCACCGAAAGGGGAGTAATAGTGTGAAAAAATACACTAGCGCAAGTTTCAGGATTTGCGCTTTTTTTACTTTTAAACCACAAAGATTCTAAGGGTTCACAGTTTTAGTCTTATTTCTTCGTTGGAATTAGTCCTTCAGACTTGAATCAGAACAGATTGGATTACAGCTGAAGACTTTTCTCAGATTACCTAACTTGCACAGCACATATCCAATTCTAATCCCGTGGAAGCAGATCAACTAATACGAGTAAATAAATACCTAAGTGAAGTAGGCTTTTGCTCCAGAAGGGCTGCCGACAAACTCTTGGAAGAAGGCAGAATTACCATCAACGGCAAAGTCCCTGAATTGGGAACAAAGGTGGGAGTAAATGATGTGGTAGCAGTAGACGGTGAACCTGTGGGAAAACCTATTCAGACTCATACCTATATAGCATTCAACAAGCCTGTGGGAATAGTCAGCACAACAGATACAAAAGGAGAAAAAGATAATATTATAGATTTTATAGGCCATCCAAAGCGTATTTTTCCTATAGGCCGTTTAGATAAAGACAGTGAAGGGCTGATTCTCCTTACCAGCGAGGGTGATATTGTCAATAAGATCCTTCGCTCCAAAAACAACCATGAAAAGGAATACATTGTCACTGTGGATAGACCTGTGAATGATGAGTTTATCAGACTGATGGGATCAGGGGTCCCGATCTTGGATACAGTGACAGACCCTTGCGACGTAGAAAGAATCAGTAAATTCAAATTCCGGATTATCTTAACCCAGGGACTCAATCGCCAGATCCGAAGAATGTGCGAGCATTTCGGTTTTAAAGTAGTCCAATTGAAGCGCATCAGGATCATGAATGTGCATTTGGATATTCCGGTTGGAAAATGGAGAGACCTCACTGAAAAGGAGCTTTCAGAAATTAAGGAGATGGTCTCGGATAGTTCGAAGACTTTTGATTAAGTATTGATTAACCTTGAAAAGTGCAAAGTTTTATGAAAAGGAAGGAGGATTTTATCCAACCTTTTTCATTTACTCTTTTTCGAGATAGTACTTTAATTGTTTTTAACCCAGTTCGACATAGCAGACACAAACAAAGGCCAGAAAAAAAAACTGAATACCAAACCAAAAAATATCTTCTTTTTCTAGTCCTATGCCTACCGGTCTTTGGCTAACAAAAAATCACAAGCGAAACGTCAACACAGTTTCCAATTAAATTCTATTTTCCCCATTTCCACCACTTAAGAGGTTGAGCGGAATATACTAAGGATCCCGAAAAAGACTAAATAAATATCCCCTTACTTCCTATTCCCTTTCCATTCTGCCTTTTTATCAGAATCTGTAATAGTCCAGATTCCCTCCGCTATATTTCCAGACATATGTCCTGTGAAGTAAGCCCCACTTGACGCAGTTCCAGTGACTACGCACAAATTTCCTCTTTTTTCCAAAATACCATAAACTTCGTAAGTTTCATTAAATACTTCAGAAGTAGTCATCCCGAATATATGGCCTTCTTGGGTTATAGTCATATTCCAAGCACCTTTGTCATCTGATCCTATATAAGTCCCGCTCCATTCTCCCTGGAACTCGGAAACTAAAATTTCATCCTCATAATTAATTGAGCACGAAACAGACACAAGCGCTATTACTATTTCTACCAACAATACAACTTTTTTCATTTTATTTTCCTGAATATATTTCTGTTCTAATAGCTTGTAGCTGTTCACATGAAGAATTTCTTCCTACTAGGGTCTTGTGATGACAAGCCAACCTCTAAATCATATTACCATTTTGAATAATGTAATTAGTCGTAAATATACATTTTTTTGCATTATGAAAACATAAAAAATTATTTGAAATACATTTTTATTTATATAATTTACTTAAAAGCGGAATCGGGCAGCTACGACTTAACTTCTTCTACATTAACTCAAAAATGATTTCTGAGCTTTTTAAGCTAAGTGAAGCTGCTGTTGCTCGTCTAGCGATGAAATGTCATCTGCACTGATGTCGCTTCCTATCAGCCCGGTTTTAGAAAAATCTTTAAACTGAAAATTATGCTGAGGGAATTCTTTAAACAATTGATTGCCATCAATTGGAGATGAGGGAATACTCTGTCATAGCACAGTAAAATTAAAAATGCTGCAAAAAGAATGTCAATTGGGTATTAACTTACATCGACTGGATTAGAGTTTGTCTGCTGAATACCAGAAAAAAATTGTAATAGGAAACCGAAAGTGCTATTTCCCTAGATTTTAATCTTTAGTTTCAAGGTTGTAGAATTTGAAAGGCATGCAGGACACTATAAACAATGCCAACGGGATTTTGGCAAAATTCAGCGTATTTGAAATCTAAAAACCCGCATTCACCACACTTCATTGTAGCGCTAAATAAAAAAAATCCCGCTTGAAGCGGGATTACCGTATTTTCAGACTCGCTCGAGTCCCGTAGACTGCGCTCTCGACTTGATCGCTTGTACTACTCTCTCCGAAGGTTGAAGCTGGATCTGATCCATTTGCTCTATTGTGCTCAGCATTTCTACATACTCCTGCATTAGTGAATCATCACTATGCAGGGCTTGCACTAAGAGTTCTTGCTCTACCTCCGACATCTCCCGGTAAATATACCTTACCAGATCATTTGGGGTAAATGGTTTTATCATATGCAAAATTTAGTTGTTTCATCTTCTTCCGCAAGTGGATCAGCGCATATCGCATTCTTCCAAGAGCGGTATTTATACTTACGCCGGTCTGCTCTGCAATCTCCTGGAAACTCATATCCAAGTAATGCCGCATAATCAAGACCTGTTTTTGAGCCTCAGGAAGCTCCTCTATCAGACGCTTCACCAACTCAATATTTTCTTCTCTTACCTGTCGATCTTCCACATTTTCCTCCGCAAACTTGAGCGAATTGAAAATATTCGAACCATCCTCCATCAGGATGGAAGGATATCTTTTGGCCTTTCGAAAATAATCAATGGCCAGATTATGAGATATCCGCATCACCCAAGGCTGAAACTTGCCCTCCTCGTTGTATTTGTCAGAGTTAAGTGTTTTGACCACTTTCACAAATACATCCTGGAGCAAATCCTCAGCTACCTTCTGATCCTTAACGATCAGAAAAATGGTGCTATACATTTTACTTTGGTAGCGATCTACTAATAAATCAAAGGCTGCATCACTACCATTTCGATACTGTGCAATCAATTCGCTGTCCTTTGGACCAA
The DNA here is from genome assembly GCF_014838715.1 of Algoriphagus sp. Y33. Lineage (NCBI taxonomy): Bacteria > Pseudomonadati > Bacteroidota > Cytophagia > Cytophagales > Cyclobacteriaceae > Algoriphagus > Algoriphagus sp. Y33. Next base: position 5,507,376 of record NZ_CP061947.1, on the reverse strand, counting down.
TTCGTTTACTCATTTTAAGTTGGTTTATTATAAACGTAAAGGTCTAGACCATAGTATCAGTTAAGAGTGAAAGAAAAAGAAACTGTTTAAAAGTATGATTTCGAATACAACTGTGCAAAGAAAACACAAGGATTTTATCCCATAAACTTATCTACAAGAATAATCCAAATTTAATATTACAGAAACAGCAATGTGCAAAACTTTATTTAGAACGGGGCTTGCTTCTACTTCTTCAGAACCAATGTTTATGCCAAAAAATGTTAAAGTCTACTCCTCAATCAAAGTAATTAGCGATACTCCAAACAGGAGATTTCAATGGCAATGTGTAACTTCGCACAGACAGACATTTAATAATACGACAATGGAATTGAGTGGAAAAGTAATCCAAAAACTACCCGAAGTAGGTGGAAATTCAAAAAGTGGCAACGCATGGAGAAAGCAGGAATTCATCCTTGAAACAGGAGGGCAATATCCAAAAAAAGTATGTGTGGCTCTCTGGGGAGACAAAATCGATCAATTTTCTGTAAATGCAGGAGAAAATGTGACGTTGAGTATAGATGTGGAAAGCCGTGAGTACAACGGACGCTGGTATACTGAAGTGAAAGCATACAAAGTAGATAGAGCCGGTGGAGCAGGATCTGCCAATTCAGCAATGCCTGAGGTAGACAGTTTTCACTCAGAAGGAGAAGAGGACAAATTGCCATTCTAAAACACAAATGCCAAATGTGGGACGATTTCGATGATGATGAGGCTGACTGGGATGAGGACGATGAGTTTGATGCACGTAAGGAGCACCAAAACATTTACAAGCATCCCTTGATGAAAAAGTCTAAGGATATATTTGCCTTGACCCGTGCCCTAGTGGGGAGTTTGGATGAGGCGAGAAAAGAGCTTTACGGCAATATTATGCTGGAGGATACTACTACAATGATTAGCAGATTCAGTGGAGCAGAAGGTGCTTCCGACTATGTCTTGAAAATGGAGAAAGCTGTAGTCATGAAAGTACATGCAAAAAGTCTCTATTCCATGACCTATCAACTTGGAATGGAGGGAACCCACGCAGAAGAACATTTAGAACTTCTCAGAGAAGCTATAGAGGAATATCGTTTACTCTTTATTGAGTGGATTAAGGGTTTTGACCCTAACGAAAAAAATGATGACGGCTGGGGAATCTTTACTGATTAGCCAGATCCAAACTGAAATCCAAAATAGGCACCTGCCCCCATCAGTAGTAAGGCAATCCCTCCCAACAGGACCAATACATCCAGGGGAATTTCCCAAGGGACATCCCCTATCTTAAATCGAATTATCTTTTTCCAATTCATGGCAATGAATTAAAATGCGGCTTTCCAGCCGCATTTTTTATTTCTTTAATAGCTCTTTCCACCCCTTAGCCTCTATCTGGGCGGCGGATTCTTCCACTTTCTCCTTGAGCGTTTTTTTGTAAGCATCTAAGTTCTCCCCTACTTTAGGGTCAAAAGAACCTACAATTGATGCTGCCAAAATCCCTGCATTTTTCCCTCCGTTCAAAGCTACTGTCGCTACGGGGATTCCACCAGGCATTTGCAAAATCGACAAAATACTATCCCAGCCATCAATGGAATTTGAGCTTTTGATAGGAACTCCGATCACCGGCAGACTTGTCATCGATGCCACCATTCCGGGCAAATGCGCAGCTCCGCCGGCTCCTGCTACGATTACTTTGATCCCACGCTCACGCGCCGAATGGGCATAATCAATCATCCGCTGTGGTGTACGATGGGCAGAAACCACCGTCAACTCATAGCTTACACCCAATTCTTCAAGCATTTGTGCCGCTTCAGCCATAATGGGAAGATCCGATTGGCTTCCCATAATAATACCTACCTGTGGTTTCATTGTATAGCTTTAATTTTGATTAACTCTTTTATCCGTTGCGCTTTTTCCTTCAAGCCTGAAATCGTATCTGCCAAAATGGTCACATGTCCCATTTTCCTAAATGGCGTGGTGATTTTCTTCCCATACAAATGAATGTAGACACCTTGCTCTGCCATCGCCTCATCCTTTCCTTCTATCAAAACAGGGCCGTCATAACCATCTTCTCCCAGTAAGTTAATCATTGCTGCCGGACATCTCAAATCCGGATTTCCCAGTGGCCAGTTCATGACTGCCCGCAAATGCTGTTCAAATTGGGAAGTAAAATTCGCCTCTATGGTATGGTGCCCACTGTTATGAGTCCTTGGGGCTACTTCATTCACCAGAACTTGCCCATCCTTAGTCACAAACATTTCCACGGCAAGAATACCAACCATTCCCAACTTAAGAATTACATCCTTCGCAATTTGTTCTGCCTTCTCTGCTATCTCTTGGGAAATTTCCGCCGGAGCAAAAAGAAACTCAACCAAGTTGGCCGTTGGGTGAAAAGCACATTCCACAGCAGGGTATACCACCAGCTCTCCCGATTCATTCCTAGCCACGGTCACCGCAATTTCCTTTTCAAAATCAATCAATTTCTCCAAAAGCCCGGGAGCATCGAAGGCATTCTCCAAATCTGCATCTGTTCTCAAAACCTGAACGCCTCTCCCATCATAGCCTTCTTTGCCCAACTTATTCACAGCGGGAAGAAAATCAGCGTTATGGATAACATCAGCTTTGTCTACCGTAAGAATAAAGTCAGCGGTAGGAATTCCGTGCAATTGGTAAAATTGCTTTTGTTTTCTTTTATCCTTGATGAGACTTAAGATATCAGGTTGTGGATAAACTTTCTTTCCTTCCCGCTGCAATTGTTCAAGTGCTTCCGTATTAACACTTTCAATCTCCACCGTAATCACATCACAGCTATGTCCAAAAGCATAAACCGTATCAAAATCCTTAAGTGAGCCCACTGTAAAACGCTGTGCCAGATCCTTGCAAGGTGCATTTGGATCCGGGTCCAAGATGTGGATATCTTGATTGTAATTGATCGCCGACTGAATAAGCATGCGGCCCAATTGACCTCCTCCGAGGACACCCAAAACGGGGGATTGCGATGGTATAGCCATAGTTAAATTGTAATCGAAAATAAATCAATCTCATCGAAAAGGGGATTTACTTCTCTTCTTGAAAACGAATCCCCATTAATTCCATGAGCTTATGTGCATTGAAACTCGGGCATGCCCCCCGTTTTATTTTGTAATCAAAATCAATAGACTGGTCGTGTATCTCGGAATGAAAACTGAAGTTATTTACCGAACTCATCCTTGTTTCCAATTCTGCCAATTCTATATCATGGGTACTGATGATCCCCAACGCCTCAGTACTGTCCACCTGCCTGATCAGTGCTTCCGATCCTGCAATCCGGTCTTCTGTATTCGTCCCTTTCAGAATTTCATCCAACAAGAAAAAGATCTGCTCCCCATTTTCTATTCTCTCTATCAATTGCTTGATACGGCTCAGCTCGGCATAAAAGGAACTTACGCTTTCTCCCAAATTATCGGTATTCCTCATACTGGTGTAAAGCTGAAATGCAGAGAAGCCAAATTCCTCGGCAAAAGGCTTCAAACCTAGGTTGACTAACACACAATTAATTCCCAACGTTCGCATGAAAGTGGTTTTTCCGCTCATATTAGCTCCCGTGAGCAAAATAATTCGTTGTTGCCCATCAATAATAAAATCATTTGGTACAGCCACACCAGGCTCAAGCAAAGGATGCGAAACCACTTTACCTATCAATCCTTTCTCCACGTGGATTACTTTTCCCTTTCCGCCAACTTCACTTTCAAAAGCTCCCAGGGAAATCAACACTTCCCACTCCACCAACCGAGCAGGGAAATCAGCAATGAGATTTCCGTAATTTCTTTTCCAAGAAACTAACCTGAGGTATAATAACAGATCAGTCCAAAAAAATAAGTTCAAAGGAATATATAATAAATTTATTCGATTCTGAATCCACAAGCCCAGCCCATCCAGTTGATCAAAAAGTGTAGAAGCTTTGACCTCTTTGGTGAGAAATGGTGCCTGCATCTTCTTCAGAAGCGACGACTCTAGTGGCTCTTTTTCCAATACAGCAAGCCAATAACGATATGTTTTTAGCTGATCTCTGCTGGGAATCGACTCAGCTGCTCTTTTTAAGGGCCTGAACACCATTCCCAGAAACACCATCCCAATTAATATCCAGACACCAATCAATGCAGCCGGAATAAACCCCAGATATCCTAAGACCGAAAAAACAAGTCCTCCGATGGGGCCAACAAAGGCAAAAACAGTAATCAAAAACGTATTTTTATCTTCCTCATGCAGCCATTTAATCCATCCCGAATTTGATCTCTCCTCATTATAAAAAGCCATCCCTATGCTTTCCATAGCAAGAAGAAAATTTGGTTTTGAAGCCAACTCTGCAGAAGCTTCACGAAATGTCTCCGCTCTGGCCAAATCAATTCCGGATTTCATCTTTTCTGCCAACGCCTCTTTTCCATCCTTGGAAACGGTATGGTTCAGAAGCTGAAAAAGAGAATGATCTCCAAAGAGATCCAGATCATTGGAAAATGGATGTGCTTTCTCCTGAAATTCTATTCCACTATTTAGCTCTTTAAGCTTTCTGGCTATCCTTTTTTGACTATTGTCATTCATTTTCTCCAAGGCCAGATAAATAGCTTCTTGGTCTTTCTGATCATTATATTTTCTAATCAAAGAAATAAAAACAACAACCGAAATCCCAAAAAACAACAACCAAACCGGGTTATCCGAAACCGACAATACAAATAGGCCCCCCATTGCCAAAAAGACAATCAAGCGTAAAAAAGACAAGGTTCCTGCCTTGCTTTTTACCGTTTTCAATTTCTCCGGGAGATTGGAATTTTCAAAATCAAATCCTTTCATGCCCAAAGATAGGAATTGAATTAAGGTAACTAATCAAATTGGCGCAATCCTTGCCTCCTTTCCATTTTTATAGTGAAGTAAGTAGTTGACGTTTCACATTAACTAAAATGCCCCTATGAAAAACAGTAACCCCAAAAAAAACCATGAAAAACCCACGGATGTAGAGGAATGGGATCTTTCCGAAGGTATGGGAATACTGCCGACAGACATTCCTTTTACGCAGAACATAGGATGTGTGGGAGCGAAGATAAAGAAACCGGATCACGCTCCGGAAAAGACAAATAAAAACTAACCAATCACCAATTTAACAACTCAATGAAAAAATTATTCAACCCAGCACTGCTATTTCTGATGATCACAGGAGCTATCTACGTCTCAAGCTGCGATTCTACAAATGATGCCCCTGAACCGGATCTTTCTGTAGTAGAAGAAGACATAAAAGTTAACATGGCCTTCGAAGATTTAGACAACCTCACGCTCACAGTTCTCAGCAATTCTGGCCTTAGTGCAAGAACCACAGCAGACGTACCCGCAGGCAATCTCTGCGAGGGCGCTTTAGTAACCATAGATGAAGAAGCCAAGAAGATCACCGTTGATTTCGGAGATGGCTGCACCAGCACAGGCGGTGTAACTAGAAAAGGAATAGTAATGATCTCCTACACAGCAAATTTATTGTTCACAGGAGCAAAAATCACTACTACATTTGATGGCTATGAGGTAGATGGTCTTAAAGTAGAAGGTACCAGAATCCTTACTAACAAAGGAGCCAACCTGGAAACGAATACAATTAACTTGGAAGTAAAAATCCAAAGCGGTAAAGTGATTTGGCCTGATGACACCTATGCGTCCATAGTAAGCGATCAGCTCCGCGATATCAAACTTGGGACTCAAGGCGAATATGAAGTATCGATAACAGGTACAGCTGCAGGTACAAGCCGTGGAGGATTTGACTACACTTCCTCCACTTCAGATGCATTGGTATACAAAAAAAGCTGCATAGAGTCTGGAGTTACTGTCCCAATTTCAGGAATCATGAATTTTCAATTCAGAGGAATCGAGGCTTCAGTGGATTACGGAGATGGCACTTGTGATAAGCTGGCTACCATCACTTATCCAAATGGCTCTAAACAAGTGACTTTTGATTAAGTACCTTGTGTAAAGAAATCAAAGCGGCTATCTTTTTGAGGTAGCCTTTTTTTATAGAAAAATTTAACGCAGCCCATGTATTACCAATTCTATTGGGAAATATATGCTTCAAAATCAGTCAGGTTCTGAGAAGCTCTAAGCTACAGTCACAGAAATTGATTCAAGCTCATATTTTAACCCTAAAAAGAGGCTATCATTAATGAGGTTCTTGTCAGGTTGAATAAGAAAAATTTAGAATTTACAAAAGAGTAGGGACAGCAAGGTAATTAGGGACAAATTAAGGTCATCCTGAGCGAAGTCGAAGAGTTCTCGACTTCGCTCGGACTGAGACAATACCAATACCTGCTCACTCAGATTAAATCCGTCATTGGTAGCAGCTTGCCTCGCCTTGGCGGGAAGTCGAAGCCTTTTATGTGCTAATTAAGCCCATTTCTACTTTCCGCCACAGCGTGGCAAGCTGCTCAATGTGACAATTATGACTTAGGGACAGCCTTTTTTTATTTTGAAGGTGTTTTTTTAAGAATTTGATTCTTCTTCCGCTGCTTTATCTTTAATTTGGTGAACAACCCGCTGAGGAAAAGGAATTTCAATACCTGCTTTTTCAAACTCAGAATTAATTGACTCCATTCCATCGAAATGGACAGGCCACAAGTCACTTGCGTTAGCCCAAACTCTCACTACTAGATCCAACGAACTATCTCCGAAATTCGTCAACGCTACAAAAGGTGCAGGATCTTTAAGGACACGAGGATCGTTTTCAAAGATATTCAGTAAAATCTCTTTTGCCTGTTTGATGTTGGTACCGTATGCCACTCCCACGTTTATCTCTGTTCTTCTCGTCTCTTGGGTACTCATATTAACGATATCTGAATTGGCCAAACTACCATTGGGGATAATTACCTCTTTGTTGTCAAAAGTCATCAGGTGTGTGTACAAAATCTGTATTTTGGCGATCTTCCCGGTATGTCCTTGCGCAACTACTATGTCACCTACCTGAAAGGGCTTAAAGCCTAAGATCAATATACCTCCGGCAAAATTGGAAAGAGAGCCCTGTAAAGCCAAGCCTATGGCTAAACCTGCGGCACCAAAGATAGCAACTAAAGAGCCCAAAGGCGCCCCGAGGATATTTGCAACTCCAACGAAAAGCACCATATACAATACCACCTTGGCAAAACCAAAAACAAACTCATTTAAAGAGGGGTTGTTATCCCTCCTCTCCAAAAAGTGTTTCAAACCATTCAGGGCTTTACTTACAATAAATTTACCGACGAAATAAAAAATTAAGGCAAATAATATTCTCGGTACAATCACATAAGCTAAGTCAATAGCTTTCTCATAAAATACATTGATGGTTTCCTGGGAAATTTCCATTTTTAAACTTTTTTGGTTGGTTATCTTTTAAAATATAATGTTCACTTGCCAGCGAAAAGCCCAATGCCAGCGTATTTCGAAACGGTCAATCTGAGCAGATCTTAATATTCCCTCCCAATCTACCTTAGAAAAACTTCTCAAAACAGACAAGGGAGCATCGTTTTGCACCATCTTTGATTCGCTAAATATCCGGGTAAGCCACTTGATACTATAATAAGCCAAGGGATGTCTGTGCAGGTCGTTAATTACAATACCCAAGCGGGATTTTTCCCGAAGAGATTTCAGCAATTCAACTAATTCGCTATCAGTAAAATGATGTGTAAAGAGCGTGCAAGTAGAGATATCTACTTTTTCTTCGGAGAATTCCGGTTCGAAAACATTTTGAACTCTCCATCTGACTTTGGGTAAATCAGTTAACCTAGCCGACGCAAGGGCAATAATGTTCCTGTTGGCATCGATGCCTGTAAAGTTAACCTCTTTTTTTTGACTTTTTGCCCATTCATCCATCACTCTGATCATGTCTCCACCTCCACAGCCTATATCCGCCACGACATAGGAACGCTGTGGATAACTCCTGAAAACCTTTGCCAATCCAGAGGTGGTTACATAGTTCCCCCCGAGCCAGCGGTTGATGGTTTTCAACTCCCGCAAGGTTTGCTCCAGCTCTTCACCCGAACAACTGAAGTCGTCCATCAACTCCTTTTTCTCACTTCTGTGCGCAAATTTACCCATCACTTTTCCAGAAGTAAAGTCTCTAACGTAAGCCCGGGGCCAAAACCCATAGCAAGTATATCTCCCTGAATTTCCTCATCATTTATCATCTTCTCCAACACAAAAAGTATAGTGGCAGAAGACATATTTCCAAACTGACTCAGTACTTCCATAGCATGAGCATTCACAGAGACGGGTAGCCCAAATGCCTCTTGTACTTTTTGTAAAATCTGCTTTCCTCCAGGATGGATGGCAAAGTTATCCACAGTGGACAACTTGAATTTTTTTTCGAATTTTTCCTTCAATTGCTGAATCCCCTGATCCAATAGTAAAGGAATATACTTGCTCAGCCGCATTTCAAAACCAAAATCACCGATCCCCCAAGCCATATCCTCTTCCCCTTCCCTCAGCACCTGACTTAGATAGGTTTTTATTTTCAATCCGGATGCGGATCTCATCACCAAAGCTGCGGCTGCCCCATCTCCAAAAAGTGAATTGGCAAGCACGTTGTCTTCAACATACTCTTTTTGGAAATGAAGTGTACAAAGCTCTACGGAAACCAGCATTACCTTAGCGCCAGGCTCCGCTCTTACTATTTTGTCTGCCAACTTCAATCCAGTAAATGCAGCGTAGCACCCCATAAAATGCACACAATATCGCTCCACAGAATCATCCAGTGCAAGCCGTTTCATTAAATCCAGTTCTACTCCGGGAGCAACCATCCCTGTGCAGGAGACCAAAATCAAGTGAGTGATTTCTGAAGCTTTTATTTCTGTTTTGGCAAGACAATTTGTAACTGCATCTTCGCATAGTTGCGGGGCGGTTTGCCGAAAAACCTCCATTCTTGCCTTGGTACCTGGGAAAGGTTCAAAATCTTTAGTCTTGGCAAAAAAGGTAAATTCTTCGGGATCAGCTTTCTCAAAATCGCCCAGCACGCTATATCGGCTGGAAATCCCGGATTTTCTATACAAAAAACCCAATTTTCTCGCCTCCAGCCCATCTAGCTGATGAGCTCTCTGCATAAAGCCCGCAATGACAGCTTGATCTATGGGTTTTCCCGGATTTGCCAGACCAATACTAACTAAACTGATATCCATAGGAAGAAATTTAGGTTCTGGAAACATATCATTTTGCTTAGTATAGTTGGTTTCTTCATCAGGTTTTCCAAAACGATGCCTAAATATTCCATCCCATGCATATTTCATTTGATCAAGTTACTCGAATATATCTAAATTGGCTGAATGCATTGTAACCTTCCCGACTTGGAAAAGTTACAACCCAAATCTAATCCACGTTATGATTTCCCTTTCCAGCCTTAAACATCTTCGAATTCCTTTTTCGCTCTTTTTGATGCCTGTATTCTTCTTTGCGCTAGCACTTACCCCCAATCATAATGAGTCAAGAATAGTATGGGTTTTCATTGCTATTCACCTGTTTTTATACCCATCAAGCAACGGTTACAACAGTTATTTTGACAAGGATGAGGAAAGTATTGGTGGGCTGAAGTGCCCTCCAAAAGTGACCAAAGATCTGTATTGGCTTTCGTTGATATTTTTCCTAATTGCCATAAGTATTGGAGCTTCCATCAACTTCAGTTTTGCTCTTATGCTTCTGCTGTACGGATTGGTAAGCATGGCTTATTCACATCCTTCCATCCGTATCAAAAAGTATCCATGGCTGAGCTGGTTTATTGCTGGCTTGTTCCAAGGCTATTTCACCTTTGCCATGGCATATGCAGGACTCAGCGATTTGAGTTGGGAAGTGTTAATCAAGCCTCACGTAGCAATTCCGGGACTATTGACGAGTTTGATGCTATGGGGAAATTACCCCTTGACGCAAGTTTATCAACATGGCGAAGACAGCAGAAGAGGTGACCATACATTAAGTCTAGTGTTAGGCATCAAAGGTACTTTTCTCTTTTCGGCTTTGGCTTTTATGATTACAGGAGCAGCCTTTGCATGGTATTTTCTTGAGCGAAATCAAACCCAAATCCTTTGGCTTTACCTCGCTGCGATGATGCCGATAATGCTTTATTTTCTGGCTTGGTTTAGCTTTATCAGGCTGAATCCAATAAAATATGCGAATTACAATTGGGCGATGGGGATGAATTATTTCTCTGCACTTGCGCTGAATGCTTTTTTTATTTATTACTTCCTCGAAAACACCCAAATTTTGCAGGCATTAGGCTACTAAAAAGGCTTTCCATGCGTGTTTTTTATAATCTGCGTGGCTACAAAGGGCATGTGTTGAATCAGCTTCCCCGTGAAAACCGAAGCTTGTTTAGCACCAAAGAGCCGCTGCACTTTCCGTCCGAGCCAGAGCCTTCGTTCAAAATGTGATTTCCAGGAATTCTCATACCTGACTTCAATTTCTCTTCTTGATCTCCCTGCTATAATTGCTTCTGCCGCCAACTTCCCTGACTGGATTGCCATAGCCATCCCATTTCCACACAGTGGGGTAATTAAACCTGCCGAATCCCCCGCCATGAGAATATGATTCTCTACAGGATTCTTTCTCTCAAAATTAATCTCATTAATTACTTCGGGCTTTTCGAAGAGAAACTCACTTTCCGTAAACACGCTCCTCAGATTAGGATTTTTCCACAGAATCTCTTTCTCCATTGCAGCAATTGACCCGTACTTCCTGAGATGATCCCGATTACCCAAATAGCATAAATTAGCCTTCCCATCCTCAATCCCATTCAACCCACAATAGCCCCCTTCGAAGTTATGCAGTGCGACGGACTTTTGATCAATGTCTGTTTTGATGTGATATTTCACCCCGATGTATGGACTTCTTTTTTGGATAAATCCCCGCTCCATAGTTTTGTCAAGTTTAGATCTTTTCCCGAAAGCACCTATCACATAGTCAGCTGTCAATAACCCACCGTCCGCCAACTCTAGCAGAAACTGATTTTCTCTGTCATCAAACACTGCAGATTCTACCTGAGCTCCCGTTTTTACCCCACTACCTTTTTCTACTGTTTTCTGATAAAGATGCTCGTCCAGTACGTAGCGGCTGATGCCAAAACCACCCAAATCCAATGGAATAGACACACGTTTTCCTGAGGTGTCAGAAAACAAGAATTTACTAACCTGCGGAAAGTTATAGTGCATAGGCATAAGATTTTCCCTGGTCAAAAAATCAAGCACTTCATTGGACAGATATTCTCCGCAAACCCGGTGAAAGGGGTATCGCTTCTTTTCGACCAGAAGAACTTCCTGCCCATTTTTGGCCAATAAATAGGCCGCTATCAGACCGGCCAAGCCTCCTCCGATTACTACTATTTTATGTTTATCGCTCACCGAACCGCCTTTAATTTTATATATATACCGCTTATCAAAAAGCAATGCTCCTTATAGATGGTTTCAGGAAATTCGTGGTTTAGATACAGCTAAACCAACTATTCACTATGAGAAGCCCCATACCCAAATTACTTAGGAGAATAACTCTACTAATAGGCTTACTGGGTGTCATGTTTTATTCTACGGATTCTTTTGCTCAGAAAAAGAAGAAAAAAGACTCCAAGAAAGAAACTTCTAATCCAGCTACACCCGCAAAACCAAAAGCCACTGATTCAGAACCTAAGCCATATAAGGAAGTAATTACAACAAAGGCAAAATCAAAAGAAGGTCTTTTCAAAGTTCATCAGATTGAAGATAAGTATTACTACGAGATTCCGGATTCTCTTCTGGGAAGAGATATGCTTATGGTCACTACTATTGCCAAAACCGCCGATGGTCTAGGCTATGGCGGTGAGCGTACCAACACACTGATGCTTCGTTGGGAAAAGAACAACAATGACATCCACCTGAAAGTGATCTCTGTCAATAACTATGCGGCAGATTCACTGCCTATCGCGCTGGCGGTAAAAAACTCCAACCTAGAACCATTGCTGCACAAATTTGCCATCAAATCCCTTGCTACGGATTCTACAGGGATTGTGATCGAAGTGACAGATTTGTGGGCGAAGGATGTGCAAGCGCTAGGACTTCCTAAGCGACAGCGTACTCAATACAAAGTAACCCGTCTGGATACTGACAGATCTTACATCGAACATGTCCATACCTACCCGATCAATATCGAAGCAAGGTACGTAATGACATACATTGCCAGCGAACCTCCTTCAAACAGCTCAACAGGCTCTATCACACTTGAGATGAACTCTTCTATGTTGCTTCTGCCGAAAGAACCGATGAAACAGCGATTGGGGGATCAGCGTGTAGGCTGGTTCAGCAGATCGATAGTTGATTATGGAGCTGACGCGCAGAAAGCGCAGCGTCGTACTTTCCTTGACAGATGGAGATTGGAAGTGAAGGATGAGGACATAGAGAAATTTAAGGCAGGTGAATTGGTTGAACCTAAAAAACAAATTGTTTTTTACATTGACCCGGCTACTCCCAAGCAGTGGATTCCTTACTTAATCGCAGGTGTGGAAGACTGGCAAGTTGCATTTGAAGCTGCCGGTTTCAAAAATGCCATCATTGCCAAACTGGCCCCTAGCAAAGAAGAAGATCCTGATTGGAGCCCGGAAGATGCCCGATATTCTGTGATCCGCTATTTTGCTTCTGATATACAGAATGCTTACGGCCCTCACGTATCTGATCCGAGGTCAGGGGAAATTCTGGAATCGGATATCGGATGGTATCATAATGTGATGAACTTGCTGAGAAACTGGTTCTTTATCCAGACCGCAGCCATCAATCCTGATGCACGTAGCGTACAGTTCAAAGATGAAGTAATGGGAAAATTGGTTCAATTTGTCTCATCTCATGAGGTGGGACATACACTTGGACTTCCTCACAATTTCGCTTCTTCCCATGCTTATCCCGTGGAGAAACTAAGAGATGCTGAATTTACCAAAACCATGGGAACAGCTCCTTCGATAATGGATTATGCTAGATTCAACTACATCGCCCAACCCGGTGATGAAGGTGTCAGCCTAATGCCCAATGTAGGCCCGTATGACAAATATGCTGTCGCTTGGGGTTACAGACCAATCCCTGATGCCGCCACTCCGGAAGATGAATTAAAGACCTTGGATCAATGGATCTTGGAAAAGCAAGGTGATCCAATTTACAGGTATGGCCGTCAGGGAAATAGCTACGACCCAACTGCCCAGAGTGAAGATTTGGGGGACAACTCCATGAAAGCATCCGGGTACGGCATTGCAAACTTAAAACGTATCGTCCCAAACCTAATGGAATGGACTAAGGAGACCGACAGACCATACAAGGATTTTGACGATTTGGAAGAAATGTATGGCCAGGTAGTCACACAATTCAACAGATACATGGGGCATGTGAAAACCAACATAGGCGGTGTAGCTGAAGTGTACAGAGCGACCGGACAGGATTTGCCGGTATACACTCACACTGCAAAAGATATTCAGAAATCAGCGGTAGCATTCTTGAACTCAGAACTGTTCACTACACCGAAATGGTTAATGCAGTATGATATTTTTGCCCGAACTGAAGATTTTGGGGCTCTGGAAAGAATCAGAGGGGTTCAGACAAATACGCTGAATGCTGTGCTTGAGATGGGCAGGCTTGGCCGTGTGATCGAAAACGAAGCCTTGAACGGTAACGAGGCGTACAAAATCACTGAATTATTTGATGACTTAAGGAAAGGCATCTGGTCTGAACTTCCATCGGGAAAAACCATCGATGTACACAGAAGAGCATTACAGCGAGCCTACATTGAGCGTATGGAATACTTAATGACAAGTGATGAACCTACTGTACCGGAGGCATATCGAAGATATGTGGGTACCCAGATCAATGCTTCCCAGTCGGACATCAGACCCATGGCCAGGGGAGAATTGAAACTAGTGCAAAGAGATATCAAATCCGCTATCTCCAGAACTTCGGATAGAATGTCTAAACTGCACTTAGAAGATGCATTGGAAAGAGTAAACGCTATTCTTGACCCCAAGTAAGACAAGAAAGAAAAATGAATAAGTTAAATGGGTGCCGGATCGGTGCCCATTTTTTTGTTTAGTACTACTTTGAATCAGCGGATTGGATCCATTTGAAGAACTTAAACTAGTGTAGCTAGTGTAGTGTTAACCAAAACCTGTCAGGTTTACATCATCGATTTTTGATAAATAAGTAGCTTTTTACGGTTCTAATAGCAAAACCTGATAGGTTTATCAGATCCTTTTTACACTTAACAAACACTAGTTCTCCCCATTACTGAGCAATCCGGAGTTTTTAAAAAAAATAATTGTGTTTTCGGTCAACTGTACGTAGGTTGTCTGCTTCAATGATTAAAGTTTAAATTTGCTGACTCGTCAAGCTGAGTTTTGTATCCAAAAAGCACTTAAGCCGTACTACAAAACCACCGCACCTTTGCAAGAGAATATTCACATTAAATCGAGCATGTCGAAAGTGACACATACTGGAATGATTATTTGCCATGCGACCTGCAGGGATTCCCTATCCGAAGACAGGGCGGGCATCTACCCTTTGAAAAACAATTAAAAACAGATGAAATGAATTTTTGATTAATTTTGTTTTAAATACATGAATATGTCATCTCCTCTCTCTATACTTCAAAGCCATAAACTGCGCATTACTGACTGTCGCCAAGAGATTATTCGTGAATTTTTGGATAAGCAAGTGGCACTAGCTCACTCGGATTTAGAAGATTCATTGGACAGCCAGTTTGACCGGGTCACGATTTACCGCACCCTAAAGACTTTTGTAGACAAAGACGTGGTGCACAAGGTACTAGACGATAGCGGAGCTACTAAATATGCCCTCTGCTCACATGAAGAAGAAAATCATAACCACGAACATGTGCACTTCAAATGTGAAACCTGTGGTGAAACTACCTGTCTGGAGGCTATAGTGCTTCCAAACATTAAGCTTCCGAAAGGGTTTCAAAAGAAAGAAATGAGTTTACTAGTGCAGGGTGTCTGCAATAAGTGCCATTAAAACTCCATCGGTTCGGGAATCCTTGATTTGGGAGAATCACTGGGCCATTGTACGCCTGGAGGCAGATCTATCTTGGGCGGGGTGAAATCCTCAACTCCACCATCTCCATCATCTTCACGGTTGTTGCCCTTTTTTATAGAGTTTTTGGTCATGGTAGCCATCACGTATATCAAGATAACATACGCCAAACCACAAAGAATCAAATCAATCACAAGACTGCTCATAGCTAAAAGTTTGATATAAGATAATTGAATACAAGATTTAAATCAATGGTAATGCCGATTTGTTTTCTAAGAAAGAAGTTTTTTATGATTTAATCCGGCTTGCTAATTCCCTAGGATAGGTGGATATTTGCGATCTGAAATAGAAAAGTGATGATCGTAAAAACAAAAAAATACCAACTCCCAACCGGCACCTACATCAAAATGGCTCTGGTCAATATTTTGAAAGAGCAGTGGTGGGTAATCCCAATCGCGCTGGTGATCATGTGCGGTTATTTCTGGATTCCTTCGATTTGGTGGATAATCGGTGCGTTGATAGCTTATGGCCTTTACGTGTTGTTCTGGGCGATTCAGTTTACAGGAGTAACGCAGATGGAGCAAAACAAAGTGATATTTGACAAGATGGCTTACGAGATCGACAGCCGCCAGATCTTGATGAAGATCAACACCAAGCAGGGAATGCCCGTGCAGTGGAATATGATCAAAAATGCCGAGGTAAGAAAAGACGCTTATGTACTATACATGTCCAAAGCCCAGTTTATCCACCTTCCTTTCCGGATTTTTAACTCTGACAATGAGCGGAAATTTATGGAAACAATATTAAAGCGTAAGGAGCTGATCAAATAACTACCTCCCCATTCTATAGCAAAAGCCTCCCACATTGGGGAGGCTTTTTGCATTTTTAACCACAAAGCCCACCAAGGAACACAAAGGTTAGGAGCTGTCGCCCCATAGAGACGAAATCTTTGTAGAATTGTAGTTTTTTTCTTGATCGTTGAAATTGAAAATTGATCATTTTTTTTTATGTATATACGCTTTTCTGCCAGTAAAACAATAAAAGCATCATAGGGTTCGGAAAACACTAGCGTCAAAGGCCACTTCGGTCACCCGTCTTCGGTCTTCCGTCCAGTAAAGCAAAGAGAATATGGTTACTGGCATCATTACGGATAATCACATTTTTTTAACCACATAGAGCATAGCAATCATAGATGAGCTCCGTATTTCAACAAGTCCAAGTCAGGAGGCTTGAATTGGGAGGTGCTTTTTTGAACCACAAAGCCTACCAAGAAAGTGCAAAGAATGCAGTTACCATATCTCCTCAGAATCCGGGCTTGGACTTAGCCGTCACATTCAAAATCTCATTTTATCTTCTCCATTATCACCTCTATCGCCTTATCCAGCTGCTTTTGACTACCATCAAGTCTATCCACAAATCCTTCATCTACCCGAATATCAGGTTCTACACCGTCCTTTTCCAGATTTCTCCCGTCCAGCGTGTAGCATCCCCAAGCCGGGAGCCTGTAAAAAGAACCATCCACCAAGCCCTGCCCCGATGTGAAGATAATCCAGCGATAGGTTTCAGTTCCTACGATGGTTCCCAAACCCAATTCCTTGAAACCTGCTGCGGTCATCTCCGCATCCGAAAGGGATTGCTCATTGATTAGGAGTACAATTGGTTTGTCAGCCGGAGAGAAATTCGGCTGGTTCGTCAGCTTACCATCACGGTATTTCCATTGCAGATAGTTCTTCTGGCTAAGAAACTGCAGCACTTTATCGTGGACATTCCCTCCGGTATTATAGCGCAGATCCAGGATAAGCCCCTCCCGATTACCTTTCATAGAGACCATTTTCTCCAGAAAATGCTGCAACTCGCCTCCTCCCATATTCTTCATGTGGATGTATGAGATTTTATCCCCCGACTTCCCGTCCACATAAGCTTCATTTTGATCCATCCACTCATCGTAAAGCCAAGTTTTCATTTCTCCCATGGAAGCAGGATGAACTTTCAACATGACTTCCTCACCCTTTCTGTCAAAAGTCAATGTCAGTTCCTCTGTCATGGTAGGCACGGCAAAATATTGCTCTCTATTCAGATTTGGGTCGATTTTCACTCCATTTACCGCCAACAATTGATCTCCCGGCATTACAGGCATAGGCTCAAGATCGGCAGGGCTGTGCTTCAAAACACGGTTGACCGTATATGGCTTGTCCTCATCAAATACTATCCCGGCATTCATCGAACGTGTGCCGAAATAACCTTTTTCTTCTTCCCCGTAGGAGTTAAAACCAAAATGAGAGGTATTCAACTCACCCAGCATATCATTGAAAATAGTGCGGAGGTGCTCACGGCTGGTTACGTATGGTAAAAACTCAGCATAGCGATCACGTAACTCCTCCCAACTTTCCCCATGAAAATCACCGTCATAGAAGTTTTGCTCCATTCCGGCCCAAGCTTCGTAATACATCTGTTCAAACTCGTCGCCCAGCTTCTTGTCAAAAGCCTGAGAGATCTTAATTTCCTCTGTCTTGTTGCTCGCCGGATCAAGCGTATACACTCTTCCCCCTGCCAATAGGTACATCTTATCTTTAGCCTCTACCAGTTCAAAACCGTAGACTTTGTCATCACTGACTTTCTCCGTTTTGGTTTTTTCAAAATCCTCCAAGGTAGTCTTCCACAGTTTGGAATCTCCCTGATCATGATTTGAGGTATAGAAGACCCATATTTTGTCCTCTTTTTGATGAACCACAGGACTGGACTGCTGCCCAAAAGACGGGCCTACCAGTTCCAATCTATCCATTAAGTCTCCCAGGGTGATCTTTACTTTCGGAGAAGACTTATCTTCCTTTTCCTTGTTATCTTTTTCCCTATCTTCCTTTTTCTTTTCGTCATCGGCTGACTCTTCTTTGAATAATGCTGCGACTTTATCCGACTTGAATAGCTCCGCAAACTTATCCAGCTTCATCCTGTAAATATGCGCATCAGTAGTTCCATAAGGATAACTCGCATGGGTACGATCTGAGGAAAAGTAAATGTATTTGCCATCGGGAGACCAATAAGGTGATGTTTCTGTCACGAATGTCTCTGTTAAGTTGATAGTCTTCCGAGACGCTCTGTGATAGACGATCACTTCCCGCTCAAAATTCCGGATTGGACTGAAAACCACGTATTCATCATCCGGCGATAGGTAGGCATTTGGAGTGTAAAGTCCCCATAGCTCATCTTCGACGAGTGTTTTGCTATTCATTGTTTTGAGATCTATCTCACGCACTTCATTTCTTCCACCTATGTATATTCCGAGTGTTCGATCCTTATTCAACGTCAGTTGACGATTCTTGAATTTATCATCAGTCAGTTGCTTCTCCTCTTTGGGATTTTGGGCTGAGGTAGTGAACCAATTATGATATCCCTTGACCGTACGTGAATAAATAAGTGTTTTGTTGTCTGCCAGCCACTTCACTTCTCCCACAGCTTCTTTTGGATCTGTAGGAATTTTCTGCACAAATTTCCCTTTTACATCTGAGATAAAAAGAACACCCCGGGACACAAAAGCCATCTTATTCCCATCGGGCGACACATCAAAATTGGCAATATTTCCGGCTACCTGCCGCGTAAGCTCCTTTTGGAGTGTTTGGTTTTGATAGATGGAAATGATCGGCTGAGAGGTGTTGCCTGTTTCTACATCATAGACAAAAACCTGATAATCCTTTCGAAAGACAATTTTCTCCCCGTTTGCACTCACCTTTGGCCACATGATAGAAGCCGGGAAGTCTGTCAACTGTGTTTTGGCAGTTTCCTTAAATGTGTATAAGTTATATTCTCCGTTGGCCTCATCGGATTGAAAATACACGTTTCCATTTCGATCTATGGTCGCTCCAAAGTCCTTCCCTTCGTAGTCTGTGTACTGCGAAAACTTCTTCGTTGCCGGATTGTAAGACTTAATATCGGGGTTGTATTCTCCTTTGTAGCGTTTTCTGTGAGCAAAATTCTTGCTTTCCCATGTTTCGTTGAAGTAAATTTCCCCTGTATTGGGCTGGACTACCGCTCCGTGAACGGTATTGAAATAATGTGGAAAAAGTCGCTTTGGTGTAGAACCGGTTAGTTCGATTTCATAGGTCGAAAAGTTATTGTAGCGATTGGAAGTAAAATAAATCTTATCACTCTCCCAGCTCCAGGATTCCACTTCATCTGCCGCCTCATGGAATGTCAATTGCCGTATTTCCCCACCCTCCATCGGCATTAGAAAAATGTCTTTGTTGCCATACTGCTCAGAAGTAAATGCCAGCCATTTTCCATCTGGGGAGACCGCCGGCTTGCTCTCGATCCCTTCCATAGCAGTCAAACGCAATGAAGAACCTCCGTTCACAGGAACTTTCCAAAGATCTCCCTCAAAGCTGAAAACAATTTCCTTAGCATCCGGCGTCAGCGTGGGATCAAGAATAAAAAAGGGGGCTGAGGATTGGGCAAATCCCAGATTGACTCCACAGAAAAGCGTGAAAGCAGTTATAAATTTTTTCATATATCGGGGTTCAACATGTTTGTAAAAGGAAATTAAGTTTATTCCCTGAAATAGGAAAGGAAAAATACTACGGGCAGTATTACTTATTTTTGTGCATGACCATCAAACTGATCGCAATCGGCAAGACTGACAATCAAGCAATCCTTTCTCTGATAGAGGAATACAGCAAACGTCTGAATTTTTACATCAAGTTTGAATTTGACGTTATTCCTGATCTCAAAAGCACCAAATCACTTTCAGAAACACTTCAGAAAGAAAAAGAGGGGGAATTGATTCTAAAGAAACTAGTTCCTTCCGATGAACTGATCTTACTGGATGAACATGGCAAAGGCTACAGTTCGATGGATTTTTCCCAGTTCCTTCAGAAGAAAATGAATTCGGGCTTGAAACAGCTTATTTTCGTCATCGGAGGCCCATACGGCTTTTCTGAGGGAGTTTACGCAAGGGCAAACGGCAAACTTTCCATCTCCAAAATGACTTTTTCCCATCAGATGATCCGTCCATTTTTCATCGAGCAATTATACCGGGGATTCACAATTCTTCGAAACGAACCCTACCATCACGAATAATCCATTTATTGGTTCGAAGATGTGATGTGAATCGAAAGATATGAAGATTGGGGATCAAAGAAATGCATGAAGGGAATATGGGGTTAAGGGTGTCGGCTGATAGGTTATGTATTTATAGTTAAAGGTTAATAGGTAGTGCGGGGAGAATCTAAATTGATTTGTCTCTAAAATTCTGTAGAAACGAAGCAATACCGACAGCCATGTAACCTTCAGGCGGCCAAAATAGAACACAAATTCTCTCTGATTTGTGAACGTAGATACAATCTATGCTCAAGCTAGTCTCTAATATTAAGTTCAACTTAGACTTTGTCAGAAGGGGAAAAAAGAATAGATGGTAGGCGGCAAAAAACACATAAAGCCACACCTTTTATCAGTAAAACCTATCAAATGAATAGGGATATTCCTCATCCATAATCTTTAGCATTTTTATGACAAAAGTATGACAATACCGATTAATCGATGGAATTACAGAATGTGACAAAAGGGCTGCCGGAAGATATTCTGCTTTCAATCCGCTGTACTGTTCTTAAACAATCATGATTGACTTTGTAACCGAAAATCCAACCGTTCGTGGCGACAAGAAGATATGAGTAGCCCAGCAACCCCAGCGGGATGGAAGCTTTGTAGCCGGGTATGGAATCCTGAGGAACGAAGGATGGAATGCCCGGTAAAACAACAAAAAAGGTCATTGCCTCGGCCACAAGGAAAAGTGGTAAACGAAAGTTTCTGCCAAGGAGGATTTAAAGATCTGGATTAATAGGAAAGCCCATAAAACCATGATTACATTCCCGACAATCATTGCGCTCTGATCTGCGGAATTCCAGTCTAAAATTCGGAGTTTGCGAAACCTGGAAGGTTATCGATAAAGTACAGTAAGAACGGGCAGGGACATTGGTCAGAACCCCACCCAGCACTATCAGTGTAGATTAATGAATTCTGCAGTAAGCTTGGGCCTTCTTTGTAATGGAAGTAACCATTATCCCATTTTCAATAAATTAATCGCAACGATTCCTAATTAGTTTATTCTTCTCCATTAGAGGAAATCAAAGTGCTTGACTAGTTAAAAAAGATGCCAAAATTACTTTTGCAAAAAAGTAAGATTGCCATATCAATAGGACACTCACTTTCCTCAATTAGGCTACAAATGTCCCTGATTTGGCTACAAGGATGTTATAGCCAATAATGAATTTTGCTGTACTAAATCAACTATTGAAAAATAATGCAAACAAATGACACGAAAACAGCACTCGTAACGGGTGCAAATACCGGTATTGGTTTTCAAATAGCCAAAGCCCTTGTAGAGAATGGCTATAGGGTGTATATAGGTGCCCGTAATTTACAAAAAGGGGAAACAGCCGCAACCGAAATTGGTAATAACGCAAAAGCAATTCAACTGGATATTGCTGACAAAAATTCCATCAATAAGGCTGTAGCGCAAATAGAAAGTGAATTTGGATATCTTACTTTACTAGTCAATAACGCAGCCGTCTCACACGCCGGTAAAGCGGGACGCACCATGGAAGAGATACTTGGAGCACAACGTGCCAGCATTGCACCGATAAGTGAGATGAAAACCGTTTGGGAAACCAATGTGTTTGGAACACTCGCTTTAACGCAGGCTATTTTACCATTGTTGAAAAAAGCAGCAGCAGCACGTATTGTTACAGTTTCCAGTGCCTTAGGCTCTCTAGGGTTAAATTCAAACCCTGCCAATCCTTACCGTTCAGGATTTGATGCGGTATATGGTGCTTCAAAAACTGCGCTAAATGGGGTTTTCCTTTCTTTGGCTAATGAGTTGGAAGATTCCAACATCAAAGTCCATCTGGTTAGTCCGGGTTTTACCGCCACGGCACTCAACAATTTTCAAGGAACTGATACAGTGGAAGAAGGTTCTCTTGAACCGATAAGAGTGGCATTGGCAGAAGATCTGCCAACAGGAAGTTTTACCGGACCCCCAGATTTTTCCGGAGAAAACAACCTTGTACCATGGTAAATATGTAGACAAAATCAAAAACCTATGGCCCTATTCCTGCCATAGGTTTTGTTGATAAACTTATAAAATAAAAAACAAGAAAGATAAACTCATGGAAAAAGCCAAAGATAAGTCTTCGAATATAAGCAAAATCCACTCCTACTTTTTACCTATTATTCCCAAATGAGTATTGCTAAAGCTATCATAGTATTTCAAGCCATATCCCAATGCTCTGTCAAACGAAATATGGGCAAAAAGAATGATTGCTGCTAGTTTCCAATAGTCATCATCATAAGTCAATGCATAGCAAGCAACTAATGCTGCTACAAAACGATGATGTAACAAGTTGTAAGTGAATGCTCCAACTTTGGGATTAATTAGGTAACCCATCATCCCAATGTCAGGCAATAATAATAGGGCAGGAAACCACCACCATGAAAAATTTAAATTGTTGAATAGAAATATGCAAAACAAAAACAAAGCAATCTCCTCTAATTTCAACAATGATTTCATATATGTAATGTAAGTTCTTAATTGGCCTGGGACTCACAAGATTACTTTATCCATTCCCTATTGGGATTATTTGAATAAAATCATCATGTCCATTTCATGTTAAATTGATTTTATTTTTGCTAAACAAAAGTAATTATAACTCTAACAATTGTTCAAAAGTTCTTCTTGCACGTTTAGATTTTCGACCAAGCGAACTATTTTTCTTTCATAACTAAGTCCGCAAAGCTCCACTATAACCATTCTAATTTTTACTACGTTTACTTTTCCTATCCTAATTCTTCGGTTTAAGGTTTCCTCCCATAGCATTTTCCACTATTTCAGCTATTCGCTTTTGTCTGGTTTCGGGATATTGGGATTGATGGCTATGTTTACTGTATTGGCAACTAAATATCCAATGCCTACAATCAATGACAATTCAATGGCAGATTGGTAAGAATCAATTTTTAAAGCATATATTAAAATTGCAGTAGTAATTGTAATAACAAACGAACAAATTGCTGGACCTATTATAAAAATAGGTGCAGGTTTTTGGTCTGCTTGGTTTTCTTTTCCCAGTGAAATTAGGTATTGCTTTTTGAAAAGTAATGTAAACCATAATGCACCAAGCATAAAATAAGGCACGAAAGCCGCAAATACGCCAAGCCAATTAATTTCTGAAATTGAATTTATCATATCTTTTGTTTCTTTTGAAAGCTAATTCATTTAACAACCGTGGCCTCTAACTCTATGGTACAAGTTGCAAAAAGTCCTTTTACTTCGAACCCTGTTGTGGCCTGTTGTATGCCATATTGTTGAAGAAATGGAACATACACATCCATACACGTTGTAAAAAACTCGTTCATGTCGGTCGTATAAATATTTAGTCTTACGATGTTTTTACACTCATAGCCCGATTCACTTATTAATTGTTCCAAATTTGCGATTGTCTGAATAAGCTGGCTTCGCATATCAGCAGAGCTTGGAATTCCATTAGCGTCTATAGCTACTTGTCCTGAACAGTACAGTGTACCTTCTACATTTTTAACCTCTACAGCTTGTACTGAATTTGTGCTTTTACCCCAAGCCCAAGGGTCGAATGTCATCTTTTCCATTTTACTTTTTTTTAAAATTGTTTGTCGTTATTGACAATTCAAAAGTAAAATGGTCATATGACAACCCTATGTCAGAGGTCGAAAAAGGATTAGTAAAATTTATCGAAGTATTCTTGTAAGGTCATTTTATGTTGCTCAAATTTCTCCGTAAGGACATGCATTTTCGTGATTCTGTCCAAACGGAAATATCTAAATTCTTTTCGCAAACGACACCAAGCAATGAGTAGCCAATTTTCTGTTGTACTAATTAATGCGAATGGCTCAACTATTCGACTTGTTGAGATGTTTTGCCCGTTGGTGTAGTCTATTCTGATTAGATGAAAGTTCGTGAGCGCTTGTTGTAATTCAGAAATGTTGTTGCTGCTTCTTTCTCTGTTTATGTTTTGTTCAAAGCGGGTTCTGTCGGCAAGTAAATTTGCTTTGTCCTTGTCCGTCTGTTTTAAAACCGCCTTTATTTTGTCAATTGCTTCTGAATAGTCCTTTATGAAAGATGTGTCTTTATTTTTCAAAACCAATTGTTCTGCAAGAATTAAAGCATTTGCTTGGTTTTAGGTGAACATTACAGGAGGAATTTTATAGCCGTCCATTAATGTATAGCCTTTACCATCTTCTGTCAAAATGGGAACTCCTGCTTGTTCTAAAGCTCTTATGTCGCGATAAATTGTTCTAATACTCACATTGAATTTTTCTGCAAGGTTTGTCGCCGTCAAAAGTCGTCTCGTTTGCAATTGCGTTAAAATCGCAGTCAGTCGTGAAAGTCGTCTTGTATCGTTATCGTTCATTCGTCAATTTGTCGGTGCGTTGTTTTGATGCAGTTTGTTTTAAATGGCTACTAACGAAAGTGGTCACTCCACTTCTGTAGTCCTATTGCATCCAGATCGCCATTGCCCACAGTTCTTTCGGCTTTTGTTAGAGCAAGTTAATAAATGCTTTTATCCTTTTGAACTCGCTAGATTAGTCCACGGTACTAATCCTAAACGCCAGGCCCTATCTGACACTTTCATATGATCATATTTTGTTTTTTCAATAGTCGATAACCCGTCCCGAACTCGATCCGCGAGAATCCCGCACCGTGAATAATCACGTCTTCCGAAATATATGGCCGTCTTCTCTTACCCTTATTTCTACTCTTTAAATCACCAATTCTACGGAATGAAGCCAGAAAGCAAATGAGCCCTGTCAACTGAAACTCCTTACAAACGACTGATCGTCAGATCGTCCAATGTTAAGTTTTGGAGAACTATTCGCTATAATGTTACCAAATTATTAACTTTACATTACATTGGTCGTATGTTTAGTAACATTAGCTTCATTCAAGGTGAAAAAAGCGCTCCTCACATATATCCTTCTATCCACCATAGGCCTCCATGCTATGGCTCAGAATGCTATTGAGACACTACGCTTTGACAGCAATTCGGAAAAGGAGCTGTGGATGACAGGGCAAGCGAATCCCTATTTTTTATTTAGAGCAGTTCAGGCAGAAAGTGCTCCTTCTGACCAAAAATGGAATGATTTAGTAGCTGAATTGGATCAAAAATTCCATAAAAAAGGAACACACATCAGTCTACTTCGCCAACTCTTCCAGAAATCCCACCAGCATCTCTTCAAGACCTATGAGCAACATGCTACATTCAATGATATGCTTGGCATAGGCTTATACGATTGTGTAAGCGCATCCGCCGCTCTGGCGTTACTTTTGGATCGTTACGATTTTGATTACAAAGTCGTCGAGACAGATTATCATGTATTTATAGTGGTATATCATGAAAATAAAGACATCATTTTGGAAAGCACACTTCCTGTAGGCGGAATGATCACGGCCCCCCCGGAAGTCGCCTCTTACCTAGAAGGATATAAAGCTGATGATTCCATGCGTCCCAAGTCTTTTAATCAACGATTGGGGGCTCCAAAAGTAGATTTATCAGATAACACCATTTTCAGAAAAGTCAATCTCGCCCAATTGGCCGGTTTACAATACTATAATGATGCGATCTCTCATTTTAATGAGCAAAGCTTTGAAAAAGCATCTTCCCAATTAAGTAAAGCCTTGAAGCTTTACAACTCCGGGCGTATAGAAGGTCTAAAAGTTTTGGCGGACGAACAAGCAACTTTAGTAGCTCGCTCAAATCAATAATAACATCCTTGACCAAAGTTAGAACTAATCCCTAGTTCAAAACTATTGCAACTGTCCCCTGCCTGCTATACAGAAAATGTGGCTGTCTCTCTCATGGCTAGTTTTTCCTGTCAGGCTAAGCAGCCAGTCTGCCGAAGGCATGAGAGTCGAAGCCCTTTTAGTGCCATTTTTTAAGCATATTTCGACTTCCCGCCACAACGAGGCAAGCTGCTCAATGTGACGAATACAGCCTCATTGAGATAGTCAATGGTGGTGATGTCCATCCGGACCATGGGCGTGTCCATGTTCGAGTTCTTCAGGAAGCGCATCCCGCACGGCAATGATCTTTCCCTCAAAGAACAAATCATACCCGGCCAGCGGTGGATTAAAGTCCATATGAACCCCTTTGTAATCAATCTTGGTAATCTCTCCACGGATCTGCCCTCCCTTGTTATCCTGCATAGGAATTACATTGCCTACACGAAGAAGATCCTTATTTTTCTTTCCTTTTTCTTTAAAATTAGCTTTCGGAATGATCGTTTTTTTCTCTTCGATATAATCCCCATAAGCATCATCAAAGCCTAGAAGCACAGAAAATTCCTCTCCTGCAGATTTGCCAAGTAATGCCTCTTCAAATTTGGGAAATACCTCTCCTGCATTAAACAAAAAATAAAAGGGCTTATCCTCAGGCACATTTTCATAAGGAACCATACCCGTCTCTCCATCATCTACTTTTAGGTCATAGCACAGTGCTACCACTGTGTTCTTTTCTATTTTCATCTGTTTA
This sequence comes from Algoriphagus sp. Y33, assembly GCF_014838715.1. Lineage (NCBI taxonomy): Bacteria > Pseudomonadati > Bacteroidota > Cytophagia > Cytophagales > Cyclobacteriaceae > Algoriphagus > Algoriphagus sp. Y33. The sequence continues at coordinate 5,480,810 of NZ_CP061947.1, read as the reverse complement.
TAATTTGATTTCCAATGGTCATATGGAATCTCGCATGGCTTATAATCATCCCAGTGTGTGTCGCTCTCGACATGCTCGATTTCATCTGTTTATAATTTGTTTTTCATTGGCCACACAGAATCTTTGACGAGTAAACTAATCATTGCCCTGCGTACTTTAATGATGATTTTAATCGTGTCGATATCCTATGATTACAAATTTTCCTTAAGGGCCATATGCCCCCTGTCGTCGGACAGGAAATCTCTGCAGGTCACATTGCTTATAATCATCCCGGTACGTGACGCCTGAGTTGAGTCATGCCCAATTTCATGTTTCTGTTGAAGCTAACTCCTATTGGAAGATATACGCCAATCCTACCTGAGCTACAAAATTCTTGCGGTCATATCCCGGAACAAAATATTCGTCAGGGCTATTTTCCAAATACCATTTATAGTTTAAGGTATTCACGTATTGCAAGCGGGCGTTTACCAAAACACTTCCAAACTTCCAATCTCCAATAAGTGAAGGCACCAGATCTATGTATTTGTTTCTCCAGTCCTTAGATGCCTCATATCTATAGTAGTAATAATCATTGTTGTAGACAATTCTCTCCATCTGAAAACCAATTCGGTTCATCTTATTCACCCAAGCCAACTCCACAAAAATCACATTACTAGCCGGGCCATTTCCGGCACCAAGCACCTGTCCCTTGTGTGTGTAACCTTCCATGACATGACCGTGAATGTACCAAGTTTTGAGATTTCGAATATCTTCCCTAATTGTCTGACCTGTTTGGGTCATTTCCGAAGAAATCTGGAAATAATGATCCGGTTTTTTTAAGCTCATCAGGTGGGAAAATCCAAAAGTAAATGCCCTTCCGGACTCCGGAGTAGCCATAAAGTCATTGAGCTTTCTGTCGTTATCCCGGGTTCCATATTCACCGTAAAACTCAAAATGCCCCTCTGGACTAAGCCATCTAAAAAACCCTGAACTAAACTGCTGCCTCTTTTCTTGGGTAGGGTCGACGATATTCTGAGCTTTCTTTCTTCCATTGAAAACAGGCAGGACATCGCCCAAGCCGGAAATCTCACTTCTGTACATCTGGCTGGTAGAACCATAGCCAAGGAACAATCCCGGTACCCATTTGGGCTGATAGGTCAATACCAACCCTGACATAAAGCGTCTACTGTCTTCCCTCCTAGGGACTAACACATTAGTTTCTTGAAATCGGTAATCCGGCCAAGGCGGCAAAAACCCGGAAGATTTCAAGAAACCTCCTATCAATTGTCCTTCAAAAGATCCAACTTTGGTTTTGACCGGTTTTCTCGTATTTGCCGTGAAATGTATAAATCCCGGGGCATTATTTCCCAATAAAAGTGAATTCCTTCTGCCCGGTCCCCACCACAAATTCTCAGAAGATACTCCTATCGAGTACTCTTGGTAATTGAAACGAATACTGGATTGACCTAAATATGCCTGTGTATATCCACTACTACCGAATCTCTCCGGCATGTCAATACGATTCATAAAATCGTAATAGAATAGTATACTTGATTGATGCTCGATTGGAAATCCCTTATAATCAGAATTCTGTGCCATCAGCAGCTCAGGCTGAAACTGCACACTCAATGGCCCATACTCCAAATACGCACCGGGACTTAAGATAGTCTGAATACCGCGATTGGGGATAAACGCTCCATCATTGACACCAAAAGCATAGGTAGAATTGTATTGAAATTTGGCTACTGCCGGCATCATCAAGAACTTACCTTTATTATTCCTGCCAAAAAACTTATGGACGGTTGTCAGATCCATATCCACCACGGAGCTGTCAAGATCAAAACCATGCTCAACCCCAAATGCTGACACCGGATAAAGAGGTCTGATCATAAATGATGAGGCAGAATCGATATCACCAAGCAATTGTGCACGTCGTAAATAATCATCCAGTACGGGAGATCCCACGGGCACTGTCTGCGCCGGTGAATAATGACTTACCAAAAGGAACAGCAACGAAGCTCCTAAACAGCTATTTAAAAATTTCCTTGTCTTCATCATACTCATTTCAAGGTAAGGGCTTCAACGGTTATTCCTGCAAGGGACCATGATTCATCACATAGCGGATCAGGAGAATTCTCTGCCACCAAATCCGAATTCATATAGATTCTGCCTGTAGATCCACTATGTTCCAGTATTTTTGAAATACTGTACCGTGTCGTGAAATTTGCCACTGTATCATATAGGCAAAGTCCGGGCATATTGGTTTGAATTGCACCTGTTTTCGGTCTATTTGTTTTAGAAAAGGTATCAGGATAAGACTGATAGAGGCAATAAGTCGATTCGCAAGGAGTATTGGAAAAAGTAGTCCTGAAAACCTCCTCATTGTCAACCCCAAAAAACCATTGGTCTGGCCCACCTACTCCATCAGAAGTGTTACCATCCCAGGTATCGTGAATCAAAATCTCAATAGTCACCTTCAAAAGATTGTGGGAAGGAAGGCCGGTGAGATTGAGAGCTACTTCTTCATTATGATAATGTCCCATTACAGTATCATTTTGGAATACCATAAATCTGCCATTCTCAAAACCGTCAAGATTCATATCAGAAAAATCATTGGTATAGGCGACCGTTTCTGACTCCAGGGTATCCGCACAAGAGAAAAATATGGCTACGACTACTAGTAGTAAAAAGGGCTTAAACGCTTTTGGCAAAATATTGCAATCCATCTACTTCAGTTAGTTAGGAAAATATAACCCTGCAAAGAAACAAAAAAGGAACCAAATGAGACTTACCAAGAGAACGCTAATTTATCAAAAGCCTTCAAAAGGATTTACTAATTTTAGCAGATCATAAAACGAAGCAATGACTACTTTTACCATCGTCGCAGGTGCTCGGCCCAATTTCATGAAAATTGCACCTATCATTCATCAATTGATCAAAAAACAGCAAGAAGGGATCCCTGTGGAATTCCGGCTGGTACATACCGGACAACATTACGACAAGAAAATGTCGGGAGACTTTTTTGAACAACTAAACATCCCCGAACCCCATGCAAATCTGGGAGGTGGGGGTGGCTCCCAAGCTGAACAGACAGCGGCAATTATGGTCTCTTTTGAGAAAGAACTGCTGGAAAATCGCCCAGACCTTGTGTTGGTAGTAGGAGACGTGACCAGTACCCTTGCCTGCTCGATCACTGCCAAAAAACTCCAAATCGATGTGGCACATGTGGAAGGAGGGATCCGCTCCGGCGACTTGACAATGCCTGAAGAGATCAACAGAATGGTAACAGACAGCATCACGGATCACTTTTTCACTACTTCTGAAATCGCCAATACCAATCTTCTGAAAAGTGGTTTTGCAGAGGAAAAGATTCATTACGTAGGCAATGCAATGATCGATACGCTCATGGCTCAAATGCCCAGGTTTCGCAAACCCCAAGGTGAAATATTTGACAAATTAGTGTCAGGACAGTACTTTGTCATGACAATGCACCGACCTGCGAATGTAGATCAGGAACACAAGCTGAAAGCTATGATTGATGCGATACTGGAAGGAACAGAAGGACTCCCTGTCATATTCCCCGTTCATCCAAGGACCGCCAAAAACCTACAGACTCTCGGTATAGATGCCGATAATCTGCATATGAGTGACCCTTTGGGTTACCTGGAATTCAATTATCTGGTAAAAAATGCAAAAGGCGTGATTACCGATTCCGGAGGAATTACGGAAGAAGCATCAGTTATGAACGTGCCATGCATCACTTTACGGGATAATACTGAGCGGGCTGAAACCATACATCTTGGAACCAACGAACTCGTAGGAACGGATCCGGCCAAGCTAAAACCTTACCTAGAAAAAATCATGAATGGAAACTGGAAGCAATATCAGGGAATACCACTTTGGGATGGGAAAACCGCTGAGCGAATTGTGGATATTTTAATAGATTCCTACCCTACTGGCTAAGATGAAGGTTAAAGACAGAATAGCTTTTTTGGTAGAAAAATTACGACTTACCCCACATCCGGAGGGCGGGTTCTATTCAGAGACGTATCGATCCGGAGATTGCATAAGTACAGATTCAGGCAAAAGAGACCTAACTACTGCGATATACTTTCTTCTCACCTCGGAAAACGTATCCAAATTCCACCGTATCAAAAGTGATGAGCTTTGGTTTTTCCACGAAGGAAGTAAGTTGACCGTCCACACCTTGAGTGAGATAGGTCATCAGCAGTACTCACTTGGATATCCTTCTAGCAATGCTAAAACTGTTCCGCAGCATTTGGTGCCCGCAAATACTATTTTTGGAAGTTCCGTGGATGAACCGGGTAGTTATGCTTTAGTTTCCTGTGTAGTAGCTCCAGGATTTGATTTTAGGGATTTTGAGCTTTTCAATGAGCAAAAGCTCATTACCCTATTTCCTAAACATGCAGATATAATCAAAAAATTGACATAGAAAAGGCTCCGATTAGGAGCCTTTTCTATGTAGAAGACATCTTAGAAAGACAATGCCAATCTTAAGTTTATTTTTGTTCCCGGAGATAGGCTGCTGAAGATTTGATCCTCGGCTTGATAGGACTGAAACACATATTCTCTCTTAGAATTCAGAAGATTTTGCACACCTACTCCGGCTTGCAGACGCTCATCCGCTCCGAAAGTTTTGTTGATATTCAGATTCAAACTGTTGAATGGTACCGAATACGTATCCGTTCTGTTACCAAAACCTACATATTGAAGAGACGAACCTTGTACATTATAAAATATTCCCGCTTCCCAGCCAGTGACATAAGACTGGTAGCTCAAGCCTGTATTAATCAAGTAAGGAGCTTGGCCTGCCATATCCCTAGTATCTTTGATCTCCTGCCCCTCTCTAGCACTAAGCTGTCTTGATCTATACTCAGATTCAGACATTTCGATCTTGGATTTGGTGACCGTCACATTCGTATTCCAAGTTAAATTCTCCAAGCTAGGAGCAATAAATTTCAGGGATTTTCTGAACTCAAATTCCAATCCGGCCACTGTTCCATTGCCTACGTTTCTTGGCTGAAAAGTACCCGGATCAGCTAGAAACTGAACCATTTCGATCGGCTTCTCAAAAGTCTTATAGAAAGCACTTACTGATAGCATTTGCCCTTTATCTTGGAAAGCCTCCCATCTCAAGTCAAAGTTATTCACGTGAGTAGAGACCAAGTTTCCGTCCCAAAGAACTTCAGTTCCACCATTGGTAGTTTCAGGATAAAGACCTCCGATGAATGTTCTACCGGTAATCGGATCAAGGATTTCGGCGTAAGAAAGCTCTTTGAAAGAAGGTCTGGCAATAGTTCTGGAAGCTGAAGCACGAAGGTTTTGATTTTCTTTCAAGTTGAAAATCAAGTTGACTGTAGGGAAGAAATCCATATCATCCAGTACTTCTACCAAATCGAAATTGATAGTTCCTGTCTGGTTGGTTCCGGTATAGTACTGGTTGAATTTTTCTACTCTCAAACCAACAATAGCCTTTAGTTTTTCGGCGGGATTGGCCTCCAGAGAAGCATATCCTGCCATGTTTGTAGCAATGGAATTATAAGCATTGGCATTGATCGGAATAAAATCCGCATTATACCTTACCCCATTTCTATTTTCTTCAGAGAAAAGATTCCCATCAAGCAATATCTCATTGGGATCTCCTGTAAATTCGGTGTTTCCTGTGGCAAACTGAAAGCTCTGGATATTAAAGTCACGCTCTTTGTACACATAATTGCCCCCAAACTTCACTTTGCCCTGTCTTGAGAAAAGAGTCAGATTCTTCGCAATATCTCCCTTACCCACGATGCTGTATTCTTCTAGATTTCTCCAGATTCTGGCAGGCAAACCCACCTCTGTCGAAATGTTATTGGTAGGCTGTCTAAATCGGGTAAATCTAATGTCCGGATCATCGATGGTAGATCTGGTAGGAGCAAGTTTCCAATTGATTTCCCAATCATTTCCATTGAGGTAATGTGTACCACCAAGCAAGATGCTAGTCAAACCTCTTTGGCTGTATTCCAAGTTATATTGCTTTGCTTCGAAGTTTGCGCCCAAATTGGTATTGACAAAATCAAATTCTCCGGCTTTTGATTCCCCGTTTTGCAAGTGCATCAGGTTCAGTTTGAGTTTGGAATGGGTAGTCTTCAAAGCAATACCCGCTATTCCTCCAAGCAACACATTATTCACACCGAAGTCCCCACGCTGTCTTTCCAACGGTTCAAGTTCTGTTTGACCAGCCTCTCTGGGCTTGGCATAGAGGTTATATTCCGCATCCTGATAGAACTCTGTCTCATTCTTATAGGTCAGTGCGAAGTTGTAGCCCCAAGTTGCTTTTGGTCGGGCAAATTGATTTCCCAAAGAGAAACTTACACCGACATCCATAAGACTGTTGGTCCTGTAGCCCCCCAGTGTTTTGTTGAAATTTCCCAGAATCTCTTGGTAAGCCAATCCTCTCGGACTGTTGGGATTGCCCACGGCATCGCCATACTGGGGAATGTCAGTTCTTCCATCTGTAGGAATAGCTCTGGTTCCGTCGTCGAAACCCAAAAAATCAGTATTACCACCATCATATTTCAGGTAGTTTGAATTGAAGTGCATCGATGGATTGATTCCTCCACTTAGGCTCAAGCGCATTGATTTTTCTTCAGGAAAATCTTTTGTCTCAATATCTACCACGCCGCCCGTAAAATCTGCGGGAAGATCGGCTGTGAAAGATTTAGAGACGATAATATTATCAATCACATTGGTAGGAAATATATCCATTTGGATTGTATTTCTGTCAGGATCAAGACCCGGAATATCCACGCCATTCAAAACAGTTTTAGTGTATCTGTCACCAAGCCCTCTTACAAAAATATATTTACCACCTTCGATGGATACACCGGTAACCCTTTTTACAGCAGAAGCAGCATCTCCGTCTCCAACTTGGCGAAAAGTACTTGCAGAAATACCGTCGATCAGGTTAGCTGCATTTCTTTTCACAGATAGCAACGCTGATTCTGTTGTTCTGATTGCCGCAGCTGATACGGTCACTGCCTCAAGATCCGAAGCTTCGTCAGCCATCAATAGATCGCCGATTACATTCACTTCTCCCGCTTTTACCACTACTTCGGTAAGGTTGATAGAAGCGTATGAAATGTAAGACACCTGAAGTGTATAACTACCGGGAGTCACTTTTATCTCAAACTTTCCATCGAAGTCAGTGACGGCCCCCGTGGACGTTTCCTTTACTAATACAGAGACACCATATAAGGGCTCTCCTGTACTCTCTTCATAAATAGTACCTCGAATAGTACCGTTTTGGGCAAAAACAAATCCCGCAAATACTTGAGATAGTACCAGCAGAATTAAGACCAGAAATCCCTTCATAAGTGGATAGGTAGATAGTTTTTTCATACAGCAATTAATTTGGATACTTAAAAAGAAGGAAGAAAGTAACCTTGCAAGTCCTTCCTTCCTTCGTTTAAAAGTGTTTGATTATTATAGATCAGAAATGGCTCCTGCAGCAGCTGCCCAAGACCAAGTGCTGGCAAAAGCAGTCTTGTCCGCACCTACTGTGTTTTCACCGGCCGCTACGCTTGTGGCATGAGCAGCAGTTCCATTTTTGAACACCGCAGAAAGTTCTACGCCTTCAGCAAGCGTGATCTCAAGGTTTGCAAATTTCAAAGAGCCATCAGCGAAAGTTGCCAATGTTTTGTCTCCGCTTAGAGAAAAATCTCCACGACCGTCAGTATCCGCAGGATTGGCAAAATTGAAGAAGTAAATGTTTTCAAAAGTACCTCTTGCTCCATCTCTGAAGTCACCTAGCTCAGCAACATTATTGCCTTTAACGGTTCCATTTTTCAAAGTATGAGCAGCATTGAAAGACCCTTCTGGACCGTCGATCTCAAGTGCGTGATCAGTTTCGCTACCACAAAGCACAATGAAGTTGTCCATAGTACCTGACCAAGCCTGATCAGTATCCAAACCGTCATCACCGGCATTCCAAACAAGTGCATTTTTCACGCTTACAGCACCACCGAACCATTCGATTCCGTCATCTTGATTAGCGATCACTTCTACGTTTTCGATTACCGTGCCTGAGCCTACGCCACCTAATGTAAGGCCGTTGATTTCGTTACCTTCGCCGATATTGGCACCGCCATGACGGATAGAGATATACTTAAGGACGCCGGAATTGTCAGCATCATCAGAGCCGCCGTAAAGTCCGTTTGTATCGGATGGAGGGATACCTTCAATCTGAGTCTCCGTTACATCTCCTGCGAGAGAAGCCTTAGCATTTCCGAGAACTATTAATCCTCCCCATAGTCCTGAAAGATCCGGTTCTAGGTTTGGAGAAGCGATTTGACCTGGAGCAATTTCATCGGCAACAGTGGTGAAGATAATCGGAGAAGTGGCAGTTCCCTGCGCATCGATCTTGGCACCTCTGGCGATGATCAAAGCAGTAGCGTTAGATCCGGACCCAACTTCACCTTTTACAATTACACCCGGCTGAATAGTAAGTGTATTTCCGGAAGTGACAGCAATTCTACCACCAAGGACATACGTTTTGCCTGTCTCCCAAGTAGTGTTGCTAGTTATATTGGATTCTACTCGTAGTACATCATCCTCACCCGGGACTACGGGAGGGGTAGGGTTGTCATTGCCGTCCACACAGCTAGTGAATCCAATCACTACGGCAGCAAACATGGTTAATAGGGAATTGAATTTTTTCATTGGATATAAATTAATTATGGTTTGCCTTATTTGACATTGCAAATCTGTCTCAATTTTTAGCCTCAAAAGAATTATCCGAATTATCCTTTTTTTAATAAAGAGTGCAGAATTTAATATTGGAATAACAAAAAGGGCATAAAAAAAGGCTTCTCTTTCGAAAAGCCTTTTTTTGATGATATAGCTGTTATTTCAATGTTACGGATTTGTTAATCGGAACTTTCTCCATTAGGATTCTCACCAAATCCCGAGTATTAATACCGTCTGCCTCAGCCTCATAATTGAGAATAATCCTGTGGTTCAGTACATCTTCTGCTATTTCTTTGATGTCTTCGGGCAATACATAATCCCGTCCATCCATGAAAGCAACTGCCTTGGAAGCCAAATTCAAATTGATACTCGCACGTGGAGAAACACCAAACTGAATGTATTTAGCTTCTTCTTTAAGCCCATATTGGTCAGGAAATCTTGTCGCAAACACCAACTCTATAATATAATGCTCCAAGGGTTCAGCCATCTTCACGGCATTGATCTGATTGCGAATATCAAAAATCTCCTCTTTGGAAAGTATCGCATTGACTTCCGAGCTAAATGACATGTTTGCCATCCTACGCATCACTTCCATTTCGTCAGCTTTACTTGGATAGTCGATATGGACTTTCATCATAAATCTATCCACTTGCGCCTCCGGAAGTGGATAGGTGCCTTCTTGATCCACCGGATTTTGGGTGGCAAGTACCAAAAAAGGTCTGTCAAGCTTGTAGGTAGTATCACCGATGGTCACCTGCTTTTCCTGCATTGCCTCCAGAAGCGCTGATTGAACCTTCGCCGGTGAGCGGTTAACCTCATCTGCCAATATCACATTGGAGAAGATCGGTCCTTTCTTCACTTCAAAATTCGCCGCCTGCTGATTGTAGATCATCGTACCGATCAAATCTGCCGGGAGTAGATCCGGTGTAAACTGAATTCTATTGAAATCAAGGTGAAGCACTTTGGCCAGGGTATTTACTGTCAGGGTTTTCGCCAAGCCCGGCACACCTTCCAGTAGAATGTGACCGTTGGTAAAAAGTCCGATCAAAAGCCTGTTGACCATTCTTTCTTGACCTACTACTATTTTCTTAACTTCCTGAATTACGTCTGCTATTTTTTCCTGGTGCATGGAATCTGAATCTTTTGGTGCTATTAAAGGGAGACTAAAATAGAGGTTTTTGTCCCAAAGGACAATCTTAAATCTTAGAAGTGGTAATGCATAGCCAAGAAAGGGAATTTATGATATTTTAAGAAAGTGGATTCTCGCAGCGGCGCAGCGTTGGATAACCTTTGAGGTTTTGGAAACCTCGAAGGTTTTGCCGGTGAAATTAAGCAAAACGCTCGAAGTAGTGGAAGACAAAAACTGAGCCTTACGATTTTCAATCTACAACGTCTCCCAAAATCTAAGGATTTAAAAGAATTCTTGGGATTTTTCGCCAATCTAACATCACGCCGCTGCGCCGCCGCAAGAAAAGTCACCTTCCGGATCTCCTCGTACCATTCGTCTTCTTAAATCCCGTCAACCCCAGCTTATGGTAAATCGCTGCTTCATCGATCTCCTGCACTTCGCCCACTTTAAACCCTTCTATCGTCAATTTCTCCATTGACCAACGCACAAGTCTTAGTGTGGGATATCCTATCGCCGCAGTCATCTTGCGTACTTGACGGTTTTTACCCTCTATCAACGTCAGGGAAATCCACGTATCAGGAATTGAAGCCCGGTAGCGAATCGGAGGATCCCGATCGGGAAGCGATGGAACCGGATCCAAAGCTTTGGCTATGGCCGGCTTGGTCTTGTAGTCCCTCCCTTCCACATTAATGACTACACCCTGCATCAGTTCCTTCAAAGAGGCCTGTTCTGGAGTTCCCTCCACCTGCGCATAGTAGGTACGTTGATGGCCAAAGCGGGGATTCAGAAGATGGTGATTTAATGATTTGTCGTCAGTAATAATCAGGAGTCCTTCAGAGTCCTTGTCCAATCTACCGACAGGATATACCTCCTTCGGAAAATCAAAGAGAGAGGCAAGCGTCTGCCCCTCTCCGGAAAATTGACATAAAACCCCAAAGGGTTTATAAATAATAAAGTATCTAGCCAACGTTAGGTGATTAACTTCCGCAGCCTATACAGTCTATGCTGGAATCTGTAGGCTTCACACCGTCACGCTCCATTTTGAGATTGTGGATTTTGTCACGAATCTCCATGTCCGCGAACATGTCGCCGGTGATTTGTGCTTCCAGAGCTTGGATTTGCTCGTTGTAGTTTTGTATTTGTACGTCGCTCATAAAAGTTAGATTTGAAGGGTTGAAATGATATTCTAAAATAGCCCGGGATCCTGAAAAGTTCCTGATCGAAGCTTCAAATTTTTCATCAAAAATGATTCCAACTGAGCGATAGAAACTTACCTTCCAAAAAATATCCGATAAAAATGTCTATTTCAAAACTTAAGAAACTCCGTCAGACTTTACATCAAAATCCAGAAATAGCAGGGGAAGAAGATGCCACGGCGGAGAAGATTTTAGCATTTTTCACCGAACTCCAACCGGATCAGATTGTAGAAAAGTTAGGCGGAAACGGGCTTGCATTTATTTTCAAGGGAAAAAAACCGGGAACAAGAAGCCTGTTTCGTGCTGAACTGGATGCGCTTCCCATTCAAGAAACAGGGGATGCCGTCTATAAAAGCAAAACAGACGGCAAAGCACATCTCTGTGGCCATGATGGACATATGGCAATCATCTGCGGATTAGGAGAAAAATTAGCCTCAGAAAGACCGATGAAGGGGGAAGTGATTTTACTTTTTCAACCCGCTGAGGAAACGGGAGAAGGGGCAAGATGGATTTTGGATGATCCGAAATTCCCGGAAATCAAACCCGATCACGCCTTTGCACTCCATAACCTTCCCGGCTTCCCTCTCCATCAGGTGGTGATCAGAAAAGGCACATTTGCGGCAGGAAGTACAGGATTGACGATTTCACTGACAGGAAAAACTTCCCATGCGGCTCACCCCGATGATGGAATTAATCCGGCAAAGGCAATAGCACAGCTTCTTCAGACGCTTCCAAAGCTGCCTGAAAACCTCGAAACGTTTGCTCTGGTCACCGTTATTCATGCTGAAATCGGCAGTTTGGCTTTTGGAACCAGTGCCGGAAAAGGGTCATTGAGCTTAACCATTCGCGCCTTTGACCAAACAGATCTTGAGAGATTGATCGATATGATCATGCATGAAACGCAAACAGTGGCTGCAAAAGAGAAGCTTGGGTGTGAATTTAACTTCCTGGAGCAATTCGCCGTATCCGAAAACGATCCAAAGGCAGCAGAACTAGCAGAGAACGTAATGAAGGATTTAGGACTGGATATATTAGAGAAAAAAGAGCCCTTCCGCTGGTCTGAGGATTTTGGCCTGTTTAGCCAAAGCTGCCCCTCCTATCTTTTCGGATTAGGGGCAGGTGAAAACAGCCCCCAGCTTCATGAACCCGGTTATGATTTCCCCGATGAGCTGATCGCCACCGGTGTGAAAATTTTTGAGGGGATTGTTAGAGAAGTGAATGGATGAGCAAAGACCTTCCAGGCTTTGAAAACCTGGAAGGTCTGCAAAGAGTTTAGCTTCTAAGTCCTGCTTCTCGAGAAGCAGGACAACAAAAAACTGAGCCCTCTGCGAAAAACTCTGTGTTCAACTGCGGTTAGAAAGATAAAAAAACCGACGCTCGCCGGCTTTTTCAATTTTCTACAAATCTGAATATTCTGCCGGGTAGAGCAATTTTGTATCGTTTCGTGATACTGTATTGGCATATTCCGGAAGGTCTTTCATTCCTGCCCAGTCCGGATCCGCACCGAATTGCTTCCAGTGTTCATTTCTGATATCCATATTTTCATGGGTAGTCATATACACCAGATTAGGCATATTTGCTCCGGCAATTGTCTCGGCATAGAAGATTGGGCTGCAATTTAATTTGCTGAAAATATCCATTTCTCCCTCGTTGAACATCTTCACTTTTTGCTTATACAGTCGCTCAGTCGCTGCTTCATAGCTTCTCATTTCATAGACCCTGTCCTTCTTTGCATTTGTCAGTTCCGACTCTGTAAATTTAGGCTGACCTGTCATTGCCTGAAGCAGGGAAGTTTCTATTCTTTTATAAGGAGGCTTATCATGTGCTGCATTGATATATGCGCTACCGGCAGTCTGGTAGGCCTGGTCTTTTGCCAATTTTCCTTCTAAGGCTACATATTCATCCAGCGACTTAAAAGGCACAAAGAGATAAACTTCCTTTCCGGCATTTGGCTGGGAAGCTATCGGTTTGAACACGCCAACTTTGGCAATACCATGCTTATGGACTGCCGGAATAAATGCGTTCGCAAGATAATCATCCAGCATAGCTTCCTGTTCAGCACTCTCTATATGATAAGTTCTCAGTTCGTAAAAATCTCTTTTTTGAGCCTGGAGATTTAAACTCATTAAAAAACACAAGGCTATGGCACCAAGGGAAATCAGGTTTTTTACTTTCATTTTAGGTTTGTTTTAGGTTTAATTGTTTGGAATAGTGTATATCCCATCTACTAAAGTACTGCTTAGGGGACAAAGATAAAAACCATTCGTGGATTAGAAAAGGAATGGTTAATTCTATCTCGCTCTTTCAAAGTTTTTGTTTAACTATTTTCATCGAAGCCCAGCCTTTTAAGCAGGATTGAGATATTTTGGGCTTTCATCCCTCACATCTAACTATTAATTCTAACCCGCTAAGTCCGGACTTGGACACAGCAAAAATAGTTGCGGCCTCTGCGTAAAACGCTGTGGTTAATTAACAAGAAAAGCCGACTCTCGCCGGCTTTTTTTACTATTGGTTCCTTTTTGCTTCTTTCATTGGATTACTTCCTGTAGATGCTCCCCTTGCGGCACCCGATCCTTTAAACAATTCAAACCGGCTTGGCTGATATTGTCTTGGCCAATAATTACTGGACTCATCAATATCGGCAGTTTCACGTTTAGGATCAAGGATAATTTGAGTGACTTCCTTCTCTTTTACAAACACCTTGGTAACTTCAGTTTCATTTTTTCTCCAGATTTCCACAGGGATTCTGTCTATCTCTGAAGTACCGTCTGCATACTGGAATTCGACAATAATCGGCATTACCAATCCACCTACATTTCTGAAGGTAATCTCATAGAAATTCAAATCACTTTCCATCAGTTCTTTTTCTTTCGGAGATAGACTGGCCATAAATCGCTTATAGCTTTCCTCATCTTCCGGAGTTACCGTGAAAGGATTATAAGAAGTGTAGAAATCGTGTGTTTCAGGATCTGTCTCGATTACCGTTTCTTTCACGTCAGTTCTATTGAACTCTTTAGAAACATAATCCTCCTCCCGGTCAGCTTCAGCCTTCATCCCGGCTTTCTTCTCTGCAGGAGTACGGTTATCCATCTTATAGAGTGCTACATTTTCAATTGCGATATCCACCGGCTCTGTGCCATAAAACCATCCTCTCCAAAACCAATCCAAATCCACGGCAGAAGCGTCTTCCATCGTACGGAATAAATCCTCAGGAGTCGGATGCTTAAACATCCATCTGCGGGCGTACTCTTTGAAGGCATAGTCAAACAGCTCACGTCCCATTACCGTCTCCCGGAGGATATTCAAGGCTGTGGCCGGTTTGGCATACGCATTTGGACCAAACTGTATGATGTTCTCAGAGTTGGTCATGATAGGCTCAAGGGTGTTCTTGGCACTTCTCATATAAGGGACGATCTTATGTGCCGGCCCGCGTCGGGAAGGGAAATTACGGTCCCATTCTTGCTCGGCCATAAACTGCATAAACGTATTCAGCCCCTCATCCATCCAAGTCCACTGGCGTTCGTCAGAGTTTACGATCATAGGAAAAAAGTTGTGTCCCACTTCGTGAATAATCACACCGATCATTCCGTTTTTGACAGCCTCAGAATACGTTCCATCCGGATCAGGACGTCCGTAGTTAAAGCAGATCATCGGATACTCCATACCATTGGCGGCTTCTACAGAGATCGCCGTTGGATAAGGATAATCAAAGGTATGGGATGAATAGGATTTGATCGTATGGGCGACTACACGGGTAGAGTATTGGCCGTATAGCGGATTGGCTTCCTTGGCATAATAAGACATCGCCATCACATCTTTTCCTCCCTGCTTCACGGCCATTGCATCCCAGATAAATTTACGGGAAGAAGTCCATGCAAAATCACGGACATTCTCTGCCTTAAACTTCCACGTTTTTTTCGATGTAGCTTTCCCTTTTTCCAGCTCAATAGCTTCATCCTGTGTACGTATGACTACGGGTGCATCGTAAGTTTTCTTGGCTTTGTTCCATCTATCCAGTTCGGTAGACGACAACACCTGACTTGCATTTTGCAATACGCCTGTAGCTCCGACCATATGGTCAGACGGCACAGTGATATTCACTTCGTAATTTCCAAAAACCAGTGCAAACTCCCCAGAACCCATGAATTGCTTGTTTTGCCATCCTTCAAAATCAGAATAGACAGCCATTCTTGGAAACCACTCAGCCATCGTATATAAATAGTTGCCGTCACTTTCGAAATACTCATACCCCGGGCGTCCGCCAATGTACCCTACTCTATTCGTGATGTTAAATGTCCATTCTACCCCGAAGGTGAAGCTTCCACCCGCTTTCAGGGGAGTAGGCAGATCAATCCGCATCATGGTTTTGTTCACTGTCACGGGAAGAGGATTCCCTTTGGCATCCTTTACTTCCAATACTTTGTATCCAAAATCCTCATTTGCCCAGATAAGTCCTTCAAGATTCCGAAGGGTCATCTTAGGATGGATGGAGCTTTCAGCTGCTTTTGGAGAATCAGAATCCAGTCCTCGTTGATTTTCTTCCAGCTGCACCCATAGGTAGGTCAGCTGATCGGGAGAATTATTGATATAAGTTACTTTTTCCGATCCTTTGACGGATTGATTGGCATCATCCAGTTCCACGTTGATCACATAGTTGGCCTGCTGCTGCCAATACATATGACCCGGCGCACCGGATGCAGTCCGGTAAACATTGGGAGAGCGAAGCATGGTGCCGAGCTGTTCAAAACGCTCTGCGTGATTCTGCTCCGAATGCTGCGCAAAAGCAGGGAAAATCCCCGTGATTGCCAGTGCAGTAAGTGCAATTAGTTTTCTCATAGTTACTAAATTGGTCAAAATACGCTAATATATATGCCTAGGCTTTGGGTTCTCTATTACCAAAATTTTGTTTCCAACATCAACATCAATGCAATGCCAAAAACCATGGACGCAACTATCAATGTCCACTCCTTTCTACTAACTCCTATAATTCCAACTAAAATGGAGGTGATAAGTAGAAATGCTGCGACTATAATCAGTTGGCCCAATTCCAATCCCAGGTTGAATGCAAGCAGTGGCTGCCAAATACTCGCTTCTTTTCCCAGAAGACTTCGGAGATAGGTAGAAAATCCCAGCCCGTGAATAAGTCCAAAGAACAAAGCGAAGATATAATTTAGGGAAATCCCTTTGCCGGAGGAAGGTTTTGGTCGGAGAATTGTGATGAACGCGGTGATCGCTATTGTAACCGGTATCAGAAACTCGATCAGATCGGAGTTCACATTGATCAACCTGAAGGTAGCCAGAGCCAAGGTAATAGAATGTCCAATGGTAAAAGCGGTCACTAAAATCACAACTTTGCGCCAGTCTCTGGGAATAAAGACAGCGCAGAGAGCCAGCACAAATAGAATGTGGTCGTAGCCATGGATATCCAAGATATGCTGAAGACCAAGACGAAAATATAATTGAAATGAATTCATAGAAAGGGTGAAATACCTCTAAAGAAGTAAATTGCGCAATTATACGGCATAATTAGCAGAAAAGACAGACTACAGAACACCAAATGCAACACTTTTACATATCCATGATCAGCTTGGGATGGCTGGTAGCCATGCACCCTTTTCACCTCAGTTTGACAGAGATAAAATGGAATGCCCGTACGGAGCAGCTGGAGATTTCCCAGAAAATATTCTGGGATGATCTGGAAATTGCCTTGAGCGGCTATCATGATGAACACATTGATTTTCTGAATCCTGCCAACAAGGATAAGCTCAACAAACAAATTGAGTCTTACCTGCTAGCACAGAATCTGATTTGGATAGAGGACAAAGCGATCACTCTAAATTTTATAGGATATGAAGTAGAAGAAGATGCAGGATGGTTCTACCTAGAATCGGAAAGAATAAAAGAACCTGCTTCTGTCAAAGTCAAAAACTCGCTGCTGATTGAATACTTCCCTGATCAAAAGAATGTAGTCCAATTTTTTTTTAAAGCAAATTCTCCCAAAAGCATAGTTCTTGGGAAGAATCAGGAAACGGGAACTTTAAATAAATAACAAAGCACCCGTCTTAGCAAGAATATTATCAATATCCCCTTCCCATTCCAAGATTATTTTTTTAAATAAGGACTGATTTATTATTTTTTTTATCAAAATCAGATTCTTAGTTAATAAATAATGAAATAGCGGAAATAGCTAATTTACAGGCATATTATATCGGAAATTAATATTTATCCAGAATATTATTGGCGGTAAACTTTTATCCTTACATTCATAGTCAAATCCTGTAAATAAGGATTTTACAATTTACCCATCTCAAACCTAACAGGTTAAACGAACCTGTTAAAAATTTTCTTAACTTATGTGTAAACCGATTTACCAAAAATCCCGGGCATTACCTCCATGGAACCTTTTTCATGGCTTTTTGCTCACACTTGTCCTGTTGATTTTCGCAACAGGAAGTATTCTCGCCCAAGGAAGAAATGTCAGGGGCGTGATCAAATCATCCACCGGCGAAACCATGCCTGGTGTGAATGTACTGATTAAGGGCACCACCACCGGTACAGCCTCAGATATTGAGGGCAACTTTAGCTTATCTGTCCCCTCGGACGAATCCATCCTAGTATTCTCGTTTATTGGCTACAGCTCCAAAGAGGTGCGTGTAGGAAATTCCAGCGAATTGAGTGTAGTGCTGGAAGAGGATCTTTCTTCCCTTTCGGAAGTAGTAGTAGTCGGCTACGGCACCCAAGAACGAGCCAAAGTAACCGGAGCCATTTCCTCTGTAGGCTCTGACGAAATTCGGGCTTTGCCTGTTCCAAGTTTGGCATCGGCCCTTCAAGGCCGTGCTGCCGGAGTGAACGTCACCAACTCTGGCTCGCCAGGCACCAATCCTATCGTTAGGATTCGGGGTATAGGTACTGTCGGAAACAATGATCCTTTGTATGTTATTGACGGGATGCCAGCAGGAGGATTAAATGAAATCAACCCTGCAGACATAGAGTCCATAGAGGTTCTCAAGGATGCCTCCACAGCTGCCATCTATGGCTCTAGGGGAGCAAACGGTGTGATCTTGGTGACAACCAAAAAAGGTAAAAAAGGAAAGCCGCTAGTGACCATGGATGCCTATTATGGATCTCAGCAAGCCTGGAAAACCCTTGACATTCTTAATAGAGATCAATACATAGCATTCGGTAGAGAGTTATTGGCCAATGCAGGTGATGAAGCTCCAGCACGGTTTGACAATCTGGGAGAATTTGCCAATAATGATATTGACTACCAGGATGAGATGTTCCGTACCTCCCCTATCCAGGACTACAACCTAGGAATATCAGGTGGTACTGACAATGTCCTCTACAATTTCTCTCTGGGCTATTTCGCCCAGGAAGGTATCATGAGAGGGACAGATTTCGAGCGGGTATCTATGCGCTCGAATACTGAATACAAAGTCAACAACAGAGTGAAAATAGGTCAGACACTGACTATTGCCTATTCCAATAGAAATATTGAGCCTTTTTCCGGGGGCAGGAGTCAATTGGAGCATATAGTAAAAGCCGTCCCTTACATTCCTGTCCGGGATGCTTCAAGGCTGGGTGGGTTCAGAGCTTCCGATAGAGTGGATGGTTCTGATCCAGAGAACCCGGTACTTAATGCCGAACTGAGGGAAAACAACAGTCAGGAATACAAAATCTTAGGCTCGGCTTATGTCAGCGTAAATATCCTAAAAGGACTAGACTATAAATTTCTGGTAGGTTTGGATGTGGGAATGGGGGATAATCTCCAATACAGCCCTAGTTTCAATGCAGGAGACTTTAGTGTTTCCCCTTTTGCTACAATCTCCAAGACTAAAACAAATTTTGTATCTCCACTTTTCAGCAATCAGCTGACCTATGAGAAAGATTTTGGCAAACACCACATTGATCTATTGGGAGTAATTGAGAGACAAACTTCCATATCTACTAGCTTAAATGGACAAGGACAAAACTCGCTGACCAATGATGTAAGAGAACTTCAAGGAGTAGAAAACCAGACGACCACAAGTTCCCGTACAGAATACTCGCTGATATCCTATGTAGGACGGGTTAATTATGACTATGCGCAGAAATACCTGGTAAGTGCAAGTATCAGGAGAGATGGTGGCTCAAGGTTTGGCCCTGACAATAAGTGGGGTACTTTCCCCTCCGTATCCTTAGGCTGGAGAATTAGCGAAGAGGGATTTATGAAAAGCCTGACGGCTGTGAGTGATTTGAAGTTACGGGCAAGTTACGGGGAGACCGGAAATGACAGAATAGGAGACTATGCCTATCAGGCCACCATCAACTCCAATTTGTTTTACAATTTTGACGACAATCTACTTACCGGTAGTACTATTACAGCCCTTGCCAACGCAGAATTGAAATGGGAAACCACGATCATGAAAAATCTGGGTTTAGATTTAGGTTTATTCAATGACCAGTTCAATCTGTCCTTAGAAATTTATGAGAATACCACAGAAGGCATGCTTCTCGGAGTACCTATTCCGCCTTCCTTAGGATATGATGGAGCACCGGTAGCCAATGTAGGAACTGTAAAGAATTCCGGTTTTGAAATAACAGCCGGATACGATCTACGTAAAGGCGATTTTCAAATGGGGATCAACGGTAATATGGGATTTGTAACCAATGAATTGACTTCTCTAGGGACAGGGAGCACTATATTTGGACCAGATTTCCAAGGAGATGCCATGACTCTTACCGAAGAAGGTCAGCCTATTGCATATTTCTATGGATGGGAAGTGGACGGCATATTTCAGAATAATGAAGAGGCTCAATCCGCCCCAAGGCAAAACCTACCGGACGATCTAAGTGACTATGACCCTACTATACATACAGCCGCAGGTGATATCCGATTTAGAGATATTAATGGCGATGGGATCATCGATGCTAACGATAGAGTAAACTTAGGCCACTATCTGCCTGACTTTACCTATGGTTTAAATGTTAATGCCTCCTACAAAGGATTTGACTTTACTATGTTCTGGCAAGGTGTATCAGGTAATGAAATATTCAACAATCTTCGTTACCATACCGAAGGTATGACTCGTCTGTTTGGCGCGAGTGATGTGGTTCTTGACCGCTGGACGCCTAGCAATACCAACACTGACGTACCGCGTGCAATTTCAGGTGACCCTAATAGAAACGCCAGGGCAAGTTCCAGATTCGTAGAAGATGGCTCTTATCTCCGTTTGAAAAACATCTCCTTGGGCTATAGTATCCCTAACACTGTTTTAGAGACTTGGAGCAAAGGGACTATTTCCAAACTTAGGGTATATGTATCTGCCCAAAACCTGCTGACATTCACAGGGTATTCCGGATATGATCCGGAAATAGGAGTAAGAACAGGCATCAATTCATCCCTTGGTTCCGGGATTGATTATGGGCAGTTTCCGGCAGCACGTACAATCATGGGAGGAATTCAACTTGCATTTTAATTTATAAAAGGAAAAATCATGAAAACAAGATCCACACTTTTGGCAATTATCATGTCTGTTGGTATGATCGCCTGTGATGAGGAGGTATTGAATCCGGTTAATCCCAACCAATTGGGAACTGAGACATTCTACCGTACCGGTCCTCAACTTGTAGCAGCAGTCAATGCTGTTTATGCCACGCTTCAGGGAAATAATTTATACAATAGAGAGTATTTCTTCCTTCACGATCTGCTATCAGACGATGTAGAAAGTGGAGGCGCACAACTTGAGGCGCCTAGAGCGCAAATGCTAAATCACGGCTTTGATGGCTCTAATCCTCTAATAGAGGCTAATTGGAGAGGATGGTATCGATTGATCCACCGTGCCAACCTCGTTCTGGAAAACGCAGATAATGCAACGGATAACATTACCGATGCACTCCGTTCTAGAATCGTAGGAGAAGCCTATTTCTTAAGGGGTTTAGCATTCTATGAGCTATCCACTTTATGGGGAGGCGTTCCATTGATGCTATCTACTGCCAGCACCCCTGAGGGGCTGCCAAGATCTACTCAGGAGCAGTCATTTGCGCAATCTCTGAGCGATCTCAATGAGGCAATCTCAAGGCTTCCTTTGAGTTCTACCTATTCTGGAACCGATGTGGGAAGGGCAAGTAAAGGCGCAGCCCAGGCAGTTGCTGCAAAGCTTCTCTTGTTTCAGGGTGATTTCGCAGGGGCAAAACCTTTCCTCACGGAGATTATCAACTCAAATCAATATTCGTTGACTGACCGGTATCTGGATAATTTCGAGGAGGAAAATGAAAATAACTCTGAGTCTATCTGGGAAGTCCAGTTTACGGAATCCTTTGGAAATGAAGGCGGATGGAATGCTGATGGCACAGGTATAGCTGAAGTGACATTCAGAGGACAGGAATATGGCCCAAATGCGTGGAGAAACTTGATACCAAACACGGGATTGGTGGCTGAATTCGAAAAACCGTCCAATGGAGCTCCAAAAGAAGACCCAAGAATGAGTTATAACTTCTATCGCCTGGGCGATACGTTCAATGCCGGAGCAAGTGTACTGGACGAAACTACGGTACAAGGTGATTTTAATAAGCCAAGCTGGAGAAAATATCAGACGATCTACAAGAGAGATAATGAAAATACCCAGTCGGGCATCAATTTCCGAGTGATCAGGTACGCAGATGTATTGCTGATGATGGCAGAGGTGGAAAATGAGCTCACAGGCCCCTCAGCAGCCTTGCCTTACCTCAATATGACCAGAAACAGGGCGGATGTAAAAATGCCTGAATATCCAACAGCACAGTTTCCAACAGGAACAAAAGAACAAACCCGCATAGCAATTCAGCATGAGCGAAGAGTAGAAATGCCTGGTGAGCAAGTTAGAAACCGTGATATACGAAGATGGAGACGATTGGGCTTTTTGGAGAGTGAACCTATTGCAGGCTACCAATCCAGAAATGACCTACTTCCTCTCCCAACCGTAGAACTGGATAACAATTCTGCACTAACAAATGCCGATCAAAATCCCGGGTATTAAACAATAATTCTAACCTATAATCTGAATAGCCGGGAAATCCCGGCTATTTTTTTGAGAAGTCCCTAAAACCACAAAGCACAGCAATTCGGCAAACTCACCAATCGAGAACCTTAGAAAACATTTAAAGAAAAAGACTTTACTTATTTTTAATTACCCACGCAACCAATTTATAAATCCTCTTGTATGGGCTAGAGCAAGCTTGGCAATGTGAAATCTGAAATTCTGGACAAAAAAATCTGGCAAGGTCTGGTAAATAAAAACCGTAAAGACCAAGAGGTACTGTATAGACTCTATTACAGTTATGGGATGAGTATATGCCTTAGGTATACTTCTAGCCGTGAAGGAGCAAAGGAATCCTGCATGATGGATTCATGGTGCTGTTTGCCGACCCTAAAAAATACAATCCCGATAAACCATTCAAACCATGGTTTAGAAAAGTATTGGTGAATCTCTGTATCAATTATTATAAAAAGCACCAACAGCAAGTCCATGAAACAGGTTTCGAATTTATTCCCGAATCAAAAGATTCCCAGCCAAGCGCTTTGGATGACATGCAGTACGATGAACTGGCCCGGTTGATCCAGAGATTACCCACAGCATATCGTACGGTATTCAATCTCTACATTCTGGATGGATATACCCACGAAGAAATAGCAGGGATGATGGATATCAGTATTGGAACCTCCAAATCCAATCTTTCCCGTGCAAGAGAAAAATTAAGAGAGCTGTTAAAACCCAGGAACCATGAGAAAGAAATCCTACGATAGGAGTGATAAGGAGCTGGATGACATTCTGAGGAAAATATCTGACTCTGCCGAGATTCCTTTCTCTGAGGAGGATTGGGAAGACATGCAAGCCCGTCTTGATCAAATTTCCACTCCCCCAGCTTCTTGGCTTGGAAGTAAAGGATTGGGCTGGGCTGGAGCAATATTACTAAGTTCAATGATTTCGCTGTCAATCTGGAACTCTCATCAGGAAGATCTAGATGCAGACCAAAATAGGATTGCCTATGAAACACAAAATAAACTGTCCATCCTGAATTCAGGGGATTCTGAAAGGTCTGAGAAAACCCAAGTAATGGATCATTCAGCCCAAGTAGGGGAAAACCCCATAATACCCGACATCAACAATAAGTTGTCTATGGGGTCAGTCGGGAATTCTTCGGTAAACACCCAAATTCAGAATTCAAAAAATTCAGTAAAGGTCATCCAAGCAGGCAAGAAAGGCCAACTATGGACACGGGGTAGGACATCCACCATTCCGGTAATTTCAAGTTTCAAAAACCCGGAAAACAATCCACTAATAATATGGGAGATCAATCAAATACCTCTAGTGGACTTAGGAGCCTTTCCTCTCAAAAAAAATGCTTCCCAAATTAGCGAAATCGAAGAGACACACACAAACCATGAAGAGGTAAAGGAAAAAAGGAACAAGCAATTTGCGGGTAAATTCAACGTCTCTCTTCAGGCTGCTCCGGATCTGAGCGGGATCAAACTGAACCAAGTAGGGAAGGCAGGTCAAGCCGTAGGAATAGGTGCTGAGTACTTTCTGCGACCTCAAATCAGTATTGCCAGCGGAGTCTTCTATTCCTTTAAACCCTACAGTGCTGATGATGGGTATCAACTTGGCTACGGTGATCAGCCTGACAGAGTGCTAGGCGAATGTGACATTTTGGATATTCCTCTCAACGTGAGATTTTATCCAATTGAAGGCAAGCTTCAGCGGTTTTTTGCCAGCGCAGGACTTTCTTCCTATTTGATGCTCAGGGAACATTATAAACTGGAATACAGGAATATCCAAACTGGCTACCCCTATTCCCATGAATTAGATTTCAAGGGAGCCAATAACCATTTCTTTGGTGTAGTCAATTTCAGTGTGGGATACGAAAGAAAATTAGGAAATAAATTAAGCGTACAGGTGGAACCCTACTTCAAAGTACCCATCACCGGTGTGGGAGAAGGAGACATTTCCCTGAAAAGCACCGGTTTATTTGTAGGACTTAAATTTTACCCAAACCTGCCAAAAAGGTAATAATCAGAAATAATCTTAATCAAGTTGCGCTCTCCATTTCAGGGAGTGGCAGAAATCTAGTTGTCTAATAAAAAACCAAACCTTACTTACCATGCAAACGAACATTTCAATTCAAAAACACCAGTGGGCCATTTTGGCGAGTTTCGCAGCGTTACTCCTTATTTCCATCTCCTGCTCTTCCGAGTCGGAAGATCAGTTGCCTCCTCCCACTACAGATAGGTGTGAGGACAGTAGTGCATCGCTTTCGGCCGATATCATTCCCATACTTCAGCAAAGCTGTGCAGTATCCGGCTGCCATGTGGCAGGTACAGGTAGGGTAGATTTTACGGTAGATGATAACATCATACAGTTTGCCTCCCTAATCAGCTCCAATACCCAATCGGGAACTATGCCTCCATCCAGTTCGGGCAGATCACTCAGCAGCGAACAAAAAGAACTCATCTTTTGCTGGGTAAGTGGTGGAGCAAAAGACAACTAAATTATGAAAAGATTAGTCCTTTTATCCTTTCTTCTCTCCATGGCAATGCAGGTTCATGGTCAATCCCTGCGCTCAGAATCGGGTTACGTCCGCTTTTTTAGCAGTGCATTAATAGAAGACATCACTGCAACGAACAAAAAAGCCACGGCGGTTTTCGATCCGGTAAGTGGGGAAGCCGTTTTTCTTATTCCCATCGCTGCATTTGAGTTTAGAAAATCCCTAATGAAGGAACATTTCAATGAAAACTACCTGGAATCCGACAAATTCCCTGAAGCTTATTTTCGGGGAAAAATATCCGGATATACACGGGGAAGTTCTCAATCCGATGCCGTGGCTGAAGGGGAGCTTACTATACATGGTGTAACCAAGCCGGTGAAAATCCAAGGAACCATCACGGAGAAGAGTGGAAAAATAGAGATGCAAGCAGTCTTTAATGTCGTATTGGAAGATTACGATATTGAAATCCCCCGGCTCATGTTTCAAAATATAGCCGAAGAGGTAGAGGTAAGTATAAAATTTGAATTTAAAAGCCAAAACTAATGGATTTAAAAAAGCACTACCTCATTTTATTTGTTTTACTTATCACCCTTTCTGCCCAAAGTCAGGATATGCTGGAGCAACTGAGAGCGCAATCCGGCGTGGAGCCGGAAACTGTTTTGGGTACGTTCAAGGGGACTCGGATAATCAACGGTCAATCGGTAGAAACCAGGGGAAAGGGGAACCTCGATGTCATTATCTCTCACCGATTTGGAAGAATAAATTCCGGAGGATACAATCTGTTTGGTCTGGATGATTCAAATGTAAGGCTGGGATTGGAGTACTCTTTTTCGGATCGGATTACGGTGGGATTTGGCAGAAATTCTGTCAACAAAGTATACGACGGATTTGTAAAAGGTCGGATTTTAGAACAAAAAACCGAAGGAATGCCACTCTCTGCTACTTGGGTAAGTGATCTCTCTCTCTATAGCCTTAAAAGACCTGAGTTACCCATGACTTTCCAGCGAAGGCTCCGATACGTTCATCAAGTTATAGTAGCCCGTAAGTTCAGCCCCTTATTTTCTTTGCAACTTATGCCCACGTTGGTTCACAGAAACTTGGTTTCCACGCAAACAGACCCCAATAATCTGGCAGCACTGGGGATAAGCAGCAGATTGGCACTCTCAAGAAGAGTCAGTCTGACAGGAGAATATTACTATAGGTTTGGAAAAGAGCTACCAGGGCATAATTCCCTTGGGATAGGGGTAGATATAGAAACAGGTGGCCATGTATTCCAACTGCATTTTACCAATTCCAACGAAATGACTCCTGCCGGCTTCATCCCCTCCACTCAGGGAAATTTCTTTGATGGGGATATTCATTTCGGATTTAATGTGGCAAGGTCATTTCAGCTTGGAAGGAAGTAAACCAAAAACGCTGTAATGTCTATGTTTTTTAGGTTCTATTACATCAATTGGCCTATTTCAAGGATTTGATACTCTTAAATCCTCCCTTTGAATTCCGAACTGGCAGAAAGTTAACTGGCTATCTGTAAAGTAATTTCACTAATACGATTCCTTCCCTTGGGCTATTCCAAGGGAAGGAATTTGCGGTGTTTAACTGACACTCTTTAATCCTCCCCCCACTTTTATTTCTTTGTACAAAAACCATCGGCTATTTAATCTCTTTAAAAGCCAAATTTCAGAAATCTCCATTTCCCCATATACATTTAAATCCGATGAAAATTGAACAATATTTTGAAACTGAGGTTTTTTAATGTCTTTGAATGCTACGGTCATATGGGGGTGATAATTCCGGTCACTCAACTCCTCAACCAGATTCAGCTCTCTTTTACAGAAAGTTCTTAGTTCCTTTTGAAAAACATATAAGTTTTCTCCCGCTTCTACACCTAGATAGATAACCCGGTCACCAAATGTCTTCACTCCCTGTATAGTCAAAGTCATGGGCTCGTAAGCGCCAATGAAGCCCTCAAGTTTCTCTATTAGCTTTTCTTCTTTCGCTTGATTATATACAAAGGGCATTTTCAAGGTAATATGTGCAGGTGACTTTAGAGCATATTTAGCTTGGTAGCGATCTTTGATATCCAGCTTTAACTTGCGCACACGCTCCTGAAGCTCACCCTCAGGTACGATTGCCAGAAAATACTTTTGCATCACTTTCATGTGTTTGTAATTTGATTTCATTTGGCCACATGCCCGCCTGTCGTCGGACAGGGAATCTCTCATGGTTATAATCATCCCAGTGTGTGTTCCCGTACGTACGGGATCATTCCTACCTAAAGGCGGTAGGCAGGCTCGATTTCATCCCGCTAAATTACCTCGAAAAGGAATTCACAAGCTAAAAACAAAAAAACTGTTCGATAAACTGGATCAAAGCTTTAAATTAAGGAGAATTTATACTTAAGAGCTATGAAGCATTTTTATAAGGCCATGATTGGTCTTGATTTGACTGAGATGGATGATATCCTGATCAAGAAAACGATTGTGTACCTGGATTTCCTCGGGATAGAAAAATGTTACTTTGTTCATGTAGCAAAGGATTTGGCTGTGCCGGATGAAATTCTTAAAAATCATCCCGAATTGTTAGCTCCGGGAGATGAGTCCATAGAGGCGCTGATCAAAGCCAAACTTTCTGAATTTGATTTCCCTACCAATATGGACATTGAAGTCTTTGCTGAAGAGGGTGATCACCCGTTAGATACATTTCTTCGCTGGGCAAAGATCAAAGATGTAGATCTTATCATCATGGGGAGAAAAGAAGAACTGGCAGGAAGTGGATCTCTGGCTAAAGGAGTTGCTAAAAAAGCACCTTGTTCTATTTTACTATTGCAAGAGAGAAGACCTCCGGGACTGCCTAAGAAAATCATGATTCCTTCAGATTTCTCAGACCATACAGATTTGATCTATGATTTCGGAGAGAGGATCTCGGAGGAATTGGGAGCAGAGCTTATTCCTGTCCACCTATACGAAGTACCTCAGGGATATTCTAAAACAGGTAAAACATTTGAAGAATTTTCTGAAATCATGAAGGAAAATGCCCAAGAAGACTTCAGACGATTCATACAAAAATTTAATCACCCGGGTTTGACCTGTCGATTTGTCCTAAATAACGGAGAGGGCCAAGGCAAAGCACTGCTTGAAGAAGCTCAGCAAGTCGGAGCGGATATGATTTTGCTTGGATCACGCGGCAGAACAAAATCAGCCGCTATTCTTCTTGGAAGTGTCGCCGAGAAATTAGTCATGGTAAATAATATTCTGCCTATGCTGATCTTTAAGAAAAAAGGTGAGACAATGGGTTTCTTTGAAGCCTTATTCAAGGTTTAGACTGTAATCATACCTGAATCTCTTTGCCCTCCGTATTTATAGCGGAGGGCTTTTTTATTCAAACAGCAAAACGTCATTGAATCCATTAGCTTGATCAACATCAATTTCAACCCGCAACTTGGGTTAATCCGCGAACTGCAAACGAACGAGATTGGCATAAAAACCGGCTTCTCTACCCAAAAGATCGATATGATTGCCTTCTTCTATGATTTCTCCGTCGCTGAGGACATATATTCTATCCGCCTTGCGGATAGTTGCCAATCGATGCGCAATAATAATGGTAGTTCTTCCTTTCATCAACTCATCCAATGCCTCTTGCACCAGCGACTCGGACTCAGCATCCAAAGAAGATGTCGCTTCATCCAAGATCAAAATTGACGGATCTTTCAGAATAGCACGGGCTATTGCAACCCGTTGTCTTTGACCTCCCGAAAGCTTTACTCCGCGCTCACCCACTAAAGTATCCAGTCCTTCAGGAAATTGAGAAATAAACTGCCAAGCATTGGCTTTTTTCGAGGCTAAAATAAGTTCCTCTTCGCTCGCTCCCGGCTTTGCATAAGCGATGTTCTCTCGAATTGATCCTCCAAACAGCAGCACTTCCTGAGGAACCATTCCTACATGAGAACGAAGATTCTGCAAATCCCATTCGCTTAACGGACGATCATCTACGTGAATTGACCCTTGTTGCACATCATAGAATCGCATTAGCAATTGAATAATTGTTGATTTACCCGCACCTGAGTGACCTGCCAAAGCAACTTTTTCTCCGGGGTTCACATGAAAAGTCAGATCTCGCAATACTTCCATTTCTGGCCGTGTAGGGTAATGAAAACCTACATTTCTGAAAGCTATCTTTCCTTGGAAATCAGTAGCCTTTGTGCCTGAGACGGACTCTGGTTCTTCCTCTAATATTTCCAATACACGCTCAGAAGAACCTATAGCTTTTTGAACTTGACCATAAATATCTCCAAGTCCAGCTATGGATCCCCCAATAAATGTGGTGTATAATACAAAAGAGACCAACTCACCCACGCTCATTTCACCGGAGCTTACCAGACTCGCTCCGTACCACATCACCCCTACTATCCCCCCAAACAAGGCAAATATTATAAACGAAATAAACGCTCCTCTGTACTTGGCTGCCCTTAAGGCTACTCCAACTACCCTATTTAATCCACCTCCGTACCTGGCAGATTCGAACGCCTCTCCCACAAAGGATTTTACCGTGCTGATCGACTGCAGCGTTTCCTCAACTATCACATTGGCAGCCGCAAGTTCATCCTGGGTACTTTTGGAGAGTTTTCGGATAAATTTTCCAAAAACCATCGCTATCACCACTAAAACAGGAAAAGTAGCAAGCATGAATAAGGTCAATTTGGGCGTGTTAATCATCAAGAAAATCACACCGGCTACAAGTGTAACCACCTGTCGGAAAAGCTCAGCCAAGGTCACAGAGAACGTATCCTGAAGCATACTCACATCAGAAGTAATTCTGCTTATCAATTCTCCGGTTCTACGCTTGTCAAAAAATGTCATAGGGAGCCGCAGCATCCTGGAGTACAAAGCCAATCGAATATCCCGCATGGAACGCTCGGAGACTAAAGCAAAAAGCCAAACACGAAAAAAGGAGAAAATACTCTGTACGGCCAAAATTCCCACCAATAGCAACGCGATGGAGTTTATATCACTGACTATCCAATCCGTACCCTGAGCGGTATCTATAAGCTTGCCGGCTACATAGGGAAATGTAAGTAGAGTTAATGACGAAAAAACAAGGAAAACCAATCCTAAAAAGAATGCTCCCTTATAAGGCATCAAAAACTGAAAAATGCCTCCCAGTTTGCTTAAATTCTGCTTATTCAGCTTCCTTTTTTCGCTCTCATCTAAAGCAGTTCCTCTTTTCTTAGCCATCCGTTGATTTTGGTATTGAGGGGACAAACTTAAGGCTTTTTTGCAAGGATTACTTAAGTAAAAGAGAAAGGATTTAAGATCAATTTCGATTAATAAACCCTTTTTAGAAAGTATCCCTCTCACTAATGCCTCTAACTAAAAAAAATCAAGAGAGCGTGAAATTCTTTTGTATCCTCAGATTTCCAAGTCTCCGATATACTGCATAATTGCTGAGGGACAAAACCATGCTTAAAATAAAGCATGCAGGCCAGACATGAGGAATGAAGGTACTATCTGCCCAATTGCGCATCAACCAATTCACGCTTCAGCTTACGCTCGCGATCCAACATATTTTTGCGGTGATTGTCAAATTCTTCCTGTACTTCAGCCAAATCCTTCTGGGCTTTTCTAATTTTTTTGAAGCTGCTGAAATACTGAAAAGAGAAAATGGCCAGTGCTCCTGCAAGTACAGCCACCACAATCCACATCATGGAAGAATAAACTGCCTTGTGAATTCCCATCCCCAGAAAAGAAAAATTATCTTTCTCGGCAATCGCTTCTTGCTTTTCTGTCTCTGCTATGGCCAAGATAGCATTCAAATTCTTGATAGAATCTTTCTCACTTACTATCAAAAGCTTAAGATCCCCTACCTCAGTTCTCATCGTGCGCATTGAGTCCAAAATATTAGATTTGAGCTGATCCAGATTGGTTCTTTTCACAACCTTATATTCCTGAAAATTATTAGAAACACTGTAGATATAGTCAAACTGGCTATCAATTGTTCCCGACTTAAGTGATCCCTTTTCCTCATTGTCTTCTTGCGCAAAAGAAAATGAAGGCACGGCTATCAAAGAAATCAAAATAAGGAATAGGGGCAATACGCTCTTCATTGGATAATCAATTTACAATCTAGGGTGAACTACTTAGGTGACCAATAAACATGCCTTTGAAAAGAAATGCAAGTACATTTTTTTCGATTGAAAATGGCCCTGTTGACGCTTTCACAAATCCTGCCTGATTAACAGCAACTTACCGCAAGTTAAAAACTATTTTACTGCCGCAAATTTCTGTATAGCTGAAAATGCTCTTCCAGCGATCGAGCCGCAAATTGCCCGGGTATTAAGCTTAGATCGGAATAAAATGAATACCATTACTTTGCATATGTTTCGGTATGTGAAACTCCTTTAAAGTTCTTTGACGGTATCCACCTGAGAAGCAATCCAGGCAGGCCTTGAAGAAGCAAGAAAAGTAATCCCTATCATGGCTAGACTAATCCAGAAAAAATCACTCCAGATCATTTTCACAGGATAAGCATCTACTACGGCCGAGGAAATTCCAAGCGATATCAACCCATAAGACTGCTGTAGCCAGCAAACCAGATAGCCCAAAACTAGCCCAATCAGTGCACCGCTAAAAGCAATTAGCACCCCTTGCTTCAAGAAAATTCTTTTGATTAATTTCTCCGGAGCACCCATTGCTTTCAGCACCGCTATATCTTTCTTCTTTTCAATCGCCAACATACTCAGCGAAAAGAAAATATTGAAGGAAGCTATCGCCAATATGAAAGTCAATGTGAGGAATACAAATAGCTTTTCCATCTTGACCGTACGAATAATTCCCGCATGCTGTTCGTCAGTATTTTTGACCATAAAATCGGCTCCTAAATGATCTTTTAACCTTTTTTGGACTTTGGCGATAGAATGTCCTTTGGCAACTTTCACTTCCAATGAGGTCCTTTTATCACCATACTTCAGTAAATCTCTGACAAAGAAAAGCGGTGCAATCACATATTCATCGTCAAACTGACGCTCACCAATACTGAAAAATGCTACAGGATCCAGTACGGCAGACTCATAGAACTGTGAAGGATCAATCGACGCTGCACTTCGAGGGGCTTTGGGGTAATAGATTTTCAGAGGGACATTCACATTGTCCAGATTCACCGAAAGGAAAAAACCGACGCCTCTCCCCATGATTGCTGCTGGATTTAATTCAGTGCCAAGCGTAGTGTCACCCCAAAAATAGCCTCTGGCAAATCTCTCCTGATCCAAAAAATTTTCCGAGACTCCTTTGATCCTGCCTATCATCTGATTGCCATTATAATCCAGCAAAGCATTGTCTTCTATCACCTCCGTGAGAATAGCCACCCCTTCCAGATTTCTAATACTATCGAGCCATTCTTCGCCGGTCACAAAGCTTTTCCCCACCGCAGCTTCGATTTTCAGCTCTGCATCAAAGCTTGCAAAAAGTCCGCGAATCAAATCCTCCAACCCATTGAATACAGACATCACTATCACCAAAGCCATCGTACCTACAGCGACTCCTATCATAGAAATTCTGGACAAAATGGTGATGAAATTCCGCTTCTTCTTACTGCGAAAGTACCTGGAGGCTATAAAAAAACTAAGATTCAACGGTCGCTTGATTAATCCTCTTCTTCCTGATCTTCTTCCTCAGTTGGAGCAGGCGGTATGGCAAGATCGGAAATCACCTTGTCCATATGCTGCGCATAAGCGGCAGAATCATCAGGAAAAAAGGCGATTTCTGGGATAATACGTACGGATTTCCCGATTCGCTTGGCTAGCTGATGCCTGATTTCCTTTTTGTGGTCATTGATAAGATTAAATGTCGCTTCAGGATCAGCTAACAAAAAGCTGAGGTAAACTTTTGCCAAACCCAAATCAGGACTCATCATTACGCGTGTAATCGTCACCATAGCGCGACCGACGAGGTGTTTTGATTCTTTTTGGAAAATATCACCAAGTTCTTTTTGGATCAGCTTGGCGTATTTCTGTTGTCTTTTACTTTCCATATAAAGTATTTATGGTACAAATTTAGCGAAATAGTTGGGCAAGCTTTAATTTCGGGCAAAACCAACCAAACACTCTTCTCCAATTTACTTTGTTCAGCTTTTTTAAATTAAATGATCCTTTCAGGCTAATCGGCATAGGAATATACGTTCTCCTGCTGACATTCGTCTATTTGGCACTTATTCATTTCCCTCTTACCAATCCCCAATTGATGTGGATGCTTCTTGGTGAGCGCTTGGGCCAGGGATATTATTTATACCAGGACATCATTGATGACAACGGTCCCCTTTCAGCGGGATTTTTCACATTCATAGATTTGCTCTTTGGACGCAGCCTGCTTGCGTACGAAGTGGTAGGCAGAATTCTAATATCATTCCAGATACTGTACTGGAATTCCATGTTGATCAAATTTAAGGCTTTCGATGTTAATACCTATCTGCCTGCAATCATTATGGCAGCATTGTTTCATTTCTCATTTGACTTGCTGAGTTTGAGTCCGGCACTGTTGGGCAGTACCTTTTTGATATTATCGCTTGGACAGCTTTTTTCCCAAACAGTTCTGCAGAAAGACACCAGTGAATCCACTTTGCTAATTGGGATATATGCAGGCCTGGCTACTGGCTTTCATCCAAATTACATCCTCTTTCTACCCTATATGATCTTTACTGGAATCGCAATCAGCAGCTTTTCCTTCCGTCAATTGATGCTTTCTCTCGTTGGATACTTCCTCCCGCTGTTACTGATTACGTTATTTTACTTCTGGAATGATGGGCTGGAAGAAGCCATTCAGATTTGGCCGCTTACATTTCTTTCAGAGAAATATGAGTATCAGTCATTATTGGACTGGCTGTTCTTGGGAATATTTCCTCTCCTGCTTGCGATAGCGGGATATTTTATGGCTACTGTATTGCGAGGCTCTACAATCAATCAGCAAAAGCAGCGTCAGCTTGTCATCATATGGTTACTTTTTTCCGTGGCTCAGTTTTTCATTATCAAAAAACAAGCTGCTTATCAGTTGGTGATTCTGATACCCGGGCTCACCTATCTTATCACCCAATTTTTCTTGAATATTAGAAAAGAGATTATTGCCAAACTTGCTTTCTACCTTTTGGTGCTGGGACTTCCCTCAGTTGCGCTATGGTACTGGCAACAAAAAATCACCGGTTCAGAGTATTTCGTAGGCCAAAGCGAAGTGAAATATTCCGGAAATATATTGGTATTGGGGGATGATCTCTCACCTTACCTGAATGGAAAACTAGGCGGTCCATTCCTCAATTACCGATTGAGTAAGCTCTACCTTGAGCAGGATCGTGATCTAAGGGAAAAAGCCCGGCTTTTTCAAATGCTTCAAAAACAAAAACCCACAACTGTAGTGGATCCAAATGGGGAATTTGAAAAATTATTCAGACAATTTCCCGCCTTGGAGTCACAATACAGTAAAACTTCCCCCGGTATCTTTATATTGAAAAAATAGAAAGGGCAGTTGGGCATGACGGCAACATGAAAAAAGACAGAACAACTTCCCGGATATCCTTTTTGATGTTTTCGTCAAAAAAGCTCACACGTTAAAACAAGCTTTTAGAGCCCGCTTATTGTTAATACCTTAATCTATTTCGTTCATTATTGGAGAATTACAAATAAATCAGCATTTTCATTGCATGGTTTACAAACACTCCCTTGGAAATTTCTGCTACGCCTTTCCTAATCTGAAAAGCGTTCTGGCGAAAGCATCTTCCGAAAAGTCCGGGGATCAAATGGCAGGATTGGCTGCTATAAATGAGCAGGAACGAATCGCCGCCAAACTGGTTTTGGCTGATATTCCTTTGAAACAGTTTTTAAGCGAGGAAATTATTCCCTCGGAAATTGATACAGTCTCTCAGCTAATTCAAGAATCCTTTGATGCCAAATCCTTTACATCTATTTCTCACTTAACAGTCGGCGGTTTTCGCGATTGGCTGTTGGCTTATGAAACTGACGGTACAAAGATCAGTCGGCTATCTTCCGGTCTCACACCCGAAATGGTAGCAGCTGTCAGCAAAATCATGGCAAATCAAGACTTGATTCTGGTAGCTTCAAAGATTCGAGTGATTTCTAAATTTCGTAATACTCTTGGCTTAAAAGGCCACTTTTCTACCCGCCTACAACCCAATAATGCAACCGACGATGCCAAAGGCATTATGGCAAGTACGATAGATGGACTTTTGTACGGTGTCGGAGACGCGGTCATCGGAATAAATCCTGCCTCAGATTCAGCAGAGTCCACCTTGAAATTGCTTGAAATGCTAGACAAGCTTAGACAACAATATGAAATCCCAACTCAAACTTGCATCCTTTCTCATGTAACCACCACCATTGAGCTGATCAATAGAAATGCACCCGTTGATTTGATCTTCCAATCTATCGGAGGAACAGAAAAGACAAATTCCAGCTTTGGATTCGACCTGAGTATTTTAGATGAAGCTTATCAGGCTGGTTTAGCCTTAAATCGAGGAACAGTTGGAAACAATTTCATGTATTTCGAAACCGGCCAGGGTAGCGCACATTCAGCCAATGCACATCAAGACGTAGATCAGCAAACATGCGAAGTTCGCGCTTATGCGGTCGCAAGAAAATACAATCCCCTACTCGTCAATACTGTGGTAGGTTTTATTGGCCCAGAATATCTTTACGATGGTAAGCAGGTAATCAGAGCTGGTCTGGAAGACCATTTTTGTGGCAAACTCATGGGTTTGCCCATGGGCTGCGACATCTGCTACACTAATCATATCAACGCTGATCAGGATGATATGGACAATCTCCTTACTTTACTTGGGGTTGCCGGCTGTAATTTCATCATGGGAGTGCCGGGCGCGGACGACGTGATGCTGAACTATCAGAGTACCTCATTTCACGATCAGTTGTATATCCGCCAAGTGCTTGGTCTCAAAAGAGCGCCTGAGTTTGACGAGTGGCTGGTAAAAATGAACTTATCAGACAAAAGTGGGAAACTACTTGACATCAATCCCGGAAGTAAACTTTTGGAAATATGAGCGATTCTTCCAATTCCTGGGAAAAGTTAAAGGAATTCACCGATGCCAGAATCGCATTAGGAAGGACGGGTGGCAGCCTCAAAACAGCTGAACTATTAAGTTTTCGAAAAGACCATGCACTGGCAAAAGATGCTGTTTGGACTGCGCTGGACTTTCCTCTATTGCAGCGAGCGTTAGAGAAATTAAACCTTCCTCACCTTATGCTGAACAGTGAAGCCCAAGACAGGGAAACCTACATCAAACGTCCGGATCTGGGGAGAAAACTCAGTAGAGAATCCATCGCAACAATAACAAATTCAAATCATGCACCGGCAGATATTTCCATCCTTGTCGCAGATGGTCTTTCCGCTAATGCCATTTCAATCCATGCGATTAACTTCCTAGAGGAATTTTTACCCTTGATAACCCAATTTTCACTGGCTCCTATTTGTCTGGTCAGTCAGGCTAGAGTTGCAATCAGTGATCAGATAGGAGAATTATTTTCCAGTAAACTATCAATTATCCTGATCGGGGAAAGACCCGGTTTGAGCTCTCCCTATAGCATGGGGATTTATTTGACATATAACCCAAAAGCAGGAAATACGGATGAAAAAAGAAACTGCATTTCCAATATTCGAACCAGCGGTTTGCCCTATGCTTATGCAGCTGGAAAACTCGCTTTCTTATGCTCAGAAGCACTGAGATTGAAACTTTCCGGTGTCCTCTTGAAGGATACTTTTGACCATCATCTCCTAAAAAATGAATCAGGAAAAAACTGAATTAAAACGCACGCTGGGGCCTTTTATGCTTTGGGGCTTGGGTGTAGGCTATGTGATATCAGGAATGTATTTCGGCTGGAATCTTGGACTTGCCGAAGGTGGTACATTGGGCTTGGCAGTGGCTACATTTTTTATCATTATTATGTATGTGACCTTTACCTTCAGCTATACTGAGATGGCCTGCGCTATTCCCAAAGCAGGAGGAGCATTTGATTATGCCCGGTTGGGATTAGGGAAAAACTGGGGATTCTTGGCAGGAATGGCGCAAAGCATTGAATTTATATTCGCTCCACCGGCCATAGCTGCTGCAATAGGTGCCTATTTCAATGTCTTTTTCCCTGAAATCAGTGTCACCACCATAGCGATTGGCGCTTACCTCATTTTCACTTTTATCAATATTACTGGTGTAAGATTCGCTGCCTATTTTGAATTGGTCATCACTATTATCGCGGTTCTTGAGTTGCTGATTTTCTCAGGAGTGAGTTTCACCGCATTTGAGTTTGAAAACTTAACTACCAATGCCTTGCCCAACGGCTGGGGTGGAGCCTTCGCAGCAATACCTTTTGCGATCTGGTTCTTCTTAGCTATCGAAGGCGTGGCAAATGTGGCGGAAGAAGCCAAGAACCCGCAACGGAATATTCTGATTGGATTTGGCTACGCAATCTTGACATTGGTGATTTTATGCGTTTTGACGTTTACTTCTGCAGTAGGAGTAAATGGTTGGGAAGCCATCGTTTACCCTCCCGGAAGTGCTGAGCCATCAGATTCTCCCTTGCCGCTTGCACTGGCCAAGATCGTCGGAGAAAGCAATATTCTTTATCATCTATTAGTTACAGTTGGTTTGTTTGGTTTGGTTGCTTCCTTTCATGGGATCATTCTGGCTGCAGGCAGATCAACTTTAGAACTTGGCAGAGAGCGCTACGTGAGTCCTTTTGTGGGAAAAGTAAATGCGAAAACCAAAACTCCTGTCAATGCGCTTCTAGTCAATATGGGCATTGGAATTTTGGCATTGCTCACTGGTAAAACAGGCGAAATTATCACCATTGCATGCTTTGGTGCCTTGACGCTTTACATTGTCTCTATGATTGCATTCTTTGCTTTAAGGAAAAATCATGCAGATTTAGAGAGACCCTTCAGGGTACCCCTTTTCCCCTATTTCCCAGCTATTGCCTTGGTGATTGCTGTAATTGCCATGGTGGCCATGAGCATCTACAATTTGACTTTAATGGCAATTTTCTGGGGATTGGTAGGTTTTGGGTATGTGAGTTTTCGATGGTATCAGAGGGAGGGGTAAAGCTCTGAAAATTGCTCTCTAAAATAATAGGCCAAAAAATATTTTTTACTTACTAAAAGAAAAAAATCGATTAGCTTCTAGAAAACAGTAATTTTGAGAATGCAAAGAAATTTAGGGAACTTCAAATTAAAAGTTGTCAATAATTGTCGTTGCTCACAATGTGACAAATATCTTTTTCTTGTTTATGACCTAAATTTTGGCTAATCTGTCCTAATGAATTTGGAGCAAATAAAAATCTATAGAATACTCCATATTGAGAATATCCCTCATGTTCTTGCCAACGGTATTACTCATAAAAATTCTTCAAATTCAAATCCTGATTTTGTCGGAATTGGTGACCTAAGCCTGATTAGTAATCGAAAAACGAGACGGGTTAATATTGATAACGGTAGTACATTTGTGCCGATTGAAGAAATCATACTAGGTGAATTCACTCCATTTTACTTCGGTGTTAAAATGCCGATGTTGTATGTAATACAGCATGGAGGAAATTTTGTAGAAAAAGCAAGTAAACCTGAAGATATAGTTTACCTTGCATGTTCCTTACAATCGATAGTTAACTCAGAATTGATTTATTATTTTTCGGATGGCCATGCGACAGATTCACTAACAACTTTCTATAGCAAAGAAAAAATTACAAGTTTACCAGCAATTATTGACTGGGATTCTGTCACTAAATCATACTGGGGTGGGCATGAAAATCTTAATATTAAAAGAAAGAAACAGGCTGAATTTTTAGTAAAGGGAGACATTCCGACTGACTTCATTATTGGATATGTTTGTTATTGCGATTCTGCAAAGATTAAGCTCATTGAACTCGGCATTAATGAGCAAATAGTTAAAGTTATTCCTAATGCATATTATTAATCCATAAATATGATCACTTACTTAACAGGAAATATTCTTGACAGTAAAGCTGAGGCTTTAGTAAATACGGTCAATACAGTTGGAGTAATGGGAAAAGGTATCGCCCTACAATTTAAAAAAGCTTATCCAAATAATTTTAAAGCTTATAATTTAGCATGTAAAACCGATCAAGTTAAAGTAGGTAAACTTTTCGTTACTAAAGAAGCCAATATCAGTGGTGGTGAAAAATTCATTATAAATTTCCCTACAAAGAAAGATTGGAGAAAGCCTTCTGAATACGAATACATTGAAAATGGTCTTCAAGATTTAATAAATGTGATTAACACCTATAACATTAATAGTATAGCTATACCTCCATTGGGGGCAGGTAATGGTGGATTAGAATGGGAAAAAGTAAAAACCATAATAGCTAAATATTTAAATGGAGTTGATATTGAAGTCTTTGTTTATGAACCAAGTTCTTTTATTAAAGAAAAACTTAAGAAAGAGAGAGTAAAACTTACAGATGCAAGAGCACTACTTTTATATGTTCTTTATGATTTAGTGAGAAATGGAGAATATGTATCTGAATTCTCAAGTGAGAAAGTTGCATACTTTCTTCAAAGATTTGGCGCCAAAAAATTCTTTAAATTAACTTATGAGCCAAATTTTTATGGGCCATATTCTAGTAAAGTAAGGTTTTTGTTGAACACTTTAAATGGCAGTTATGTAATGGGTTACAGTGATATGAGTAAAAAACCATTTGACCCACTAACCCTTGTTTCGGATGGATTCGAGGAAGTTAATAACTATATTGAAAACAGGCCTGAGTTGAAAGTAATCGCAACAAGAACAATTGAATTCTTAAATGGTTTTTATTCTGATTTTGCACTTGAACTACTCTCATCAATAGACTTTATTTCTCAAAAAGAGAACAGTTTAAATCGAGAAATTATCACAGAAAAGCTTGATACATGGAGTGATCGAAAACGGTCAATGTTCTCAAACCCAAAGTACATAGATATCTCCTTAAAACACCTTAGTAAGGTTCAATTCTGAACTTTTAGAAGCAACTTTAGTAATTCTATCCTTATGGCCGATTAATTTTTGCTTCACCTAAAAACTCCATTTTCAAGTTAATAGAAAGAACTTAGCTATATCCTCTAGGAGTAGTTTTCAGCTATACCCTTCTATCCCTTTGAATTTGCAATTCCTCATTTCAGACTCATAGAAAGCAACCCCAACTACCTCCCCATAATCTTCTTCCTATGCAACAACCCCAAAAATTTAGCTCGTCCAATACTTTTTCTAGGGAAATGCAATGCGGGGTAATTGAATATGGATTTTGAGAATTATCAATAAAAAAATCCATTCAAGTAAAACTAAGCTTACTTCACCATTTTTAACATGTGAAATTTGGCTCTTTTTGTATCCCGGGCGTTACTTTTAACTATGATTAAAAGCAAGATTCAAATTTTGGCTGGGCTAGGCATTGGCCTATTGGTAATGGGATGTAATTCCTCATTAATATTGACAGCTCCTCCTATCAGTTACACAAATACCAACATGAAAGTAGCCAAACTCTCAGATCAAGAATCCAAACACTGGGGACATTTAGATTTACAAAAGGATACTATTCCCGGAATGAGCGTGGACCGTGCCTATTCAGAACTTCTAAAAAAGAAAAAAGGTGAGCAGGTAATCGTAGCAGTTATTGATTCCGGAATTGACCTTGATCATGAAGATATCAAAGATGTGCTTTGGACCAATCCAGGCGAGAAGCCGGGAGACGGGATAGATAATGACGGCAATGGCTATGTAGATGACATCCATGGATATAATTTCTTGGGAGAATCTTACAACGAGCAATTGGAAATGGCCCGGATCTTACGATTAAAAATCGGAGACGAAGCTTATCAACAAGCCGCCAAGTCACAATTGGATGAGAAGCTAGATGAAGCCAAATCAGCTTTACCTCAACTCAAACAGATAGAGCAGTTAGTTAGCATGGCTGATCAAAACATGCAAAAAAATCTGGGCAAAGAATTCTACTCTCTTGCAGACTTGGAAGGCTATCAGCCAAAAAATGCGCAAGAAGAAAGATCCTTAGGTATGCTAATGCAGGTAATTAGCTATGGAGAGGAAATTCCAGCCGCCCTAAAGGATATGCAGAAAGGAATCAAGTATTATGGTGAACAGCTCAAATACAATTTGAACGTGGACTTCAATGGACGCACTCCGGTAGGAGACGATCCTTATGATATTTCCGATACTGACTATGGCGATGGAAATCCGGCTATCAGAGACCCCGAAGAAAGCCATGGTTCACATGTGGCAGGGATCATTGCCGCTACCAGAAACAATAAAAAAGGGGTGAATGGGGTAGCTAAAAAAGTCAAAATCATGTCCATTCGGGCTGTTCCAAATGGAGATGAATACGATAAGGATATTGCTCTCGCCATCCGATATGCGGCAGACAATGGAGCTAAAGTGATCAATGCCAGTTTTGGAAAAGGATTTTCCCCCAATTCAGAATGGGTATATGAGGCCTTGAAATATGCCGCTTCCAAAGATGTTCTGTTTGTCCATTCAGCAGGAAATGACGGGATTGATCTCGACTCTCCAGAGAACACTAATTTCCCTAATGACCATTCTATTGAATACTCACAAGAAGTGGCCAACAACTACCTTACAGTGGGAGCATTGACATCTGCTTATGGATCAGATCTGGTCGCGGTATTTTCCAATTATGGAAAAAACAATGTGGACATCTTTGCCCCCGGGGATAAGATATACTCCACTATGCCCCATGATTCTTATGAATTTCAGGGAGGGACTTCCATGGCAGCTCCGGCTGTAGCAGGTTTGGCTGCAATGATAAGATCTTATTTTCCAAGCCTGAGCGCCGCCCAAGTAAAGCAAATCATTATGGAATCAGGAATCCCATCTACCATGAAAGTTCAGGTAGGCGGACCTGAAGGGGAAGTAAAATCCTTTTCAGAAATCTCCAAATCCGGTAAAATTGCCAACCTGTACAATGCGCTAATCCTGGCAAGCCAGGTTTCTAACGGAAACGTAAGCTTGTAAGCACTTCATTCAGACAAATAAAAACTTCCGTTTGCTCCAATCCTTTTGTTTATCAAAAAAGCCACTCCTGGATCACAAGATGGGCTTTACTACTTATTGAAATCCTTATTAACTACAGGCAATCTTACTCACTCGATTCTGATGTCTTCTACCATCGAAGGCTGCGGACAGGAACGTTTTATCCAACATCTCTGAGACTTTTGTAATCATTTTTATTTACATTTTTTAACATTTGTCAATATATTCATTGACTTTTTTACCATTTTGTAAATGAATATGTTTACTTTTTTATATGTTTGTAAACATATTCATTTACAAAAGGATGAGAAATAAAAGTAAACTTCTAATCGAGCAATTGGACCAAAAACTTAAAGCTTTCCAAAATACGGAAGACGTTATGGTACCTACCAAAGGTTGGATACACACAATTCGTACTGCACTCAATATGACCTTGGCACAGCTAGGTGCCAAGCTGAACATCACTAGACAGGGTATGAAAAGAATAGAGGAAAGTGAAGAAAAAGGAGCTATAAGCATAAATACATTGAGGCAATTTGGAGAGGTTCTGGAATTAAAATTCGTCTATGGTTTTGTGCCAAAAGACGGAACAATAGACAGTTTAATCAATAAAAATGCCGAGAAATTAGCTAGTAAAATAGTCTTGAGAACTCATCAAAATATGCAATTGGAAAACCAAGGAATCAAGGAGGAAAAAATCAATGAATTTATTAAGGATTTGGCAGATGAAATAAAGAGAGAAATGAGAAAATCATTATGGGATTAAAACTTCAGTATGATGATGGACAGACGCCAATCAATGAAGAAGAAAAAGATGGGCTAAAGATTAATTCAATTACTACCCAAAAGGAATTGGATGAATTCGAGCAGCTGAACATCGAAAAAGCTGTGGAGTGGACAATTCATACCAATCTAAAAGCTGAAAAAATCCTAACAGAAAAATTCATCAGAGACTTACATAAAAAAATGTACGGAGATGTATGGA
This sequence comes from Algoriphagus sp. Y33, assembly GCF_014838715.1. Taxonomy (NCBI): domain Bacteria; kingdom Pseudomonadati; phylum Bacteroidota; class Cytophagia; order Cytophagales; family Cyclobacteriaceae; genus Algoriphagus; species Algoriphagus sp. Y33. The sequence goes on along the minus strand of NZ_CP061947.1, from coordinate 5,438,218 downwards.
AATGGGCTGGCGAATTTAGGAGGAGTAATAAAAATCTTGGGATACCTTGGAATCAGATTGGGGTAGAGTTAAAAAACCTGATTGACGATACTAAATATTGGATCGAGCATAATGTTTTTAAGCCAGATGAAATAGCTATTCGTTTCAAGCATAGAATTGTAGCAATTCATTGTTTTCCAAATGGGAATGGACGACATTCAAGAATGATGGCAGATATTATCATGGAATCCATATTTAAAGAAGAAATATTCTCATGGAATAAATCGAATATGATCAAAGCGGACGAAACGAGAAAAGCATATATTTCTGCTCTAAAAAATGCTGATCAAGGAGACATAAATCCATTAATAATCAACTTTGCAAAGCACTAATACATAAAAATTATTCAACCCAAAAAAGCCCATCCTGGATTACAAAATGGGCTTTACTACTTATTAAAATCCTTATTAGCTACAAGCAATCTTACTCACCCGATTCTGATGTCTTCCGCCTTCGAATTCGGTAGTTAGGAATATTTCTGCTAGTCTCTCTACCAACTCATAAGAGATAAATCGGGCTGGTAATGCAAGCACATTTGCGTTATTATGCTGACGGCAAAGTGCAGCCAACTCTTCGTTCCAGCAAAGAGCAGCACGGATACCCTGATGCTTATTGGCAGTAATCGCCACACCGTTTCCACTTCCGCAGATCACAATTCCAAGCTCATATTCACCATTTTCAATAGCGGTGCTTAGCGGGTGAACATAATCAGGATAATCCACAGAAACATCTGAGAAAGGACCAAAGTCCTTTACTTCGTAGCCTAGTGATTCTAGCTTGCCGATAAGCTTCCCTTTGTATTCAACCCCTGCATGGTCTCCTCCTATTGCTATTTTCTTTGCCATAATTCTTTGAAGACACAAGACGTTAGACAAAAGACATTAGTAATTAATACCTCCTATCTTGTCTTTAATTTTTTAGGTTCTTTTCAATTAACTCTTTTAATCTAAAGCCTCCAACCTGACATCTTTCCTCTGGGCTCATGGCTCTTTCTTCTAAAATCTAGCTATTGATACTTAAGTCTAGCTTCTACGCTTAAAGCGCATCGTCTATATCTTCCTGAGCTTTTCTCTTTGCTCTTTTCTTCTCCAATCTCTTTGCAATCTGAATCCCTGCTTCATATAAAACGAGGATAGGCATTGCAATCAAGATTTGGCTGATCACATCGGGAGGGGTGATTATCGCTGACAAAACCAAGATCACCACAATGGCATGCCTTCTGTAGGCTTTTAGCATACCGGAAGTCACCAAACCTGACATAGCCAGGAAATAAACCACCACAGGAAGCTGGAACATAATAGCCGATGCCAGAACCAGCATCGTCAATGTAGAAATATAGGAGGTGATGTCAAACTCATTAAGGATCGAAGGATCTAATTGATAGTTTGACAAGAAGTTGATAGAAAGTGGAGATAAGATAAAGTACCCAAATCCAGCACCCATAAAGAACAACAAACTCACAAAGAACACTGCTCCCCTTGCGGCATTCTTCTCCTGATCATACAATCCCGGGCTGATAAACCTCCACACTTCCCAGAAAACAAAGGGAAACGATGCAATAAATCCCACCACAAAACTGGAAGTCATGTGCATAGTAAACTGCCCTGTCATCTGCCTACTCTGAATAGTAAACGGCAACTCGTCTATACAGAGTGCCGGCAACCCCACATAATCACTGAGTTCACACAACCATCTATATGTGACAAAGTCAACCTTGGAAGGGCCAAGGATTACTACGCCAAAAACAAAGCTTTTGGCCAAAAAGGCCGCAACAGACAAAATCAGAATAGCTGCTACTGAACGAAGCAAATGCCAGCGCAAAGCCTCTAAATGGTCCAAAAAGGACATTCCTTCTTCTTCCTCTTCTTCTTGGTATTGGTCTAAAGCCACGGGTGGTATCTATAATCTAGTATAATGGAAACTCATTCATCCAAGCATTTACTTCACTGCGGATAGTTGCCAGTTCGGCTTCATTTTCATTGTTCATCAGAGCTCTGTCGATCAAATTCACAATCTTCACCATGTCATCTTCTTTCAAACCTCTTGTAGTAATAGCTGCAGTACCTATCCTCATTCCAGAAGTAACAAACGGAGATTTGGTATCAAATGGAACCATATTTTTATTGATGGTAATATCCACTTTCCCCAGCGTCTGTTCTGCGATTTTACCGGTAAGGTCTTTATTTCTAAGATCGATAAGCATCATATGATTGTCCGTACCGCCAGAGATAATCTGATATCCCAAACTTACGAACTGATCAGCCATTACGGATGCATTCTTTTTCACCTGAAGCACGTAATGCATGTATTCATCAGATAGACATTCCTGAAAAGCTATGGCTTTGGCAGCAATAATATGCTCCAAAGGACCTCCTTGGGTGCCCGGGAATACACCCATATCCAGCAAAGCAGACATTTTCTTGATTTCTCCTTTTGGAGTAGTCAATCCCCAAGGATTATCAAAATCTTCACGCATCATGATCAAACCGCCTCTAGGGCCTCTTAGCGTCTTGTGAGTAGTCGTAGTCACAATATGGCAGTGATCCAATGGATCATTCAAAAGTCCTTTAGCGATCAGTCCGGATGGATGCGAGATATCTGCCAAAAGAATAGCTCCTACCTGATCTGCTATCTCTCTCAACCGAGCATAATCCCAATCTCTTGAGTAAGCCGAAGCACCGCAAATAATCACTTTTGGAGAAACTTCCAATGCTTTTTCTTCTACTTTGTCGTAGTTGATTCTTCCTGTTTCTTCCTCTACTCCATAGAAATGAGGATCATAAAGTTTACCTGAGAAATTCACAGGAGAGCCATGCGTCAAGTGCCCCCCATGAGAAAGGTCGAATCCCAAAATCGGATCACCGGCTTTCAGGCAAGCCAATAAAACCGCTGCATTAGCTTGCGCACCTGAATGAGGCTGCACGTTGGCCCAAGTAGCACCGAAAAGTTCCTTTGCGCGGTCGATAGCCAATTGCTCAATCTTATCCACTACTTCACAACCGCCATAATAACGTTTGCCAGGAAGGCCTTCTGCATATTTGTTTGTCAGCACGCTTCCTGCGGCCTCCATCACTTGTTTACTGGTGAAATTTTCAGAAGCTATCAGTTCGATGCCTCTCTTTTGTCTGTCTTCTTCTTCATTGATAAGGTCGAAAACAAGCGAATCTCTTTTCATAATCAGGGGTTTGAAAGCCAATTTTTATGGAACGGTAGCCAAATGGCTTACCTGCAAATGTGCCCAAAAATAGTCCGAAAGTCCCGATTATCCAATCCAAAAATAGGATTGGGATTCTCAATTCTGAGGAATTGCTATTTTTGGCTGATGATTGATTTCAAATTCACCCCCGAAAGCTATTTTACTGACGAGACAACCTCTGTTTTATTAGTAAAACTGAATTATCCCGAAAGCCAATGGGGAGAACAAATCAGCATTTATGCGCATTGGCTGGAAGCAAAAATCCAATTTGAAGCGGTAGATTTCTATGGAAATGAATACTTACTCCACCCTTCATGGAGCTACGACAGTCTTTCCATGGAAGACATCATCTATCTGCTAGAAGGTATGCAAGTGAACACTGATGCAATCGAAGGTAATATGGAATTAATCCTAGACGGAATCCCGGAAGTGGAAAGCGACTTCTACCCCGAGCTTGAAAGGTATTTTGAGGAAAAGAGAAAAAATTTTGGTTTGGACTAGAAATCCAGCAAGGCCTGCTTCTGCCCGGAAACCTGATGGGTCCGAAACCAGTACTCGTAAGTCTCAAAATCCAGACAATCGCTAAATTCAACTCCTTGAAATATGATTTTCTTGAGGCAGCTTACGGGGAGCCATGATTTTAATTTTGTCGCCTGTTCTTCTGAAAGCTGAGAGAGCTGAATCCATTTTCCTCCGTTGATAAAAATTGGTATAAGTTTGGTCATAGACTTATGGTTGTATGGCTCAAAAGTATACTGATAATCAACAAAGTACAACTATATAAAATTATTTCTATGTTAATAAAAATTACAGGGTTTAAAAAACAGCTATGGTAGGAGTGTCAATAGCATTTGCATGTCTTGTATTGGGCCTTTTTCTCCAGAGACAACCGAACCTCCCGCTAGAAAAAATTACAAAATGGGTCAATGCCTACTTATTAAACATTGTCCTCCCTGCACTTGCCCTACTTTATATTCCTGAAATACAACTTGGATGGGATTTACTCTTGCCCGTTTCATCGGCTTGGTTTGCCTTTTTGTTATCCTGGTTGATTTTTGGTTTTTTGGGAAAAATCCTAAAATGGGACAACCAAACTACCGGTTGCTTGGTGATCGTCGCAGGACTGGCCAATACCTCTTTTTTGGGATTTCCTGTGATAGAAGGCCTATACGGTAAGGAAGGCTTGCCAATAGCTCTTCTGATAGACCAAGGTGGCTCCTTTTTGCTCGTTTCTTCACTTGCGATTCTGGCAGGTTCTATCTATTCCCATAAAGAAGGTAATCTGAAGGAAGTACCACTCAAAATATTGCGTTTCCCTCCTTTTGGATTTTTATTGATAACTATCGCCATGAGTATTCTGGGATTGAAAACTCCCGAAATCCTCATTCCAATAGTTTCTCTGATTGGAAAAACAATGGCCCCCATGGCCGTTTTCGCAATCGGCCTGAAATTCTCAATTGACTTCGACTCACTCAGTTCCAAATTCTATTGGTTGGGAATGGGCTACAGGCTTTTGCTTGCTCCTTTGGTAGTTTGGCTGATCTATAGAAATTTCTTGCCTGTAAACAGCCTTGAGTTCAAAGTGACCGTCCTGGAAAGTGGCATGGCCCCTATGATCACGGGATCTATTGTCGCCATCCAATACGACCTAAAGCCAAAATTAGCCACTCTTCTTGCGGGATTGGGAATCCCTATCTCTATCCTGACTATCTTGCTCTGGTACTTCTTCCTTGGCTAACTAAGCCCAAGCCGTCTTTAGGTCTTTTAGGATTTCCCCATGAATTTTCTCATTGGTGGCCAAAATCTCTCTGCCAAACACAAAATCCCTTCCACCGGAAAAATCAGTCACTTTTCCACCCGCTTCCTCCACGATCAACGTGCCTGCAGCAACATCGTAAGAATTTAGATTGTATTCAAAAAAGCCCTCAACCCGTCCTGCTGCAACATAACATAGATCAACGGCAGCACTTCCAAATCGCCGTGCACCATGAGAAGATTTCATCAATGACTTTAGCGCAGCTAAGTACTTATCAATCAAATCGAAATTGTAGTAAGGAAATCCTGTGGCAATCAGCGATTCAGAAAGCGTCTTTGCCGCACTTACTTTGATAGGTGTGTCATTACAAAATGCACCGGCACCTTTCATCGCATAGAAGCATTCATGAAGGTTCACTTCGTACACTACGCCTAGAATAACTTCGCCATGCTCCATTAATGCTATGCTAACTGAAAAAATAGGCACACCATGGATAAAATTAGTAGTTCCATCCAGGGGGTCAATTACCCAGTTGAATTCTTCTGCCCGGGTGGTGTTGGTACCCTCCTCTGTGATGAAGCCTGCCTCAGGCAAAATTTGAGACAGTTTGTTCACTATTATCTTTTCAGCCTCCTTATCCACATAAGAAACAAGGTCATTGAAGCCCTTATGCTCTACCTTGTTTAGGTCGAAATGCTGTCTCTCCCTACGGATAAAAGCGCCTGCTTCTTTGGCTATACTTTGAGTTTGCTCGAGAAGCTGTGTAAGTCTTTCTGTTGAGATCATAAAAGTCGGTTGTAGTAATCAATCAGGCTTTAGGATTCTTACCTGCCACGGTAAGCACTATTTCACCTTTTAATGTATTGGTCTGATAATATTCTATTAACTCGGCTAACGTGCCTCTGACGTTCTCTTCATGGAGCTTGGTAAGCTCACGGGATACGCAAGCCTGCCTTCCGTCACCAAAAGCCTCTGCAAGTTGTCCCAACGTTTTCAATAAACGATGCGGAGACTCATAGAAAATGATGGTTCTGACTTCTTCCATTAGACCATCTATTCTTGTCTTTCTCCCTTTTTTATGAGGCAAAAAACCTTCGAATACAAATCGATCATTTGGCAGTCCACTATTTACCAAAGCGGGAACAAAAGCAGTAGCACCGGGTAGGCATTGGACGTCCAATCCCGCAGCAAGCACTTCTCTCACCAATAGAAAACCCGGATCCGATATAGCCGGTGTACCCGCATCACTGATCAAGGCAAAAACTTCTCCCCTGTTCATTCGCTCCACAAGTTTTTCTACAGTCTTATGCTCATTGAAAATATGGTAGCTCTGAAGTGGTCTGGAGATTTCCAGATGCTTTAGCAACTGCCCACTGGTACGTGTGTCCTCTGCCAAGATGATGTCGGCGGTTTTCAGTACTTCAATGGCCCGAAGGGTGATATCCTTTAGATTGCCAATAGGAGTAGGTACCAGATACAGGTTGGGGGAAGTTTCACTCATGAAATCAACTCATCAATAGCCTTAGCCAATGTATGATCTTTCTTAGTCACTGTATTTCCTGCATCATGAGTGGTCAGCTCGATGACTACCGTATCATACACATTGCTCCAATTAGGATGATGCTGCATACCTTCCGCCAAAAAAGCCACTCTGGTCATAAATGCAAACGCCTCCTGAAAGTTGGTAAATTTAAAAGTTTTCTTAAGCTTATTATCTTCCTCTTTCCACATAAGTCAATGAGTTAAAGTGAGATTAATCCTTCTATGTTGGCAGCTTGCTCATAGATCTTGATGATCTGATCAGCACTTTGCATCATAGCCTGAGCGGTCGTACTTACATATTTACCTCCGGAACTCGCTTTGGTAGTTATTTCATGGGTTGGAAATAAAGCTGCTACCTCGCTTTCCTTTCCGGTAGGAACTATGAATTTAAACATATAAAGCTGGGGAAACTCTCCGCTGGCTTCTAATTTCTCTTTGAAATTTTCTTTGTCGAATTCCTTTTTGTCCATAGCAAGATTGATTGGCAAATTATGTTCGAATATAAATAAAGAACCCATGCTGTGTGGCATGGGTTCCTAATCTAGTTTCTATTAAAAGAATTTATATCGATAGTCTTTGACACCAGCCAGATCTTGCAGGGCCATCATGACCGAGTATGTCGTTCGTTGAGAGGCATTCTGAGTCAATTGCCTTTGGTAAGATGAGTAGTCACCTATCTCAGCTGCCGGAGTCAAAGCATTCAGCTTTCCTACTATCACACCTACATCTTCACCGATAGGCTGAGTCATTTCGCCTTGCTCCACTCCGAAGATAGCGCCAATAGCGCGTGGGGCGAAACCAATGCCGGGAATTACATTGGCACTTAATTTCAAATCCGGAATCTCATTCAAAGAAGCTTCATTAGGGTAAACGGACTTCATATCTTCCAAAGAAGTTTTTCCCGCAAGCTTAGATTTGATCACTTCAGCTTTCTTTTCATTTCTGACCTGAGCTTCTACTTGCTCTTTCACGTCAGCCAATTTCACATCTCCTTCATCCCGCTTGCTTACAAGAGTAGCCACCACATACGCATTGTCCAATTCAAAAACAGTAGAAACCTCTCCGGTAGAAGTACCGTCTGCAAATGCCCAGCGAATCACTTCCCTTGCATTTTGAAGGTTGTTGATATTTCTGGCGTTCGCATCTATGTTATTAGCCTGTAGAATTCTATAATTCCCTGCTGCGGCATTTTCAGTAAATTCATTTCTGTTGCCGGCACTTGCTGCAAAAGTATCAGCGTTTCTGAATGCTTCATTTCGGGTAATATCGCTTGCCGCCAACTCAACCTCCAAAGAAGCTATTTTGGTATAGGTAGTCTTAGGCATCTCAGTTACTTTCACTATATGGTAACCATATTCTGTTTCCACCAGACTAGAAAGCAAGCCCGTAGATTTAGCAGCATAAGCAGCTTCTGCAAATTCAGTCACAAAGTCATCCTTGGCAAACCATCCCAAATCGCCACCATTCTGCGCAGTGCCATCTTGGCCGTATTGTCTTGCAGCCACTTCAAAGTTGCCATCCGCTTTCACTTGGGCAAGAACTGTTTCAGCTTGGGCTTTTACATCAGCTTTAGCAGCATCGTCCATTCCTTCTGTGCTGAATAGAATGTGAGAAGCTCTTAATCTAGGCGTTCCTTCATACTGATCAGAGATCTTGTACGATACATAAGTAGAATTACTCGTGATGAAAGGACCATAAGTCTGCCCTGCTCGAATATCCGAAACATTACTGGTCAAATTCGCAGGAAGTGCATCACCCGCCCTGATCGTCAGATAGGGAGAAGGTGAATCGGAATTTCTCAAAACAAAAAGAGAATCATTTTCAGCAGTCCTTAATTCTTCAGTCAATTCGTTAATCTGAGAAATAACTTCTGCTGAATCTGTTCCGCTTGGCTGAATACTAAAACTCACATACTCAAGACTTGCCGCATTGCCAGATTTGAATTTACTCTTATTTTTTTTCAAATACGTCTCCATATCACTGTCAGAAACAGTGATTTCTGCATCAGGCACGGCGTAGAAAGGGACAAAAAGAACGGTAGCATCCGCAATAGTATTCGCTGCCTTATATTCTCCCTTAGCCTCGGCTTGGGTGGCAAACTCAGAAGTTGCCAACATATTGTCGTATTTGATTCTCAATCTAGAGTTGGCAAACAACTGCTCTTGTTGATTCCAATATGCCTGTTGAGCGGGATCTGCTGTTTCCAGCGACTGCAGAAAAGAAACCAATTGACTTTTATCAAACTGACCCGTCTGTGGATTCACCAGCTGCTGACGCAATTCCGGCACTATATTTTTGCCCTGAACCATATCAACCAATTCGGCATCCGAAATAGTCAGACCTAACTTCTCATATTCTTCCTTGAATACACGCTCCACAATCATTGACTGCCAAGCCTGCTCTCTGATCGAGTACATTTCTACTTCAGAAGGGACCCTTCCGGTTCTCTGTTGATTGGCAACCTTGTATTCTTCCACGCGGGCGATATATTCTTCATAAGTAATATCTTCCCCTGCGATCTCGCCTACGATATTATTTCCCGAGCTGAGAAGTGCCGAGTTAGGACTCAGTAAGTCTCCTCCCAGAAGGAATAAAATTAATCCGCCGGCAATCACGCCGATCAACAGACCTGTCCTTTGTCTAATTTGTTTAATTAACGCCATTATTGTTACTACGCTTTTTTAGAGAGTCGCAAAATAATAGCATTACTAACGAAATTCAAAATATATTCTGAATCAAACGCTTAACTAGAAAATTCCGGAGGTGTTGATTTTTAAGCGAACAGTCTCAATTCTATGCTCTTGCTTGGTCATTACCGTAAAGGTATAAGACTCATATGTAACCGATTCTCCCTTCTTTGGTAGGTTCTCAGTAAGTGAAAGAATCAGCCCCGATAGGGTCTCAAAGTCTCCAATGGGCAATTCCCATCCATATTTATCATTGAGATAGTCTATTTCGTGGCGCGCACTCAGCAGATATTCCTGATCAGAAATTTTCTGCTCAATCAAATCATCGCTATCATATTCATCTTCGATTTCCCCAAAAATCTCTTCAATAATATCTTCCATAGAAACTATCCCCGAAGTCCCTCCAAACTCGTCCACGACCAATGCAAGGCTTTTTCTTTCCTGAATAAACTGGATCAGCAACTCATTTGCCAAGGCGGATTCCGGGGCAATAATAATAGGAGTAAGAATTTCTTCAATCGTTTTGGGCTTCTTAAATAATTCCAATTGATGGCAATAACCAATCACATCGTCAATAGATTCCCTGTAGACAATCACCTTGGAATGTCCACTTTCCTCAAATACTTTCTTCAATTCTTCGATAGGATCATCCACTTCCACTGAGACAATGTCTGTTCTAGGCACCATACATTCCCGCACACGGACAGTTTTAAACTCCACTGCATTGTCAAAAATCTTTGTGTCTATCTCTACATGCCCCTCTTCTTTTCCTTTGTGCATATGATTCTGGACAAAACTGTTCAGATCGGTTACAGTGAAGACTGGCTTGTCTTCACTGTATTCTAAACGGAGTACTTTGGTGATAAAGAATCTGGAAAGTCCCACTACAGCCCAAACTACAGGGTAAAAAAGAATGTAAATCATGTAAAACGGCAGCGTAAAGAAACTCAACATACTGTTGGGATTCAGCATAAAAAGACTTTTAGGCAAGAACTCAGCAGTAATCAAAACCACCATAGTGGAAAGCAAAGTCTGTGATAATAAAACAAATGCATCATTGTTAAGTCTATCCGGAAGCAATATTTCCAGAGGTTCCTCCATCAAATAAGCCATAAAAATCCCATACAGGACCAACGAGATCGTGTTTCCCATTAAAGTAGTACCTATAAATTGGCCTGGGCGCTGAACAAATACACTTAACAGGCGCCCGGTAAGATCTCCCTGTTTATTCTGAAGTTCTATCTGAAGCTTGTTGGAGGAAATAAACGCAATCTCCATTCCCGAAAAAAACGCTGAAAAAACCAGCGTAATGATTACATAAATCAAATCATAATTTAATTCCATGCTTAGCGTTTTTTGCCGGGTTTGGTCTTTTTCTTAGGAGCGGGTGGTTCTTCGGGCTTTTTCATTCTGCGATACTGAAACCAAAATAACAAGGCTACCGCAAACATAAAAATCGCATAGGAAGCCTGCACGCCTTGGGTGACTGTCTGGTGAATGCCCACAATCATAAGTGCAAGTGATAGCGATAGTACTAATGCGTCAACTAATTTCATTTTGAATATACGGGAAGTCGGGAAATAATAACATGCTATTCTATCTGTCAAGAGATTTGCTTTTTGCCAGTTCCATCTCTACTGTTCTTCTCCTGGCATCAAAATACGACTGTCCCTTGGGTTTTTGAGCGTATAGTTTGTAAAAGTTTCATCAGCATCAAGTCCCGTACCATTGAAAAGTGTCTCACCATCCTGAACAGTGACAAATTTCTCTGTATATATTCTTTTCTTATTTGGTTCCCAGAAAAGCTCCTCTGACTGTAACTTTTGGTTTTTGATCAAGTTATGCACCTGGACATTTCCTACGCCCTTGTAGACATTTTCTTGCCGCAGAAAGTACCCCTTATCTGCACGAAGTGTAGTACTCAGTTGGCCATCCTTTTCAAATATCTGGATTTCTATTCCTTCGGGAAACTCACGATTCCCATTTGCAAACTCAAGTTGCTTAGGTGCTTGTACATCTGAACGTATTATTGCTGAGTCGCTTTTAACCAAATGAATATTAATGGACATATTCATAGGCCCATCATATACCTCCAGAGCAGAGGCATCAACATCCTCCCTGCAGGAGCTAGTCATTGTACTGATACAGAGGAACATTATGGAAAATAAAGTGGTCTTCACAATTCAAAGATACTTGAAAATTGTTTTACGTCTGTAAGCAAAAAAAGGCAGCCCGCAGACTGCCCTTTTTATATCATTTAACTAAATCAATCTCTTGTAGCCAAAGTAACGGTTTCCCCGATCCAGCATCCGGTGTTAATGGTAGACCCAACTTCAAGGCCTTCAGTGAACAATTCTTCTTTAGAAGGGAATCTAGCTCTGGCTTGGGACATCCCCTTAGAATCTCCTGCTTTTTGATAGGCATTGTAAGCAGCAATATAGATAGAATAATCCTTCGCACGGCTTTCTCCGCCTTTGCAGTCATTGAACGAGTTCATGTACATTCCACCGATCAGTGAGTAAATATCTGCGGTTCTGGAAGGATCCAAATTAGCGACTTCCTTAGCTGCAGTTCTGGCAGCTGATTTCTTTCCTGATTTAGCATAGATTTTAGCAAGTTCCATCTGAGCATCAGCTTTCTGTGTATCGTTTTCCGCCAAGGTCAATGCCTGGTTCCACATTTCCTCGGCTTTATCTGAATTATCTTCCTGCATGTATCTCATGGCAATTACCTGAGATGTAGAGAAAGAAGGTTCTTTGGCATGTTTCATCTCCAGTGCCTGCAAGAATGCATTTGAAGAATAGCATTTGTATTGCACCGAATATTTGAAGATCTGGTCTGCCAATACTTCATTGGTAGGATCAGCCGTCAATTTTGGCCCCATTGTATTTTCGATAAAATCACAATCGATTAGCTCCATCGCTACCAATAGCTGCTCCAAGGAACTCTTAGGACTTGACACATCACTTCCATCTGCAGCAGCTTTATCTAAAATTGCTTGCAGTTTATCGTGAATCGCTAGAATTTCTTCTCCTGTATACGCTTGATGATAGGCAAAATTTCTATAAACTAAATTAAAATATGCAGCTGTAAGACTAGGATTCAGAGTACCATTGAGTTCCATAGCTTTTTCAAAATCAGCAATTGGTCCTTCTAGCTTATCTTTATCATCTTTAAAATACTGATATCCGTAATAAGCTTTATTTTCTATCCAATTTTTCTCGTTGTCATAGATTTCGGCTCTTTTGTTGAAAATGGCGATAACTGAATCCTGATAGATTCTCTTCTGCGCCTCGTCAGTAGTAGCTTTGGATGCTCCATCATAAACTTTCACACCATTTTGGTAGATAGACTCATTCAGCTCAGGTACATTTACCAGTAACCAGTTCAGTGGCTTGGTAGCTTCTACAAACTGCTCCGAACTCAGGAAATCAGTGTAAGCTGCGTTATATTCTCTTGCTTTTTTCTCTTGAGCAGGATCAGACGGAAAGTTCCATCCATCTTGAGCTTGAACCATTCCGGCAACAAGCAGGGCAACTAACCCCAGTAGTGTAGATTTAATTTTCATTTTCATAAAGGTTTGATTCGGCACAATTTAATCTTCCTGTATAAACCCAAGTATGGCTCTTGGATTTAACCATTTTGATTGTATGGTTTGGTTAATTCTTATTCAAATACTCTTTTGTAGAACCAGCTATTATCATTCAGCGACAGTCCCAGGGTAAAGTTCACATAATTCTCTCTGATGAGGCCATTATCAGTGGTTCCTCTTTGTCCTACTTTCACAGCGAAATTCACTAACGAAAGTTGATTTACAGGAAGTGATGCTCCAAAGTTAATGCCAAGATCATTGATATTGGTCGCGTTAAGGTAGTAAGGCGTCTGCTGATATTCCAATCCAAAACGATACGTACCTCGCTTGAGCGCATTATCTATAGCAAGATAATCGGGGGTGATTTGGAAGCCGAGTCCTACCTTGATGGCTTCTCTCAATTGCAACGGATCCCCCAGCAGAGATCTGTACTTTTTGAAGTCCTGATATTGTCCTTCCAGACCAATCACGTACTTGTTGTTTTTTTCATAGGAAACACCGAATCCATAGCGGCTGGGGAGTTTTATACTGCCCGGTTCGTCATTTGAAATCAAGTCTCCATCTGAATCCGGGTTGCTAGCTTGGCCAATTGCAGCGAGCTTGGCAAAAGCTTTTCCACTAACGTCCCCCAAATGCTGATAAATGGCACCCAAGTGCAGCTTGCTTTTTTCGTTCAGTGGCACAAAGTAGTATGCACCTGCTTTGAGCCCAAAATCACTAACTGTTAATCTTTCATAATATTCTGTAGTGATGCCTACCGGACGGCCTTCATTATCAAAAAGTGACAACTGATCAGTTCGGATAGTTGAACCAAAAAGATAAGAACCTTGGAGACCGAGGCTGAAGTTTTTCGTGACTGCATACCCTACACTTAAATAAGCATCCGAAATCCCCCCATCTCCTTCTATAAAATTATAAGCTTGGACATCTGCGTTGTTGACCTCGCTTTCGATAAGCAAGCTGTAATTCACACTGGTGACTTGATTCAATCCCAAGCCGATTGTCATTTTATTTGCTTTCACGGGAAGGGATAAGGCAATATAGGATAACCCTCCTCCATCGATGTCTGATGTCTCAGTACCGTTATCAGCAGCGATCTTTTTATAATTCAACGCTGCTTCAAAATTAAAAATAGTGTTTTTGGTAGACAGGGCCGGATTGACCACATTCGGATTCCACGCAGAACCAAAACTGATACCGAGCCCCCCCATGGCTTGATTATTGGTAAGACCGGAATAATTAAACTCTCCGATACCCAGTGCACTATAGGTAGAAGCACTAGACTGTGCCTGAGCTTCTGTAAATAAGAAAAGGGTGCATAGTACACCCAGCAATTGCAATTTGATTTTACTCAACATTGTGGTTTAGAATAGAATTCAATCCGTAAAGGACCAAATTTGGGACTACAAATATGAGGTCTTTTGCCAATGAATCAAAAGATTGGGCGTCTCCACCGCTAATAAAGACCTCGATTTCTGGAAATTTTTTGGTGTATGCTTCGATTTGCCCACGCAATTCAAACTCGATTCCATGCCAAATACCGATTTGCATACAGGTGATCGTATTATCGCCAATCAACTCCACAGGCTTCACCGTTAGATCAACCAATGGCAATCTTGCCGTTTGTCCATGCATCGCTTTGGCCCGCATCACAAATCCGGGGCTGATAGCTCCACCTAAATAGGTGTTGTTCTCATTGATCAGATCAAAAGTAATACAAGTTCCCATGTCTATTGCCAAGACCGGACCTTTTCCCCGTATAGTCCAAGCTCCAATCGCTCCTGCTATCCGGTCCAAACCCAAACTCGCGGGTGTTCCGTATCCATTGTTGACAGGCAACTTGGTGTCTGGACTGAGAAAGACAAAACGAAAAGGCAGCAACTCCTCTAGCTCGGATCGGTTCCATCTCACAGAGCTCACCAAACATTGATCGAATAATACTGAATCACAATAGTTTACCACATCTTCAAGTTCTGAAAATACTTCTTCTTCAAGTAGCTTTTTGCCTTGAAAAAGTGCCAACTTGATTCTAGTGTTTCCTATATCTATAATCAGATTTGTCATCCAGTTTAATTAATATTTCGCAAAATAGCCATTCAATAAAAAGTAGTGTCTTTTATCCTTGTTAAATTATCTTTGGACCAGTCGTCACTTAACAAACTTTAACCCATGAGTCCTACAAATTACACCATGATCGGATTGATGTCAGGAACTTCAGGAGATGGACTGGACATGGCCCATTGCAGCTATGAACTTCACGATCAGTGGTCTTACGAGATTCTAGATGCCGTTACGGTACCATTTCCAAAGGAAATAGGGGAAAAGCTCATGAATTCCCATAAACTAACCGCTCTGGAATTGGCTCTCTTGGATGTGGATTTTGGAAAGTGGATGGGCAAGAAAGTGAGGGAATATTGCAGCGAAAAACAAATCAAACCGCTAGCAGTCTGCTCGCATGGACACACGGTTTTCCATCAGCCGGAGAAAGGGATTAGCCTTCAGATAGGAAACGGCTGGAGTCTGCATCAGGCAGCTGGATTAAAAGTAATCAATGACTTTCGAATGCTGGATATACAGCTGGGCGGTCAGGGTGCTCCCTTGGTACCGATCGGCGACCGCTTGCTTTTTCCATCCATCGACTTTTGCATCAACCTAGGGGGTATTGCAAATATTAGCATGGAGTCAGCAGGGAAACGTATCGCCTTTGATACTTGCCCATTTAATCTCTTAATGAATGCCCAAGCAAGTGCACTGGGGGCCGAATACGACAAAAATGGAGCTTGGGCAAAAGAAGGCACTCTCAATGAAAAACTGTTTGATGCACTAAACACGCTCCCCTACTATTCCAAATCTGATGCAAAATCACTTGGTCGGGAGAATTTGGAAGACGATTTCTTACCTCTGCTCATTTCAAGTGGTCTTTCTGAAAAAGATATTCTACGAACTCTGGTGGAACATTATGCATTTCAGATAGCCAGAGTCGTAAAGCAAAATCAAACTTCTGATCACCCCTCTGTCTTGATCACAGGCGGTGGAGCATACAATTCTTTCTTTATAGATAGGCTGAACGGTCAACTGGATGGCAAATGGCTCCAAACCTATGCATCCTCCGAATTGATAGAATTTAAAGAAGCACTGGTTTTTGGCTTCTTGGGTGTATTGCGTCTCCGCAATGAAAACAATTGCCTTTCCTCAGTAACAGGAGCAAGTAATGACTCATCGGGAGGACTGATTTTCGGCTAACCGCCTATCAGACGTCAAATAGCAGGACTCGATTATTTTTCTATTTTTGCCCAGATATAAACCCAATTCGCATGCAGGAATTACTTAAAAAGTTTGAGAATAAACAACCCGAAATCATCTTCGAATGGAGCGATAGCGAATCAGAAGCGGAAGGATGGGTGGTGATAAATTCACTTAGAGGAGGAGCTGCCGGTGGTGGCACCCGAATGAGAAAGGGGCTGGACAAGCGGGAAGTAGAGTCCCTAGCCAAAACCATGGAGGTAAAGTTCACTGTGTCGGGACCCGCCATTGGCGGTGCCAAATCAGGAATCAACTTTGACCCAAAAGATCCCCGCAAAGACGAAGTGCTAAGACGTTGGTATAAGGCTGTCATACCCCTATTGAAAAATTATTATGGAACCGGAGGAGATTTAAACGTGGACGAAATCCACGAAGTAATTCCCATCACTGAATCGTATGGTCTATGGCATCCGCAGGAAGGGGTAGTAAATGGTCACTTTCATGCCACTGAACCTGAAAAAATCCGAAAAATAGGCCAACTCAGACAGGGTGTATCCAAAGTTCTCGAGGATCCGGACTTCACTCCAAATGGCACCAAAAAATATACGGTGGCAGATATGATCACCGGATTCGGCGTGGCAGAAGCAGTAAGGCATTATTATAAAATCTGGGGAGGGAACATCAAAGGAAAACGCGCCGTAATACAAGGCTGGGGCAACGTAGGAGCCGCTGCTGCTTGTTTCCTTGCTGTAGAAGGAGTAAAAATAGTAGGCATAATAGATCGCGAAAGTGGAGTGATCAATGAAGAAGGCTATTCGCTGGACGAAGTTCGTGAGCTTTTTCTCAACAGAGACGCAAACAAGCTTGTAGCGGAAAACCAATTGTCTTTCGAAGAGGTTAACAACAAAATATGGGATCTGGAAAGTGAGATTTTCATCCCTGCGGCCGCTTCAAGGTTAATCCAAAAGGATCAGGCAGAGAAAATGGTCAATTCCGGACTGGAAGTTATTTCCTGTGGTGCCAATGTGCCCTTCGCAGACCCTGAGATATTCTTCGGGCCTACCGGTGTGTGGACTGACCGGCGAGTGTCCGTGATCCCTGACTTCATCGCCAATTGTGGTATGGCACGCGTATTTGCTTATCTGATGAGTGATAACGCCGAAGTCACCGATATGGCGATATTCACTGACGTAAGCAAGACCATCGAAAAGGCACTTAAAAATGTACATTCCCTAAATCCACAGAAAGTTAAACTAGCCGAAACCTCCTTTAGTATAGCCCTAGCACAACTCGTGTAAAAGTATACTTGGTCTTTGGATTGGCTGAGTTAATTTTTGATTAAATCAGTCAGAAAGCAAATATTTGATTGTGCTGTATCGGGCAAAAGCTGTAGTTTAGCGGAAGCCATTCTTGATCCGCCCCAATCAAATATTTGCTTAAATTAACCGAAAAGAACCTCTAGCACACCTTATTAGCCTAATGAAGAATTTTATCTTAAGTTTCTCCATACTTTTCGGAATATTATTTTTTGGTGGATTAAATGCACAATCCTCTTACGCTCAACCCATTGATAATGAGCTAGTCTATTTAGCCCAGGCAGATCACGAAACTAATGATCAAGTAGGCCCACATGAGGATATGGTGGCAGAGGCTGTAGATGAAGAGCATCATACAGCACCTATCTGGTTGGTTATTCCATTTGTAGCGCTGCTGCTTATGATAGCAACAGGCCCTCTATT
Organism: Algoriphagus sp. Y33; assembly: GCF_014838715.1. Lineage (NCBI taxonomy): Bacteria > Pseudomonadati > Bacteroidota > Cytophagia > Cytophagales > Cyclobacteriaceae > Algoriphagus > Algoriphagus sp. Y33. The sequence continues at coordinate 5,420,424 of NZ_CP061947.1, read as the reverse complement.
TTATGAGCATTTTTGGCATAAAAACTACCCGAAAATTGCCATAGGCTTCGCATTGCTGGTAGTTTTCTATTATCTTTTTATGCTGGAAAATGTTCATGCTCCTGTCCATGCATTGGCAGAATACATTCAGTTTATCGCACTATTGGCCTCATTGTATATTGCATCAGGCGGAATCCTGATTGAAATCGACAAGAAAGCCACCCCGTTTGCAAATGTAACCTTGCTGATCATCGGTGCATTGGTTTCCAATCTCATCGGAACTACCGGTGCTTCCATGCTCTTGATCCGCCCTTTTATCAGATTGAACAAAGGAAATATTCAAGCTTACCACATTATATTCTTCATATTCATGGTAAGCAATGTAGGTGGCTCATTGACTCCCATCGGGGATCCCCCACTATTTTTGGGATTCTTGAAAGGAATTCCATTCTTCTGGACTTTAGAGCATAACTGGCCTGCATGGATGTTCGCATTAGTCGTATTAGCTGTTGCCTTCTATTTTATAGATAGAAAAATGGGCCGGGCTAATAATGACAGTGAACTGGAAATGACAACCTACTCCAACAAGCTTTCCTTAATAGGAATGAAGAATTTTGGGTGGCTCTTCATCATCATTTGCTCAGTATTCCTTGACCCTAATGTGATAGAAGGTGTTCCTGCAATTACCTATGATGGTCAAAAATTCTCTTACATAAGAGAAATCATCATGCTGACCGTAGCATTTCTTTCGTATAGATTTGCCGATCAGAGAGCGATTAAAGGCAATGAGTTCAACTTTGAACCAATACGGGAGGTAGCATTTATATTTATAGGCATATTCGGCACAATGATGCCTGCCTTAGAACTCGTTGGAGCATTTGCCAAGTCACCTGACGGGGCGGCAATGATCACACACAACACGCTCTATTGGGGTACTGGGGTCCTTTCCGGCTTCCTTGACAATGCACCGACTTATCTGAATTTCTTAGCTGCTGCCATGGCTTCCAAGGGTGCTTCTATCAATAATATTGAAGAAGTCCGTCAGTTTGCGGCCAATGGATATCATGATTCATCTTTTGAATTGATGGCTATTGCGATAGCATCGGTATTCTTCGGTGCCATGACTTATATAGGAAACGGTCCAAACTTCATGGTAAAGTCCATAGCAGAACAGAACGGCATCAAAATGCCGTCGTTCTTTGGCTACATCATTCGATTCTCTCTGCCGGTTCTTCTGCCACTACTATTTTTGGTTTGGTTGGTATTCTTTGCTTTTGTATAAATTCTATACCTCTGCGAAGCGGAAACAAGATTCCAGATGGTCATTGAATAGTCCCGTTGCCTGCATGTGTGCATACACAGTAGTACTTCCCAGAAATTTGAATCCGCGTTTCTTCAAATCCTTGGCAAGCAAATCCGATTCTTTGGTGGTGGCCTGAGCTTCACTCATGGAGGACAGACGATTCTGAATCGGTTTCCCACCTACAAATCCCCAGATGTAATTGGAAAAAGATCCAAATTCCTTTTGAACTTCCATAAAGCGTATCGCATTATTGATCGCAGCACGGATTTTCAACACATTTCTGACTATACCCGGATCTTGGAGTAATTCCTGCACATAATTTTCAGGAAATTCAGCCACTACCTTATAATCAAAGTCTGCAAAAGCTTTGCGATAGCCCTCCCTCTTCTTCAAAATGGTAGCCCAGCTCAAACCTGCTTGGGCGGACTCTAAAATTAAAAATTCGAAATGAACCCGATCATCCCAAACAGGCACACCCCACTCCGTATCATGATAATTGACATATTCCTTGAAGCCAAGACACCAGGGACAACGAGGCTTTTGATCAGAAACTTGAAAGGTGTTTTTCATATGTTTATAATGGTTTTTTTGGTCGCCCCGATTTGTCGGGACAGGCTATGGAATCTCACAGGAGAAATAATCATACCTGTCTGCCTCAGACCGAATCGATTTCATGTGTTTATAATTTGTTTTTCATTGGCCACACGGAATCTTTGACGATTAAAATCATCATTTCCCTGTGTGTTTTAATGATGATTTTAATCGTGTCGATTTCATAAAAGTCAAATTAAGGAATAAAATTAATCAAGAATTGGGATTAGGGAATACAGTACATTACTTTCTCGATTCAATTTGAATACAACTATGATTGCCACCTCCACCCTTGAGATCAGCTCAAAAGCTTACCGTCAAAACATACGCTATATCCGTTCAGAAATAGGCCCAAAACCTATTATCTCTGCTGTAGTGAAAGGCAATGCATATGGCCATGGTATCTCGCAAATGGTAGAAATAGCCGAAAAAGCGGGAATTCGACATTTCAGCACCTTCAGCTCGGATGAAGCTTGGGAAGTCTGGGAAAAATCCAAAAAAGGATCTGAAATCATGATCTTAGGCATGCTTCACCTAGAAGAACTGCCGGAGCTTATTCGAAAAGGAATCAGTTTTTATGTGTTTGATTTTGAAAGATTAAACAGAGCAATCTCAATTTCGAAAGAGATAGGTATTCCCGCCAAAATCCATATTGAAGTTGAAACCGGATTTCATCGAACCGGATTTGATTGGAATCAACGTGAGAAGTTGGCCGAAATACTTCTGGAAAACAGTAATTGCATAACTATTGAGGGACTTTGCACCCATTATGCAGGAGCCGAATCTGTGAGCAATTTCGTCAGAGTAAAAAATCAAATCGCCAGATATCACGAATTCAAGGACTTTTTCAACAAAAAAAACATAGTGTTCAAAACCTACCATACAGCTTGCTCTGCAGCTACACTTATTTTTCCCGAAACTATCATGGATATGGTAAGAATAGGTATAGCAGGTTACGGTTTTTGGCCTACAAAGGAAACTTTTTTCGCCAAACTGAATTCACTCCCAAAAGGGAACAAAAATCCTCTTAAACGGCTGATTACCTGGAAAAGTGGCATTATGAGTTTGAAGACAGTGAAGACAGGAGAATTTGTCGGCTATGGAAACAGCTATATGGCCTTAGAAAATATCCGTCTCGCCATAGTTCCAGTGGGCTACGGGCATGGGTACAGTCGCCTACTTAGCAATCAGGGTATGGTGCTGATCAATGGGCATTATTGCCAAGTAGTAGGGACAGTCACGATGAATGCCATTGCTGTGAATGTGAGCAAGGTCAGAGATTTAAAAATAGGTGATGAAGTAATTCTTATCGGGAAGCAGGGAGGAAAAGAAATCACCGTAGCTTCCTTCTCCGAATCAACCCAACAGGTGAACTACGAAATGCTCACTAGACTACCAAAAGACATACCACGGAAAATCATTCCCTAATAGAATATCACCGTTTTGTTTTTGATCGGCATCACTTTACGGTCTACATGATATTTGATGGCTTTGGAAAGGACTACTTTTTCTACATCCTGTCCGATTTGAACCAATTCAGAAACGGTATTATGATGCCTAACCCGGGCTACCTCCTGCTCAATGATTGGCCCTGCATCCAATTCTTCTGTCACGTAGTGGGCCGTCGCACCTATGATTTTCACACCTCGATCATAAGCTGCGTGGTATGGTCGAGCTCCTACAAAAGCCGGTAAAAACGAATGGTGAATGTTAATAATCCGATTGGGAAAATGGGTAATAAATTCAGCTGACAAAATCTGCATGTATCTACCCAGCACCACAAAATCTATTTGATTAGCTTTCATCAGCTCCAGCTGGTTGGCCTCAGCAGCTGCTTTAGTCTCAGGGGTAATAGGAGTGTAGTGAAAAGGAATACCGAATGCCTCCACGATTTCCCGCAAGCTTTGATGATTGGAGACTACCAAGGGAATATCCACCTCAAGCTGTCCGGCATGATGCCTCCCTAGAATATCAAATAAACAATGGGAAAGCTTGCTGACAAAAATCGCCATCCTCGGCTTTGGAAAGTTAAAATGAAGTTTAAAATCCATCTGAAAGCGATTACCCACTTCACGCTCAAAATGAGTAGCAATCTCATTCTTGTGCAAAGAGAAAGTATCCAGTTCCCAAGCTGCTCTCATGAAAAACATCCCCATCTCCTTATCCACATGCTGGTCCACCTCAAGGATATTTCCTTCATAGGCATAAAGAAATCCAGAAACCGCCGCAACGATTCCCTTTTGATCGGGACACTGTATGATAAGTATGGCTTTTTTCATTTTTTATAAAAGTGGCTTACATGGCAAACGATTACTGTTTAATGCGATTTAATGCATTTCTACAGCGTGTTAGGTGCATTTTCATTTTTTTCTTGATTCCCTTTTGACTTCCATTGCCAATTCCCATAGTTGAGTTCTAAGTATGGAAAAATTTTCATTATTGCGAGTGATTTTCGTTAAGTATGTGTCATTAAATGACCCCATACTACCATATGCTCTAAGAATCTTCGAAACGGAGCTTTCTATATCTTCGCTTAATAAGTTTTTTGCCTCAAGAAACCATTCTGCCCGGTTTTTCTGACTGTCTTGATTCAACAAGGTTATTAGTTTATCTAATATTCTTTCTATCTCGCTCATTTCCGTCACTTTCTTTCAGTTAATTGCACCTAACACTTGCATTGACGATACTTCCGTCATCTGTCTTCCAGCTTTTATGAATTCCAGATTTTCCAGGCAGCTTCTGCTTGAAGAATAAGCATTTCATGTCCATTTTTTGCTTTCCCCCCTTTTGCCAAGCAGGCTTTCATAAGCGCTGTTTCGGCAGGGTTATATACCAAATCATACACAAAATGTTCAGACGTAAGCTGATCCACCGGAATGGCAGGAATACCTTCCACATTGGGAAAAGTCCCCAGCGGAGTAGTATTGACTATCAGCATATGGCTCAGCATCAGATCAGCATCAGAGGCCAGCTCTTCATAGGTGATCTGATCTTCATCTTCTGTGCGGGATACAGACAAGAACTCAATGCCCAAATCCTTCAAAGCCTGTTTGACAGCCTTAGAAGCACCGCCTGTACCCAAGACCAAAGCCTTTGGCTTGACTAAGCCTAGCCAAGAGGAAAGTGATTCTTTGAAGCCTATATAATCGGTATTGTAGCCTATTCGCATTCCATCCTGAATATGGATGCAATTTACGGCTCCGATTTCTTCGCATGCTTCGTCTAGATCGTCCATCAAGGCGATCACATCTTCTTTGTGCGGAATGGTGACATTGATGCCTTCGATTTCAGGATTTTCACTAAGAATCCCTTCTAGCGCATGTACATTGGGAATATCATACAATTCATACGAACAGCCTTCAATTCTTTCCCTTTCAAATTTCTCCGTGAAATACTTCTTAGAGAACGAATGCGTAAGTGGATGTCCTATCAATCCGAATTTTCTCATGATTTCTTTAAATACGCCGCAAGACGGTCGATCCCAAACACCAAAATAATCCCAAAAGCGAAGGCGGCAATGGCCACCATAAGTTTTGGTTCGAAACCCGTTTGCTCCAAATACTCCCCGGGAAATAAATTTTCCGTCAAAAACGGTTTCTCTTCACCACTGGAAGAAGTACGGTATGCAGTGACAATCTTCCAAGGCCAAAGCTTGTTGATAGATCCCAACATAAAACCTGACAGCAATCCAATGGTGACGGAATAAAACCGCTTCAACAACCAAGAAATTATCCGGCTAAAAGATAATAACCCTACAATGCAGCCTAGTGCAAAGACCGCCAACGTAACAAAATCACGGTCCGAAACTGCCTGCAACACCGGCTCATATTTTCCTAAAATCAACAAAATAAAGCTTCCGCTGATTCCCGGCAAAATCATCGCACAAATCGCTATCGCTCCAGCCACAAAGGTAAACCAAAGTGCGTCGGGACTGCTTGTAGGCGGCAATTCAGTAATAAAATATGCTGCCACCGTACCTATGATAAGGGCAAGTACCGCTCCTAAACTCCATTTTTTGATGTCCTTCAATATCAGAAAGGCGCTTATCAAAATCAACCCACAGAAAAATGACCAAAGTGGAATGGGATGCTCTGCCATCAAGTAAGTGATCAGCTTCGAAAGCGAGAAAATACTCGTCATAATCCCCAAGAACAGGCTAAGCAAAAAAGCTCCGTTCACCGCCTGAAAAAAGGCCTTGAACTCAAACTTAAGTAACAGCTTAAGGCTATCTCCATTAAAAGAATTGATGCTTTGAAGCAATTCTTCGTAGATTCCTGTGATCAGCGCAATCGAACCACCGGAAACTCCCGGTACTATGTCTGCCGCTCCCATCCCCATACCCTTCAGGTAGGTGAGTACATATTTTCTGATAAAATCCATGGTCAAAAATAAAGGCTGATCAGAATATTCCAATCAGCCTATAGTAAGTTCATTAGTATTACAATTTGATTTCTCCCAAAAAGTGGTCGAATGTATCGCCTCTTAGTCCCAGTCGAATAGTCTCCAAAGGAATAATTTCGGAAGGGCTGATATTTCCAAGATTCACATTTGCGCCGATTAGCTTGATAAACCAAACTTGCTGAGATTTGATAGGTGCTTCCCAGATGATCCTTTCTTCAGGAATCTGAGTTAGAATTTCTTCCACCAATCCTTGTCTTACTTCTCCTGAATCTCTGAAAAGACCTACATTTCCGCCTTCTCTGGCCTCTCCAATTACTTTCCAGGCACCTGCATCCAACTCTGTCTGCATCTGCTCGATCCACTTATATGGCGGAATGATTTTGGCAGCATCCTTAGATCCTACTTCCGATAAAACCGTTACTTGCTTGGCTAGCGTAGTGATGTATTCACACTTCTTGTCATGATTCAGAGAAATAGATCCATCTGAAACCTCAGCGAAAGAAAGATCATATTTATCCAGTACTTTTCTGTAATCGTCAAATTGACCTCTTACAATAAAAGCTTCGAAAAGTGTGCCTCCCAAGTAGACAGGTATCCCTGCTTCCTTATAGATAGCTAATTTTTCCGATAGGTTTTTGGTCACATATGATGTGGCCCATCCAAGCTTTACTATATCGACAAAATCGGAGCAACTATCGACAAAATCTTCTGTGGCACGTAGGCTTAGGCCTTTGTCCATGGCCATGGTAAATCCTTTGGTTCGTGGCTTTTCAGTCCGAACGGGGATATTATTCAGCTCATAATTCATTAGCGAGGTTTTAATGTTAAGACTCGAGATTTTCCTCTCGATATTGGGCAATAATCTTGTACAAAGCCTTCTGCTGTTTCAGCTCAGGCATCAAATCATACATGATGGTATGCTTATCAAAGTTCAAAGTTAACCCATTTTCCAAAAATGAAAACGCCTCTTTGTAATTGCCCATTTTGATTAGGTACACCACCAAGCGATAATATAGCTCGGCTTCTTCCGGCAACTCCTCAATCCCCTCTCTTGTTACGTCAATTGCCTCTTCAAAGCGGTTTTGCTCAAAATAGATAAGTGCCAGATTTATATAGGTTTCCAAAATACCAGGCTCCAAATTGATCGCTTCTTCGTATGCTTCAGAGCTGGCTTGCATATTTCCCAAATTAAATTCAGCGTCTGCAAGACCTACCCAATAATTTGAGTTTTCTTTTGTAAGATTTAACGCTTTTTTGAAATAATGTATGGCTTCAAAGAATTTCTCCTTCTTCAGCATACACATTCCCAAGCCAAACCAGGCATCATCATACTCCTCATCAAATTTGGCTGACTTTTTAAAGTACTTGAAAGCCTCCTCTATTTTGTCAAGCTTCTCGTACGCCGCCCCCATGTAGCAGCAATTTTCGGCATTCGCTCCTTCACAATTGATCGTGTTTTGATACGCTTCCAGTGCCAGCTCATACTGCTGCGTGTTCATCAGTGCATTGCCCATATTGAAATAAGCAGAGGCAAAAGCATCATCAATCAGTAGGGCATAATCATACGCTTTGATTGCATCTTCAAATCTTCCCAAGCGATTATAAACCACGCCCAAATTGTACCAGGCACCTGCACTGTAAGGATCTTGATCGATAAACTCCTGATAAAAATCCAGAATTTCATCAAAAGAACCCTCTTCCTCAGTAATCATCGCCAACTGGAAAAGAGCATCCTCATGGTTGATGCGGTTCTTTACAGCTTCTTTGAAGTAGTAACTTGCTTTTTCATTGTTATCTTGGATACGGTACAAATTTCCCAAGGAATAAAATACCTCCGCTTTATCTTCTGCCAACGGCAGAAAATTCTCCAACAATTCCACGCCTTCCTGAGGGGTGCCCGCCAAAATGTAAGCGTTAGCCAAAGCAAGAATTATCTCCTCGTTGTTTGGAGATATGTTATTGATATTTTCTAAGATGCCCAGTCCTTCTTCCAATTCATCATTGAAAATCAGACATTGAGCTTTCAGAAGTTTAATTTCCACAGAAAACGGAAACCTTTCCAACGAAAACTCAGCTGCACGGAGAGCCTTTAGGAATTTCTGTTGATCAAAGTAAAATCGTATGATGTCTTCCAATTCTTCCTCTTCGAAGTAAAGGTCCAGATTGGATTGCAGGGAATTTTCAAATCGCTCTACCAGCTTCTTGTCATTTTCCCAATCGTGATCGTGATCTCCGGTCATTAGGATGTGTTATGGTTTATTTAAGTTACCAATTAATTTGATCTCTCAAAATCTCGATTTGTTAAATTTTATCTTCCTCTTTCGGAGATATATTGTTGTCTCTTCGGGGGCTTTGAAAAGAAACGATTCAGATCAAAAATAAGTTTACTTTGACCACTTTAAGGTTTCATCCAAACTATGATAGCTGCTTCCAAGCAGTTTGTTCACTTTAGTATTGTCAAAAAACACTTTTTGCTGCGATATCATCGCTGTCTTCTTGTTGAGCGGGCTTTTGCTCAGCCCTAATTTCCTGAAAATTGCATTGAAAAACACTGCCATGCCCAGCAATGCTGAGCTTACCGGCTTAGACGGAGCTTTCTTGTCAAATACAGCAGCCATTTTTTCAAAGAATTCCCGGTATGAAATCTTATCCCTGTTCAAGATAAACCGCTCTCCCCAGGCTTCCTTTTCCACCAATTCTCTGACTTGTCTGGCAGCATCCCTTACATCTATGTAGTTCAGATCGCCATTTGGGTAGTAGGGATTTTCCGCCAGTACATAATGGTAAATATCAGAAGAACTCCGATCATCACTGACTCTTCCAAGCAGAATGGAAGGGTTTACCACTAGCAAGTCCAGTCCTTCCTGCTCTCCTCTCCACACTTCCAATTCTGCCAAATATTTGGAAACTCCATAATCAGTGTTTAGTGGAGACTCTACCCATTTGAAATTCTCATCGAGCTTCTTCAATTCAGGACTTCTTCCTATCGCAGCTACAGAACTCACATGCACGAGTTTTTTCACACCTGTATTCAGCATGGCATTGACTAGATTGGTAGTGCCGCCCACATTGATACGATGCAGACTTTCCCCATCACCGGCATCAAAAGACACTTTTCCTGCAGCATGAACTACCAAGTCCATTCCTTCAAGTGCTGCCTCCAGAGATTCAATGTCGGAAAGCTCGCCTACATGCCAAATGACAGGGAATTGAGTTCCTTCCAGTAATCTGTACGAAGAATCGCTTCTGCGAAAACCATGAATCTCTCCTAGAGCAGCAAATTCTTTAGCCAAATAGCTCCCAAATAGTCCCGTAATACCTGTAATGAGGATTTTCATTGGCTTATTCACAAATCAAAGAGAGGAATTAAGCACGTTGAGTTCTTTGATTTTGCTGTATAGCTTAGATTTAGGCAAAGCCTCCATCATATCCAAGTAGCGTGGGTTGTGGCAATCAGTGCCAAAAAACCTCACTAAGCCAGTCTCTACAAGCATTTCACCAAAATCCTTTACAGGCTTCGAGTAAAAACCTGTCAAAGACAATAAATTTACCTGAAAAAGAATGTTTCTATCTGTCAAATCCTGAAGTAGCCCTTTATCCCCAATTAAATATTGATAGCGCTCAGGATGAGCGAGAATCGGTCTGTATCCAGCCATTTCCAATTGGAAAATTATCTCCAGCAGCATCTGCGGCTTATTGATAAAACCCGTCTCTACCAAAATGTACTTATCCCCAAAGGTGAGAACCTGCTCTCCGTTCTTGATTTTCTCCAAGAAAATCTCGTCCATATAATATTCAGCAGCAGCCTCTATTTCAATGGAAATACCCTCATTCCTAACAGCCCGACGAAGATCCTCCAAGCCCATGTTGATGATTTCAGGCGTATTACGATAGTACTCCGACATAATGTGGGGAGTAGTTATTATTTTGCGCAAGCCATAATCAGAAAGTCGCTTGATCAAATGAAGAGATTCTTCCATGGTCTTGGATCCATCATCGATACCGGGTATCAAATGCGAATGCATGTCCACTTCTAACCAACTCAAATCAAGGTCTTCGTGTACTTCTGGTGTTTTCTTAAAAAGATCCAAAAATCCCATTACAATCCTCCTTCATCAGTTTTAAATTCTTCCAAAGTAGGCCAGACGGCATCCTTATCAGATGTAATCGGTTCAGCTATTTGCCAATCTATACCTAACGCAGGATCATTCCAAAGGATCCCTCCTTCACTTTCCTTGTTGTAATAATTAGAACACTTATATGCGAAAATAGAATCTTCCAACACGGAAAACCCATGTGCAAAGCCGGCAGGGACATACATCAGGTTATTTCTTTCGGCATCAAGGATGGTTGAGTATTTCTCCCCGAAAGTAACAGAGTCTATTCTCAAGTCTACAATCACATCCAAAACCTTCCCCTGAATCACCCGCACCAACTTCGCCTGTGCGAACTCTCCACGCTGAAAATGCAATCCACGAACTGTTCCCTTCTGAGAAAAGCTCTGATTATCCTGCACCCATTCATGATCCACTCCCGCTGATTGTAACCAATCTGCTCGATAGGATTCAAAGAAATAACCTCTTTGGTCTTCGAAAACTCTTGGGAATATCTCTAAGACACCCGCTAGAGATGCTTTTTTTACTTGGGCCATCTAGGTATATGTTGGTTCCGGAATTAAAAGGCAAAATAACCACCAGTCACATGACTATCCTAATCAATTGTAAGGAAATATGTCGAACTTTGTATCATCTTTTCCCGCAATTTGAAAAAACATAGCTATAAATCACCATTTCTAAAGAATTAGGAAACTAAATTTTAGTCTTTCGCATTGTTTTGACATAGCATTTAACTTATGAGTAAACATTCCCGCAAACTTCAAAAACTATACGATACCGCTGACAAAGAAGAAACTGCCATTTTAGTAAGTGTAGTACGCCAGTATCAAACCGATCAACAGACGGAGGAATACCTGGATGAGTTGGCATTTTTGACAGAGACTCTAGGAGCAAAGACAGTCTATCGCTTTACCCAGAAAATGGAAAAGCCGGATATCAAGACCTTTGTGGGCTCCGGTAAACTCGAAGAGATCCAGGCGTACATCAAACATTTTGAAGTAGATATGGTCATCTTTGACGATGATCTTTCTCCTTCTCAGATGAGAAACCTAGAGAATGAGCTGAAGGTGACGATCTACGATAGATCACTTCTGATTTTGGATATTTTCTTACAAAGAGCCCAGACTGCCCAAGCCAAAACTCAGGTAGAATTGGCTCGCTTCCAATACTTATTGCCACGATTGACCAACCTATGGACTCACTTGGAGCGCCAGAGGGGTGGTACTACTACCCGTGGTGGTTCCGGCGAAAAAGAAATCGAAACGGATAAGCGTGATATAAGAAACCGGATCACTCTTCTGAAGGAAAAGCTCCGAGAAATAGAAAAACAAGGTGAAACCCAGCGCAAAGGCAGAAAAGGAATCGTTCGTGTAGCAGTAGTGGGTTATACCAACGTGGGTAAAAGCACGCTGATGAACCTAATCACCAAGACAAATATTCTGGCCGAAAACAAGCTTTTCGCCACCGTGGATTCCACTGTCAGAAAAGTCGTACTTGAAAATGTCCCTTTCCTACTTTCGGATACCGTCGGATTCATCCGAAAACTCCCCACACACTTAATTGCAGCCTTCAAATCCACATTGGATGAAATTCGTGAGGCCGACTTACTTGTGCATGTGGTCGATATTTCCCACCCTCATTTCGAAGACCACATTGCTGTAGTCACGCAGACACTAAATGAGATCAAAGCTGGGGATAAGCCCATCTTACTTGTCTTCAATAAAATCGATCTGGTAGAAACCATGCCAAGCGAGGAAGAAAGTATGAAAATGACTGAGCTGGAATTGGAAGAAGCCAGTTTTGTGGATTTTGATGCGTTGGCAGAAGCTTACGAGAAGAAAACAGGAATTCCTCCTGTTTTTATGGCTGCTGCAAGTGGACAGAATGTCGCCGAATTCCGTCAGGCTTTGATTACAGAAGTCAAAAAACAACATCGTAAAATATATCCCAATTACTTGGAGGATGAGACATTCACCTTAGAAGGATAAGATGATTTTCTAGAGGCTGTCTCATCGCGCCCACCTGCAGCAGGGTAGACAGTCGAAGCCCCCTTTTGTCAATTACTCAGCTGCCGCTGTTCGTGCCATCACGAACAGCCTTCGTTGAATTAGTAGATTTGCGCTGTTCTGAAAAACCTGACAGGTGGGGTATAAAATTTGACAGAAATAAAACTTGTCAATTTATATCAGCCTATTTGGGAATCAGCTTAAACTCGCCGTTTTCCAATATTCTGATTAATAACATTTAGTAAATGGGGTGAAAAAATATTTAAATATTGATCATATTGAACACCCCACCCGACAGGTTTATCCGGTATTTTTTACATTTAGCGTAATACTAGTTTTAAGGCCTAAGAATTCTTGCGACATAGAACCCTAGCTAGGCGGAGACAGCACATTTTGAATTTTCATGAATTTCCAAAGTAAATGTAGCCTTCTGAAAAATTCTCCCATTATAAAGACAACACATGATAGATAAACCAATTATATCAATTTGTTTGGTGCCATCGGGTAAAACCATTAATTAGCACCAATGAAAAATTTGATATTTCTTTTTATTGCTCTTACGGTTCTTTTCTCCTGCTCTCAGAAAAGTGAATTCGGAAGCGAAATAAGTACTGGTTCAGAACAAATTAAGGCAGGAAAGGCGCTTTTTGAAAATAACTGCAGCACTTGCCACAGTTTCCAACAAAATGGAATCGGCCCCAACCTTAGCGGAGTAACCCATCATGTAGAGACTGAGTGGGTCAGAAATTTCATAAAAAATCCTTCCAAAATCATTGCCTCAGGAGATCCCCGTGCGGTCAGTTTGGTAGAAAAGTACAAAACCCATATGCCTCCTTTTGCAGGACTTTCTGAAGACGAATTGGATGCCTTGTTAAGTTACCTCCACACATACGAAGCGCTTCCTGACTCTGTGCCTGTGGCGGGTTTGGAAGATCCTATTCCGGACAGCATTCCAGACTCCGGGATACGCTTAGAGATAGAATATTTCGCACAGCTCCCTGCCTCAGATCAAAAAGCACCTTTGGCTAAAATGACAAAAATGGAAGCTGAAAATAATTCCGGGCGACTTTTTATCAACGATCAGCGGGTAGGATTGTATGAGTTGATTAACGGAAAACCAACACTTTACCTTCCCATAGCGGAGCTAAAACCCGATCTGGTAAGCCAGCCGGGATGGGCGACTGGCATGGCCAGTTTTACTTTTCATCCTGAATTTGCTGATAATGGACTATTCTATACAGCGCATACCGATGCCGGAGGCGCACAAATAGCCGATTACAGCTATCCGGACAGCATCCGCCATTTTATGCAATGGGTGCTGACGGAATGGAAAGCCGAAGATCCCAATGCTGCAAGATTCAAAGGAACCAACCGGGAAATTGTACGGGTGGATATTCCTTCCCAAGCTCATGGCATGCAGGAAATCACCTTTAATCCCCACTCCAAAAAAGGTGATGACGATTATGGACTGCTATATATTGGCTTTGGGGACGGAGGGCTGACGGAGCAGGGTTTTGCCCATATTTCTGATAGTAGAGGGGGTAATATTTATAGCAGCATTCTGAGAATTGATCCTCAGGGAAACAACAGTGCGAATGGTGCTTATGGTATTCCGCCTTCCAATCCTTTTGCCAATAAAGAAAATAAAGCCGGCGAAGTGTATGCGTACGGCTTCCGAAATCCGAATCGAATCTTCTGGAATGCTGATGGAAATATGTTTGCAACCGACATAGGGCAGCATTCTATAGAGGAACTCAACAAAATAGATCCCGGTAAATTCTACGGATGGCCGATTAGAGAAGGGCGTTTTGTAATCAACCCTTACGGTAAATTCAATGAGATTTTTGTTCTTAAAGATGATGATGAAAAGGCCGGTATCACATATCCTGAGATCCAACTGGACCATGATGAGATAGCTGCAATTTTTGCAGGATATGAGATGCCTTACGGTGATCTGAAAGGCAAATTGATTTTCGGTGATATCCCTTCAGGAAGACTGCTTTTTGCAGATCTTAAGGATCTCGGCAATATGAAAGTGCAAAGCTGGGGAGTGATTTTCGAAGGCAAGGAAATAACCCTGCAGGAGCTGGTGGAAAATGATAGAGTTGATCTCAAATTTGGTCAAGACGCTGATAAGAACATCTATATCATGAGCAAAACAAATGGGAAAATCTATAAAATCAATTGATTATGATTAACCAGAATGATGCCAGTAGCGATATTCTCTTTGGTTTACAGCAGGGAAGACAGAAGACGGGAGACCGAAGTGACAACTTGACACTAAGTTTACCAATCCATAACTGCTTTTGCTTGCTAACTGGCCGAAAATCGGATATACATATGAAATTCTAACAATCTGGCCTCAATCAACACAAGCGGGCAAAGCAATATGCTGCATTCCCCACTTCTTTAATTCCCGGAAATATTCATAGTTCCTACATAGTAGTTTTCATCCACACTGATCTTTGCATTTTTCTGAGGCACGTCCACAGATTGCCAGCTTTGAGTTGGTATCAACCCCGTTTCTTTTCCATCGACGTAGATTGTTACAGGCATTTCGAAGCCATCGACCACATTTTCCCATCGGTAATACAACTCGCCGTCTTTCAGGTTATAGCTAAAAACCGGGATGCGGATATCTCTTAAGTATTGATCAAAAACCGGTTTAAGATTAATCCCGGCTTTTTGGCTGATGTAATTTTCGATTTGACGGGTAGAAACAGTCTTATGGTAAAACTCAGCGTTCAATCCACGTAAAATTGATCTCCATTTCTCGTCGTCATTCACAATCTGACGGATCATATGAAGCATATTAGCTCCTTTGTAATACATATCTCCGGATCCTTCAGCGTTGACATTATAAGTGCCGATGATCGGAATGTCATTATTGATTGCCATTCTTGTACCCAATACATATTCTTTGCTTGCTTCCTTTCCATAGAAATAATCCAGAAAAAGATTCTCCGAATAGGCTGTGAAACTCTCATGAATCCACATGTCCGCTACATCCCGGTAGGTGATATTATTGGCAAACCATTCGTGACCTGACTCATGAATGATAATAAAATCGAACTTCATCCCCCAACCGGTACCACTCAGATCACGGCCTAAGTAGCCGTTTTTATAGTTATTGCCATAAGTCACCGAACTCTGGTGCTCCATACCCAAATAAGGTGCTTCGACCAGCTTGTAGCTGTCCTCATAGAATGGGTAAGGGCCAAACCAATGCTCAAATGCTTTCATCAACCTAGGTGCGTCCTCAAATTGCTTTTTGGCTTTCTTTAGATTATCCCTGAGCACGTAATAATCCATGTCCAGCTCACCCTTTTCACCTGCGTATTTTTCACCGAAGTGAACATAATCACCAACATTAATATTGATACCGTAATTGTTGATTGGATTTTTCACTTCCCAGTGATAGGTCTTGGTCTTGGCTGCTTTATCATGATCTGTCCCGATCAGCCGCCCGTTGGAGACATCCATCAGGTTCTCGGGTACTGTTACACTAAGTAAAACTCCTTGGTCAGGTTCGTCATAACCATGGTCTTTATTCGGCCACCAGATGCTGGCCCCTATTCCCTGATTGGCATTGGCAATAAATGGCAAACCATTCTTATCCGTTTGCCATGTCAACCCCCCATCCCATGGAGGACGAATCGCCTCCACCGGCTTTCCTGAAAAGGTCAATACCACTTCTTTTTCTTCCCCCACATTCTGCGCTGCTTTCAATGTGATAAAATGTGCATTACCATCGTGTTCGATTTCCAGTTCCGTTCCATCTTGCTCTGCTTTCGTCAGCTGCATAGGTGCCTGCAAGTCGATTTGCATGCGTTTCAGTGGCTCCAGCACTTTGTACCGAACAGTGTTTTTCCCCGAAAGCGACTTGGTATCAGGATCTACTTTTACTTCCAAATGGTAATGCTGCAAGTCCCACCAAGCACGCTCAGGCGTAATTGTGCCGCGTAGCGTGTCCTGTCTGGTAAAAGTTTCACCATGGGGGAACATCTGTGCTTGGGCACTGAGGCAAAATAGAAGGCAAAAACTAGCAAGAATGGATCTCATAGGGAAGTTGAAATTTGGGATTAGATATCACAAGATACGGGTAAGGATTAATTGAGAACCCATAATTTTCCACGAAAGGGCTTAATTTTAGTAAAAATTCTATGATTATCCGCAATGATACCAGTAGCCATATTTTCCTTGCTTTACTGGCTGGAAGACCGATGACCGAAGCAGCCTCCTCGCTAAAGTTTACCAAATCTTATATCGCTTTTGCTTCCTTACAGGTAGAAAAGCGGATATACAGTAAAAATTTTAACCTCAACTTATGCAAAATCCAGATGAATCGATGCTGATCAATTATAACAACCGCTCTTTCCGTGCCGTCCAGAACACCGAAAATGGAGAAACATCCGAAGAGACTATTTTTCGTTATAAGCAGGACGCTAACATTCTGACTGCTGAATATGCCGGCGGAAAAATCCTAAAAGGCCATCTGATAGGTTTAGTGGACGAGTCCGGAAACATCAACATGCGCTATCATCAGGTGAATAACAAAGGCGAATTGATGACGGGAATTTGCCATTCTAAACCCGAAATCTTGGAAAACGGGAAAATCCGCCTCCATGAAATCTGGGAATGGACCTCAGGCGATCAATCAAAAGGAGAAAGTGTAATTGAGGAGATTTGATTGGTAAAAGCCTTAAATTAGAGAGACAAAAATCAGCAGATTATGAAAAAGGAAAAATTAAGATCAGATATATATTCCATGATAGCAGATGTGGAGAGCGAAGAATGGCTTGAAGAAATCAAACTGTTTTTGGCCAATCGAGCAGACTATGAGGCAAGATTAAATTCTACTGCACAGGTAAGCGAGGAGGATATAAAATATGGTAGAGTAATGGATATTGAGGAAATAAAGAGAAGAATGTCCAAGAAACTAAATAAATGAGAATCCATTTTACAGAGGAAGCTTGGAATTCACTAGATAAAACGACAGATTTCTATCTTTTTGAACTTGATATCCCTGCTTTCATTGTAGATAAAATTGTTAGAGAATTATTAAAAAAAGTGCAACTGCTGGTTGAAAATCCTTATCTGGGTCAGAAGGAACCATTCTTATCTCATTTGGGCAAAAATCATCGCCGTATTTTTTACATGAATATTAAAATAATTTATAGAATTGAAGAGGATAAGCTATATATAACTGATTTTTTCGACTCTAGACAAAATCCCTCAAAAATGAAATTCTGACTACCAGGAGAGACTTCTTTTAAAGGCAATTGAAGAGGAAGATGATATCAAATACGGAAGATTTTTAGATCTGGAAAAAATAAAATCAAGGCTTTTTGAAAAATTGAAATCACGATCAGAGGATGTGAAAAATGAGAAATTTATCACCCAGGAGGATTTAGAAAAAGAGTCTGAAATCTGGTAAAAGAGTTGTCTGGCCTTCTATGGCAAAAGCGATTCAAAACAAGTACCTCAATGATTAACCTGCGTTCTCTGCGTAAACCTCCGTGCTCACCGCGGTTAGAAAAAATCGCCCAGCGGAATCCTACTCCGCCAGGCAACTTGTTTTTAGCTCACAGGCTCAGTCACTGCTTCACGCAGTTTCTTTGCGGCAGACACCATTTCGATCAGTGCCTTTCTGGTTTCTTCCCAGTGTCGGGTTTTTAAGCCACAATCCGGGTTTACCCATAGATTTCCCGCAGGAATCACTGCTTTCGCTTTTTCCATTAATGCAATCATTTCGGCTTTAGACGGCACCCGTGGCGAGTGAATATCATAGACTCCAGGTCCGATTTCATTTGGATAATTAAACTCCGCAAAAGCATCCAGCAACTCCATTTGAGATCTGGAGCATTCTATCGTAATCACATCCGCATCCATGTCAGCGATATTCTGAATGATATCATTGAACTCTGAATAACACATGTGTGTATGGATCTGCGTTTCGTCTTTCACGCCGCTGGCGGAAATCCTAAATGCACGAACCGCCCATTCCAAATACGCCTGCCAGTCAGCTTTGCGAAGCGGAAGCCCTTCTCGGATCGCAGGCTCATCGATCTGAATTACGCCAATTCCAGCCTTTTCCAAATCCACTACTTCGTCACGGATAGCCAAAGCAATCTGAGTACACGTTTGGGATCTAGGCTGATCATTACGCACAAAACTCCATTGCAGGATTGTCACTGGGCCTGTAAGCATTCCCTTGACCGGTTTATCCGTTAGTGACTGCGCAAAAGCTGACCAACGCACCGTCATAGGCCCAGGTCTATGTACATCTCCATAAATAATCGGTGGCTTCACACACCTACTGCCGTAGCTCTGCACCCAGCCAAACTTGGTAAACGCAAACCCGGCCAACTGCTCCCCGAAGTACTCCACCATATCATTTCGCTCAAACTCTCCATGCACGAGCACATCCATGCCGATTTCTTCCTGCCAGATGATTGACTCTTTGGTTTCTTCCTCAAGCAATTTTTCGTAGGCTTCTTTGGTCAAATCGCCTTTCTTAAATCTCGCTCTCCAAGAGCGTACTTCGGTAGTCTGTGGAAATGAACCAATAGTCGTTGTGGGAAAAAGTGGGAGATTTAAAGCAACTTTTTGCTTGGATTGGCGGCTTGAGAAGCTGCTTTTACGCTGATCATCGGTTTTTACAATAGATTTTACCCGATCTTTGACCTGTGGGTTGTGGATAAGTGCTGAGGATTTTCTGCTGGCGATTGCCACCACATTTTGTGAAAAACTCTCCAAAACCTCTAAATCATTATTGTTTTCTACAAGCTTTTTCAAGGTCACAACCTCTGCGATTTTCTGCTTTGCAAATGCCAACCATTGCTTTACTTCAGCCGGAAGAGTTGCTTCATTTGTCTCCAAATCCAAATCGCATGGAGAATGGATCAGCGAACAAGAAGGTGCTACCCAAAGACGGTCTGCACCGATTTTGTGGGCAGCCTTATCGATCAGTGCAAAGGATTGCTGAAAATCATTTTTCCAGATATTTCTTCCATCCACTACTCCCAGTGACAAGTTGACGTTGGCTTTCAATTTTCCCGAATCCAAAATATCATCCAATTGGGATGGACAACGTACCAAATCCAAATGCAACGTATGAACCGGAAGAGAAAGTGCGATTTCGAGATTCTCCCCGAAGCAGTCGAAATAATTGGCAAGGATAATTTTGAGAGAAGGAAATGCCTTTTTTATCTCCTCATAGACGTATGAAAATGCCTTTTTCTCCTTTTCGGTAAGATCCATTGCCAGAAAAGGCTCATCAAACTGCACGTATTCTACATGAAGTGCATCAAGCTTTTTCAACAGTTCCAAGTAAACAGGAAGGAGGTTTTTGATCAGGTCAATCCGTTCAAAACCTTCCTCTTTTTCTTTACCCAAAAGCAAGTAGGATACTGGACCTATCAGAACAGGCTTGGTCAAAATTCCAAGTTGCTTTGCTTCGGAAAATTCCTTGATGACTTTGGTGGAGAACAGCTTAAACTCCTGATTTTTGGTAAACTCAGGAACAATGTAGTGGTAATTGGTATCAAACCATTTGGTCATCTCCATGGCGGTGATGTCCAAACCGTTTTGCTGATAGCCACGGGCCATCGCAAAATACAAGTCCAGTTCATGTCCACCTTTCTGCAAAATCACTTCATGATAGCGCTCCGGAATCGCACCAACCATCAGGGACATATCCAAAACTTGGTCGTAGAAGGAGAAATCATTGGAGGGTACCAAATCAATTCCGGAATCCTTTTGAAGTTTCCAGTTGTCCTTTCGGATACTTTCTCCAGCAGTGAGCAGGTCAGAAAGGGTGATTTTGCCTGACCAATACTGTTCACAGGCTTTTTTGAGTTCTCGGTGGCTACCAATTCGCGGATAGCCAAGATTATGCGTCTGCATCTCTTTTAACTGTTAATGATGAATAATTCGTTAAAAGCTCTTTAGCTTGATTTCACCATGCAGGCGAGTTGGACAATCTGAAAAGTGAAATACGTACATAGCAGGTTAAGTCTGAGCCGCGTGGCACAGATAAACAGAACTATAAGAAGCGTATCAAACTTGACTAAAAGGCCTCATTTCGCGGAAGCATCGTCAATTCGGAATAGGCAGGTCTCCTGACTCGTAGCGACTTTCATCGTCCTTCCCGTCTCCTTGGTGTTGGCTACAGTGGACATGCGAGGATGATCGTCTTTGGTATGCTACTTACAGTTGCGCGACAGTTCGTGATTTACACACGATTCCCTATTAATCTACAGCTAAGTAAAACCCCTTCCGGTTGATTAAGAAATAAAGTTAAGAACTATTTCAACGGTGAAAGTACGCAATTTTATTGAATGGAATTTATATTAGAGAATTATCAGTAATGATGCGGGTAGCTATATTCCTTTGCTTGTCGGGCTGGAAGAACCGCCACTGCGAGGCTGGCCAATGACGCCTGCCGGTATAGGCAGGGATGACAGAAGTAGCCTTGACACTAATGTTCTTCGAATCGATGTGATTTTGTCCCAGAAACTAAATTTGATCTGATCTTCTGAAAAAGTATTGATACCAAATACTAGCTACTCACTTAAATCACATCCTAATTCTCCACTCCTTTGGGTAATAGTTATTCACACGGTTTCCGAGGTTTTTGATCCAACCAAGCGGTAGCTTTTTACAGGTTATCAACACCCAGCCACTCGGTAGATCACCAACTTCAAAGTCATTTTTTCTAAGAAATTCAACAGCTTCAGCTTCCGAAAGCTCATGTGTGGGAAAATTGTTTTTGGGCAAAACTGAGACAGCCCATTCATGGGTTGGAATCCAGTCATTCTTCTGCTTTTTGCCCAGCTCCACGCCAAAATATTTCAAACTCAAATGCTGCGAAGCCTTCTGAAAATGCAGATTCCAGTCTTTTGAAATTCTGAAAAAAGAATCATTCAGTGTGTAATATTTCCCGCTACCATCAAATCCCAATTCTTCATCCAGATCGAAGGATTCTTTGTTCCAGACCTCCTTCAAATAAGGATGTTTAAAATCCTTCATCCGCTTCGGTTCTTGGATATATGCTTCTGCTGACCGCTTTAAAACCGTGATAAAAAACCCTTCTCCCTCTACCAGATGAGGGAAAAAACGGTACCCATAAAATGTTTTACCATCAGAGTCTACTGACGTCTCCCTTATATTCCAACTGGCATCAAACGGAATCCTGACAGGTTCATAGGAAAACTCTTCCGTCAAAAACCGGATCAAATCCTCATTTTCCCGCTCATTGAATGTACAGGTGCTGTACACCAAATACCCGTCCGCTTTCACCAAAGCTCCTGCCTGATCCATAATCCGCTTTTGGCGGGCGGAACACAGCTGCACATTGTCTATCGACCACTCGTCCCGAGCTTGCGGGTCCTTGCGAAACATTCCCTCTCCCGAGCAGGGGGCATCCACCAAAACCAAATCGAAAAAACCTTCCAAAGCCTCGAAATGTTCTGGATCATTATTGGTCACCACGGTATTTCCCAATCCCCATTTAATGACGTTTTCCTTCAAGATCTGCGCCCTGGACTGGATGACCTCATTGGCAATCAGCGTTCCTTCATTACCCAAATACGAAGAAAGTAGAGTTGTCTTCCCTCCGGGAGCTGCCGCTATGTCGAGGTAAATCCCTTTTGGAACGTCCAAGGAATAAAGAATATGTTCGATAAACATTGATGATGCTTCCTGCACATAATATGCACCGGCATGAATGGCAGGATCAAGTGTAAATGAGGGTCGATCATTAAGAAAAAAGCCATTCCTAGACCAGAAAATTTGCGTGTTTGCCCAAGAAAGCGAAAAATTTTTGGAAGGATTTACTCTGATAGAAGTGCGGGAAGGATTGTTAATAGCCTTTCTAAATTGCTCAAATTCGGCTTTACCGAGTAGTTCGAGCATCTGAGACTCGAAGTCGATAGGAAGATTAGTTTCTGGCATGGGGCAAAGATAAGGTATCAGTTTTCAGTCTCAGTATGCAGTCAGAGAAATAGCTTTTACCAATCAACTCTGTAAAAACCTTCAAGGGTTAATCGTTTTGAAAGTAAACAACTTATTTTGTTGACTGATACCATTATTGGCGAACCCTTGTCTGAATAATCAGTTTTCAGAAACTAATCTTGAGATAAGCAAAACCGAGCAGGTTTATAAGGTCTCTGTCTAAGATTTATTGAACTTAAAAAAATTACTAGATTGTCGAAAATCTCAAGAAATTATGGAAATCGCTTCAAAAATTATCATCGCCCTTATCGCCGCTCTCCATCTCTACTTTTTATATTTCGAAATGTTCGCATGGGAAACTATCGGCAGAAAAACTTTCAAACAACTACCTACTGAATTATTTCCCCAAACCAAAGGTTTAGCTGCCAATCAAGGCTTATACAATGGGTTCTTGGTTGCTGGATTGATCTGGTCACTACTGATTGAAGATCAACAATGGTCCACGTATGTTGCTATTTTCTTTTTGGGCTGTGTGCTTGTCGCCGGCATTTTCGGTGCCTTGACGGCAAGTAAAAAAATCTTCTGGGTACAGGGATTGCCTGCACTGATCGGGTTGATTTTGGTGCACTTGAAATAGGGCGTTTACCGCGGAGACGCAGAGGGCGCAAGAGTAGGTTTAGAATATTTTCGGAATTCTTCTAACTTCGAAATCGTCTAGTTTTTAAAATCTTACTTTTTATCATGACTGAAAACGAAATTTCATCCAAAATTATTGGTGCAGC
The DNA here is from genome assembly GCF_014838715.1 of Algoriphagus sp. Y33. Lineage (NCBI taxonomy): Bacteria > Pseudomonadati > Bacteroidota > Cytophagia > Cytophagales > Cyclobacteriaceae > Algoriphagus > Algoriphagus sp. Y33. The sequence goes on along the minus strand of NZ_CP061947.1, from coordinate 5,397,290 downwards.
GATAGAGGTTCATAAGCAACTTGGCCCAGGATTGCTGGAAAGTAGCTATGAAAAATGCTTGGCTTTTGAATTAACACAGCAAGGATTGGAAATAAAAACCCAAGTTGCTGTACCTGTACAGTACAAAGGAATTAAACTTGAAGTAGGTTACAGACTGGATATTTTGGTTGAAGAAAAAGTCATCATAGAAGTCAAGACCGTGTCTGAATTGGCTGCTATTCACAAAGCTCAATTGCTGACATATTTAAAGCTCACGGGAATTAAACTAGGCTTATTGGTCAATTTCAATTCCCTAAAATTAATTGATGGAGTAAAAAGAGTTGCCAATAACTTGTAAAAAGATCCAGTTTCACTAACACAAAAGGCGCAAAGTTTAATTAAAAACTCTGCGCCCTCTGCGACTCTGCGGTGAATCTACCTACAAATCCTCCTCCTCGAACTCATCTTCATCTCCCGGCCCCATATCAAACATGGAACTGAACAAATCCTTAAACTGCAATCCTGTGTCCAGTACTTTTTTGCTGAGTTGGGAGAATTCTGCCAGACCATGTAGCGCAAATTCCATAAAGAATTCCTTCTCTTTTTCAGGCAGATCCTTCACCAGTTGTGTTACTACTTCTTCCAATCCGGGTACTGAATGAAGCACCTTTTTATAGTCCTTGTCAGCTTGAGAAGCCAAAATATCCAGTTCATTACCCTCACCAAACCATGCGAGTGGCAGCACATATGGATTGCCTTGTTTCTCCTTTTTCTTTTGCTCCGGCGAAGGGAAATAATTGACAAACTGAGTACGAATCGCTTTTCCAATTAAATTGTACGCAACCAAACCTGCTCCTTCCTGCTCCCCTTCATAGACCAATTCGACTTTGCCGGTGATAGCAGGGATTACTCCAATCAAATCTGCAATCCGAACGATTGTGTTTTTTTCTCCATTCATATACATCCTTCTCTCAGCCGCGGATATCAAATTTTCATAGGCAGAAATCGTCAATCTAGCAGAAACCCCACTCTTTTCATCGACAAACTCTGAACCTCTTGCCTCAATGGCAATCTGCTCAATCAAATCCTTCATCAGCTCAGGGACATAGATATTATCCACAGGTTTTCCTTTCAGATTGGCTTCTTGGGCAGTGATTTTTCTGCCAATCTCGATGGATTTAGGATAATGTGTGATGATCTGGCTTTCAATTCGATCTTTCAGTGGCGTAACAATACTTCCACGGTTGGTATAATCTTCAGGGTTTGCAGTAAAGACAAACTGAATATCCAGTGGCAATCTCAGTTTGAATCCCCGGATCTGAATGTCTCCTTCTTGCAAAATATTGAATAATGCCACTTGGATTCTAGCCTGCAAATCCGGTAATTCATTGATCACAAAAATGGAACGGTGAGACCTCGGCACCAGACCATAATGAATCACCCGCTCATCGTTATAGCTCAGCTTCATCGTAGCGGCCTTGATGGGATCAACATCTCCGATCAAATCGGCCACAGACACATCCGGCGTGGCCAATTTCTCCGTATAGCGATCATCCCGATGCCACCAAGTGATTAGGGTATGATCCCCTTTTTCCTCGATCATATCCTTGGCAAAAGAGGTCAAAGGTTGCAACGGATCGTCATTCAATTCCGAACCAAAAACCACAGGAACATACTCATCGAGAAGATGAGTCATCATTCTGGCAATCCGTGTTTTTGCCTGTCCTCTCAGCCCAAGCAAATTGATATTATGCCGGGAAAGAATGGCCCGCTCGATATCAGGAATCACCGTGTCCTCGTATCCCCATATACCCTCAAAGACATTTTCTTTCTTCTTGATTTTCAAAATCAAATTATCACGAAGCTCTTCTTTGATGGATTTGGATTGGTAGCCGGCAGCTTTGAGTTGGCCGAGCGTTTTTATTTGGATGAGTTCTTTTGGTGTCAGTTTTTGGTAGTCCATATTGCTTAAAAGCGTTTCGTTCTATTTCGTCTATAATCTTCAAAAATCAGATCCCCAAGCCCTTTCAAGCTGCTGTAGTAGGCATTCCCGTTGTTTACTTTGGTAAATTCCTTTACAAATTCCTTCAAATAGGGATCCGAAGCAATCATAAAGGTAGTCACAGGGATCTTCAGTTTTCGGCATTGCGCAGCAAGTTTCAGCGTCTCACTGAGAATCTTGCTGTCAATCCCAAAAGCATTTTTGTAATATTTAATTCCCACTTTCAGACAAGTAGGCTTGCCGTCGGTGATCATGAAAATCTGCTTGTTTGGGTTCTTTCTTCTTCGAAGTAAATCCATCGCCAATTCTAATCCGGCGACGGTATTCGTATGATAAGGGCCAACTTGCAAATAAGGCAAATCCTTTATTTCTATCTGCCATGCATCATTTCCGAAGACGATGATATCAAGCGTATCTTTAGGGTATCGGGTCTTGATGAGTTCTGCTAAAGCCATCGCCACTTTCTTCGCAGGAGTGATCCTATCCTCCCCGTATAAAATCATGGAATGGGAAATATCGATCATCAGTACCGTGGAAGTCTGGGAGCGAAATTCATTTTCCGCTACCTCCAAATCTCCTTCCGTCAATAGGTAGTCTCCCGAAAAACCATGGTTTGCCTGAGCATTCCGCAGTGAATCCGTCAAAGCAATCTGATCCAAATTATCACCAAATTCATAGGCACGACGATCGGTGCCCCGCTCATCACCTTGGCCCGAATGGGTGGTTTTATGCTGACCTGATTTCCCACGCTTAAGTTTGCCAAAAATCTCTTCCAAAGCCGACTTACGGATGGTCTGCTCAGCTTTTCCGGTAATCTTAAACTCACCCTTCCGGTTTTCCTCAGTCAGGTATCCCTTACTTTTCAGATCTTCGAAAAAGTCTCCAATTCCATAATTGGGATTGGTCATATTATAGCGATTGTCCAAGTTGGTGAGCCAGCTCATCGCTTCAGCCACATCCCCGCCTGTCATAGTAACCAATTGCAAAAATATATTCAGCAGATTCTCAAACGTATTCTTCTCAGGATCCTGAGTGGGCACGAACTGAGTAAATCGAAATCCTTTCATTGTTAGATTTTAGATGCTAGAAGTAAGATTCAAGAATGGTTTTACATCGACCAACGAGTGTCGTACTAAACCAAAATAAGTCGGAAATAATTGAAATTCTAATGTAAGCCTATTTGTAAACTTCCGACAAAGCACATAACACACAGATAGGTAATGGAGTTTAATAAACGGAGCAAAAAGCCAAAAAAGATGAAAGACTACTTGACTGCAGTGGGGATTGTCACGGGTATCCTCATCATATTCATAACTTCTATTCAGTTCAATTTATCTATGTTTCTGATTTGGATACTGTTTCTTTCTAGCCCGATTTTGATCTTCTGGATGGTTTTGTCTGTCCTGACTGCAGATGTGGTGGTCAAGGAAACTTTTGAGGAGAGATGGTATCAGGATACTCCGGAGCTAAACCAAATAAATTAGCTGGCAAAAAATTCTTTTGGCGACATAACTGGAATTTCGCCGTTTGCATAGTTAAAGTCTTTTTTATCCCGTGTGATTAAAAAATCCAGTTTATTGTCCACGGCAGTAAAATATTGAAGTCCATCCTCTTTGTCTTTAAAATCTGAATTCATAGCATTTAAAAATGCTTCTTTTCCCCCTGAAATCACTCGACAAAACTCCATAAACTGCAACAATTTTTCCTTAGCATCAACTAGCTTGTACCTGTCAAAGGACATGTAAATCAACAGACCTAAAGAAACTTCAGAAATAAAAAGTTGAGCTTCTCCTTCAGCTACTAGGGAAAGAAATGGCTTAGATTCCTCAACAAATGGCTCCCGATTTGCCACCAAATCGAGTGCAACATTTGTATCCAAAAAGATCCTATGCATATTTTTTATTCCGGTGTTCGCGGATTAATTCTTTGTCCGATTTTTCAAAGGCTTTGATTGGAGCCTCTCTTTTTAATCTTTCTAAAAATCGTGCGGCAGCAAGCTGTTCCGGGGTTTTCTCTACTTCCGGATTTTCCTTTTCAAAAATCTCCTCAAACATTTTTGAAAGCGATATACCCCTACTGGCAGCTTTAAGCTTGGCTTTCTCTACAATTTCTTTTTCTACAGTGAGTGTAAGTTTTGTTTTCATGATTACACGTGTTTTGATTAAATATACGTGTGTTTTATGGAAAAAAGTTCCACAACGGTTTAAGATTCTTCCTTAAAACCAAACTCCCCTATCTTTACCCCATGACTCCCGCCGAGAAAAATGCTTCCCTTATCAAATCTACCGCCAAGCGGCTGGGCTTTGACTTTTGCGGGATAGCAAAAGCGGGATTTTTGGAAGAGGAAGCACCTAGACTGGAGGAGTGGCTGAATCGTAATTACCACGGTCAAATGGGCTATCTGGCGAACCATTTTGACAAACGCCTTGACCCGACCAAACTCGTGGAAGGCGCCAAAACAGTCGTTTCACTCGTTTACAATTACTATCCTGAGGAAAAGCTGCCAACTGGAAAATCGGATATAAAACTTGCTAAGTATGCCTACGGAGAGGATTATCATTTTGTAATAAGGGATAAGCTCAATGAATTTCTGGAAATCCTCCGTGATGAAATCGGTGAAATCGATGGGCGTGGCTTTGTGGATTCCGCTCCGGTCATGGAGCGACAATGGGCACAGAAAGCAGGCTTGGGTTGGCTGGGGAAGAATAGCCTTCTACTTAATAAAGAGATGGGAAGTTTCTTTTTTCTGACCGAACTCATCATTGATCTGGAAGCTGCGCCGGATACCCCCCTCTCCAAAGATTACTGCGGCACCTGCACAGCCTGCATAGATGCCTGTCCTACTGATGCGATTGTGGATAATGGCGTAGTAGACGGCTCCCGCTGTATTTCTTACCTGACCATTGAGCTGAAAGACTCCATTCCAAGGGAGTTCAAAGGAAAAATGGAAAATTGGGTTTTTGGCTGCGATATCTGTCAGGATGTATGCCCTTGGAACCGTTTTGCCAAACCAAATCAAGAACCACTATTTCAACCCAATGAAGACTTGAAACAATTGTCAAAATCCGATTGGCAGGAAATCACTGAGGAAACTTTCCGTAAGGTCTTCAAAAAATCGGCAGTAAAGCGCACTAAACTTGCTGGACTGAAAAGAAATGTCGATTTTCTTAAATCAAAATAATCTCAGGAGATTCTTATGAGCCCGCAAACGCCAAATAATAGTAAAGCTGTACAGAAGCTTTTCAAACCTAAAAAGAAAAAAAAGAACAAGAACCATAAAATCGGCCTGCCGCCCGCAGCCTTGGTTTTTACCGGAGAAAAAAAACTGGAAGATGTGTTAATCAACCTAACCTCCTATGATGAGGTTGATTTCTACGAGGAATCCATTCATCCCGATCAGCTGGAGGCTCATCTGAAGCTGAAGAAAAAGGTGCTCTGGATAGACATTATTGGTTTGCACGATGTAGAATTACTAGAGAAGATCGGCTTGTTTTTCGGCATACACAAGCTGACTCTTGAGGATATTCTGAGTGTAGATCAACGTCCGAAGATGGAAGCATTTGATGACTACCTTTTTGCTGCCATGAAAATGATTCAATGCTCCAGTCCCGAATCACCAATAGATGAGGAGCAGATCAGCTTCGTGTTAAAAGATGGGATTCTATTGACTTTTCAAGAGAAAAAAGGTGATGTGTTTGAATTTGTACGAAGTCGACTGACAGATCCCAAGCGTGCCATTCGTCAGCGAAAAGCCGACTATTTGCTTTATGCATTGCTGGATGCGGTAATTGACAACTATTTTATCGTTATGGAAAATGTAGGCGAACGTATAGAAAATTTGGAGTCCCAAGCCATGACCACACCCGGAAACGAAACACTTACATCACTCTATGCCCAAAGACGTGAAATGATGGATCTCCGCCGGACAGTGTACCCACTGCGGGAAGTAATCGGTTCCTTCGATAAATATGCTGACGATAAAATCAGTGCGGAAACCAGACCTTTTATCCGGGATCTTTACGAAAATACAATACAAGTCATCGAAACCATGGAAGTCTTCCGCGACATGTCTTCAGGCGTACTGGATCTCTACATGAACAGCCTTTCCAACCGCATGAACAACATCATGAAAGTGCTTACGATCATTTCCACCATTTTTATCCCGCTTAGTTTTGTCGCAGGAGTTTACGGGATGAACTTTGACAATATGCCTGAGCTTCATTGGAAATACAGCTATTTCGTGGTTATGGGAGGAATGACGGCTGCGGTGATAGGAATGTTGCTTTTCTTTAGAAAGAAAAATTGGCTTTAACCTTACTGAAGCTTCAGAATCACTTCTTTTCTACCATTCTTCAGCAGTAGCATCTCTCCATCTACATCATAATACCTGACTTGATCTAGCAAATCCAAGAATCTGTTTTCAAAAGTCTGGTTTTGGCACGTCATCCGTGTAGCTCCCACGTCGGAGAATCTTAAAGATTTTCTTTTATCCAAAACGAAATCTCCAAAAATCCGGTTACACCCTCCACTTCCGTTGATAAGACTATTTTCTGAATTGAATATCAAATGTGCATCATTCGGAGATCCTGAAGTTTGAACAGGGTTCCCCATCATCTCCACCACAGTCAGGTGTCTGCCATACCAGTTTTTGCCCGGAAAAGAACTGGAGCTGCAAGCAGCAAGAATGAAAACAAAAAGGACATACAGTAACTTTTTCATAGTTGGTTTGGTTAAGTCAAACTGAGTTCTAGAAGTCAAATCAGTCTTATTTTACAACTATAGAACAAATACCCTGCGAGAAAGTTTAGTCAAAAGCCTTGAGACTGATATCCAGACTCTTCACGGAGTGCGTAAGTGCTCCCATAGAAATAAAATCAACTCCGCATTCTGCTACTGCCACAAGGGTATCTTCAGTGATTCCTCCTGATGCCTCAGTTTTATAGTTATCCCCCACCATCTCTACAGCTTTTCGCATGGTGTCATAATCCATATTATCCAGCATGATAAAGTCAATTCCGCCCACTTCCATTACTTCGGCTACTTCTTCGAGGGTTCTGGTTTCCACTTCGATTTTAAGGTCAAGGTCATTCGCCGCCAAATATGCTTTGCTACGCTCAATTGCCTGACGGATCCCACCGGCAAAATCCACGTGGTTGTCCTTCAACATCACCATATCGTATAGGGCAAAGCGATGATTGACTCCGCCTCCGATATGCACAGCCCACTTTTCCATCAAACGGAAATTAGGGGTGGTCTTCCGTGTGTCCATCAGACGGGTCTTGGTATGAAGAATCTTCTCAGTCAATCGATGTGTTAAGGTAGCAATACCGCTCATTCGCTGCATGCAATTCAGCACCAGTCTTTCAGAAGAGAGAATAGACGCAGAAGAACCTTTTACTATCAGCCCAATATCCCCATACTTCACTTCATCTCCATCTTTCACAAAAAGTTCTACTTCAAGCTGCGGGTCGAAAGTCTTAAAAATCCGCTCTGCCATTTCTACTCCTGCCAGAATCCCATCGTCTTTGATCAACAATTTTGCTTGGCCGGCTTTTCCTTTAGGAATAGAAGATAGAGAGGAATAGTCCCCTGGGCCTATATCTTCTGCAAAAGCTGCAGTAATAAAGGAGGAAATAGCTTCTTCGGTAAGGTAAGATGGATTCATGCCCAAAAATAGGGATTTGAAGCTCTCACATGGACGTAAAGAAGCAAATTTCTTTTAGATGAGTAAGTCTTGATTTTGCTCTGATGGCTTTACCTTGCCAGATAAATTTCAAAAATCAATTTCCCCGTTACTTTATCAAAATGAAATAAACATCGCTTTCAGCGAAAAACGTTGTTAGCAAATAAGTTAAAAACCTAACCTAGCCTTTGACAAATTCGAGGCTGTAAATTTTGAAGTCTGAGGCTTGCTGGGAAATTTTAATAAAGGCCTTAAAGACACCTTCTACTGTCTGGTAATCACCAATATATGAGCTCAAACTTGGATTGTTTTCACTTCGAAAGACAAGGCTGAATCCTTGGGGCGGGTTCTTCTTAAAAAAATCTCTCAACACAAGTTCTGCCTGATTTTTAGAATAATCTCCCTGTAATCCGTTAATATTTAAAGAAATACTGGAGTCAAAATATTTGGCCAAATCACTGCTTGAGCCATTTTCAATGGCAGAAACAACTGTATCAATAGAATTCAAGGTATCGATTTCCGATACGGGAGATTGGACAAACAGGAAGATTGATACGATTAAACTTAGTACTGAGGTCATTGCCCTTGCTAGGCAAATACTAAGCCAAAAAAGGAATCATGTTCTGCATTTTTAAGTTTAGCAATTACGTTCCCTTGAAGTTTTGTCTAATCGGGATTTCGGGGCAACTTTGCTCCGAATTATAATATATTTGCGGTATGGATAAGAAAGTACTTTTAATGATTTTGGATGGCTGGGGAATAGCCACCAACCCTTCAGTTTCTGCGATTGACAAAGCTAAAACGCCTTTTGTTGACAGCCTTTATACCAAATATCCACACGCTAGACTGGAAGCTTCCGGTCTCGCAGTAGGTTTGCCTGAAGGCCAAATGGGCAATTCTGAAGTTGGACATATGAACATCGGAGCCGGGCGTGTAGTCTATCAGGATTTGGTGAAAATAAATCTTGCCGTAGAAAACAAGGAACTAAATTCACATCCGGTTTTGGTAAAAGCATTTGCGAAAGCCAAAGCTACCAACAAAAAGGCCCACTTTATGGGTCTGCTTTCCGACGGTGGAGTACATGCGCACATCACTCATCTGAAAGGACTCTGTGATGCCGCCAAATTCAACGGAATGGAGAATGTCTTTATCCATGCGTTCACCGATGGAAGAGATACAGATCCAAAGGGAGGCATAGGCTATCTGGAGGATCTTCAGGAGCACTTGACTCATTCCACAGGTCAGATCGCTTCGGTGGTAGGAAGATATTATGCCATGGACAGAGACAATCGCTGGGAACGGGTGAAACTAGCCTATGACGCTATGGTGAAAGGGGAGGGAGAGAAGTCAAAAGACATCATTGCTGCTATGCGTAAATCCTACGAAAATAACGTCACTGACGAATTCATCAGACCAATCATCCATGCAGGTGCTGACAATAAGCCCTTGGCTACAATAGAAGAAGGTGATCTGGTCATCTGCTTCAACTTCCGTACGGATAGGGGCAGAGAGATCTCGCAGGCCCTTACTCAGCGTGATTACGAAGATTTCAACATGAAAAAACTGAATGTAGATTACATCACGTTTACAAATTACGATGCCACATTCAATGGAGTAGAGGTTCTTTTTGATAAAGACAACCTAAACAATACGCTGGGAGAGGTGCTGGAGAAAGCGAATAAAAAACAGATCCGTATAGCTGAAACAGAGAAATATCCACACGTAACCTTCTTCTTTTCCGGTGGAAGAGAAAATGAATTCATGGGCGAAAGCAGATTACTCTGCCCATCTCCAAAAGTAGCTACGTATGATCTAAAGCCGGAAATGAGTGCTTTTGAAATCGCCTCCAAAATCAACGGTGAACTGAAAAAGAAAAGTGCTGATTTCATTTGCCTAAACTTTGCAAATGCGGATATGGTAGGTCACACAGGTGATTTTGATGCAGCAGTGAAAGCTTGTGAAGCGGTAGATGCTTGTGCGGAAAGTGTGATTACTACAGCTTTGGCTAATGACTACACCATCATTGTCATCGCAGATCATGGCAATAGCGACATGATGATCAATGAAGATGGCACTCCTAATACTGCACATACGACGAATCTTGTGCCCTGCATCATGGTAGACAAACATGAAAAACTTACTATTACCGATGGGAAACTGGGGGATTTGGCTCCTACTATCCTTAAGCTGATGGGATTGGAAAAGCCAGAAGAAATGACCGGAAATATTCTGTTGACTTAATGAAGCATTACAAAAGTTTTTCCTTCGGGATTCTCTTTCTTACTTTTTTTGGGCTGTTTTCTTGTGAGGATAAAACTACTAACACACAGGAAAAACAGCCTTATTTTGATCTTAAGGGATTTATCGCAATGAAAATCCAAGAGATCGATAGCATGGAAGTGATTAAAGTTTCTCAAGTTCAGGGTGTAGAAAACCAAACCAATGTCATCTATTCCATACAGGATTGGGAGGAAGAATTTGGCCTGTTTACAGCAGCAGACATCAATAAATCTTCCTTGCTTCAATCCTATCAGACAGAGTCTTCCACTGATTCGCTGACACACACCCTTTATCCCAAGTCAGAAGGAAAAGTGAAATACATCAAAATACTATATTCTAATGATGAAGTAAGCAGTGTTTCAATCAAAGTAGCAGAAGAGAACTTATTTTATACCTCTACTACTTTGGCAGAACTTTATATGGACAGTGTATCTAACGTGGTAGACCATTATTCCATTGAGACCACTCAGAAGATATGGTTTTTGGACGCGAACAAAATGAAGATTCGGGGGGAGATAGTGCCTACACGTTAAGGTTCCGGGAAATTAAAAGCGTAGGCAAGAATTGGAGAAAATCTGCGCCTCTAGCCTTTTTTGTGGATTACTTATCAAACATAGGAGGTCTTTGGGCTTGCCAATCAGTCGCTGTCTGGATTAAATTCCCGAGCATGACCAATTTATCTTCCTCGAATAGATTTGCCAATAAGGTAATTGATGTTGGCCCCCCTTGCTCATTGAAGCCATTGGGAAGGCAAAGAGCGGGATGGCCAGTCAGATTGGTAGCCTGAAGTTGGGAGCCTCCATAGCTCGGCGTGACTATTACGTCATAATCCTTCATAATTTCATGCATTTCCTGGATCAGGATAGTTCTCTGTCTTGATGCCTGCACGTACTCCACCGCAGGGATAAATCTCGCTGCTCGAAAAATCGTCGGCCAGGCATTTTTATGTTGTGCTACGAGCTGATCATCCCAACCCAATCTAGTCAGCTCATCAAATGCAGCCGCTCCTTCGACCGAAAGCATGATCTGAATGGCTCTGGGATCTACTGAGACCTCAAACTCCACAGGATGCAATACAAAACCTTGCTTTCTGAGTAATTCCAATACATCAGTATTATTTTTCATGTTTGGATCATCTCCCTCAAAATAAGCCCTGAAATACCCGATTTTTAATTTTTTCAGATCCTTTCTCGCAGAATAATTAAATGCTGCCTGTATGGAACTGGCATCCATCACATCCGCTCCATTGATCACGGATAAGACAATTCCATTATCCAAGGCGGATCTGGAGATAGGACCGATTTTATCCATTGACCAGCTCAAGGCCATTGCACCATATTTACTCACTCTCCCATAGGTTGGTCTGAGACCCGTTACTCCGTTCCTTGTAGAAGGGGATACGATGGAACCTAAAGTCTCTGTTCCGATGGCAAAGGGAACCAATGCAGCACTTACAGCTGACGCAGATCCGGCTGAAGATCCGCTCGAGCCCTGGATTAGATTCCAAGGGTTTTTGGTCACCCCTCCATACCAGACATCCCCCATAGCCAAAGCCCCAAGAGTAAATTTGCCAATCAGAACCCCTCCGGCGTCATTCAGCTTATTCACCACACTGGCAGTCATATCGATCTCTTGGTCCTTGTATGGCATCGCACCCCAAGTGGTTTTGGTTCCCTTCACCGCCAGAAGATCTTTGATTCCATAGGGAATTCCATGTAATGGACCCCGGTATTTCCCTTCTGCCAACTCAGCATCCATGGCTTTGGCTTTCTCCAATGCAGGACTTTCCAGCAAAGTAATTAGGCATTGCAGCGTATCAGAATAAGTCTTTATCCGATCCAAATAGATCTTAGTCAATCGCTCACTGGACAACTTCTTTGTTTTGATCAACACTGCCAGTTCATGTACAGGCATATAGGCAATATCAGATTCCTTTTCCGGGAGTGGTATCTCCTCAGCCAAGCCCCATTCTAATTGTTGCTGACTTTGATCCGGCTGGAATCCTGTAGGAAGCGGATTGAAAACCAGAGAAGGCACTACAGAATTATCAAGTTTGATTTCCCGCAATGACTCATAGTGGCTGAGCTGATTTTCCAATGCTCCTAGCATGCTGTCTTTTTCAGCCGGTGTAAAGGACAATCCAAAAATCCCCGAAGCCCCTTCAATAGAAATAGGGGTTATTTCTCCCGAATGTTTGCCAAGTGTAAAACCTAGTAAAATGCATCCAACCGAAGCCAGCAATATAAAAGCAGAGGAAGAAATGGTGTTTTTTGATTCCATTGAATAGTTTTGTTAGTATGAAATACCAGAATGCTAAACGCAAATCCAACTACCCAAGATAATCAACCCATGGATCAAACCCCTTCCTTTCCTGTATTTCCCATGCATTTTCGTGGAATTCTTCTTCTTTCGGGCATGTACACATTCTCTTGGTCTGCGCTCTACAGCTTGATTGGAGGATCGCTTTTAGAATGGTTGGCAAATGGAAATTTAATCGACGCCAACTTGCCTGTTTCCTATTATGGAGGATTTGGAATCGTCGTAGGCTTACTTATATTTTTTAGTGCCTTTTACCCTGTCAGTTGGGTGTATCTGATTATCGCAGGCATTACAGGAAAAATAATTCTGGCCATCTGGTTTGCCTTGAGTTTCATTCCTGAGTTAGGGTGGAACAAGCGAACAGCATTTCAGTTGATTTTTAATGAGACCGTATGGCTTATACCGCTTATTGTAGTATTTCTACGTGGACTTCAAGTTAAAAATTACCTGATCGAAAATCCTGAAAAATAACTTCACTGTTTTTGTGGGGAACCGCTGGAGAAAAATTGAATTTATCCTCAGTCCCTCAAGGTACTACCCTGCTTCTCCAAAAGCAGGATAACCAACACGGGACAAAAAAATTGGAATTACTAATCCGCGCTCTGTGTGTAAATCTCAGTGTGCCCTGTTGTTAAGACTGAATCTCAAAAAAGGCGGACAAATCTGATCTGGCCGCCTCTTAAATGGTTGATGGTGATTGATGGGTTTAGGTCACCAAAATCAAGATCAATAAAATAATGATAATGGCACCTACTGAAATGTAAACTCCGCCACCTGCACGCTTGGCCTCTTTTTTCATTTCTTTCAGCTCCATTCTCACATTCTTCTTCTCGTCTCTACTCATAGTACTGAAGTCCATGGCTTTGATCTCGTCGACTCTGGCTTCGATTTCTGTCAGACGCTCTTTTTGGGCTTCTGTCAATTCTGTTTCTCCTTTTTTATTTTTAGTATCATTGTCATTGCTAGATGCAGCCATTACTAACTGGGTGGAGAGAAACAATGCGAAAACTGCGAATACTTTTTTCATGTGCTTATAATTTGATTTTAATTGGACATCCCGATTAGTCGGAGCAGGCTATGGAATCTCGCACTACGAATAATCACCCTTTTGTGTGTCGCTTGCGTAATGCTCGATTTCATATGCTGTTTGATAATGGTTTAGACTAACTAAAGATCAAAATTGCCGCCAATGACTGTCAAGCTATGTGGATAACAAAATGTTTTGAGTCAGCCCTACCGGAAAATTTGTAACTTACAAAGCCTAAAAAGACTTGCCTTTTATCATAAAATAATTCTAAAAATGTCCCAAAAACAGCCCTGTAAGCTTTTTTTACTTGATGCCATGGCGCTTATCTACAGAGCGCATTTTGCCTTCAGCAAGAACCCAAGAATAAATTCCAAAGGACTGAATACCGGCGTGATGCTGGGGTTTACGAATACACTGCTCGAAATCGTCGATAAGGAAAAACCTACCCACATCGGGGTGGCCTTTGATACCCATGCCCCAACTTTCAGACATGTGCAATTCGAAGCTTATAAGGCAAATCGCCAAGAGCAGCCTGAAGATATCGCCACGGCTATTCCATGGGTTAAGGAAATTGTGAAGGCCTTCAACATTCCCATCTTGGAGTTAGACGGATACGAGGCGGACGATATAATCGGAACCTTGGCTAAACAAGCCGAAAGGCAAAACTTCACTGTCTACATGATGACACCCGACAAAGATTATGGTCAGTTGGTAGATGATCATATTTTCCTTTACAAGCCTTCTTTTATGGGCAACGGGGTAGATATCATGGGGCCAAAGGAGATATGCGCCAAATGGGATATCGAGCGTGTAGATCAGGTGAGGGATATTCTGGGACTGATGGGTGATGCTGTGGATAACATACCGGGAATCCCCGGTATCGGACAAAAAACAGCTGTGAAACTCCTGAAAACCTACGGGACAGTAGAAGAACTGGTGAAAAATACAGCCGATCTTAAGGGCAAGCAAAGAGAAAATGTGGAGAAATTTGCAGCCCAAGGAATTCTTTCGAAGGAATTGGCAACGATCAAGTGCGATGTGCCAATTACCTATATAAAAGATGATCTGAAATACGAGGGAATAGATGAGGAGAGAGTCCGTGCAATCTTTACAGAACTTGAATTTAGAACATTGGCTGCCCGTGTGTTCAAGGGCACTGATAAGATCGCAGGAATCCAGAAAAATGACCAACTGGGTCTTTTTGGCGAGACTCCAGCTCCTACAGCTGCAGTTCCGGTAGAAGTAAAATCCGAAGAGGAAACAGTAAATGAAGCTGAGCAGAAAGCTCCGGATACTATTCACAGCAACATACAGAATTACCATAAAATTAAAGGAAAGGCTGAAATCCTTGAATTAGTCGAATTTTTAGAGATTCAGAAAGAGCTCTGCTTTGATACCGAAACGACATCTGTGAATCCAATGGAAGCCGAGCTCGTCGGGATTTCCTTTGCCTATGTAACTGGAGAAGCTTATTATTTGCCATGTCCCGAGGATAAAAATGAAACTTTGGCTATTCTGGAGTTGCTCAGGCCAGTCTTCGAAAATGAAGCTATTCTGAAAATCGGACAGAACATCAAGTATGATATCCTTGTCTTGAAGAATTACGGCGTCGATGTCAAAGGAGTACTTTATGACACCATGCTTGCGCATTACCTGATCGATGCAGACGGCAAGCATTCTATGGATTGGCTTGCAAAACAATACCTGAACTATGAGCCGGTTTCTATCACGGAATTGATTGGAAAAAAAGGCAAAAACCAGGGAAATATGCGGGATGTGGATGAAGACGATGTGACCGCCTATGCCAGTGAGGACGCGGATATCACGCTAAGACTCAAAACAAAATTTGATCCTTTGTTGAAGGAGAATAACCTGACTAAACTTTTTGATGAGGTAGAAAATCCGCTCATCAATGTGCTTGCGGACATGGAGTTTGAGGGCGTTCGTATCGATACCGGAAGCTTGGCAGAAATGTCTGTTTTACTGGAAAAAGAAAGTAAGGACATTGAAAACAAAGTTTATGAAATGGCTGGAGTCCGCTTTAATCTGGCGTCCCCCAAGCAACTTGGCGAAGTGCTTTTCGACAAATTAAAGCTCGATCCCAAAGCCAAAAAGACCAAAACCGGGCAGTATGCTACCGGTGAAGAAGTATTGAGCAAGCTGGCACATGAGCATGAAATCATCCAGAGCATTCTGGATTACCGACAAATGGTAAAATTGAAATCTACCTATGTGGATGCTTTGCCTACGATGATCAATTCCAAAACAGGCAGAATCCACACGACATACAATCAGTTTGTAGCGGCAACCGGCCGTCTTTCTTCCATCAATCCTAATCTGCAAAATATTCCTATCCGCACCGACCGTGGGCGCGAAATCCGAAAGGCATTTGTGCCTAGAGATGAAAATCACATACTTCTGGCAGCGGATTATTCGCAGATTGAGCTTAGGATTATGGCCTCATTCTCCGGTGATGAATCCATGATAGAAGCTTTCCGTACCGGCCGCGATATTCATGCTACTACAGCAGCCAAGATATTTCAGGTTCCCCTGGAAGAAGTGACTTCTGATATGCGTAGAAAAGCCAAAACAGCCAATTTTGGGATTATTTATGGTATTTCCGCATTTGGACTTTCCCAGCGGTTAGCTATACCAAGAGGAGAAGCCAAGGAGATAATTGATTCCTATTTCAAAGAATTCCCGGCTGTGAAAGAGTACATGGATGGAGCCATCGAAAAAGCCAAAACCCATGAATACGTAGAAACTATCCTGGGTCGTCGCAGATATCTCCGGGACATCAACAGTCGGAATGCTACCATGCGTGGCTTCGCTGAGCGAAATGCAATCAACGCACCGATTCAGGGTTCAGCTGCCGATCTGATCAAAGTAGCTATGATAGACGTGCATAAATGGATGAAAAAGGAAAAGTTGAAGTCAAAAATGATCCTTCAGGTTCATGATGAATTGGTTTTTGATGCGCACAAGGATGAAGTGGAAATTCTTAAAGCAAACGTTCCAGGACTAATGTCAAATGCAATCAAAATGGCCGTTCCCGTGGAAGTGGAAGTGGGTATAGGAACGGATTGGCTACAAGCACATTAAATAGATGTTAGACCCAAGAAATAGATGTTAGACCCAAGATTTAAGATATTAGATTTTTGACATATGTTATTCTGTTCTTCAACTTAGTTTTTTACACCCCGATGATGTCTAGCGTCTTGTATCTAGTTTCTAAAATCTAAAAAATGGCCAAAATAAAAACCACATTCTTCTGTCAAAATTGCGGAGCTCAAAGTCCAAAATGGCTGGGAAAATGCCCTGCCTGTGGGGAATGGAATACCTATGTGGAAGAAGTAGTTCAGAAGGAAGAATCCGGCAAAGGAACATGGAAGTCGCCAACTTCAGGCAACAAAAAAGCAAGCGTTCCAAAGAAAATTCAGGAGGTAAATTACGAGGAGTCCCCAAGATATGTAACGGGAGATAATGAACTCGATAGAGTTTTGGGAGGAGGGATTGTACCTGGCTCACTTGTGCTGATCGGTGGAGAACCCGGAATAGGCAAGTCCACCTTGATGCTTCAGATTGCATTGATTTTAACGGGGAAAAAGATTCTTTACGTCTCTGGGGAAGAAAGTGAAGCCCAGATCAAAATGCGCGCTGATCGGATGACTGCAGAGAATCCGGATTGCTATGTGCTTTCGGAGACAAATACCCAACAGATTTTCCAGCAGATCGAGGCACTCAAACCCGACTTGCTGATTATAGATTCCATCCAGACACTGACTTCCCAGTATGTAGAGTCAGCTGCAGGATCTGTATCCCAAGTCCGGGAGTGCACCGCCGAACTTATGAAATTCGCCAAAGAGACGGGCACACCCGTGTTCTTGATCGGACATATTACCAAAGACGGATCCATAGCCGGACCAAAAGTCCTGGAACACATGGTGGATACAGTCCTGCAGTTTGAAGGCGATAGACACATGAGCTATAGAATCCTGAGAACCTCCAAAAACCGCTTCGGGTCCACCCACGAACTGGGAATCTACGAGATGCGGGTGGAAGGTCTTCGCCCTGTCGCAAATCCATCAGAAATCCTGTTAACCCAAAGAGAAGAAGTTCTGAACGGAGTTGCCATCGGTGCGATGATGGAAGGAAATCGACCCCTTCTGATCGAAATCCAGTCTTTGGTAAGTCCGGCAACCTACGGCACACCCCAGCGAAGCAGCACAGGACACGATGCCAAGCGCTTGAATATGCTCTTGGCGGTCTTGGAAAAGCGTGGTGGAATGCGGCTCGGCCAGCAAGATGTCTTTCTAAATGTAGCTGGTGGACTCAGAGTGGATGATCCGGCTCTGGATCTGGCAGTGTGTGCCTCCTTGATCTCCAGCTACGAAGACACACCCGTTTCGGAGCATATTTGCTTTGCCGCAGAAGTGGGTTTGGGCGGAGAAATACGTGCTGTCCACCGTATAGAAAACCGTATTGCTGAGGCTGAGAAACTTGGCTTTAAAAAAATCATCGTCTCCAAATATGCTGTGAAAGGACTGGATCTTGATAAGTATAAAATCGAAGTGATGCCGGTTAGTAAGTTGGAGGAGGTTTATCAGGGGATTTTTTAGTGGGCTGGACAAGGCTGGACAAGTGAATCAATTGCCCACATCCAACGCAAGTCTCCTTGTGCTGAACTAATTGCAGTCTTTAGACTGCTTTTTGTGAATATGCTAATAGATTCATAGATTCTCCGGTCTAAACAAATTGAAATGATTCATATACCGAAGCTATACCAAGTAAACGCTTTGTATGAAAACCAGACACGGCTGTAAAAACGCAGTCTGAAGACTGCATTTCTGTAAGTCCAAGTCTGAAGACTTGAACAACTTATCTAAATGGTCTGTGCGGACACAGACGATGGTGAGAAATACCTACTTTATCGTCAGCTTCTTAAATTCCTTGGTCAGATTTGTCAACGATTCCTCCACACCCATTCTTTCCAGGGAAGATGCACCGACAAATCCATGCACATCCGCCTTTTCCAAGACTTCACGCACGTCTTCAGGCGTGTTGATAGGACCACCATGCGCTAAGAAAAAGAGGTCAGGATTAACTGCTTTAGCCGCAGCTACAATTTCATTTGTTCTCGCGACCGCTTCTTCCATGCTACAACTGGCTCCGGTGACACCAATCGATCCTCCTACTGTGGTTCCTACATGGGAGATAATTGCATCTGCTCCGGCTTCAGCCATTTGTCTAGCTTCTTCAGCTGTTGCCACATAGACGATGGAAAACAAATCCATCTTATCGGCGATTCTCACCATTTCCACTTCCTTATCAAAGCCCATTCCTGTCTCTTCCAACACCTGTCGGAAATGCCCATCTACAATGGAATGGGTAGGGAAGTTATTGATTCCGGAGAATCCCATTTCCTTCACCTTCAGCAAATGATGCCATATGCGTCTTCGAGGATCGGAACCGTGTACTCCGCAGATTACAGGGATCTCCTCCACCACAGGCAGCACTTCGAACTCTCCGATTTCCATGGCAACCGCATTGGCGTCGCCATAAGCCATCAGTCCCGCTGTGGAGCCATGTCCTGACATTCTGAACCTTCCAGAGTTGTAAATGATCAATAGATCAGCACCTCCTTTTTCTATGAATTTGGCAGAGATGCCTGTCCCCGCCCCCGCAGCAATAATGGCCTTCTTCTGCGCCAAGGTATTTTTAAGTCGGTCTCTTACTTCCTGTCTTGTGTATGGATTTCCCTTTCCAGTCCATGGATTTGGCATAATTTCTACTTTTTATTGTTTTTTTTAACCGCGGAGGTCGCAAAGAATACCGCGGAGAGCACAGTTTTTAAAATTTATTTTCAAGTTGTCCTGCTTCTCCAGAAGCTGGACTTTTCACTAGGTCTCTCACCTTAACAACTCCTCTGACTTTGTCCTCACAGACCGAAAAATCCTTCACTTCATCATCCCCATCAATCTTTCCACCGCTTCGGTTGCAAACCCCCAGTCGTTGATATGAAAAGGCAAGTTGACAAAAGGTATTTCCGATTTCAAGTTTTTTTGGATGGATTTTGAAAGTGTCTCATTTGATTCAGGATTGTAAAATGCATTTCCTTCAGCATCAATTTGAGACAATCCTTTATCCGGGAAAAGAACTGCTGCTGATCCTTTTGCTTGATTAAGTTTCTTGGCTAAAATTTCCCCAAGTACCTCATTCTCTTCTGCATTTGTCCTCATCAGCGTAACTGTCGGCACCCAACTGTATAATTGGCGGCTATTATATTTCTCAGGCACCGAGTCCAAAGTACCAAAGTTGACCATATCCATACAGCCTGATACGACCACCTGGGGAATTTTCATTTTGCCAGCCGCTTCCAATCTATTTGGTCCAGCGCTGCAAATCCCACCACATAGTTCATCTGCCAATTCAGTAGTTGTAATATCCAAAACACCCACAAAACATCCTTCCATTGTCAGACTTTCCATCGCCTTACCTCCCACTCCGTTTGCATGAAAGGTCATCACTTCATAGCCTTCAGCTTCCAGCAATTGCGTACAATAATCCACGCAGACACTGGTATTTCCAAACATGCTGATTGCTATTCTCCTGATATCTGTGGATTCTTTAGGAAGCTGCACTCGGCTCATGGCAACTAGGGCAGCGGCGGCTTGCTGTATGATAGGTTTGATGATGCTGTTTAGCGCTGCGACATCTACGACCGATGGCATCAGCAGCACATCCTTCACTCCTACAAGCTCTGTAAGATCCTTAGTGGCCAAAGTAGAAATACAGATTTTCGGTAATCCCAAAGGCAAAAACTGCATGGATTTCAGCGTAACGTAAGTTCCGCTGCCTCCTCCCATTCCTATCACCGCATCAAATTTTCTTTGCCTCCACAATTCTTCCAACACCTTTGCCGCGCCCCTACCCATGATTTCCATTGCGTTTCCACGATCATTTTTATCCCGAAGAGCGACCAGATTTGTACCGCCTGCCTCACAGATTTCCTCTGATTCAATGGTTACCGGAAAAAGCTCTGTTGTGCCCAAAACCCCTACATTCACCGTCATAACTTCCGCTCCCTGAGCTATAAGGCATTCTCTTAGAAAAGCGAAGATCTCGCCTTTCGTATCGAAGCAGCCTAGCATCAAGATTTGTGGTTGTTGGGTCATTGTGAGTATTGCCTCGGTCTGTGCCTGTGCGCCGTGGAGCATCTCCACAGACCGAAACATTTAGATATTTAAGCTCTATATTTTGATGTGTTTTTCTTCATATTCCATCACAAACCATAAATCGCAGTGGTCTGCGAGGACACAGACCACGGCGTTGATTTCTTCATCCCGATCTGGGTTTCACAAAACGGGATTTACTACTTTAACTCAAGAAATTTAAAACTCCCTTTCTTCACTTCCAAAACATCGGCTTCATTTCCATTTGATTTAAATTCCAGTTCGATCAGGGCAGTTTTTCTCGGTGAAACCCCCTCATCGGAATGATGTGTATGAAGTACATATCGAAGTTTGCCTTTAGCATCCACAAAGAAATCTCCGTGGCCGGAACCGTTGATACCCGCATCGGCTTTGTCGAAAATCGGATTAGTTGGACTCTTCTTCCATGGCCCCATCGGGCTTTCACTTACTGCATAGCCCACTGCGTAGTCAGGATTACGGAAATCATTGGCTGAATAGATAAAGTAATACAACCCCTCGTGTTTGACAATAGTAGGTCCTTCAGACACCGTCCAGTCTACGTTTTGGGTGTTTTCCCAAGGCTCTTCCGCATGAAAGCAATACGTCAACGTTTCCTCTTTAATGCCTGAGAAATCATCTTTCAGTTCCGCTACAAATAACCTATTCCCTTCTGTCAACCTCACATGATACAGGTACTTTTTCCCATCCGTATCTATGAATACATAAGGATCAATCTGCTTGACTGGAGCCTCCAAATCTTTGATTTCGGCCTGGGTAAATGGTCCCAATGGACTATCGGAAGTTGCGATGGCCATATGTTCATTGGCAGTGTAAGCCATGTAGAATTTCCCCTCCAATTCAAAGACTTGCGGTGCCCAGAATCCTTTGTCCCCATAGGACTCGCCTTTTTTCAAGGCAAATCCATCATTTAACGCTGACTTTTTCCAGGATTTAAGATTTTTGGAAACGTACACTTCAAAGCCTTTATTGCTGTCTTTTCCACTGGTACCGTACAGATAGTAGGTATTATCATGGAAGAATATAGTCGGGTCTGCAAGGAGAATCGGTCCTTTTTCGGGAGCTGAGAAGAAGCTTAGGCTAATCCAAAATGCCGTGATAAGGAGATAGTTTAAGTTCATGGTTTAATGGGTAATGATGTACTTATAAGCTTTTCCAAAGTTTGGAACTTTGGAAAAGCTAGTGATGTCCCGTCTCTAAAAGACCGAAATAGCGATGGTCTGCGGGACACAGACCACGGCTGTAATTTTTATTATATACTTTTCCCTTCGACTTTCATCCCTTCGGCAGACTGGCTGTTCAGGGTGACAAACATTGATATGTCGTTTCAATAAGTAATTAGATATGTCAGTCCGGGCGAAGTCGAGCACCATACTACTAGTTATTCTAGAATTAGAATAAACGACATTATCTATTCCCAAATTGATTCTTATAAAAAGCCAATCCTTCACTTGCCAATTCATCGGCGCTATTCGCTAAGGGTCGCCAGATGCAAGTGGCTTTGGCCATTTCCTTGGACACCGCTCCGAAGGTCTCTATTACCATCGCACCTTCGTAGCCGATTTCATCTAAGGCTCCCTTGATCTCATCCCAAGCCAAATTTCCAGTTCCGGGAGTGCTCCTGTCACTCTCATTTCCCTGCACATGACAAAGCAAGTCCTTGCCAACTTTACGGATGGAAGCAGCGATATTTTTCTCCTCAATATTATTGTGAAAGGTATCAAGCTGGATTTTTAGAAAAGGTGAATTCACGGCTTTTACGATTTCCAGCGCTTGATCCACGGTGTTTACCATATCACTTTCGAAGCGGTTAAGTGGCTCCAAGCCTAAGGTAATCCCATATTCCTCCGCAGTTATACAGGCTTTTTTCAAGTTATCCACACACCAGTCAAATTCCTGTTTCTTTTGCTCTGCTGAAATTGATCGAAGCTTGCCCACAGCCGAATACAGTGGTCCTCCAAAGATAGGACTACCCATTTTCGCTGCGATCTTGATAGAATCCTCGATGTATTGCAGCCCATTTGCACGAATGGAAGGATCCTCACTAGAGATATCACGATCTGCTCCAAATGCACCGCTGATACTGACTTTCAAACCCCATTCGTCAGTGAGCTTTTTTAACGCATCCCAATCTACCAGATCTTTATCCTCCACAGGCACTTCGATGATATCAAAACCCATCTCCTTCACCTTGTGGACAAGGTCAAAAGAATGGGTATCGAAAGGCGATACCCATAAAAATGTACTTACTCCAAATTTCATTTTTGACTAATCAAAGGTTGGTACCTGGATTCTCTCTCCGCCTTTCATGGCAGATTCATGCGCGCAAATACCTGCGCAGGTATAGTTGGCAGCGATAGAAGCATCTACGGCGGAATCACGCCCTTCTACAATAGCAGCGACGAATTCCTGCACCAAATGTGGATGGGAACCTCCATGGCCTGCGCCCTGCAAGAAAGACACATGGTTTGGATCGTCAATGGTCTGCCTTTTTGTGAAGTGCTTGATCGGTTCGATCAGCAACTCGTCTGTGTCCGGCACATCGATTCTGCGGGCATTTTCTCCTCCGTCAAAGATCACATGACTTTCATCTTCCAATTGCTCCCATTCGAAGGACATTTTGGTACCATACACATCATAAGATTCACGGTATTGACGGACTACGTCGAAAAGAGAACGTGTAGCTTCTGCAATTACGTCTGAGTTTTTCAGGGTAAACGTGGCAGTTTCCATCGCAAAAGGTGACCCGTGACGGCTTGCCAAATCCTCGCTCAAGCGACCCGAACCGTGACAAACCACCGTTTCAGCTTTTGTATTGTTGATTCTGAGAAGTGGGGAAATCGCATGTGTACCGTTCAACATCGGTGGGAACCCTTTCCAGTATTCATCCCAACCCGGCATGCTCATATCCTGGATATGCGAACCCCGTACCATCTGAATTCTGCCCAATTGGCCAGTCTCTGCCAAATTCAACCCATACAAAAATTCACGTGTATAAAGAGCCGTTTCCATCATCATATAGACTTTGCCAGACTTCCTTTTCGCATCTACGATCGCTGCGCAATCTTCCTTAGTCATCGCCATTGGAATGGTGCATGCCGTGTGTTTATTGGCATTCAGGGAGGCTAACGTCATTCTGGCATGATCCGGCACAGGCGTCACAATATGAATGGCATCTACATCCTCACGCTTTGGCACATCTTCGAAGTTGGTGAAGCATAGGTCCCGGTCTAGGTTAAACTTCGTAGCCAACTCATCGATTGTCTTTGGGTTCCTTGTACAGATCCCAACCTTTTTGATATTAGGATGCGCTTGGTAAATAGGGATAAACTCTTTGCCGAAGCCAAGTCCGACTATAACTACAGTGATTTGTTTTTGACTCATTTTCGTATTCTTTAGATTATGGTTTTACTGTTGAAAAAGATAGGTTTAATAGGTTGGGCGTTTATTTAGCTACCCATTGTACAGCATTTCGGATAAGCATTTTGTAAGCTTCCAACTCGTGGGAAGCTGCATCATGACCCAGAGCGATTCCGACGATTTTGGCCTTTGGATGCTTCACGATGAAAATGGAAGGAAAAGGATCTGTATCGGTATTACTAGCTTGTGCCAGAATCTCAATTCCAGGACCGGCAGGATCCACTTTGTAATAGTAAAGCTCATCATCCAAGGAGAAATTTTTAGGCATTCCCTTAGTCACAGGGTGCTTTTCGGTCAGGCTCACATTGAAATTCCCATAAGCATTATGGCCTCTGGAGCCCCCGCTGACCATTGTCTTGTTATATTCAGGCCAATCTTCCCAGTTGTACCAAAGAGCAGGATGCGCTAGAACCAGACCTTTTCCAGCTTCTGCGAAAGCAAAAATTGCTTTGCGCGTAGCATCGTCAGCGATAGGCTGATTGTTTGCCAGGAAAAGGACATCCATATCGCCCAAATATTGCAAAATGGTGGACGGATCATCTGTGTAGGTAACTTCCGCCAAGCCATCTTTTTCCAAAGTCTCCACATCCGCGCCTTTGTACCAAGTGTCGAAATCGTGTGATGACCCACCGCCCACCATGAGTACTTTGATAGGCATTTTGAGAGCAGGATTCTCTTTTGCCAATAGGCTTGTTGCCATGCCTAAAACCAGAATCAGGCCCAGGAAAGGAATTTGTGTTTTTTTGAATTTCATATTTTGGGATTAAGGTTTATGTTTTTACTATTTGTGAATGCTGCTCATAGTGGGCATGTCGGAAATAAATTGAGTCTCATTTTTTAAACATGGATCTTAGGTGAGACTTTTCACCTTTTACCACTTAACAGAGATTGCTTCATTCGTTCCTCATTCGCAATGACGCAAGAATTTGCTGACACTGATCACTGAAAATTGATCGTTTTGCTTCCGTCTTCGGTCTCCCGTCTTCCAGCTTTTATTCTTCTACCACCATTATCCCATTCATCATCCGCCAGTGTCCTGGAAATGTGCAGACAAAGGGATAGTTTCCCGGCTTAGCCGGTGCAGTAAAAGTCAATGTGTACAATTCCTGAGGTCCAATCATTTTTGTGGAAAAAAGGACGTCTGGGATCTCCGGTACATAGAACTTCTCAGAAGCCTTTGGATCTCGTAACATCGCATCAGCCGCAGCACCGACTGTGTCCAGCATACCGGGTTTGGTGATCAGCAGATTGTGCTGCATTCCATCAAGATTGTCTATCTCCAGGATGATTTTGTCGCCCGCTTTCACTGTAAAGGTCTCTTGGTCAAACTTCATCATCTCCGGCACGATTTCAAGTAAAATTGTCGTTGCCCTATCCTCTTTATTTCGCTGAATTCTGATGGTATTTCTTGGTTGATAGTTTTCGATACCCAGTGTTGCTTCACAAAGTGCAATTGATCCGGACACATTCGCTTCTCCGGGATCAAACCAATGTCCAAACAACATCATGGCTATCATGGGAAATAAGGTTGCTTTAATCATGGTATTCTTACTTTAATTCCAGTAAAATATTTCTCAGGTTGCCTTCAAAACTGAATTCGTCTTTATAGGCACCTACATTTCTATTTCCCCCGAAGTCACGTCCGGATCTTACACTGGGTGAAAGGTTTCCATTAAATGCGCCGCCGGCTTTTGCAGTTGCCACAGACTTTCCGTCAACCAATATTTCCATTTTGCCGTCTTGAGCAAGAGAAGCCTGCACTTCATAGCTTTCAGGCAATGTTGTATCGGTTACTGCTTTGTGTGATTTGCCGTCTTGTATCACTATCCAGTGCAGCTTGCCTGCTTCCAGATAGAAACTGTAGCCATTGTTGGAATCTCCATGTGCGATGATCACACCAAATGGCTCCTCATCTCTTCTTTGGGAGATTTGTGCGGAAATGGAAATAGCTTTGCCTTTGACCTCAGGAGAATACTGAAGCGTACTTCTTCTTCCCAGTTCATATTTCTCATCTTTCACAGCACTTATTAATCGATTGGTTAAGTCCGTTTTTTCAGTACCTATAGCATCGATAAAGAATTTTCCCTGCTCAGCAGCTGCCGCAAAAATCGCCTTTTGCAACCAGTCATCTTTGGCATTTACAGCATCCAAACTTGCTTCATATAGCATCTTGCCTGCTTCAGCATTTCCGGGTAACTCCGCCAATTTCAATATCGCATGCATCAGCACATTCAGATCCTTGTCTTTCGTTAGCCCTGCTGATTGAATCGCTTGAGTGCTGGCCTGATCATTTGCCAACACAGCGATGGCAGCTTTTCTTACGCCTGATGCAGGATGAGACAAAGCCGCAGTCGCAACTTTCATTGCATCGGCATTTTCTCCATCGAAAGCTCCCAATCCATGCAACGTCCATAAGGCATGTACTGCCGGGCTATTCAATCCGATTTCATCCACTGATTTATCATTGACGATTTTGTACAGCTCACCAAATACCTGTTGATTCCCGGATTCTACCAGCAATCGCTGGGCGGTCATTCTCCAGAACATATTGTCGTTTTTCAAGGCTGCAATCAACGCTTTTGGATCATCCTTGGACAATTTTATAGCCTTACCCTTGTTCCCTTCTTTGTAAACCACGCGGTAGATCCTTCCATGATTGGTATCTCTAAGCTTACTTTGAAAAGCATTGCCCTGTCCATGTGGCTGATCTTCAAATGGCAAAACCATTCTCGATGGAGCCTGACGCTCCACGAAAACATTGTGCTGAATAATGAAATTGTACCAATCAGCTATCCAGACGGCACCATCAGGTCCAACTTCCGCCTGTACCGGCCCAAACCACTCGTCTGAACTTGCAAGCAAATTCCAACCGTCTTTTTCCATAAAACCCGCTCCATTTGGTTCAATGATCGCATTATGAGTGAGACGGATAGTCGGCTCACTGACAAAGGCAATTCTGTTCCAATATTCCTTAGGAAAATCCCTGGCGGTGTAAAGTTTGAATCCAGCTGCGGAAGTAAATCCACCTACTACGTCCACTTGTCTCAGATTTGGGGTCATCGCATGTGCATCGTAGTGCCCGTCTATTTTTTGGATGGATTGGATTTCAAACTCCGGAGAGATTTCATCTTCAGCTGCTTTGGGGAAAGCACGCTGCAAATATTTCGCAGGGATAGAATAATATCCCGCATGTGTATTATTTGCCGTGGACATAAAGACATTGTTGTCTTCGGAGAATCCCAATCCCCAGGTATTATTACTGGAACCGGCTAAGTACTCAAAGTCTTTCCCGTCAGGATCAAATCGGTAGATACCCTGAGAAAAATTCATTTGCTCTCCATTAACAGTTCCGTTGAAGCCAGAATATCCTGTTACTCCCCAAATTTTATTGTCAAAACCGTATTGTAGGTTGGAAGGTCCGGCATGGGTATCGTTTTTGCCCCAACCTGTCATGATCACTTCCTTCACATCTGCCACGTCGTCGCCGTCCGTATCTTTCATCAAGACAAAATCAGGCGCCATGGATACAATCACACCGCCGTTGGCAAACACCATACTCGTTGGGATATTCAGTCCATCAGCAAATACAGTGAATTTATCAGCTTTGCCGTCGCCGTTGGTATCTTCGCAGATTTTGATCCTATCATTGGCTTGGCCATCGGTTTCTTTGAATGTATTCGGATAATCCACCGATTCTACGATCCAAAGCCTTCCTCTTTCGTCCCATGCCATGGCAATAGGATTCTGGATATCAGGCTCAGAAGCGAAAAGTTCTATGGAAAAATCTACCGGCTTCTGAATTAGTTTTTTGGATTCTTCAGGGGCTAAAGCTTCTTGTATTTTTGGCACTTCATACCTAGCTGTGAAATCTGAAATGGTCTCTTCATAGATTGATACATCCGGAATATTCAATGCTGTTACGTTGGCTTTTACCTCATCTCCCATAGCCCAAAAAATACCGTTTTTCACCAATTCCAAAAATCCGGCGTTTTTCCATGTTCTCTCGTCGTGGCCGTAAGCGGTATAGAAAACTCTGCCTTTACCCACATTTCTAACCCAAGTGTACGGCTCCCTGTGATCTCCCTCCACACGCTCCATGAGCACAGTCATATCAGAATTAATCCGCTGATGCACATAGGTTTCATCCCAGGTTGCAAATGGCATAAAACCCTGCATGATCGGATGATCGGATGAGATGGATTCGGCAGTAAACTCGCCTTCCCCATGTGATTCAAATTGTCCTCCGATAGTCTCTATATACCAATCTGAATTCTTAAAACAACCTGCGGCAGAATGAAGAGGGATCAATCCTTTGCCACTTTCCACGAAATTTTTCATGGCCGCTTCCTGCTCTTTGGAAAGTACATCGTGATTGGCATAGATTACCAAACCGTCGTATTTACCCAGATTATCCTTGTTTAGATCTTCAAGTTTCTCTGTATAAGTAATGTTGATGCCGCTTGCAAAAAGAGCCGTGGCGAGCCATGGCGCATACAAACGGGAATTGTGATGCTCACTGGCATGTCCAAGAAAAAGTACTTCTGCCCGTCTCGGTTCCGGACTTACCCTTGAATCGAAAGCAAGGGAGAAGGAATTGTGGCTAAGGAAAATAGTCACAATTAGCAGGCATAACACATTAAAGCATCTACTTAATCGCATGATTAATTCGGTTTATAAGGGTTTATCAAAATGATGTTGATTTAAAGTAAATACTTTGGTTCAACTTAGGCTGTAAAACTACCGATTGACATCGTGTCCGATTAGTCACAAATCTTCAAAAAATAGCAAATTCCCAGCTTTTCGAAGAATTGGATTCTTATAAGGCATTGATTTACAATTACGAGGCATTTATACGCATTTTTTCAGCATTAACCCTTGAAGGGCTCTTTGCTCTAGGTTTATTCAAACCAGCGCACAGACTTACTTCTTAGAACTCACAAGACATCGGACTTTTTGGAAAAATCCTTTGGGAGCTCCCCAAAATGTTTTTGAAAACATTTGGTGAAATAGGAAGGACTGTTGAAGCCTACCATTTCGCTGATCTCGGCAATGCTGTGCAGGCCATCACCGAGAAGCTCCGCAGATCTTTTCAGGCGAACCAGCCGGATATAGCCATTTGGAGTGAGTTCAGAAATACCCTTGATTTTGCGCAGC
The DNA here is from genome assembly GCF_014838715.1 of Algoriphagus sp. Y33. NCBI lineage: Bacteria > Pseudomonadati > Bacteroidota > Cytophagia > Cytophagales > Cyclobacteriaceae > Algoriphagus > Algoriphagus sp. Y33. The sequence continues at coordinate 5,368,215 of NZ_CP061947.1, read as the reverse complement.
AAACTTGATTGACTCATGTGCAGTTGATCAGCAAGTTCGGATACGCCAAAAAGCTCATTTTCAATATTTGCCAAAATTGCTTCGTTGATTTTCTTCAGAAATTCCTCATCGGCTTTAGAATGCGCAATGGTATCCGAGTTCACAAGCGGAAGACTGGCAAAGGCTTTCTTAATCTGGTCTCTATGCTGTAGGAGGTTTTTGATTTGTAGATACAGAAACTCCAGTGAAAAAGGCTTCTCCAAATAGACATCAGCCCCCATCTCCAATCCGGTGATCTTTGCATTCATATTGTTTTTGGCAGTGAGAAGTACCACCGGAATATGGCTGGTAGCCAGATCGGATTTAATTCTTTCACAGAGTTTGAAGCCATCCATCTCCGGCATCATAACATCGGAGATCACCAGGTCAATCGGTTCCTTCGCCAGTACGTCGAGTGCCAGCAGACCATTTGCTGCCTTGTGAATAACATATTTGCCTTTTAGTTTTTCCCCCAGAAACTGAAGTAATTCTTTGTTGTCCTCTACCAATAGTATCGCGGGAAGACTTCCTTTTTTCTTAGGTGAAACGGTTTTATCTGCGGATACCTCTGAATCTACAGTAATTTTAACCCCCGTCCCGGTATCATTTTCTTCATCGAAATGTATGGCTTCTTTTTGCTTGACCGGAAGCTCAAGTACAAATCGGTTCAGCTCACTATCACTGGATAGCATAAGAGACCCATGGTGCATTTCGGCAAGAGATTTTGCCAGTGGCAATCCCAAACCGGTACCTTGCTTAGCTTTAGCATGAGAATTATCCCCGATTTGAAAGAAGGGTTCAAAGATTTTTTCAGCCATATCTTTTGGGATGAGATGGCCGTCGTTGGAAATTTCTATTTTGAAGCCGGAAGGATGGTCGGGATCATAGTGCAAGCGAATGTGGATCATGCTCTCGGCATTTTTCAGTGCATTGATCAGCAGATTGCTCAGGATTTTGGTGACAGCTTCTTTATCCACATCTGCAAAAAGTGTAGCCGTGGATTTTTGGATCGTAAAGTTGAGGCCCGACTGACCGGCAGTGACCTTGAACCGGACATATAACTCATCCAAAATTCCGCATATTTCAGTTTTGAGAAAGCTCAGCTTGAAGCCCCGCTGCTCAGTCTTGCGAAAGTCAAGAAGCTGATTGCTTAGATCAATGAGCCTATCAGTATTCTTCTCGATGATCAGAAGGTCATTTTTCACCTCTGGATCGCAGTTTCTATCCTTGCTCAGAATATCTTCGAGCGGGCCTTTGATGAGCGTCAGGGGTGTTCGGATTTCATGCGTGATGTTAGTAAAAAACTCAATTTTAGCTTCGTAGAGTTCTTTTTCTTTTTCGGCTTCCAGTAAATTAATCTGTACCAAATGCCGGTTATTTATCCTGCTTTTATACATGGAAATGAGCCAATAGACGACCAAAATCGTCAGCAACGCATAGAATGCATAGGCCAAGGGGGTGAGATAAAACGGGGGAAGAATGATGATTTTCAGTTGTACCTCCTCATAGGAATCTGTGACGGAATTTTGGGGAGCCCGAACTACCAATGTGTAATCCCCCGGAGGCAGGTAAGAGTACGAAATCGTCTGTGAGTCATTCATCTGTCTCCATTCCTCCTCCAGACCATCCATTCTGTAGGCAAAGTTCCAGCTTTGAGAATTGGTAAAGCCAAGAGATGCTACTTCAAATGTCAGGGAGTTTTGATCATGTTCGAGAATAATCTCATCTGTGAAGACAATGGATTTGGTAAGAATACCTCCATCAGGATCAATGGGGATTTCTTGGTTGAACAGCTCAACTCTTGTAAAGATAAGTTCCGGCTGAAAGTTGGGAGTTTCAATCTTCTCCGGATGAAAGGAAATCAGCCCGCCTTGCGATCCAAAATAAAGTGTTCCGTCTTCAGCTTTGTAGCCGGACCGATAATTAAACGGGCTGGGAATAAGCCCGCTTTTTTCATCATACAAGCGGATAGTCTCCGTGGAAGGATCAAACTGTATCAACCCCTTGTTGGAAGTTATCCACAGCACGCCATGATTGTCCTCTATCAATTTGTAATAAGTACTTGCAGGAAAACCATTCGAGACGCTATAAGTCTTGAACGTTTGATCTTTCTCATTGAATTTGGCAAATCCACCTCCTGTGGTAGCTACCCAAATCGTATGTCGGGAATCTTCGAACACGTCTATAATCGTGTGATGGGGAATACTCCCCTCTTTTGCAGGATCGGGAGTATATTGGGAAATCTCAAATGAGTCCGGATTTAGACGGATCAATCCATCATTGTAAGTACCCGCCCAAATATTTCCATTATGATCTTCCAGAATATTGTAGACAAAATAGTTTTTTAGCTCCTCTACCTTTCGGAATATATCTTCTTCTTGGCCGCTGACAAACATCCCATGGGGAGTACCGAGCCAGACCCGGTCCCTGCTGTCAATAAGTATAGAGAAGACATCATCGCTGGTCAATCCGGCACCCTGTGTCCCCGAATTGATTTTTTTTATTTTGCCTGTTGTCGTATCAATTATATTGAGACCTCCGGTAAAAGTCCCCACCAAGAGTTTGTCTCCTTTTTTAGCTAGTCCGTGTACATTTCTATAAGATAATTGACTATCTAAATCTCCTACCGGCAGATGCTCAAAAATCCCAGTCTGTGGATCAAAGAGGTTAAGACCCGCATCTTCCGTTCCTATCCAGATCCTGCCATCACCGTTTCCTACTATTTCACGCACTCTTCTCCCGCTGATGGTATTGACATTGGTAATGGGATAATATTTTTCGAATTTTACCGGCTGATTTGGAAGGTAATTTACTCCTCCAAAGTAACTCCCAACCCATATTCCTCCTTCGGTATCCTTCCAGAGTGAATAGATTGCATTATTGGCTAAGGAGTAGGGATCATCTGCATTCTCCTGAAGGTGTTGGTACGTTTTGGTGACAAAATCATAAATAAACAATCCCGATTCAGTCCCAATCCCCAACTCATTTTTGCTGAACTGAAACATATCCCGTACAAAAAGCGGAGCCCCGTTTTCATCGTTTAGCAAGAGATCAGTCACCTTTCCACTGCTTTTCTCCATTTTCTTCACACCGGAATTCTTAGTACCAATCAAGATAAAATCTCCCCAGTCCTGTAGTCCTATGATAAAATCTTGCGGAAGTTTCTTCTCATCATCCATATACATGGTAAATGTTTCTGTATCCTCCTGAAAACGTCCTACCCCATTTCCGATAATTGAAATCCACACTACATTATTCTCATCCACTTTGACACTGGAAACATCTCCCCCAGGAATGCTTCCTTTTTTGCCGGGATCATGGCTAAATAGTATAAGCTCTTTCTTCTCAAAATCAAATCTGAAAATGCCGCGATTATTTCCACCTATCCAGATATTTCCAGCCTGATCTTCGGCAAGAGAAGATATAATGCCTGTCGGGAAAGTACCGTTTTCTGTTTTATAAGGCAATGGGGAAAATCTATCCAGTGTCTTGTCATATAAGTAAAGTCCTTCGTCTGTTCCTATCCACAATATTCCGTCACGGTCTTCGTGGATCGCATGCACATAGTCATTTCCCAAGATAGTTGAGGGGGTGCCTTGGGAATCTGTGTTGTAGCTCTTCCACCGGTGTCCATCAAATCGGCTAAGCCCATATTTGGTTCCAAACCACATAAACCCCTGACTATCTTGAAAAATAGAAAAAACAGAATTGTGTGAAAGGCCGGCGTTCACATCATAGTGCCGAAAATAGTAACGCTTCTCTTGGGCAAGTCCCGGGCAGACACTACAGAGCAAAAAGCCCAGGCTTAGTAAACCTGCCAGTAAACTTTTGGACAAGGTCATAGGATTTTGGGTTGTGAATCTGAAATTATCAAAATTCAATTGCCCAACTCAGATTGATTGAAAAATTTACACTCTCTGAAAGATAATTGAAGATTTCTTTTCATTTGCTGACTGAAAAGTTACAAATCATCCCTAATCGATTCTGCTGACCGCAATCGATTGCGAAAGGTTTGAGTCACACAAATGCCAAACCGGTAGAAAATGTAACTCTTTAGGTTTTTTTTAAACCTCCACATACTTTATACGCAAAAAAATAATTAAAAACAGAATTTTATATTGATTTATTCATACTTTATACTCTTTACAGGAAGCATAAAGCGGTATTTCTTTCATTTTTTGAAGCTTTTATAATATAAGCTAGCTGAAGGAGAAATTACATTTATAGACTCGGCAATAAAGTCTTTCCAACAGTAAAATATTTAGCTGCTGAAAGAAGATATTTTACACTAAAACCCAAAAAACCATGAAAAAAAGCCTAACTCCTACCTAGCCAATTCTTGTGGGCCTACGCTTAATCACCTCTGATTAGCGAAGTATTTATTCACTTTCCCTACCTACTTAACAGAGCCTTTTTTAAGGTTCCGGGGAAAATATTGCCATAACCGAAGGCCTATTAATTAACATAATTTCTAACCCAAAATGATTATTTATGAAAAGACTTCTTCTCACGAAATCTAGCCTGCTGTTCATTATAGGAATGCTGACCGCAATTCCATTGATGGCGCAGATAGGCTCCACCATCCAGGGAACAGTACTGGAAGAATCCTCCGGTCAACCTCTGCCCGGCGTGAGTGTCCTAGAGAAAGGGACTACAAATGGTGCCGTCACAGACCTTGACGGTAAATTCGCAATCACACTTAGAAGTGCCAACGCCTCCCTGCGAGTATCTTTTATTGGTTTCAAAACCCAAGAAGTACTAGTGGGCAACCAAACAGAACTTGAGCTCCAGCTGGCAAGCGACCTAGGCAACCTCGATGAGGTAATCGTGGTGGGATATGGCGAACAACAAAAAGAGACCATCACCGGTGCAGTAGCCAATGTGACCAGCCGCGATATAGACAAAGTTCCTTCCGCAACAGTCTCAGGAGCGTTGGCAGGTAAAATGGCCGGGCTTTCTTTCCGTCAGCCTGATGGCCGGCCGGGAGCAGGTGCCTGGCTTCAGATCAGAAATATGGGAACACCGCTCTTTGTAATTGATGGAATCCAAAAGGATGAAGGACAATTCAATAATCTTGCTCCGGGAGATATAGAAAGTATCACCATCCTGAAAGACGCATCGGCAGCAGTGTACGGATCCCGCGCGGCAAACGGCGTAGTGGTGGTAAAAACCAAGCAAGGCAAACGTGGAGAAACTCCCACAATTAATATCAACGGCTATTACGGCTGGCAAAACTGGTCCAGATTTCCCGATGGTGTGAACGCCTACGAGTGGATGCTGGGCAAAGCCGATGCAGATATCAATCAGTTTGGTAATACCAATATCACTGCCGAGGAATTGGAAAAATGGAAGCAGGGCACTGAGTACGGATTTAGGTCTTTTGATTGGAAAGACTTTATCATCAAAGGAAATGCTCCTCAGAGCAATTTCAACGCTTCTGTGTCCGGAGGCTCTGAACGGACGAATTACTATTTATCGGTAACCCGATTTGACCAGAAGGCTGTGTTCTCAGACGAGTTTGAATTCAACAGAACCAATATTCAGTCCAATATCAATACAGACATCACCGACAAGTTCAGAGTTGGTATGCAGATCAATGGACGAATCGAAAACCGAGAAAATCCAGGTGTTCCAGGCGCAGATGACTATTGGCAGCCAAGGTTTGCACTGTTCAGAAATAGACCTACCGAGCGTCCCTATGCCAACGACAATCCGGACTATCCTGCCAACATCAACAACATCGAAACCAACTGGGCACTGTTGAACTACGACCGAACAGGTTTCTATGAAAACAAATGGCAGGTTCTACAGACCAACTTTACGGCAGAGTATGAGATTGTCCCTGATCTGGTAGCAAAGGGGTTGTATTCTTACTATTTGGCGGACAATATGTTCAACACATTCGAATACACTTACGATGTGTATGGCTATAATCCTGAGACAGACGAATATTTCAGGTCTGGCGGAAATGACAATCCTTACCGTGACCGCGGACAGGAAAAGATCATGGAAAATGTATGGCAACTGTCCCTTACTTACAATAAAACCTTTGGCGACAAGCACAACATTTCAGCTTTATTCCTAAACGAGCGGATCGAGCGCACCCGACTTTATAATTTCTTACACTCCGTACCGACCAACAATTTCTTGGACATAATCCGATTTGCTGACACGGACACCTACAATGATGAGCGTCAGGAAGAAGCAAGAATCGGCTATGTAGGACGTGTAAACTATGACTATGCAGGAAAATACCTGTTGGAAGTAGCGGGTCGTGCGGATGCTTCTTGGAAATTTTCTCCTGACAATCGCTGGGGATTCTTCCCGTCAGTGTCTGCGGGGTGGAGGATTTCGGAAGAAGTATTTATGGATGATTTCGCAGCACAGCTGGATTTGGATGAATTGAAGATCAGAGCATCCTATGGCCAGTTGGGCGATGATAATATCAATATGGGAATTGATCGAAATGACCCAAGATTTATCACTCCATTCGATTATCTGACAGGCTATCAGTATGGAGTATCTACGGTGATAGTAGATGGAGAAAATATTCAGGGATCAGTGAACACGGGTCAGCCCATTGATAATCTATCTTGGTTTGTAAGTACAATTACAGATATAGGATTGGATTTCTCTTTTGGCAGTGGAAAAATCACAGGAGCTATAGATTATTTTCAAAGAAAAAGAACAGGTCTGAGAGGAGTGAGAAATGATATTTTTCTGCCTGCAGAACTAGGGTATGGGCTCACCGATGAAAACCTAAACTCTGACTCTAACTCCGGAGCTGAGATCGCCGTAAATTGGAATGGTAAAGTCGGGGACTTGGTATTCAGAATCGGTGCAAATGCATCTTATGCCCGCAGCAAATTCCTAAGCTCCTATAACCCAACCTTCAGCTCTTCTTGGGATCACTACAGAAACTCGGGCGAAAATAGATACAGCGGAATCTTCTGGGGCTATGAAGTCATCGGTCAATTTGAATCCTATGATGCAATCAATGACTACCCGGTGAATATCGATGGTCAAGGAAACAGGACGTTGCTTCCGGGTGATTTCATCTATAAGGACGTAAATGGAGATGGTAAAATCGACGGCTACGATGAACGTCCTATCGGCTACCAATCCGCAGGACAGCCAATCATAAACTTTGGCTTAAACTTTAATTTTCAATACAAAGGATTTGACCTGACCGCCGACTTCTCCGGTGGAGGGATGTACTCCTACAACCAAAATTGGGAAATGCGCTGGCCTTATCAAAACGGAGGTAACCTATTGACAGCCATGTACGATGATCGCTACCACAGAGAAGATATCCTTGATATCAACAGTCCTTGGGTGGCGGGGAAAAACCCTCCACTGAGATTCAATACAGGAGGACACAGTAATTACAACAAGAATTCTACCTGGTGGCTTACCAATGTAAAATACCTGAGAATGAGAACACTAGAAGTCGGCTATACTCTTCCGGAAAAGCTCTTGAACAGATGGAATATGTCCAGAGCTAGAGTGTTTGTGAGCAGCTACAATCTATTTGCGCTTGACAATGTACATCAGTTTGGAATTGACCCTGAAATAGCAGACGAAAACGGCTTGCAATACCCGCAGAACAAAGTGGTGAATGTCGGCTTCAACGTATCATTCTAAATAAACCCGAACCAACAATGAAAAACTTCAAATACATATACTTGGTCATTTTCCTGGCAGTTGCCGGATGTAGCAATGACGAGTTTCTAGATAGAGAACCCACTGATATTCTCGGTGAAGAGCAGGTGTGGGCCAATGAAGACCTGGTCTTTTCCGTGCTGGCCGATTTGTACAATCGCCTTCCTGACTATCAGGGTCTCGAAAATTGGTGGGAATATACCAATTTCGATGAGGCCTTTGCGAGCAATGCCGGCGATTACGGCAGACACCAAAATCAGGAATATAACTATGGCGACTGGGGAATGTGGAATTATGGCTACATCCGAGACTTGAATCTCTTTATCGAAAAATGTGAGGCTGCGACCGCATTGTCCACAGAATCAAAGACCAGATTCTTAGCCGAAGCCAAATTCATCAGGGCCATGGTATATTTCGAGCATGTGAAGCGTATGGGTGGTGTACCCCTGATCTTGGAGTCCATGGAATATGACTACAGTGGAGACCCTACTTACCTTCAATACCCAAGAGCGAAAGAACATGAAATCTATGATTTTGTGATAGCAGAGATGGAAGCTGTGAAGAATGACCTTCCAAACGGTGGTACCAAATCCAGAGCAACTAAAGGAGCAGCATTAGCTTTGGTTTCAAGAGCAGCTTTATATGCAGGTTCTATCGCAAAGTATGGTCAGTTGACTCCCGAGGTGTCCCTTCCGGGTGGAGAAGTGGGAATCCCGGCCAGCATGGCGGATGCGTATTATACCACTGCTTTGAATGCCTCTGAAGAAGTAATGTCACTGGGAACGTACGAACTCTATAACCAGGATCCCGACAAATCAGAGAACTACACCAATATCTTCCTGAATAAAAGCTCGAATAATGAAGTAATTCTTGCCAAAGATTTCCTGGTACAGGGAAGAACACATGGATTCACCATAGAAACCATCCCACGCTCCCTTAGAGAAGAAAATACTTCCGGCGGCAAATTAAACCCGTCCCTCAACTTGGTTCAGTCTTATGAATTGCTTGACAACACCTTTGCTCAATTGCCCACCAAGGATGCCTCAGGAAACCCAATCTACTACGACGATCCAATGGATATTTTTGCAGGAAGAGATCCAAGATTATTGGGAACAGTGATTGTCCCGGGAGCATCCTTCAGAGGAAAGGAAGTAGATATCTGGGCAGGCTATAAGTTGCAAGACGGTTCTGTCATTACTTCAGATCAACTGGGCGGACAGGCACAGCTGCCTGGAAGCTCCACCTCTGTTCAGGTAGTAGGTTTTGACGGGCCGATTGACCAACTGGAATGGTCTGCCCAGAATGGTTTCTACCTCAGAAAATATGTGGATACCTCTGTGGGATCAGGCCAGAGGGGAACAGGTTCGGCGGTTTGGTTGGTAAGATTCAGATATGCTGAGATCCTGTTGAATGCTGCTGAAGCAGCATTCGAATTGGATCAACTGGACAAAGCTGCTGAGTACATGAATCAGGTGAGAAGAAGAGCGGGATTTCCGGTGGATCTTACGCCAAGCGAAATTGACTTTGACAGAATCGTACATGAGCGTAAAGTAGAATTGGCCTTTGAAAACCATATTCTTTGGGACAAAAAGAGATGGAGATTGGCGCATCGGATCTGGAATGGGGTAAGCACTAATCTCACCAATAATCCGGGTGATGCTTTGGCTGTAAGCACGAGAGTTTTCGGACTGAAGCCTTACAAATATTACGAGCCGGGCTCTCCGAATAACGGCAAGTGGATTTTTGAAGAATTTGTACCTGCACCGGTATTTAATGCTCACCGATTCAGATTGGGCAATTATTATTCCTTCATCGGTGACGGTGTGAGAAACAACAATCCAAAAATCATCCGAAACCCAAATCATTAAATCCCCCTAAACTCAATAACACATGAAGCTAAATTTCAAAAATATACTGGGAATGATGGGAATAGCGGCTTCCCTCGTATCTTGTAGCTATGATAATTACGATGAGCCTAACTTTCAATTGGACGGGAGAATAGTCTATCAAGGCGAACCTATTGGTGTAAGTTACAATGATGTGTACATCGAGCTTTGGGAACAGGGCTGGCAGCGTCTTGGAAATATAGGCGTGGCGATAGATCAGGATGGATCGTATTCCTCGCTTCTTTTCAAGGGTGAGTATAAAATGATTATTCCAAATAATCAGGGACCATTTATGAAAATCATCAATGACCAAACCGGCAATGACACAATTCCGGTCAGTCTCACAGGAAGTCAGACATTGGACATAGAAGTGATGCCCTACTTCATGATCCGTAACGTCACCATCAATGGTGGAAGTGATAAGGTTTCAGCAACTTTTGACCTAGAACGGATTATCAAAGGAGACGAATCGAGGGAAGTGGAGGAGGTTTCCCTGTACGTAAGCAAGACCTCATTTGTGGACAACCGTACCAGCATCGCCACAGACAATAGAAGTGGCGGTGATCTGCAGGATTTATCTTCCATCACGTTGGAAGTAGATGTGCCTGAAAGAGTTCCTACTCAAAATTATGGCTATGCCCGAGTGGGAGTTAAGATCCAAGGTGTAGAGGACATGATTTTCTCTGAAGTAATTAAAGTAAATCTATAAGCCTCTTATGGATATGCCGGGGAGCTCAGCCAGTGAGATGGGTACTGAGTGACCCGGCTTTTTTCTGAAAGTCCATTTAAGATCTGTCAGGTTTTCGAAACCTCCCAGATCTCTCCGAGACTATAATCCCAATTCAAGGGCTTTTAATAATATGTTTAGAAAAAATCATCGTATGCATCTTCTACTAAGTCTTACTATCGCACTCGGGTCTTGCTCAGAATCTGCTGAGAATCTCGTCACTACTCCTGACCAACCAACAATCAGCGACACCCTTACTTATATCAATCCTGTTTTTGAGCCTGTACTGGCTGACCCTACCGTAGTGAAAGTCGGTGATGAATTCTATGCTTACGGCACGGAAGACAACTGGGGAGAAGAAGGAGGCTATCACCTGGTTCCCGTGATCAAATCCAGTGATCTGGTAAACTGGGAAGTAGTCGGAAATTCTATGGATGAAAAACCAAGCTGGAAAGAACGGGGTGGTATCTGGGCACCGGATGTGACTCAGGTAGGAGATCAATTTTACATGTATTATTCTTTTTCCACTTGGGGAGATCCAAATCCGGGAATCGGACTGGCCATAGCTGACAGTCCTCAAGGACCGTTTGTAGATCAGGGAAAAGTATTTGACTCGGAAGAAATCGGAGTCGACAATTCTATTGATCCCTTTTATATCGAAGAAAATGGAACAAAATTTCTAATCTGGGGAAGCTTTCATGGCTTATATCTTACCCAACTGACAGCCGATGGCAAGAAGTCCATCGGAGAGAAACGCCGGGTAGCAGGTGATCACTTGGAAGCTGCTTATGTATACAAAAAAGACGGATATTATTACCTTTTCGGGTCGGCAGGAACCTGCTGCGAAGGAGCAAATAGTACGTACAAAGTTCTGGTGGGAAAATCTGAGAATCTGGAAGGACCATACTTGGATAAGGAAGGGAAAAGTCTGCTCGATTCTGGTACGGGAACGTTGGTCGTAGGTGGAAACGAAGGCGAATCAGGCTATGCAGGTCCGGGTCATAATGCGGAAATCGTACTGGACGATGCCGGTCAGGAATGGCTTCTTTATCATGGCATGGACAAGCAGAAACCAAAACTTGACAATGGTACCAATCGCAGGGTACTGCTTTTGGATAAGATCATCTGGGTAGACGGGTGGCCAAGTGTAAGTGACTTAGTTCCCGGCACGAGCTCACAAGATGCCCCTATTTTAGACTTAAATTAATCCCATGCATTCAGTCAGACAATTTGCATTAATTCCACTCTTACTATTATTCAGCTCCTTAGCAATTGCCAGACAGAGCGTAACGCTTGAGGAATTTTCTTCAGAAAACGGTGCTGAAGTCATAGACAAAAACGGAGAGGTCCAGGTTTCTTGGCCGTCGGGAAAATGGATAAGATTAGAAGTTTGGGACATAGCTGCAAATGGAGTCTTTACCCAACCGGTGTGGGTCGAGTGAAAATTTGGCTGTTAAGATTGCTGTTAAAGTTTTCATTCTAAGCATGCTGTCTTAACTTTAGGAGTTATTCTCAATTATTTTCATTAACAAAACCCAAACCTATATGAAAAAGTCATACACTAGAAATACTACTAAAATCAAACCTAGTTTGAAACAGGGTGTAGCGATTTCAGGAACGTTTATTGTTCCAAAACCTCCTAAAAATGTTAAAAAACCGCTCTAAATCAATACTGGCGCTAATTATTTGTGCCGGCTTGATTTCTTGTTCCACTGAAAACAGTTCCAATAATGCGGTCACTTTACTTGACCGGATTTCCTCAGATAACACAAATGAATTTTATGTCAGCAACCGGGTGCCATCGGTGCCCCCGGTGCGCTGATCAAGCTTCCTGTAGGTGTGGTAAAGCCTGAAGGATACCTAAAGGAATACCGGAATGACAATTAAATCAATACGGCTTGGTGGGAATTGAGAAATCTTCTGAAAACTTCTGATGAGCCTTTAGCCGATGTGACGCTGGTGTCCGTGGGCACTGCACGATTGTGCCCTACCGCTTTTCCCCAATTAGATAATAACCCAAAATTGAATGAATAAACTACTTGGCTTACCCAGAATAATCTTACTATTTCTCCTTCTTCTCAGCTTTTCCCATGTAGGTTTAACCCAAAGTAGGGCCTTTGACAATCCCGTTTTGGCGGGAGACCGTCCCGATCCCACCGTAATCAAAATAGGAAAATACTATTACGCCTCCGCCACTTCCAATGAGTGGGCGCCACTTTTTCCCATTTTCAAGTCTACCGATTTGGTGAACTGGGAACTGGTGAATTATATTTTTCCCAACGGTGCTCCCAATTGGGCGAAGAATAACTTTTGGGCACCTGAGCTTTCTTATGATGAGGATCAAAAAAAAATCTACGCGTATTATACAGCAAGGGACAAGGAAAGTAATCGCCTCAGTGTGGCAGTAGCAAGTGCAGATTCGCCCGAAAGCAAATTTATTGATCATGGTCCATTGGTAGCACAAGAATACGGTTCCATCGATGCTTTTGAGGCAAGGGATGAAAATGGAAAAATATATGTACTGTGGAAAGAAGATGGAAATAGCAAAGGGCAGAAAACTCCGATCTGGGCACAGGAAGTGAATGAAACACGGACTGAATTGGTCGGAGAGAAACATGAGTTATTCCGGAATGATCAACCTTGGGAAGGTGGATTGGTGGAAGGAGTGGCGATTTTTCAGAAAAACGGCTATTTCTATGCAACCTATTCTGCCCGTGGGTGCTGCGAAATCACCTGCGATTATGTCACGGGAGTTGCCCGAAGCAAAACGCTTCTGGGACCTTGGGAAAAGTATGATATGAATCCAGTCCTAAAGGATAACGATAACTGGAAATGTGCCGGACACGGAACTGTAGTAGAGAAAGACGGAGACTTCTGGATGCTCTACCATGCGTACAATACCGAAGGAAGCGTATATGTAGGGAGGCAGGGAGTTTTGGAGAAAATTGAATGGACTTCCGACGGCTGGCCTATTCTGGCGAATAATGCAGGCTACGAACGCAGCAAAGCCTCATTAGGATTTAGGGACAATTTCAAAAAAAGATTGGATCCGATCTGGCAGTGGAGAGTGACACAGGATATCCAATACCAAACAGGCAAAAAAGGGCTCAGGCTTCAGGCTTCGGAAGAGAATGAAACCCTGGGAACGCTGCTCGTGCAAGGCACCAAATCGCTGGATTACCAATACGAAGCAACGGTCGTTCCTGATGGAAATGCCGCAGCCGGATTGGCGGTGATCGGAGGCGCAAACAACGGTTTCGGGGCTCCACCTGCGGGAATGGGTATTTCAGTAAAAGGAAATCAGCTGATACTTTGGGAGACTATCAATCAAAAGACCAGAGAAATAGCCACTGAAACAATACCGGCAGGCAAAGAAGTTAAATTGACTTTGACAATGAAAAACGGCTACAGAATGACCACTTCAGCTAGTGTAGACGGCAAAATTATCCAAGTTGGCGAGGAGCAGGATGTGAAGCATTTAGTCCCTTGGGGCATGGGGTTTAGGCTTGGATTGGTTTCAAAAGGAGCTACGGATGCATATGCACATTTCAAGGAAGTGAGGATTTATTAGTAGCCAGTATTTAGAAATTAGTATCAAGGTTTCGAAGAATAAGACTTTTCAAATTCGGGACACACTCAGTCCCGAGTTTAACAAGTGAAATTCTACTGAAAAAATAGAATTTATATAATAGAATATCCTTACACCTATCCTATGAAGAAAACACTGATTTTTGTCGTATGCCTGCTTTTTGCGCAGCAGATCGCAACAGCACAAACCGACAAGTACAAACCTGTAGAAGGCAAAATCATGACCGAATGGGCTACCCAGGTGACCCCTGAAAATGTCCATCAAGAATATCCACGGCCCCAGATGACCCGGGAAAACTGGGTGAACCTGAATGGACTTTGGGATTATGCCATCAAGCCAAAAGGCCAGGCAATCCCGACTAGCTTTGATGGAGAAATTCTGGTTCCTTTCGCCGTAGAATCCGCTCTTTCCGGTGTAGGTAAAACCGTAGGGAAAGACAATGAATTGTGGTACAATACGACTTTTGCTACTCCAAAGAAATCAAGCAAAGACAAAGTGCTGCTACATTTCGGTGCCTCCGACTGGGAAACCGAAGTATTTGTCAACGGTAAAAGTGTTGGAAAGCATCAAGGTGGATATGATCCATTTGAGTTTGATATTACCGATCATTTAAAATCCGGAAAGTCTCAAGCCTTACAGGTGCGGGTATGGGATCCCAGCGACGAGGGCCCTCAGCCCCGTGGCAAGCAAATCAATAATCCCCATGGTATTTGGTATACTCCTGTGACGGGAATCTGGCAGACTGTGTGGTTAGAAACTGTGCCTGCTGCCTATATCTCCAAGCTGAGAAATGCTTCAGACATCCAGAGCAAGCAACTATTAGTGACTCCTGAAGTAGCTGGAGCTGCCGAAGGGCAACAAGTGAAAGTAACCGCCTGGAAAGACGGAGCGATGCTAACCGGGCAAACGGTGAAGCCGTCCGAGACTGCGAAACTCACAATTAAAGATGCCCAGCTTTGGGAACCTGGAAATCCTGTTCTGTATGACTTGAAAGTGGAATTGGTAGAGGGCAAAAAAGTGGTGGACGCTGTGGAAAGTTATGCGGCTTTGAGAGAAATCAGCATGGCTCCGGATGCAAATGGTATCCAACGAATGATGCTGAATGGCAAATTTCTATTTCAATATGGCTCCTTGGATCAAGGCTGGTTTCCCGACGGATTGTACACGGCTCCAAGTCATGAAGCGATGGTATTTGATATCCAAAAGACCCAAGATATGGGCTTCAACATGATCAGAAAGCATGTGAAAGTAGAGCCTGCCACTTGGTATCATGCCTGTGACAAGATGGGAATGCTCGTATGGCAGGATATGCCAAGCGGAGATATGGGCAATGGCTGGGAAATGAAATTGGCCGTACTCGGAGAGCAGACGGATAGGGACAGAACTCCGGAATCCGAAGCAATTTTCAGGGAAGAATGGAAAGAAATCATGGATGATTTCTATAACTTTCCTTCTATCGTAGTTTGGGTGCCTTTCAATGAAGCCTGGGGTCAGTTTAAAACCAAGGAAATTACCGAGTGGACCAAAGAACATGACCCTTCCCGGTTGGTGAACAGCGCAAGCGGAGGGAATTTTGAAATGGAAGGAACCAAAATCGCAGGTGATATTATCGATTTGCACAACTACCCGGATGCGAAAATGCCTGATCCAAAGATTTACGGAAAAGATAATATTCTAGTACTGGGCGAATTTGGCGGACTGGGACTTCCTGTGGATGGTCATGTGTGGCAGCAGAAAGACAACTGGGGTTACCAAAGCTTTAAGAACCAAGATGAGCTTTACAATCGCTATTCGCAATTGATAACCAGACTTGGTGAGCTGGTGGAAGCCGGACTTTCGGCAGCAGTCTATACACAGACCACAGATGTGGAAGTAGAGACCAACGGATTGATGACTTATGACAGAAAAGTCATCAAATTTGATGTGTCAAAAATGAAAAGCATACATTCACCTTTATATAAAAAGTGAGCGCAATGAATAATCATTTCAACAAAATCCTTGGTGCAGCCGCGCTCGGGGTTTTACTTTACAGCTGCGAAAGCAAACCCAAAGAAGAAACTAAACTAGAAGAACCTGTACAAGAGCAGGTTTTTGGCACAACCTTTCAAGACAAAAAAGTGGAAACATACGAGATCAAGAATGCCAACGGCATGAAAATGAAAGTCACCAATTTCGGGGCACGGGTTACCCACCTTTGGGTACCGGATAAGGACGGAAACCCGGTAGATGTAGTTCTGGGTTTTGAGACCTTGGACGGCTATCTGGAAAGCAGCGAAAAATACTTCGGTGCAGCCATCGGTCGCTATGGCAACCGGATAGCAGATGGAAAATTCACCTTGGATGGGGAGGAATATACATTGCCGCAAAACAACAATGGGCAAACCCTTCACGGCGGTCCAGGGGGAATGGATTATGTGATTTGGAATGTGGAAAAGTCTGGTGAGAATGGTTTGATATTCACATACACTTCGCCGGATGGAGAAGAAGGTTTTCCGGGAGAACTGAAGGTAAAAATGGTTTATACGCTCACAGATGACAACGAATTCAAGGTTACTTATGAAGCCGAAACTGATAAAGCAACTCCGGTAAATTTGACCCATCACTCCTTTTTCAACCTGAACGGTGCTGGAAATGGAACAGTGCTAGATCATACGCTGCAACTGAACGCCAGCGAATACACTCCTGTAAATGACGTGCTGATTCCTACTGGAGAGGTGGTTTCGGTAAAAGAAACTCCTTTTGACTTTACAGAACCAACTAGAATTGGCGCGAGAATCAACGAGGAAAACGAGCAATTAAAGTTCGGTGGAGGATATGACCACAACTGGGTACTGGACAAATCCGGAGCGGATTTGACTCAAGCAGCAGTTATTTCTTCTCCACAAACAGGCATTGAAATGGAAGTGTGGACAACTGAACCGGCGATTCAGTTTTACAGTGGCAATTTCCTTGACGGAACCATCACCGGCAAAGGAGATAAAGTCTATGAACAGAGATCTGCATTCTGTCTGGAAACCCAGCATTATCCGGATTCACCCAACCAGCCGAATTTCCCGTCTACGATTTTAAAACCCGGAGAGAAATATGAGCAGACTTGTATTTACAAATTTGGGACGAAATAAAAAAAGAAGCCATCTTGAGAAATCAGGATGGCTTTTTTTGAAGAGTTTTTCTCACAAGCACACACCAGAAGCAACCCACTCCAAATGATCCATCTACAGCTTGACCTCAAATAGTTGAAACATCTTCTTGTCTTCATTTTCAGTTTGTAATTCTATAAGTATCCCTTCTTTCACCACCCTGATAAAATCCACATAATAGTTGTCACGGTCGAGTTCGACCACACCCAGTTCTTTGAATTTCCTGTCAAATACCATGATGGTTCTTTCCGGGAATTTCCCCTTTTTACTATCTCCAAGGGATTTCTTCTCTATCAAATTCTTGATAGTTTCATCAGGATATGATCCTGACATCACCCTATAATACAGATTCCTATAGGGATCATAGAGGACCATATTATTCTTTGGATTGGAATAGATATGATTGTAGAAAATACCCGGGTCAAGATCATATTCCGGAAGTGAATGGAAGCGTCCCTCGTAAAGTCGGCTAAAGAGCACCGGGGACTCCAATAAATTGAGGTTGAAGTCATATACCATCACTTGATCCTCTATGGGGAAAGACTGTAAAATCAGGGAATCCTGATAATTTACGGTGTAGGAGGGCATCTCCAACATTACTCCCCAAAAGCCGGACTCCATGTAGTTGTCACTGTATCCCAGATGATAGTCAAAAGCTTTGCTCTCCAGATTCAGGACTATGCTAAGATTTTTCTGTTTGTAGCCATTTTTAAAAGGATCACTATCCGGAGCTGAGGAAATAATCAACTTTGTTCCCAAATCAATTATGGGAGCATAGGTCCAAAGTGTCGGCAGTGCCGTTTCTTGTGAAGGGCAGTTGGAATCATCCGCACGCAACCTGTAACGGTTCTTGATCCGTCCTGCACTATCTACCAAATTCAGCTCGTACTTGTACTGGTTTAGCACGAAAATACTGTCTAAGTTTCTTACATGAAAACCGTCGAGTGCCCCTATGCCGTCTGGTCCCTCCAAGGCTAATTGCACCTTAAAAGACTTGTCCGGATCCGCTATATGTGCGAAGTGAATAAATCTCTCCTTGGCTCTGATCATGTCGTGATAGGCTAGGTATTCTTCCCCCTCTAGGCTGACTGGCTGCATAAACCACCAATTCGTAGACGTTTGATCATCTATAGGAATCTCCACCAAGCGTTTGGGAATAAGTTTAAGTTTGCGGTACTCTTGAGATCGGGAGCAGGAAAGAAAAAGTGATGATATGAGCAGAAAGAACAAATATTTCATATTCCAAAAGATTTTATATTTAAATGAAAGTATAAAGTAAGGCTAGTATTTATTATGAGCAACTTAAGCAAAGGGGATTTGAAATGCTTCAAAAAATCATAAATGGACAAAAGAGTAAAATTCGATTTTGAACTCTTCTTCACCAACGGCGGGAGCATCAAAGGAGAGGATTTTCGACTGGATATCGCCGGAGACGATATTTCGGATAATGACCTTGCAGACTACATCATCAAAGACCTTAGGTTGCTTATGGTGGGACGGGCTATCATTCTGAACAAAGAAATCATGGTGGAACCTCATAAACGCAAACCCATCGATCAAAGCAAAGGAAAAGAGCTACTGGTTGATCTGAGCCATACTATCGAAAATGGACTGGTTACCTACAAAGGACTTCCTGCTCCTATCATCTGTGATTATCTGAGTAGAACAGATTCTAAACAGTACTATGCTGAAGGAACGGAATTTCAAATCGGAAAAATAGAAATGGTAACCAACACCGGCACCTATATAGACTGTCCTTTTCATCGCTATGAAAATGGAAAAGACCTTTCGGAAGTAGGACTGGAAGCTTTTACTGACCTAGAGGCCGTGGTGATCCGGATACCGCACGCGCAAACCTTAGAAATAACTGAGGAGCATCTGGAAAACTTTGAAATCCGAAATCGGGCAGTATTGATCCACACCGGATGGGATGCCCACTGGAATACGGAAAAGTACTATGAAAATCACCCTTACCTCACGGAGGGTGCAGCCCAGTATTTAAATGATTGCTCAGTCAAATTGGTGGGCATTGATTCCCACAACATCGACTGCACAACGGGAAAAACCAGACCCGTTCACTCTATTCTTTTGGGCTCTGAAATTCTGATCGTGGAGCATCTGTGCAACTTAAACCTCCTGCCAGACGATGGGTTTACCTTCAGTGCCATTCCTCCAAAATTCAAGGGGGCGGGTACATTTCCCGTCAGAGCAATGGCCAAATTGAAAAAAACCGACTACCCAGAAAGATAAAGCCCTATAACTATAATATCAATGGTCTCCCACGCTGGATCACCATCTGAGCTTTTCAAAGAAAAACCCGGTTGGAATGGCTTTCTCCACCAAGCCGCCCGGGTTTTAACATAATACTAAGCTCCTATGATCAGTGCCAGCCTCCACCCAAAGCCCGGTAAAGATCAATGGAAGCGTAAAGCTTGGCACTTCTTATTTCCACCAGATCCAATTGGCTTTGGAGCAGATTACCCTGTGCGGTAATAACCTCCAGGTAATTGGCCACGCCATTTTCAAACAAGAGATCTGCATTACCCACGGCATTCTCTAGTGCCTCCACACGTGAAGAAGCCACATCCTGCCGCTCAGCCGTCTTTTCTATCCTCACCATCGCATCAGACACTTCCTTTATGGCAGTCAGCACAGTTTCCTGAAAAGTGTAAATTTGCTGCTCCCGTTGGATTTGTTCCGTTTGGAGATTGGTTTTCAGCCTTCTCCTGTTCAACACAGGCTGGGCAAGGCTTCCACCCACTACGCCAAATACCGATCCGGGAAAGTTAAACCAATTAGCGGCTTCAAAAGCATTGAGTCCAGTGGAAGCAGTGATTCGAAGAGAGGGATACATCATCGCTTTGGCAACTCCCACTTTTCCATTGGCCGCTTGGAGCCCCAGTTCGGCTGCCTTTACATCCGGGCGCTCACTCAGGAGATCGGCAGGAACACCTGTCCCGATCACACTTGCCAGATTTTCCTGAAACACACCCCGTGCGATTGAGTTAGGAGCGACTCCCGTCAATACACTAAGTGTGTTTTCCTCTACCGCTATTTCCCCTTCCAGATAAGGAATCAACTGCTCTGCCTGCTTCAGCTGCGCAGTAGCCTGGTCCTTTGCCAGCGTAGTAACCAATGCCGAGGCAAACTGCAGATCAATGATCTCCTTTGTCCGCTTGCTGAGTTCTAGATTTTGCTCTGCCACTTCCAGCTGCGCATCTAGTTTCAGCAGATTATAGTAGCTTTTGGCTATGGAAGCTACCACCCCTGTCTGCAAAGCCTTGGCAGCCTCACCGGTCTGAAGGTATTCGGCAAGAGCGGTCTGGGTTTGCCGGCGTATTTTACCCCAGATATCAGCTTCCCAGCTCAGCAAGCCCTGAAGCTGGTAATCTTCCAGACTTTTCCGCTCCAGAAATAAATCCGTACTGATTCCATTCAGGGAGTTGTCTGAAAAACGGGAGGAATTAGCCGTCACCAAGAGATCAAATTCAGGGACATTGCCCCATTTGGCCCGCTTAAAATTCAACTGGGCGACTTCGATATTCTTTCTGGCGATCAACAGATTATTGTTTCTTTCCAGTCCCCGTTCGATTAATGAAACGAGATTTGGGTCAATAAAAAACTCATTCCAGAGAATTGTGGCATCGGTAGAATCTACCGACGCCTCATTGCCCCTGAATGTTTCCGGAAAAACATCCACAGGAGTACCTATGTCTTCAGATGCCTTGCATGCAGCCAGCCATCCTATAGACAGGATTATCGCTATTTTATAAATTAAAGATTTCATGTTTTTATAATTTGTTTTACAATGGCCACATGGAATCCCTGCCTGCGGCAGGCAGGTCGCAGGTTTTACAATCATCCCACAGTGTGTGTTCCCGTACGTACGGGATCATGCTCGATTTCATTTTATCAGATTAATGAGTTACAAGTTCTTTTGATTCCTCAGGCTGCAGTTCAGGTGGACTGCTGATACGCTCATGTATATGTTGGAAAATGACGAACAGCAGTGGAATGATTATAAGCCCCAAAATCACTCCTGACAGCATCCCTCCTGCCGCTGCGATACTTATGGAATGGTTACCCAGAGCGGAAGGTCCCTTCGCAAACATCATCGGGATAAGTCCGGCAATAAAAGCCAGTGAAGTCATCAAAATAGGACGTAGGCGAAGTCGGGCTCCTTCCAGAGCTGCATCCATTAAGCTTCTCCCCGCCCTTCGGCGCTGCACTGCAAACTCTACGATCAGAATGGCGTTTTTCGCCAACAGACCAATCAACATCACCAATGCCACCTGTACGTAGATATTATTCTCTATTCCTGTCAACCCTATTGCCACGAACACCCCAAGAACGCCGGTCGGTATCGAAAATATGACAGCCAGTGGAAGGATGTAGCTTTCGTATTGGGCAGAAAGCAAGAAGTAAATAAACAGAAGAGAGAGAATAAAGATGATCAGCGATTGCCCGCCGGAGCCCATTTCCTCCTTGGTCATGCCCGTAAATTCCAGTGCGTAACCATTCGGAAGTTCCTCTTTGGCTACTTCCTGAATCGCAAGCAATGCATCCCCCGAACTGAAGCCCGGTGCGGCAACGGCATTGATTCCAATAGAGTTAAAAAGGTTGTATCTGGAAACCGTTTCCGGCCCGTAGACCCGCTCAAGTCTGGCCAGTGTGTTCACCGGCACCTTTTCTCCCAAACTGTTTTTGACAAAGATCCCATCCAATGAAGATTCATCCACCCGATCTGACTTTTCGGCCTGGATCATCACCCGGTAATATTTACCAAATCGATTGAAATCCGATGCCTGCATGCTTCCAAAATAAGCCTGAAGCGTCTGGAGAACTTCCCGAACACTCACCTGAAGCTGAGCGGCTTTCACCTCATCCACCTCAAGATTGTACTGGGGATAGTCAGACTTGAAGGAAGAAAAAGCAAAACCGATTTCCTCTCTACCCATAAGTTTTCCCATGAAATCGGAACTCACACCGCTGAATTTCTGCAGTGCCCCTCCCGACCTGTCCTGAAGTACAAGTTCAAGTCCGTCCACATTGCTAAATCCCGGGACTGTTGGAAATGTAAACACGAAGAAATTTGCTCCTTTGATTTTGGAGAATTCTTGATTTACCAACGCCATGATCTCGTTGATGTCACTCACTTCTCCCCGTTCTTTGACTGGTTTGAGCAGGATAAACAAAACACCGGCAGATGGGCTCGCGGCTTCCGTAAGAATATTAAACCCGGACATCACATTCAGCGAGGAATGAAAATCCATATCTCTGAGTGCAATTTCCGCTTCTTTCATCACTTCAGTAGTACGCTCCAGTGATGCACCGGCAGGCAGATCAAGAGATACCGCTATAAAACCCTGATCTTCTGAAGGTATAAAACCTGATGGAGTTATTCTGATCAGTACCACGGTAGTCACTATCACGAGAGCCAGTGCTGTCACACCTACCCATCTGCGACGGATTAGCATTCGGATCCCACCTACGTAATTATTGGTGAGTTTTTCAAAACCGGAATTGAACCCGATGAAAAACTTCTCACTAAAGGTTAGTTTTTTGCTCCCTGTGCCCCCATGATGCTTATCCTTAAGAAACAAAGCGGCCAAAGCGGGGCTCAGCGTAAGTGCATTTATCGCTGAAATAATAATGGCTATCGCGAGGGTAAAAGCAAACTGCTGATAAAATACCCCCGTAGAGCCTTCCATAAAGCCTACGGGAAGAAATACCGAAGCCATTACCAAAGTAATAGAGATAATCGCACCCGTGATCTCACCCATAGCACTTCTCGTAGCCGCTTTCGGAGAAAGATGTTCGAGTTCCATTTTGGAATGAACCGCCTCTACGACCACAATGGCATCATCCACTACTATCCCAATCGCCAACACCAATGCGAACAGCGTGAGCAAGTTGATGGAGAAACCAAAAAGCAACATAAAGAAGAAGGTACCCAAGATCGCCACCGGTACTGCAATGGCCGGAATCAAGGTGGAACGAAAATCCTGAAGGAATATAAAGACTACCAGAAAAACCAATACAAATGCCTCTATCAGTGTAGTAACCACCTGCGAAATAGACTGGTCAAGAGAATCTTTGGTATTATAAAGAATCAGATAACCTACTCCTTCCGGAAAATCCTTTTCAGCCTTCTTCATCAGCTCACCGATAGCGATCTGGATTTCACTTGAGTTGGATCCCGCAATCTGGAATGTAGCTATATTTACTCCCTGCTTTTCATCTACCCTGGTAAAGTTGGTATAGGAATAAGCTCCAAATTCTATTCTGGCGACATCCTTTAGTCTAAGAACTGTTCCGTCCGGATTGGCTCTGACCACGATATTGTCATAGTCTTCGGGTTTATTCAATTTCCCTTTGTACTTCACCACATACTCAAAAGCCACTTCACTGCTTTCTCCCAGTTTACCCGGAGCGGCTTCGAGACTTTTATCCTGTATGGCGGCGGTCACCTCTGCCGGAGTAAGATTATAGGCAGCCATCTGGCTGGGATTCAGCCATACCCTCATGGAGTAATCCTTATTGCCTCCGAAGATCATCGATTGACCCACTCCTTTGATCCTCTTGATCTCAGGAATAATATTGATCTGTGCATAATTGGCCAGAAAAGTCTGGTCATAAGCTTCAGGATCCGTGGAAAACATGGATACTACCATCAGCAAACTGTTCTGTTGCTTGGATGTGGTGATTCCCGCCTGCACCACCTCGGCAGGCAGCTGGCTGGTGGCTTGGGACACACGGTTTTGAACGTTCACCGCAGCTTGGTCAGGATCGGTACCCAGCTCGAAGTACACTTTGATGACCAGTGAACCATCATTGCTGGCCGTGGAACTTATATGGCTCATTCCTTCCACGCCGTTGATGGATTCCTCGAGCGAAGGAGCTACCGACCTCAGCAGTGTTTCTGCGTTGGCACCCGGATACAGGGCCACTACCTGCACTGCAGGCGGGGCAATATCGGGGAACTGCTGAAGGGGCAATTTGAACACCCCCAGAACCCCGAGAATAACCAATAGGATTGATATGACAGAAGCCAATACCGGCCTGTCTATAAATTTTTGAAACATCAGTTTAGTTTATTTTTAAGGATTGGCAGGATTTATTTCTGAGGACTCGGAGCGATGATTGCCCCATCCTGAAGCGTTTCAAATCCTTTGTGTACAATTCTGTCACCTGCTTTCAGTCCGCCCGACACCAAATAATTATCTCCGGAGGTCCCACTTACTTGAATTGGTTTCCGGACAACTTGATTTTTGTCATCTACAGCTACCACAAAGACTTTGTCCTGAATTTCAAAGGTCGATTGCTGGGGAACCAGAATAGCCTTCATATGGGGATGGGTGATCACAATCCTACCCGTATTACCGGATCGGAGTAAGCCACGCTCATTTGGAAAAGTGGCTCTGAAGGTGATTGTACCCGTATTTTTATTAAACTGTCCGTCTACGACATCCACTCTTCCCGGTTCCGAGTACTTGCTGTGATCGGCGAGTACCAATGTGACAGGAGGAAGATTTTTGATTTTCTCCGTCAAAGTCTCTCCTTCATACCGGTCTGTAAATCGTATAAAATCTGTCTCCCCCAAAGCAAAATACACATGCACTTCATGCACATCAGACAATGTAGTCAACGGACTAGGATCTGACGGACCGACAAGCGTGCCCTGTTTCTTGGGCAACCTGCCTATATAGCCGCTTACCGGAGCCTGAATTTTCGTATAGCTCAAATTGATTTTGGCGGACTCTACCTGTGCTTTTGCCTGTTCAAGATTGGAAAGTGCAAGTTGCCGGCTTGCTTCCAGGGTTTTCAGTTGAAATTCGGAAACTACCTTTTTCTCCACCAAAGGTGTATACTTCGCCACTTCAAGCTCGCTTTGCACCACTGCAGCTTCTGCAGCGTGGAGATTGGCAATGGCGTGATTAAGTGCTTCCCGAAAAGGCAGGTCATTGATCGCAAACACGGGTTTTCCCTTTTCCACATATTCTCCCTCGTCCACCATGATCCGCTCAAGTGTTCCGCTTACCTGCGGGCGTAGTTCAATATCCACGGTTCCTTCCACTGTGGCCGGATATTCCAAGGAAGTCTCAGCGCTCGATTCTTGAATAAAATATACAGGCAATTGTGGTGGAGCAGTGGCTGCCTGATCAGTGGAATGTGCTGGACTGCATGCATTCAGCAGTACAAGAGCACCTAGGCTTAAGATAAAATTTTTCATTGGTTTAGTGATTTTAAAGTACTGGTAATCATTGGGGTAATTTGATTTGCGTAGTATATACATGGGATAAAATAACATAGTAAGCTTATTTAACATCGTTAAGTAAAAGGTTTAGGGTTGAATCATTTTTATCACAATCCGGTGATTTGATTGATCAAATCAATCCTGGATTTGTTGAAGAATAAAGTTTGTTATTCCCAATATTCTAAGGCAATTAAGAAAACTAACAGCGTTAGATATTTGGATAAAAATTTTTTTATACTGTTTTAATTATTCCTACAATAGCATCTTTTAAGATCTGATTATTCATTTCTTCAGTAAGGCCCTTTCCTACCAAGTTGATCGATAGCAGTCCGTGAATCACCGAAAAGAAACTGAAGTATTTCTGCCTACAAATCCCGGCATCTCTGTCTCTTTCAGAAAGCAGCTTGGAGATAACGGGACAAAATCTCTTGGACGGCAACTGGGATTCCGGCACCATTCCAATACAACAGGTCATCTCTACACCAAACATAATCTGGTAGATTTCTCTATTGTGAAGTCCAAATTCCCAAAATGCCATCCACATGGCTTCTAATTGCTCCTCAGGAATAGTATGGGCTTTTTGGGCCTTTTCCAGTACTTCGTCCAAATCCTCAAATCCAATCCGGGCCAGTTCATTTAAAATTGCCTCCTTATTGGTAAAATATTCATAGATAATAGGAGCGGTGTATTCTATCCTGTCCGCAATCTTACGCATACTGAGTCCTATCCACCCTTCTTCTTTGACAATCTCAAATGCTGCCCGAAGAATGTTGCTTCTGGTTTCTTCTTTTAGTCTCGATATGCGTTCCTTACTTCCCATCACTTCTCTGAATTAAATTACTTAACAGCGTTAGAAAAAATAGGTTCAAAAGTGTTCAAATTATTTTTCTCCTACTACATAATCATAAATTGTCTTGGACAATCCTGCCAACTGCTCCGTCGCCGTACCGTAGTCGGATAGGTTCTTGGAAAGCAGCACAAGCACATACGAGCGGCCATCCGGTAGATAAACTATCCCGGCGTCATGATGAACATCGGTAATCGAGCCCGTTTTGTGCGCTACAGATACACTTTCAGGAAGGAAAAATGGAATTATTGTATTGAATTGTTGGTCCTTCATAATAGCAACCATCTCGTCGCAATCCTCCTTGATCCCCGCCGTATTTTCGGCAATTGCCTTCATGACCAGCATCAGATCTTTAGCAGTAGTCGTATTGCTCATGCCAAGTTCATATGCCTTGGTGTCCTCCACTCCTCTCAATACTTCGATTTTGTCCGCACCAAGGTTTCGCATAGTGGCAGTAGTGTTTTTTGCCCCTACCAATTCTATCAGCACATTGGTAGCCAAGTTGCTACTGAGCGTGATCATATTATACATCAGATCTTTTAGCGCGATGGTAGTACCGATCTGACTATAAATCACGCTGTCGCTATCCATACCAACCTGCATGCTATAAAGGCTTCCATCAACTATGCTTTTGAACTCATTTTTCAACAAAATAGAATCTTCAAGATTTAGTTTTCCTTCTCTGTATTGTTTAAAAAGCTCAATCATCACCGGGACTTTCATTGTGCTGGCAGCATGAAATTCCTCTTCAGCATTGATCAGCAGACTATCTGACGATTCTGAGAGATTGTAGAAGGCAATTGCCACATCTCCCTGAATGGAATCTATTTGAGATAAAAGCGCAATCTGCAAATCTTCCTGTTTAGTGGATTTTTGTTGGCAAGAGAATTGAAATACCAGCAGAAACATACAGGCAATTCTGGATAAGTATAAGTTCATATTTGTCGCAATAATCTATGTAAAGCACCTTCGGACGATGATGCTGATTCTTAATTTTCTAAATTATCAATTTCTAACTGTATCTAATTCCGGGAATTTGCGATTTCCTTGAAATTTTGGATTCCCAAATCTTTCCAGAATTGCTCCATATTTTTGATCTTATAAAATCGAGCCTACCTACAGCAGGCGGGCATGTTGTAGGTGACACACACTGAAATGATATGTATGCCAGATCCACCTGCCTCGTGGAAGGAAAGTGTGACCATTGAAAGACAAATTATAAGCACATGAAAATTTTGGCGATTGAAGACGAACCTGAATTGGCAGAAGTGATCCGTAAAAGCCTTGAAAAAGAGCTTTATTTGGTGGAGCATGCCTCCGATTTTGATTCGGCAATGGAAAAAATAGCACTGTATAAATACGACTGCATCCTGCTGGACATTATGCTTCCCGGAGGAAGTGGGATGGATATTTTGGCAGAACTGAAGAAAAATGGCGGTGGAGAAAATGTAATCATTATCTCGGCAAAGGATTCTCTGGACGATAAACTTGCAGGTCTTGACTTGGGCGCGGATGATTACCTCACCAAGCCTTTTCACATTGCCGAACTCAATGCCCGGATTAAAGCCGTGTTTCGCAGAAAAAACCTTAACGGAAGCAATCAAATCATCGTCAAAAACACAGTTTTAGACCTAAATGAGCGGGAATTTAAAGTAGAAGACGTACTACTTGAATTGAACCGAAAGGAGTTTGATATCCTGAATTATTTCCTGGTAAACAAGAATCGGTTGATTTCGAAAACTGCCCTAGCTGAGCATGTTTGGGGAGATCACATAGACCAAGCGGACAACTTTGACTTTATCTACTATCAGATCAAAAACCTGCGCAAGAAACTCCAATCTTCCAATGCCGGGATTGAAATCCAGTCGGTCTATGGCGTAGGTTATAAACTGACCGAACTGTGAAGCTCCTCAACCAGTCCATCAAATATCTTTCGGTATCGATCTTTCTGATTGTTACTATCTGGTCGGCAATTTTCTACATCAATATGCTGGACGAAATCCACGACAGTATCGATGATGGACTGGACAATTATAAACTATTAATCATCAAGCGTACCGAAAAAGACGAACGGGTGTTTGAGAAAAAAGACTTCGAAGAGGGCAATTTTACTATTCATAAAATCGATGAAAAAGAGGCATTGGGAATGCGTGATTATTTTACGGATACACTGCTCTATATGCAGAACGAAGATGATCTGGAGCCTGTCCGCATGTTGACATCGGCTTTTAAGCACGGTGAGGATTATTACCGGCTTACGGTTTTCAACTCCACCGTGGAGGAAGATGATCTGATCGAGGATTTATTCTATTCGATCATCTGGCTTTACATCATTTTGGTTGCAAGCATTGTTTTAATCAATAATGTAGTTCTTCAGCGGCTTTGGAAACCATTTTACCTGCTTTTGGGCGATTTAAAAGCATTTCGTATTGACAAGGAAAGTCCCATTCCGGTCGTGAAAGGCGACACCAAAGAGTTTAAAGAATTGGAGCTCGCTGTCAACTCCCTTATTATTCATGCTCGTGAAACTTATGCCAATCAAAAGAAATTCACCGAAAATGCCTCTCATGAGCTTCAAACACCTCTGGCGATTATTTCCAACAAACTCGAACTGATGCTGGAAAGAGAAAGTCTGGATCATGAAAATGCCGAAATTGTTGGCCAGATTTTGCAGACTATTCAGCGCTTAACCCGACTGAACAAGTCATTACTTCTACTGACCAAAATTGAGAATAAACAGTTTTCAGAAAACGCTGAAATTTCCATCAACCGGGTAGTCGCACAATCAGTGGAAGACTTGAAAGAATTTGCTGACTACAGAGAAGTAAAAATATCTGTGGATAACTCTTCCGAAATACAGGTCAAAATGGATGAAAATCTTGCTTCTATTCTAGTGGGTAATCTTATTCGAAATGCTATTTTCCACAATATAGAAGGCGGAAACGTAACCATTATCCTTGTGGAAAACTCCCTGATTATCCGCAATACAGGCAATTCACTGCCACTTGATTCTGAGAAGGTATTTACCCGTTTTCATAAGGAAACCAAAAAAAGTAACAGCACAGGTCTGGGACTTGCTATCGTCCACGCCATCTGTAAACTGTATACTTTTCAGATTGTATACAGTTTCGATGGTGAGCATTGTTTTGAGGTTAAAATGGGTTGAGGGATGTAAGGTGGTAAAGTTGTAAGGTAAGTTGCATCTGAGAACGTCACTTCACAATACTGTAGCGAGAGAGATTAAAATTAAAGCTAAGGTATAGTAGCATACCAAGAAATGACTTCTTTGACGAGTATGGCCAAAAGAGAAGGAGTCAATAGCAGAAAACACCGATTCCTTATTTCGCATACCTACAGCATTTTTCTCAATGAATCCAGACTCCCATACGATGAGCGAAGGACGGATGCCTCCTTCATGTCGATTATTATTCAGGTAAACTTTGCGCCACTTCGTGATCTTCGTGGTAAAAAAAATTTAGGGCCCTAACATTCCCAATTGTTTCCAGATTCCCACTTTTTCTTTGAGGCATAACTTAAAACTATGCTCAAATGAAAAAGCACATCACAATTATCGCAACTGCACTTATCCTTATCTCCACAGCGGCTTTCGCTCAGGAGATCCACCAAAGCCAAGTACCTTCTGTGGTAGTCAACAGTTTCAAAAAGGAGTTTCCAAAAGCAACTGATATCGAGTGGGAACTAGATGGGGATAATTACACGGTAGAATTCGAAATCGGCTGGGGAACAGAGCACGAAATCCGGTACGATGAGGCCGGCAAAATTCTGAAGCATGTAGAAGAAATAGCTAAAGGAGATCTCCCAAAAGCCATCATTTCTAAAATAGCTTCCGATTTCTCCGAATTGAAGATTGATGAAGTCAAGAAAATCACTGAAGGCAACGAGGTTAATTATTCCGTAGAGCTCGAGAATTTCAGTGAAGAATGGAAAGTGATTTTCTCTGGCAAAGGGGAAGTCCTTCATAAAATCAAGGACTAAGAAAAACTCCTCCTCTTTTCCCCTATCCCTATCATCTAGCCACCTCTCCCTTCCTGAATGTCATGAACAAGAATATCCCATTTGCTGTCCTATTGCTTCTGTTTACCCTTTCTTTTGCACAAGCTCAAGAGAAAACTGAAGAAAAAATCTCCAATAATTGGTTTGAAAAAATCCATCTGGGAGGCTACATGCAGGTGCGCTACAATGGGTTGTTTCAGACAAATCCCGAGCTGGGATGTGAGCAGTGTGATGAGGCGTGGGGAGGAGAGGAAAATTCCTTTTCTATACGAAGATTGCGGTTCAAAATCTATGGCCAAATCCATCCACGCGTGTTTTTCTATTTTCAGCCAGATTTCTCCAAGTCGGTGACGGGAGCCCATCATGTCGGGAAATTGAAAGATGCGTATGTGGATTTGGGGCTTGACAAGGATAATAAATTTCGTCTTCGCGTGGGACAAAGCAAGGTTCCCTTTGGGTATGAAAATCTCCAGTCCAGCAGTCAACGATTGCCTCTTGATCGGGATGATGCCATTAACAGCGGGATGAAAGATGAGCGGGATCTGGGGATATTTTTCTATTGGGCGACTAAGGAAAAGCGGAATCTGATGAAGAAATTAAAAAAGGATGGAATGAAGCATTCAGGAGATTTCGGGGTATTTGCGCTGGGTATTTACAATGGTCAGACGGCAAACCATCCTGATCAAAATGGTAAATTCCATGTGGTGCCCCGCTTTTCTCTTCCCATAGAAGTAGGCAGCCAGGTGATCGAACCCGGCATTCAGGCATACAGTGGGAAATTTGTGCTGCTGGAAAGCAGTCCCGAATTGAATATCAGGGATCAAAAAGAATTTACTGATCAAAGAGCCGCAGCTTCCTTTGTGTTGTACCCGCAGCCTTTTGGTATTCAGGCTGAATATATGATAGGCCAAGGTCCTGAGTTTAATAAGCAATCCCAAAAAATAGAAGTACAAAAGCTACAAGGCGGATATGTAACTTTCTCCTATATAGCAGGAGAATTTATCCCTTTCACCCGCTTACAATATTATGACGGAGGCAAAAAGCATGAGTTGGATGCGAGAAGCTACACGGTGAAAGAATTGGAATTAGGTTTGGAGTGGCAGCTCAATGAGGCATTTGAATTGGTAGCGATGTACACATTTTCAAACCGCCGATATGAGGATTTTCAGCTTCAAGACAACCAACAGGCAGGCAGTCTGCTGCGATTACAGGCCCAGTTGAATTTTTGAAATCCTGCTGCTTTCCCTCCTTTAAAAGCGTGTGCATGCCGTTTTTATCAGGCAAGAAACCCTAAGTTATACATGACACAAGACAGACTGTCTTTTTCACATGATGGAACAATACACTATATTTGTACCTCAATCCACATACAAAAACATGAAAATATAATTTCTTTCTGACTATAAATAAGGCTAGCCAAAGTTCTGGATCAGCCATTTGTTTAATCTTCAAAGAGAGAAATTATGCTCAGTTTACAGCGTATTTCATATATACATCCCAATAAGGATTTGTTGTTTGCCAACATCTCCCTTGCAGTAAATCCTCATCAAAAGATAGCGCTAATCGGCAGTAATGGAGTGGGTAAATCGACCTTACTACAGATTATTGCAAAAAAGCTCACGCCTTCTGATGGGCAGGTAATTGTAGAATCACCTCCTTATTACATTCCTCAAATTTTTGGTCAGTTCAATCATCTCAGTATTGCAGAAGCGCTGGGTATAGATAGAAAACTTACTGCCTTTCGTGAGATTCTTGACGGAAACGCCAGTGAGGAAAATTTGCTGATTCTCGATGATGATTGGACTGTAGAAGAACGTGCCTATGAAGCATTGCGCCATTGGAAGCTATCCGAGCATGAGCTAACTACAAAGCTGGAAAATCTCAGCGGAGGACAAAAAACCAAAGTTTTCTTGGCAGGAATTTCTATTCATCAGCCCGAACTGGTGCTCCTTGATGAACCAAGCAATCATCTAGACAGTGGGTCAAGGGCGCTGCTTTATAGCTATATATCCTCCACTTCCAATACCTTGGTGGTGGTCAGTCATGATCGAAAATTGCTAAACCTCTTGGATACAGTGTGCGAACTTAGTCATAAAGGAATAAGCGCCTATGGAGGCAATTACGATTTCTACTCTTCTCAAAAACACTTGGAGCAAAATGCCCTAAATCAAGATGTAAAAAGTAAAGAAAAGGCATTGCGAAAAGCTAAGGAGAAGGAAAGGGAAACGGTAGAACGACAGCAAAAACTGGATGCCAGAGGTAAGAAAAAGCAGGAAAAGGCCGGGCTGGCCTCGATCATGATGAATACGCTCCGAAACAGAGCAGAAAAAAGCACCTCAAAGATCAAAAATGTCCATACAGATAAGATTGGCGGAATCTCTCAGGATCTTCAAGACCTAAGAAAAGAACTGTCTGATATTGATAAAATGAAGTTTGGCTTTGAGAATACCGCTTTACACAAAGGCAAAGTGCTGGTCAATGCCACTGATATTAATTTCTCTTATCAAGACAGTCCGCTATGGAAAACTAATCTGAATTTTCAAATTACAAGTGGAGAAAGAATTGCGCTGAAAGGAAGCAATAGTTCTGGCAAGACCACTTTGATTAAGCTTATTTTGGGCGATCTGAAACCAAAGACCGGAACACTTTTCATCGCCGAAAACAAAGCCGTTTACATCGATCAGGATTATTCATTGATAGAAAATCACCTGAATGTTTATGAACAGGCGGAGCGGTTTAACAACACAGCACTGAAAGAGCATGAGATCAAAATCAGGCTTAACCGGTTCCTGTTTCCAAAAGAAGATTGGGATAAATCCTGTAGTTCATTGAGTGGAGGAGAACGGATGAGGCTGTCGCTGTGCTGCCTTACTATTGGCAGCCAATCTCCCGATATAATTATTCTGGACGAACCAACAAATAATCTGGATATCCAAAATATTGAAATTCTAACTGCTGCCATCAACGAATATCAGGGCACCTTGCTCGTGGTGTCGCACGATGAAATGTTTTTGGAGCAGGTAGACATAGAACGCAACATTACGCTTTGAGGCAAAAACAACCCAGCAGATGTCAATTATTGAGATTTACCATAACCTCATTTCAAGGGAACTTTGTCGGGCTTAACCATGCGATAGGTATAATTAAACTAATCAAACCTACTATCTTCAACGCTAACTTTATTAACCCAAACCTAAACCTATGATTAATCGCCGAGATTTTATCAAGCAATCCGGACTTGCTCTTTCAGCCGCAGGATTTGGCCTTTCCGGTTTCCGCTTTCCACAAGCTAAGTCCTACAAAATGGGACTTCAGCTATTCACGATCAGAGCCGCGATGGCGGAAGATCCCAAGAAAGCATTAAAAACAATCGCAGGATTTGGCTATCAGGACACTGAAATCTACGGATATGATGGTCCCTCAAATAGCTTTTATGGCATGCCTGCAGCAGATTTCAAGAAGGTTTTAGAGGACAACTCCCTTGACAGCACCAGCGGTCATTATGATTTTATCAAATACTTCAGAGCCACCGAGGATGAACTTATGCGCTATACGGATCAAAGTATAGAAGGGGCTCATGCCTTGGGACAAAAATACATCACTTGGCCGTGGCTTGATCCAGAGTCCCGCTCTATCGAGAGTTTTAAAATCTTGGCCGATAAACTGAATTTGATCGGAGAGCGCGTGAACAAAGCCGGACTTGGATTTGCCTATCACAACCATGATTTTGAATTTACTGATCAGAATGGAGAAATTGGCTATGACATCATTTTACAAAACACTGATCCTCAATTAGTCAAACTCCAGATAGATCTCTTTTGGGTAGCTCACAGCTCTCAGCGTACGATACATGAGCTTTTTATGGAAGCCCCCGGACGATTTGTCATGTGGCACATCAAAGACATGGATAAGATCAGCAGAGACTATACCGAGTTGGGAAACGGCTCTATCGATTATACCAAAATCCTTCCGGACGCATCCCTATCTGGAATGGAGTACTACTACCTAGAGCAAGGGGGGAATTTCGCGCAGACCCCCATCCAAAGTGTAAAGGACAGCGCAGAATATTTTAAGAAAAACCTGATCGACTTATTTGAATAGCCCGGCATCATCACAGCCCTTAAATTCATAAGACCAACTTTTCAATCCCCTAAACCTATTTAAACCCTGAAATGAAAAACAAATTCCCCATTCTGCTTGCATTTGCTTTTCTGCTATCCCTACATGTCTTTGCAAGCGTAGACACCGTGGCCACCTTCAGTCCTTCCATGCAAAAGGAAATTAAGGCTGTAGTGATTACTCCGGCAGAGTATTCTGAGACCAAAGATTATCCAGTTGTCTATCTGCTTCACGGGTATTCAGGAAACTACTCCAACTGGATCACGAAAGTCCCTCAGCTGCAATCCTACGCCGATCAATATGACATGATAATCGTAAATCCGGACGGAAATTTCGGAAGTTGGTATTGGGATAGCCCGGAAGTGGCAAATTCCAAATATGAGACTTATGTGGCTAAAGAACTTGTAGAATTTATCGACAAAGAATACAGTACGGTTCAAAGCCGCGAAGGAAGAGCTATCACGGGCTTGAGTATGGGCGGACACGGCGCGCTTTATCTGGCATTTCGCCATCAAGATACTTTCGGTACAGCAGGAAGTCTCAGCGGGGGTGTGGATATCGGCCCTTTTCCCGAGAACTGGGAGATGAAAAAATATCTGGGAACCAAAGCAGAAAATCCCGAGCGCTGGGAGGAATACTCAGTAATGTATCAAAGCCATCGCCTGATACCGAATCAACTGAAATTAATCATCAGTTGCGGCACAGAAGATTTCTTCTATGATGTGAATGTGAAGTTGCATGAGAAACTCACGTACAACAATATTCCCCATACCTTCATGACAGGTCCGGGAGGCCATACTTGGGAATATTGGGCAGACGCAGTGCAGTATCAGTTGGTGTTTTTTGATAAATATTTTAAGGATAGGTGAAAAAACTTTGTTGACAGAAAATCTAGTCTCATCTCTCCCCTAAATCCACAAACGGCGCGGAAATGAGGTTGGCAAAGTCTAATTTTAAGATTAAAATAAACCAAATATGAAGAAGAGATACGTACTGGGCATGGGCCTCATGCTCCTTGTGGGCAGCCACGTCCACGCTCAAAATGAAGTGATCGAAAAAATCATCAAAGAGGAAACCGAGAACTCTCAGCTGAAGCAGATCGGCCATGAACTGATGGATGGGATCGGACCGAGATTGGTAGGTTCTCCTCAAATGAAAAAAGCTCATGACTGGGCTGTAGAAAAATACAAAGGCTGGGGAATCGAAGCCCGCAACGAGCAATGGGGCGAATGGAGAGGATGGGAAAGAGGGATCACCCACATCGACATGGTGGCTCCCTGGACAAAATCCCTGAGTGGTCAGCAACTGGCCTGGAGTCCTGCCTCTCCAAAAGGCGGAGCTCAGGGTGAGGTAGTGGTGCTTCCTGATCTTGCCGATTCAGTCGCCTTCGCCAAATGGCTCCCTTCAGTAAAAGGTAAATATGTGATGATTTCTGCCCCCCAAGTGACCGGTCGTCCTGACTACAACTGGGAGGAATTTGCAACCCCGGAATCTTTCGAAAAAATGAAAGAGGAACGTACAGAATCCAATAATGCTTGGAATGAGCGGCTTCAGAAAACCGGAAAAGGAAGAAGGGAATTGCCAATGGCCTTAGAAGACGCAGGGGCACTTGGAATTATCACTTCCTACTGGTCTCAGGGTTTTGGAGCAAACAAAATATTCTCCGCATCCACCAAAAAAGTCCCTACTGTAGATCTATCCTTGGAAGATTATGGCTTGCTTTTCAGGTTGGCAGAAAGTGGCGAGAAACCTATGATCAGCATCAATGCCCAGTCCAAAGAAAACGGCATGGTTCCTACATTCAACACCATTGCTGAAATCAAAGGATCCGAGAAACCTGAGGAATATGTGGTGCTTTCTGCCCACTTTGATTCTTGGGATGGCGGTACCGGTGCGACTGACAACGGTACAGGTACGATCATGATGATGGAAGTGATGCGCGTATTGAAAGAAGTATATCCCAATCCTAAGAGAACAATCTTGGTTGGTCACTGGGGTTCAGAAGAACAGGGACTAAACGGTTCCAGAGCTTTCGTAGAAGACCACCCTGAGATGATGCCAAAGATCCAGGCGGTTTTCAATCAGGACAACGGAACAGGACGTATAGCCAATGTATCCGGACAAGGCTTTGTACACAGCTATGAATACTTGGGTAGATGGATGAATAAGGTGCCCCGTGAAATCACAAAGGACATCCAGACCAATTTTCCCGGCAATCCTGGCGGTGGTGGATCTGACTACGCTTCCTTTGTAGCGGCCGGCGTTCCTGCATTCTCACTAGGCTCTCTGAACTGGTCATACTTCAATTATACCTGGCATACCAACTTGGATACCTACGACAAAATCGTGTTTGACGATGTGCAGAACAACGTGATCATGGCCGCTATCATGGTGTACATGGCCAGTGAAGAAGATGACATGGTATCGAGAGAAGTCCGTATTCCAACTGGAAGAAACGGTGAACCCACGGAATGGCCAGCTATGCGATCTCCTACCAGAAAAGGAGGAGTGGAATAGAAAACATAACCCATGCTATATAATGAAAGCCACGGAATTCCGTGGCTTTTTCACTTGAAAAAATAACGACGCGTATTAATTGGGACGTGATCAGAAACTATCAAGTGATGAATCTTAAAAATGGAATCAACAATGTCGGCATCCCGGATTTGATAATCCTACAACAAGTAATTGAAGAAAAAATCGCGCTTTTTACGCTTGATAAGCACTTCAAATTGATGAATACTTTTTTAACCTATGAACTAATCCAGTTCTGATCCTGTAGCTGGCCCGTTTTTAATCCCAATTCACCTTTTCTTCCCATTAATGCAAAAGGTTTTGTAATTTTCTGACTAATCCACACTGACATGAACAAATTCCTTGCATTCTTCCTTTTGGCTTTTGTATCCTTTCAGACTAGCGGAATCGCACAGCAAAAAATCCTGAAAGAAGCAGTTGAAAGAGCAAAAAAAGAAGGCTTTTCCGGTGTAATTCTAGTTGCTGGAAAAGGAGAAATCCTTTTCGAAGAAGCCATGGGCATGCGAACCTATGAAAATCGAATTTTGCTTCATAAGGATGATATCTTCGAACTAGCCTCCCTTTCCAAGCAATTCACTGCCATGATGATCATGATGTGCGAGGAGAAGGGCCTTCTGGATTTTGACGATCCATTAGCCAATTATATAGATATACCTTATCCTGGAATTACTATTCGAAACCTACTCACTCATACTAGTGGGCTTCCGGATTATCAGGCTATCATGGACGAGCATTGGGATAAAAGCAGAGTAGCCGGGAATCCCGAAATCCTGGAATACCTAAGAGAATACGCTCCTCAAAAATCTTTTGGGCCAGGTGCAAAATATGAATACAGTAATACAGGATACGTTTTGTTGGCAAGTGTGGTAGAAAAGGTGACGGGTGAAGACTTTGTGAAACTTAGCAAAGCCTGGATATTTGATCCGTTGAAAATGAAAAATTCCGGTATTAGAGCGCTGGAGGAAAAAGCCGGGGTAATGACATTCGCAGCAGGATATCTTAAGAATGAGGAGGGCAAATTTGTCAACGCAAATACTTTTCACTCATCTGATTATACCGTTTGGCTTGGCAATAGAAAAGGTCCTGGTAGAGTTTCCAGCAATGTGAAAGACTTGTATAAATGGGATCAGGCACTTTACAAAGAAAAGCTGGTTTCAAAAGAGACCATGGAAGCGGCTTTCACTCCTTACAAGTTAGACGACGGATTTTTGAGTTATTACGGCTTCGGCTGGGAGATCAAGCCTCAAAGTCCCTTCGGTAAAATGGTCATGCATACGGGAGATAACCCGGGCTACAAAACTATTATCGTACGGTATATAGAAGAAAACAAGACCATTATCATTCTAAACAACAATGCCTATCCGGACATGATGAGACTTGTGGAGGCAGCAACCCTTTCTCTTGGAAAATGGTGAAGAGATTGAAAATTGGAAGATTTAAAGATTGAAAAATTATAGCGTTTAATCCTAAAGTCTAGTTATAGCTGCCACAGCAGCGTTTAACCTCTTCTTCCGATCACCTGAAATAATCAAATACGGAAACCCGCTTTCTTTTGCTAGTTGAAGGTACTTTTTGAAAAAATACTGCCGCATTTCCAGTTCAGGATATTCCCGCTGAGGATCCGGTGCCCAAGGCAAATCCGTATCAGTAAGCAGAATTAAGTCGTATTTTCTCCGGACGATTTGTTCCATTACCCAGGGATCTGTTTTCCCAAATCTATGCTCCGACCAGATGTGGATAACCCGCTGGTCTGTATCGCAAAACAGATAGTTCTTCGCTTCTTCGGCTGCTTGATCTTCCAAGGCAGCCTGCCCTTTCCCGATTTTAACCAAATCCTCATAACGGTATTCTCTCTCCATTTCCTCCAGGTATTCCCGTGCGAATTCCGGAACCCATGGCTCCATAAAATATTCAGCCAAGTCTTCAGCCAAGGTACTCTTGCCTGTAGATTCAGGCCCAAGGATTAATATTCGCTTAGGTTCAGACATTTTTTGATGATAAATTTTACCACGGAGATCACAAAGATTTACACATAGGGCACGATGTGAATATTATAGAATTTTTTTAATCAAAGATTGAAGTTCATATTCGGTAAATCCCTTCGCCACGGCGGAGGATTTGAGCCTGTCCCGAAGTATTTCCAGAGGGATTTTTAAGCAAAAGCAAATTATTCCTGAAACCAGACTAAGTATGTTTATTTCTAACTCTATTTGTGACCTTCCAATTCAAAGCTATTTCTATTAGCTGATTTAATCCAAGCAATTAATCCCATAATTGCCAAAACCGTGAAGAAAAGGTATTGAAATGAGGTTAATATTAAGCCTTTATAAAAGTACAAAGGGACAGCTACCAAATCTGTCAAAATCCAGAATATCCAGTTTTCCACTTTCTTCTTGGCCATCAGCCACATGCCTACAAAAGCCGAAGCCGTGGTGAAAGAATCCCAATAAGGAACATCGCTATCAGTGAAATTAGCCAGAACATGGGCTAGAATAACGTAGGACGCCGCAAAAATTGCGATAGAAACGGCCCAGCCACTAGGTTTCAGCCAAGTGACAGGTAATTCTTCCTTCCCTTCCTTGGGATGGGTCCACACATACCAGCCATATATAGACATGCTGAAATAATAGGCATTGATTCCCATATCTGCATACAGCTTATACTGCAAGCAAATCCAAACATAAATCAGTGTAGAAATAATCCCGGTAGGATAAACCAGGATGTTTACTCTCATAGAAAAATACACCGAGGCAATCCCCAAAATCACGGCGAACCCCTCCAGCCAGGTCATCTGCTGTAGCCCCTCCGTAAAACCATCGATTAAGAATTGCCAATCCATGGTGCGAAGAAAGGGATAAAAGTTGGAAGGTGTGAATGTTGTAAAGTGGAAAAGTCTAACTTAAAAGAAAAAGGTAGGCCTAATGCCTGAAGTCTGGCAATCAAGGGTTGACGATAGTTAATGACAACACAGATCTTGTTTCCCTGCGACCTCTACTAGACCATGTCGTTTAAATTCATTTCCCAACAATCAAAAACAATCCGCCAATAGGAACACTGTCCCTGACAACACAAAGGGACAACCTGAGAACAAATAATAAGAACCTCCCCAACTTTTTTCAGACTTTGGCTGTTCCTTTCGTAACTTTGCCAGCTATGACTTTGAGCACTTTATCCGCTAAAACAGACATCGATTCCCTCGATCCCCGAGAATTTATAATCATCAAAAACGCCCGGGTGAACAACCTGAAAAGCCTGAGCGTCGCGATTCCCCGAAATAAATTTGTCGTGGTGACAGGACTTTCCGGTTCCGGAAAATCTTCCCTAGCCTTCGATACGCTTTTTGCTGAAGGCCAACGCATGTATGTGGAAAGCCTCAGTTCCTACGCCCGCCAATTCCTAGGCAGAATGGAAAAACCTGATGTGGAATACATCAAGGGCGTAGCACCGGCCATCGCCATCCAGCAAAAAGTCAATACCAAAAATCCCCGCTCTACCGTAGGAACTACCACAGAAATCTATGATTATCTGAAGTTGCTTTTCTCCAGAATAGGCAAAACCATCTCTCCGATTTCCGGCAAAGAGGTAAAACACCACACCGTCACGGATATTGTGGATTATATTCAGTCTTTCGAAGAAGGATCGAAAGTCATGATCTCTTGTCCCCTGCAAATCGAACGGGGAAGAAAAATCAATCAAGAGCTAGATTTACTCTTGCACAAAGGCTACACAAGGATTTTGATCGATAATGAGGCTTATTTTGTGGAAGATTTACTTCAGGAGAAAAAGATTCCAAAAGGTACTTATGAAATCCTGATCGACCGTGTGGCGGTGAATAAGGAAGACGAGGACAACCAGTTCCGAATTGCTGATTCTGTACAGACGGCACTCTTCGAAGGTCACGGCGATTGCAAGATCACCATTCCGGGAATGGAGACCAGAAGTTTTTCTGATCGCTTCGAACTTGATGGGATGCAATTTGAAATTCCATCAGTAAATTTCTTCTCATTCAACAATCCATTCGGAGCCTGTAGAACCTGCGAAGGTTTTGGAAATGTGTTGGGAATTGATCCCGACCTGGTTATCCCTGAGAAAGATCTTTCGGTGTATGAAGGGGCAATTGCGCCTTGGCGGGGAGAATCATCCCGCAGTTGGGTTGAGCCTCTTTTGAAAAAAGGAATCGAGTTTGATTTCCCAATTCACAGAGCTTATGAAGATCTGAACGATAAAGAAAAAGCTCTTCTCTGGACAGGAAACAAGTTTTTCAAAGGTTTGGATGCATTTTTCAAAGATTTGGAAACCAAAACCCACAAGATCCAATATCGGGTGATGCTTTCCCGCTTCCGCGGTAGAACCACCTGCCCGGATTGTAAGGGAACACGCTTGCGCAAAGACGCTTCCTATGTGAAAATAGAGGGCAAATCCATCACTGATTTGGTATTGATGCCGATAGATGAAGCCTTGCCATTTTTCAATAACCTTGATCTTCCGCCCCATCAGGCCAAGATCGCCAACCGACTGCTCAAGGAAATCCAGAGTCGTTTGGAATACATGGATCAAGTTGGGTTGGGCTACCTGACCTTGAATCGCTTGACTTCCACGCTTTCGGGAGGGGAATTTCAACGCATCAAATTGGCTACTTCTCTAGGATCGGCACTGGTTGGTTCCATGTACATATTAGATGAGCCCAGCATTGGACTTCACCCAAGGGATACAGACCGACTGATCGGAGTGCTGAAATCTCTTCGAGACATGGGCAATACCGTGATCGTGGTGGAACATGAGGAAAAAGTGATGAAGGCTGCCGATCAGATCATCGATATCGGACCTGATGCCGGGGTCAATGGTGGAGAGTTGCTGTTTCAGGGATCTATCGAAGACCTCATGGCTTCTGCACTGACCTATACTGCAAAATATCTGCGTGGTGAGGAGCAAATCTTCAAAAAAGACGGAAACCGAAAGTGGAAAGATTCCGTCAAGGTAAAAGGTGCTAGGGAAAACAACCTGAAAAACATCTCGGTCCAATTCCCGCTTAATACACTCACGGTTGTTACCGGAGTTTCCGGATCAGGCAAGTCCACCTTGATCAAAAAAGTGCTTTATCCGGCCCTTGGCAAAATGCTGGGAACGGTCATAGATGAAAGTGGTAAATATGACAAAATCGAAGGGGATTACAAGTCCATTTCCCAGGTGGAATTTGTGGATCAAAATCCCATCGGCAAGTCCTCCCGTTCCAATCCGGTGACCTATGTGAAAGCATATGATGCAATCAGAACACTGTTTTCTGAGCAAACTATCTCCAAGCAGCGAGGCTACAAACCTGCTTTTTTCTCCTTCAACGTAGATGGAGGACGCTGTGAAAACTGCGCAGGAGAAGGCATCACTACTGTAGAAATGCAGTTTATGGCGGATATTCATCTGACGTGCGAATCCTGCAAAGGCAAGCGGTTTAAGAATGAGATTTTGGATGTCAAATACAAGGAAAAGGACATTTCAGATGTGTTGGATATGACCATTGATGAAGCGCTGGACTTCTTCAAAGGAAAAACCCAGATCATCAATAAACTTCAGCCGCTGCAGGAAGTTGGTTTAGGCTACATCGGCATGGGGCAAAGCTCCAACACGCTTTCGGGCGGTGAAGCGCAGCGGGTGAAGCTGGCATCTTTTCTGGGAAAAGGCGGAACAAAAGCCGGTGACCAGATTCTTTTTATCTTCGATGAACCGACGACAGGTCTTCATTTCCATGACATCAAAAAGCTCCTTCACTCCATCAATGCGCTGATCGATCAGGGTCATTCGGTGATTATCATCGAGCATAATACCGAGGTGATCAAATCTGCTGATTGGGTGATTGATCTGGGGCCTGAAGGCGGAAATAAAGGAGGGTACCTGACTTTTGAGGGAACACCTGAGGATATGATGAAGGAAGAAGGGAATTATACTTCGAAGTATTTGAGGGAGGCTTTCGTATAAGGTCTCCCGCAAAGGCGCTACGATGCAAAGGGCAAGAAAATAACTAGTGCCACAAGCTTCATTATCGAAAAGGAAATTATAAAATAAAATATCCGAGGGAGATTTTTCTATATTTTATAATTGGCCAGGCTCCTGCTACTCCTTCCTCTAAATTCTTTTCTGTATATCCACTTTTCTACCAATAAAAAAGCAAAGCGACATAAGATTTGGTAAACTTTAGCGATGAGGCTACTTCGGTCATCGGTCTTCCAGCTAATAAAGCAAGGAAAATATGGCTACTGGCATCATTGCGGATAATCATAAATTCTTAATTATCCTTAAAGCATACGTTAAGGATTTTGCAAGACTGCACAGGATTGATATATTCCAGCTTGGAATCACTGAAACGGTTTTTATTTTTAATCGAATAATCATTATGATACACCGTCTGCTTCTCTGCTTTACACTGGCATTAATTCCCCTTATTTCCTCAGCCCAAAAAAGGGTCGAGGTCAAAGATCCTGAAATCAAGTTCAGCTATCTTCTGCCTGATGGCTGGGAGGTAAAAGATGACGGTTATACTTATGAGATTCACACTCTTGAAATCAAAGATGCCTACGTCTCTATCACCTATGTAGAGAATGCCAAAGGGTCAGACTTTGTCGAATCGCTAGGCGAAAAACCTTCCTTTGATGAGGATTTTGATTTTGAACTTCGCTATGTGCTGGCAGACGAGCATTCAAACCTAAAACTACTCGAACAAGGTAAAACAGTTATCGATGATGCTCCGGCCAGATGGGTAAGATTTCAGTCCGGAGCCAAGGGAGACAAAATTGGCATTTTCTATATGTACCAAAAGCTTAACCAAACCTTCAAAATTACAGGTGTTGCCCCCGAGAAAGATTTCGAAAAATTTCATGCCACTATCTCTTCTATTCTAAAAAGTCTCCTTTCGGAAAAAGTTTAGTCTAGTCGCTGGCAATTTCTTCAGCATTTAAATAGATTCGCAGCACAATCAGGAATCTTAGCTCAGTTGGTTTAGAGCGCTGCTTTGACAGAGCAGAGGTCATGGGTTCGAATCCCTTAGGTTCCACAATTTTTTCCTTTATCACAAAATTTCCCTTCTTCCATATTTCGATTGGTTAAGCAACCTTGTTGAAAAACCCATCAACCATATGTTGATCCTGCGGGAAATTGAAAACCTCTACAATCTTATTCTCCTCAATCTTCCATAGCAAGCAAGACATTGCATTCAAAACAGGCCTGCCAGGCGCAGTACTCCAGTTTCTGTGACAATCGATTACATAATTGTCATTTACGCCTATTACAATCTGCTCTGCCTTGAAGCCAAATTGATTGA
Source organism: Algoriphagus sp. Y33 (assembly GCF_014838715.1). NCBI lineage: Bacteria > Pseudomonadati > Bacteroidota > Cytophagia > Cytophagales > Cyclobacteriaceae > Algoriphagus > Algoriphagus sp. Y33. The sequence goes on along the minus strand of NZ_CP061947.1, from coordinate 5,324,112 downwards.
GCTTTTCCAAATAATCCATAAGTTCGGCAATTCCATTTTTTGTCCCGCTAAGTGGGTGCTTGCCCGGAATGTGCCACTTGATATCTGCAGACATTACCTGCCTCATTCCATCAAAATCAGCAGTTGAATACGCGTTGAAAAAGCTTTCGATTAATTGAATGTTTGGGTGCTTTCCAGTCATCTTTTCACAGTTAGGTTAAGCAAAACTACAGCAGCAGAATCCTGAAAAACTTTAACTACATTAAGATTTTTAAGATTTCTTTCTCTTATCGAGCTGATTGAAATATTCCGGGGAAATCCCTAAAAAGGAAGCAATTCTCCTCTGGGATAGACGGTCTTTGACCGCAGCATATTTCCCACAAAACATTTCATAACGCTGCTCCGCTGATTGGGACATTTGATTGAGAATGCGATCATTGGCAGCCATACTTGCATTCTCGCTGAGTATCCTAAAGTATTTTGCGAAGGGCAGGGAATTCGCCAATAATTCATCGAGAGAACTTTTTGATATTTCAAGCAAAACGGAATCTTCCAACGTTTCGATTCTCATAATTGAAGGAGTTCTGGAAGTAAAGCTTTTGAAATCACCCACCCACCAGTCTTCATGGGGAAAATTCAGTGTATATACTTTTCCTGTCTCGTCTAACACTGAACTTTGAAATAGACCGGAAACAACAAAGTTTTCGAAGCGGCAAATATTTCCCGGCTCAAGGAGATCGGTTCTTTTAGCTATTTTTCTAATAGAAAAATATCCGCCAATCATCTCCATTTCTGAATCAACTATTTTGACATGTTTTTCAATATGCGCCCTGAATTTCTTAAAACACCTCTCTGATTCTTTATCCATAAAACCAATTAACTATTTCAATTTTAACTACTTGCATGCCCCTTAGCGCAAAGTCTCACGACTTGTGCTCAATTCATTGCAGTCTTCAGACTGCTTTAAAACAGATTTCAATCCTATCTCTTAATATGATTTAAAACTTTCAAATTAACTGACATAGAGGATTAGGCGTTACTTAGTGTACGAAATAACGACATCTTTATCTAGGCTTCGAATGAACAATGCTCATATATAGCTAATAAATCATAGCTTCTTGCACTTTTAAACCAACAAAAGGATCACTATAAAAACTTGCAATTCCATTGGAAATTTTTTGTTGTTCCTCCGGAGATATCTTTAATGAAACCGCAAGGTCGATCATACCACAAACCGTATTTACCAATTCTACCACCTCTTGATGAACCTTTTTGCTGAAAATATAAATGTCATAATAGTCTCGATTCATTTGTTCAGACGTTTCTTTCTGAAAACCATAATTCTCAGCTAAAAAACCTCGTTCCTCTAATGTTTTTCTCACATCATTTGGAAACCATATTAGTAGCTTATCACTCTTACCTTTTCCACCTAAGGTTAATGGCTTAATAAAACTTCTATGTTGAATTGAATCCCTTAGAGGATAAATGAAATCAATGAAACAAGAAATTTCATTCGTCAACAAAAAAGCGTGAATTACCGGAGCCTTTTGTGCTAAGGATTTATAATAATCATCATTAGGTTTGTTTTGGGGCGAATAAACATTTTGCAATTTCACTTTATTCTTTGTCTTGTCGAATAAAGAAAAATCCAACTTATACATATAGTTAATGATCCATGCCATGTTATCAAAACTACTGGTAACTAGTATCACAAAGTAACTAAGGTGATACATGATATCGGAAGAGGCATTATTTGTTACGGTCTTGAGCGATTGGTACTTTAACTCCATGACCGATTTATTCATTAACATCATTCGGTCATTCAGACTTTGGAGAAGGTTTTCAATGGTTTCTCCGTCTTCAGAAAATGCAGCTCTCAAATTATTGAAAGCTATAAATAATGTTTTATAATTTGGTATTTGACGATTGGTAGATATAATATCATATAAGAACTGTCCAATTTCAAAATCAGTATACGCTTTAAAAATGCGGTTTTTAACATGGTAAACCTGCAATATGTCCAATGAGCGATGGATATTTATTGAACGAGGAGCAGTTCTAGAAATATGGTAGTGGAAGTAACCACTATTCATTAACATACTGTCATTTAAACTATATCCCCGCTCTTTTTCAAAATTCTGCAGAAAAATAGGATCAGTTTCGTCAGAGAATCTAGCTTCGATATAGTTGCATTTCACTATATAATAGTTGCTTTGTAAATAGTAACTAGCTATATCAAGATTAAAATCTTCCAATACCGCATTAACTTCAATATTATTAATTGGTGTAAATACGATGGGACAAGTCTCCAAAGAAGCGATCTTTAAAATTCTCATGATAGAAACTTCACGATTCTTGATATCATCAATAAAAGATTGTGTATGAACCAGCAAACTCGGGGCGGTCGGTAATGGACTATGATCCAAAGGATTTGCATTATGTAATCTCATCTCTATATATTTTTTTGACTAACAGATTGTTGTAAGTAAGATACTTACGTTTTTATCTGCAGCAGTCTGAAGACTGCATTTCCATAAGTCCAAGTCGGAAGACTTGAACTACCATACTTAACTAATTATCCAAAAACTCCCTCAATCCCATCGCCTTTACCTTAGCCGACAGCGGGAAGCCCTGATCAATCCTGCAGATCACCACTCCCTCTTCCGCTCCGGTATCTTCCATGGAGATCTGAAGTCCTTTCGTGAGTTTTGGGGAAAGGGTATTTTTTATTTCTATCGCAGTTTTGACCTGACCATTTTTTACCAAAAGCAGGTCACATTCTGCGCCCTGATGCGTCCGGTAGAAATAATAGTCATATTCCTGCCAGAAAGTCGCCGTAATCTGTTCAATCACAAACCCTTCCCAAGAAGCACCGACTAACACCTGATTAATCAAGGAATCCATGGAAGTCACACCCGTCAGCGAATGCAGCAAACCCGCATCCCGTATAAAAACCTTGGGAGATTTTACCAGGCGTTTTTTGATATTCTGATGAAATGGGGATAGTACACGAACCATAAAAGAGCCTTCCAAATATTCCAAATACCGGTTTACCGTAGGACGTGTAATTCCCAAAGCGCGTGCAAAACTTTCTCCATTCCATATTCCTCCCTGCGCATTTGCCAGCATGATCCAGAATCGCTCCACCAGCCTTGGATCGGTACTCAATCCTATCTGCGCCAAGTCTCTCTCCAGATACGTTTTGATAAAGTTCTGCCTCCACAACTGTGACTCTCTCTCACTTCTTGCCAAAAACGACAAGGGAAATCCTCCACGGATCCAGAGTTTTTCCAACTCATCCGCTGCCACTTCTTCCCAGAAAAAAGGTGTCAGTTCCAAGTACCCAATTCTGCAGGCAAGCGTGTCTGCACTTTTGCGGATCAAATCCGGCGATGCCGAACCCAGAAGAATAAATCTACCCGGCTCACGCTGCTCATCGATCAAACTTCTCAGTTCTGAAAAAAGCTCAGGCATCAATTGAATCTCATCGAGAATAACCGTTTTCTCTGCATGCCCTTTAAGAAAAAGCTCCGCATCTACCAATTTGGCGCGGTCAGAGGCTTTTTCCAGATCAATATAAATACTCTCCTTGCCGAGATTCAGGTTTTTTACAAGCGTGGTCTTCCCCACCTGCCTTGGGCCAAGAAGACCTACAGCAGGGAAAATTGACAGGTATTCCTGAAGCAATGGGAGAATTAATCGATCTTTTACCATGAAAATCGAAAGTATGATTTACGATTTTCATGGTAAATATTAAAACATATCAGTAATAAATACCCAGATATCTACCTAATACGGAGAAATCTGATGCAAAGAACTTTCCCTTATGTGAGTTATTGATCCGTCGGAGTACAGCCTAACCCTACAGGATTTCCTTATTCTACAGGCTTAATGAATTCCTCCAACTTATACTTTGGTGTCCCGCCCTGCTGAGTGGCAACATATGCTCCCATTTTACAGGAAAAGTCTAAAATTTCCATTGGCTTTTTGCCTTCCAAGTACATCTTCACAAAACCACTTAGAAAAGCATCTCCTGAACCTATTGTATCTTCAACCTGTATTTTATACCCATCATGCTTTGTGATTTCTCCTTGGCAATAAATCATAGCCCCGTTGCTTCCAAGTGTGATACAGATAATTTCAACAGGATATTGGGCAACCATAAAATCACAAAATGCTTTTATAGAATCCAAGTTGTTTTTATGGTCATTTACGTTTTCGATTTCAAAATAATCGGCTAGAAACGCTAATTCATCTTCATTGATTTTTAAAATATGAGCATACTTCAACAAGCTTTCTATCTTGTTAAAATCAATGAAAGGTTCACGAAGATTTATATCAAAAATGGTCAACACAGGTTGTTGAACGAGGTGATAGAGTGTATTCCAAGACATTTCATTTCTTACTCCAAGACTGCCAAACACCAGCGCATCAGCTTCTGTGACTGCCTGTAGATTTTCTTCTGTCAGACGTATAAAATCCCAAGCAGATGGAGCTACAATATCATATTTGATATTTTCCTTATTCGTATCATCGACCAAGACCATACCGGTAGGATGTTCCAAATCCCCTTGGATCAAATCCGTATTCAGGTCATAGCCTTTGACAAAATCCAGAAGTTTTCTTCCATATTCATCATTCCCTAACCTTGAGACCATTTGTACTTCCAGCCCCAGTTGCTTCAAATGCAAAGCAACATTCATCGGTGCACCGCCTGCTATTTCACAATCCGGAAAACAATCCCAGAGCATCTCTCCAAAACAAACAACTTTCTTAGTCATGGTATTTTTGTAAATCATTTTGAATCTTTTCCAGAGATCTTCCTTTGGTCTCAGGCATCCTCGTCGCAACCCAAATGAGTTGCAATACCATCATCAATCCAAAAAAAGCGAAAATGCTCCCCGCTCCATAGCGATTGGCAACTAAAGGGAAAATATTTGCGATCAGCGCAGCCAAAATCCAGTGGGTGAACGATCCCATAGACTGGCCAAAAGCCCGGAGTTCATTGGGAAAAATCTCCGAGATAAACACCCATATTACAGCCCCCTGTCCAATCGCATGTGCAGCAATAAAGGCAAATACAAAATAGGGCAATAAGCTACTATCTATCGCTCCTCCAAAATAGCTATAAGCCATCAAGGAAAGAGAGATAATATACCCTACAGAACCAATATACATCAGCATTTTTCTGCCGATTTTGTCAATCAGATATAAACCTGCCATGGTCGCAACCAGATTGATCACTCCAATTCCTATGGTAGAGATCAAGGCTGTCTCATTTGCGATACCTGCTGATTCAAATATCCTTGGGGCAAAGTATATAATCGCATTGATCCCCGACAACTGATTGAAACATGCCATCAAAATTGCCATAAAGCTGATCCTCCTAAACCTAGTACTAAAGAGCATCGATAGGGTAGCCTTTCCCCTGATCTTCTTGCTTTCTTCAATAGCCAGTTCCATCGCTTCATCGACACCTTCAGGATCCGTTCTCGTCAAAATAACCCTAGCCCCGTCAAAATCTTTCTGTTTTGCAATCAGCCATCTTGGACTTTTTGGCACTTTTACAATCAACGCAGTATAAATTAATGCAGGCAAAACTTCTACCCCCAGCATCCATCTCCAAGCATCATTGAGGTTCGCCGTACCAATAAGGTAATTGGAAAAATAGGCCATTAATATCCCGAAAACGATGTTGAACTGGTAGAGCGCAACTAGCTGACCACGTCTGCTGGCTGGAGCGATTTCAGAAATATACATAGGGGCCACCACAGAGGAAGCACCTACTCCGAGTCCTCCCAAAAATCTAAAAAACATAAAGGAATTGATATCCGGTGCCAACGAAGATCCCAAAGCAGACACGAGGTAAAACACCCCTATCCAAAGTAGCGATGCTCTCCTTCCGAATCGGTCAGCAGGGATAGCTCCGAAGAGCGCCCCTATGACCGTACCGTATAGGGCAATGGCTACAGCCAGGCCATGCTTAAGGTCTGTCAATTCCCACAACACTTGAATGTCCCGTTCTGCTCCGGATATCACAGCGGTATCAAACCCAAATAAAAACCCTCCCAATGCTGCTGTGATGGAGAGAAAAAGCACATAGTTTTTGCTTTGCATTATATCTTATTATTTCTGCCTTGTAAGTATTTTAGTTCACCAAGCTGAACTTAGTGTATGGATGTTTACGGTTTCGTTAAATCCACTTGTTGTTAGCTTGGTATAAGGAGATTCTGGAAATACAATCTCCGTAATGACAAGCTCCCCGTTATTGAAAAACAGCTCCAAGGATGACCTGTCAATAAATATTCTGAGCTTCTTCAAATCCAAGCCCAAATCAGGAATGGTGTGGAGATTTGCAAACTCTTGGCTAAACCCTGTCAGACCGGACAGGCTTCTATCCACAAAAATCTCATTCCCCTTTTTAGTCATGGTTACTTTTTCCCCATTATCATTGGACAAAACCAGCTCAAATTCATCTGAATCCAGTTCTAGCTCTATTTCTGCCAGTTCACTGGAAATATTGATTCCTTTTCCTTTGAGCGATTCAGATGAAGTCCTTATTTTTTCGATCTCCACCACGGGCCTTGACGCCAATAAATAATTGCCTTTGTCACTAAAAATCTCCAACGATCTGGGCAAAGTATTGGCAGACCTCCAGATTTCGGTAGGCACCTGATTGGCATACAGCCAATTACTCATCCAGCCAATAAACAACCTTCTTCCGTCTTCTTTAGGCACATTGGACCAAGTCACTCCCGCATAGTTGTCTGCTCCGTAATCAAGCCATTTTACCTGCTCATCATCTGCTTTAAAATTTTTACCATCGAAATCCCCTATGAAATATTGGGTAGCAGATCCTCCATTGGGTCCGCCAGGATTGATACTCACAAAGAGCACCCATTTATCATTGCCCTCAGGAGTCTTCAGCTTAAACAAGTCCGGGCACTCCCAAACACCTCCATACGCTGCCCAAGAAGGATTGTAATCACTCTGGTGTGTCCAGTCTATCAAATTTGGGGAACTGTAAAAGGAGATCTTATCCTTTACGGCAAGACTCATGATCCACTGACCACCACCATTACCGTCTTCGATCCAATCCACTTTTGGGTCACGGAAATCTTTGATCCCGGGATTCTTCAGTACAGGATTCTCTTCATACTTCTGCCAAGTCCTGCCCTTGTCCACGCTATACGCTATGCCTTGTGTTTGAAAGTCGATTTTCCCCTCTTTCTCTGCTTCTGCATTATGATAGGTGAAAATCGCTACCAGAGGTGGGTTATCGGCAGTCCCTAGACCAGAGGTGTTTTTGAGATCTGCAACAGCAGATCCTGAAAAAATAGTCCCATGCTCATCAGGAAAAATTGCTATTGGCTGATGCTCCCAATGTACCAAATCCTTGGAAATCGCATGTCCCCAATGCATCGGCCCCCAGGTATTGCCCTCCGGATGATGCTGGTAAAACAAGTGATACTCTCCCTCATAGTAAACCATACCATTGGGATCATTCATCCAATTGGCAGAAGGAGTAAAGTGATATTGGGGACGGAAAGGCTCGTCAAAAGCACTTCCCTTGTCTACAATAGTCGAAGTGTTCTTTTCCTGAGGCTGGCAGGAAAACTGTACCACTGCCAATACCGCAAAAAGGTACTTAATATTCTTAATTTTCATCTGTTTATAATTTTCTTTTTATGGATGGATCATCCCGATAGCTATATATAAATAGACTACATGCCTATGGGTAACCAAAAGCATGTAGTCTATCAATTCTATCAGTATCCGGGATTTTGAGTATATACCCCTTTAGTAAAGTCTATTTCACGTTGGGGGATTGGGTAGTATTCATCCCTTCCGGCTGTGAATCTTGCGTTACTTAAGAAGTCTTTTCTCTGCTTTTCTGCATCCAAATATGCATTTAGTACAGGAGCGGCTTCTCCCCACCTCACCAAGTCGAAGAATCTATGACCTTCCATGGCAAACTCAAGTCTTCTTTCAAATTTTAGAGCTTTAAGTGCAAAATCTTTACTTGCGAAAGATGTGTAAGGAGCTACTTTATAAACATCGCTCGCTCCGGCGGCCAATGGTCTTGATGTACTTTGACCGGCCCGTTCACGGATTTGATTGATAATTGGAAGTGCATCATTCCATTGATCCAGCTGGATCAATGCCTCCGCTTTGAACAGTAACACATCTGCATACCTGATGAAATCGATATTTTTGGATGTCCCCATGAATGGGCCTTCCTTTACATAGCAGCTACAATCAGGAGCTTGTTGCTCTTTCATATTTCCGAAATACCCATAAACTCCCGGATCTCTAGCCCAAGAAAAATTGTAAACCATATCTCCTTGGCTATTGAGGGTATTCCTATACTTGAACGGTCTGCCCGGAATACCTACAGTATGATCTAGTCTGGGATCTATTGTCGCGCCTGATGCCAATGGTGTGGTTCCGTTCGGACTCACAGCATCAAATATATTCTGGCTGTTGAAGTCGTCCAATAATGGAAGCCCCTCACTGGTTGTTTTGAACGCGTTGACCATATTTTGACTGGCAAGATGGAAGCCACAACATCCATATAAGTCCGTACCGTGCGGCGAGTTCAATCCTGTCACATAGCTAACTCTACTCACGACTGTGCCATCATTAATGGAAAACTGAACTGCCCAAATGGATTCTGGACCATTATCAAATCCGTTCAAAAAATTGTTCCCATAATCAGGTTCCAAAGAGCCCTGCACTTCATCCGCATATCGGATCACCTCTTCCAGCCTGTCTCTATTGATATTGACCACTTGGTGTTGGTCATCCTGCTCGTACGCTTGATATAGTCTCAATTTAGCCAGATAGGCAGCAGCAGCGTTTTTGTTTGCACGGCCTGCTTCATCCTGAAACTGTGGCAAATTATCATAAGCATACAAGAAATCTTCGGCAATTTTATTCCACAAATCATCATTGGGTACATCATTGGTGACTTGTGCGATTTCTTCCTGAGTCAGATCCTCTGTAATGATCGGGATTTTTTTGAAGAGCATTTTTAACATAAAGTGGGAGTGCGCCCTCAAAAACCTCAACTCTGCCTGACGGATTGTCTTATTCGGATAATCTTCCAAAGGGATCTCGTTGATTACCTTCAAAGCAAAATTCGCTCTCGAAATGGCCTTATAATAATTTGTCCAAGTCCTTGGAGCCATGGCGTCTCCCATGTCGGGAATAGTCAGGTTGTATTGCTCATATCTGTCAATTTCGTTCACATCGCCACGTCCGCCGCCTCCTTTATAAGCATCGTCAGACCTAACACTACCATATACCCACATGCTGGTGATAGACCCTATCATCTCGTCATTGCCAATCCCTGCATACGCAGAGATCACCAGTGACTCTGCATTGGCAGGTGTGCTGACATTTTCACTGGACAATACTCCCCGGGGTTCGTATTCAAGAAAATCTGAGCAAGAGAATGCGCTCAATAGAAAAACTAGGGTAAAGCTATATTTTATTGATTTTTTCATGATTTCTGTTGGTTAAAAACTGATACTTAAACCCAAGGAATACACTGAAGGAACAGGGATTCTGTTTACATCTGTACGCTCTGGATCCGAACCTATATAGTTCTTTGGGGTAAACCAGAAAAGATTCTCTCCCTGAACATAAGCTCTCGCACTACCCAAACCGCTTACCTTTTCCAGTAAGGATTCCGGTAAAGAATACCCCAACTGCATATTTCTGATTTTGAAATACGAGTTGTTTCTAAAAAGATAATCCGAAGTCTGTGTGTCATTAAATGCAAGGGATAGTGCCGGAATATCCGTATTGGTATTCTCGGGAGTCCATGCATTCAGTACCCCAAGTCCTGCATTTTCTCTTCCCTGAGTGAAATTATTCCAGAAGATGTAGGGATCTTGGCCGATTCTTCCTGTCACTCCAGAACCGAAGATTGCAAAATCAAAGCTTTTGTAGTTCAAATTCACCCCAATTCCGTATTCCAATGCCGGAAGGGTGGTACCGATGAAGTCTCTATCATCAGCGTCGATAATTCCATCACCATTGAGATCAACAAACTTGATCCCTCCTGGTCGGGCTCCTATTTGGGTTGGACTATTGGTGACATCTTCCTGATTTTGAAAAAGCCCGTCAGCTTTGTATCCAAAAATTGAGAACTGGGACTGTCCAATAATGGAGTTTTGAGCTGTACCGGGAAAGGCCGCCCTCACTTCTTCAGGCAAATCTGTAATCTTATCCCTGAATGCACCAAAGTTGGTGTTTACCGTCAAACTTATCCCATTGACAAACTTCTTATGATAACTCAACATCAGTTCCCAACCTTGCGTCTCAGTAGAAGCACCGTTCAGCACTCTTTGCTGTCCTTCCCCTATCACCGACGCAATCGGCGGTGTTGTCAGAATATCACTGGTATTTCTTCGGAAATAATCAAAAGAACCCGTAATAGCATAATCAAATAAGCTAAAATCCAACCCCAAGTTCACTTCTTTAGTTGTCTCCCATTTCAAATCAGGATTTTCCGCTTGGATGGAAACAAAACCCGATGGAAGTGTACCCGTGTCGTTCCCGGCAATGTCATAAGCTGTTCCCACGTTGTAATAAAACTCAAAAAAGCCTCCTACATATTGCGATTGATTAGGCCCATATCTGGCTTCATAAAGACCAAACCTTGCCAAATCTCCAATCTCCTGGTTACCCACTACACCATATCCTGCTCTAAATTTCAAATCCGAAATCTGGGTGATTTGTTTGATAAATTTCTCTTCACTCAATCTCCATCCCACGGTCATAGCCGGAAACACACCGTACCGGTTGTTTTTGCCAAATCTTGAAGAGCCGTCTCTTCTAATGGTGAAAGAAGCTAAGTACTTATCAGATAAAGCATAGTCAATTTTCCCAAACTGCGAAAACAGCCTATTTCCCGAAGTCCTGCCATTGTTTGTTCTTGCCCCTGTGGCAGCATCCAATACAAAATAACTATCGGTTTCAACAGCAAAACCATCCGCAATGGCAATGGTAGAAGAAAAATCATCTCTGATTGCTTCTACTCCGGCCAAAATATCAATCCTATGTATCCCTGCTACTATTTTATAGTTAAGTGTATTGGAAAACACCAAACTGGAAAACTCATTGGTGTCATGGATCAGTCTATTATTTGATCTGGTAATAAACCCATTTCTCACCCTAGGCTCAATGTCTCTTCTGAAAAACGACCCGTAGTCGATCCCTACGCTGGTTTTGTATGTGAAATTTTCAAGAATGTTCCACTCAGCAAATACGTTCCCGTAAAAATTATTTTTACGGTTATTGTCCCAACGATTTAAATACTGCATCAGTAGAGGGTTATTTCTATCAGAATAACCTGCTCCCAATGGCCCCGCAAATTCCCCATCTAAACCTCGCACCGGAATGGTAGGTGCTAAAGTAATGGCCAAGCCGGGAGTCGGTGCATTCCCCACATCTCTAGCTGCCGGAGTTTCATTTGAATTAGTGGCCTGCATATTGATTCCAAATCTCAGCTTATCATCAAACAGGTAGGTATTGGCATTGATCCTTGCACTATATCTTTCAAAGCCTGTGTGCTTCATGATACCTGTGTTCTTCAAATGCCCCAAATTGATCATCAGTGATGACTTTTCAGTATTGGTTGACACGGTAACTTCGTTGTTGAACACATACCCTGTTTGGTATACTTCATCTTGCCAGTCAGTATCTCCAACAGGGACATTCGGATCCCCTCCAACGAATGGCCTTTCGGATACGGAATTCAATACAGGGTTATCAAAATCCCCGTTCCAGTCAAAATTGTAAATCTCACCATATCCGGAATTGGGATCTGCGCCATCATTCACCATCGCCCTCCAAAGTACCTCACCTCTTTGCCTTGAATTCAGCATGTTGTAACGCTGCTGCTTTTCTGATTGAATGGAAAAATTGGAATTGATAGTCACACTTAGGCTCTCTCCTCCTGATGCCCTATTTTTGGTGGTCACCACAATCACTCCATTTGCCGCTCTAGATCCATATATGGACGATGCAGAAGCATCCTTCAACACCTGAATGGATTCAATAGCCTCAGGATTGAGACTTGCAAATACTTCCGGCCTTTTGGTCGGCACACCATCGATCACATAAAGCGGGTCATTATTTCCCAGAGTAGATACTCCCCTGATCAGGACTCTTGAACTGGCTCCGGAAGGATCGCCGGATTTCTCTACCGTCAAGCCCGCCACTCTTCCCTGCAATGCTTGCATGGCATTACCGGAACTCATACTTTGACCTTGAACGGGGCCCAAATCAACCGATACGATTGCCCCTGTTACATCTGCCTTTCTCTGACTGCCATAGCCCACTACAACCACTGCGTCTAAATCAGAAATATTCTCTTCAAGTGTCACATCAATGATACTTCTGTTACCTACTACCTCCGTCAATGAGGCATATCCTACAAACGAAAACATCAAAGATTCTTCACCGGAAACAGACAGGCTATATTTCCCATCAATATCCGTCACAACTCCTCTTGTGGTCCCTTTTACAGAGACCGTCACCCCAGGGATGCTTTCCCCAAAGGTTTTGTCAGTTACTGTTCCAGTCACCTCTCTTTGTTGAGCCAACAGAGGTGAAGCAAGCAGAAACGCCAGAAAGATTAGTAAAATTTGTTTTTTCATAGAATTAAAGGGTTTATTGTTGGATTAATCATTTTTAAAGGCTGGCACAGAGATCCACTTTAGATTTATAAATAGGCGGAGTTTAAGTTGTAGTAGAATCCTTCAGGATAAATTCAAGTGGTCTGCTCTTGGTCGCTGGCATGATAGAGAGCACAAACAGCGGCTGTAAAATCTTACAGGATAAAAAAATGGAGAAAATCCCCCACGGCTCTAGGTGGATGACCACAGAGAGAAAGCCGTTTTCCGGCGCTATTGAAGTATAATGTATTGTATTCTTGTCCATTGGGTCTATTATTGACGCCAATCTAGACCTATCGAAAAATAAAATATTTTAAATAAGTGTCTAAAACTTATAAATTTGATTCACCGCATGATTTCACATCAAAAAATGGCTTGTAGATCTCATGCAATCGATTTCGGAGTCTCAAATCAAAATCCAAGGATTTCAAATCTGTTCCATGATTTCAATTTTGTTTCATTTCTGCCCCTGACTTTCTCTGAATTCACTTGGAGTATAATCAAATGCATTCTTGAAAACCGTAGAAAAATACGCTGAAGTTTTGAAACCTGTCTTAAAGGCTACTTCTGCAATGCCACAGGTGTCACTGATCAATAAATACTTTGCCTTTTTTAACCTGATTTTGACAATGTAGTCATTGACACTATAGCCTAGGGTAGATTTGACTTTTCTGTATAATTGCCCTCTAGACAAGCCCATTTCCTTGCCGATCTCATTTACACCAAAATTCGGATTACCAATATTCTGCTCTATCAAGGAAGTAAAGGCATTGACAAATTTTCTTTCTGACCTGTCCACTTGAGCTGTAGGATCAGACGCGGGCAATTCATGAAGATAATGTGACTTGATTTTTGATCTATTTGTAAGTATGGCTTTGATACGTTCTTTGACAAATGCCATGTTAAACGGCTTGGTAATATAATCGTCTATGCCTGTCTTGACCCCTGTCAATTGATCCTCATGGGATGTTTTGGCAGAGATTACGATAATCGGTATCGGGGATGTCTTAGGGTCTGCTTTCAGCTTTTTTATTAAATCCAGCCCATCTTCATTTTTCAGCATTAAGTCACAGGTGATCAGATCCGGCACTACATCCATTGCAATCGAAAGTGCGGAGACACAATCACCTGACTCCAAAACCCTATATTCCCCTGAAAGTCTTTTTTTGAGATAATTTCTGATCTCAGGATCATCCTCCACTATCAAGATTGTCTGTGACGGTTCAGGCTGTCTTTCCTCTTCCTCCAAATCATCGTATTCGGAGATATAGGATTCATGATCCAAAACTTGGCCGAGAAGGGAATTTTCTGATAATTCATCCGAACTGAAATGCCCATTTCCCATCTTCAACCTAATTTCAAAGACAGTGTTTTCTCCCTTGAAGCTCTTCGCTACAATCTTACCGTGCTGAAGTTCTACCAACTCTTTGGCCAAGGCCAACCCCAAACCGGTTCCGACCTTCCTCACGCCTGAACTCCCCTGATAAAATCTGTCAAACACATGCAAAACTTCCTCATGGTTCATTCCTTCTCCATTGTCCACCACCTCTATTACTACTTCATAGCTGGGCATGTCCTGGGAGACCTTCAGATAAACAAACCCTTTTCGGGGCGTAAACTTAAAAGAGTTTGACAGCAAATTGAAGATCACCTTATCCATCATAGCGGGGTCAAACCAAAGCTTGATATGAGGCTCTTCACACATCAATTTGAAGCGAATTTGATTGTCCTCTGCGGTTTTGCTAAATACAGACATGATGTCTTCCAAAAAAGGGACCAAGGCTTGTTGGGAGGCATTTATAGCCATTTTATCCCCATCTATTTTCCTAAAATCCATCAACTGATTCACCAATCTGAGCAATCTGTAGGTGTTTTTCCTGATCAAAAACAAGTCGCTTTTGAACACTGAGGCATCTTTATTCTGAAGCATTTCTTCTATAGGACCTTGGATCAGAGTTAGTGGAGTCCTAAACTCGTGTGAAATATTAGTGAAAAATTCAAGCTTTTGCTGGGTAGCCTGTTCTGCCTGCTTAGAATAGTCCATGATTTTTTGTTGCTGCTCTAAGACTTCGTCATTTTTATTTTGAAGCTCTTTATTGATTTTCTGTTTATCTCTCAGTGACTTGAAAACATAGGCCAAGGAGACTATGGCTATGAAAAGGGTGATCCCAAACACAATCAACAGTCCCTTTTGACTCTGGTAAATTTCAATTTGATTGGCAATCATTTCACTTTGCCGGGAAATATTTGCCTGCTGATTGATAATTCTGTCAGTCTGTTGCTTCATGATCCTCACATTGGAAGAGTCCACCGCAGCTGTTTGTAAAAGATTCTCTTTCTGAAAGCTTTCTCTTTGTAAGATCTTCCAAGCTACTTCTATCGCTTTATCACCCCCCGTTGGGTAAAAAAACGTTGCATTAAGAACTCCGTCAGTTACGGCCTGCAAGCCCGCATAAGGACCCGGTAAGGCATCAATCCCGATTACTTTTTTACCCCCTATCCCAAGTTCATCACAAACCTCTCGGGCTGAAATCGCCATCACATCGTTGTGGGCAAATATCATGTCAAAGCCATGGTTTGCTTGGTCTGCCAGGTAGTTACGAAGTCTCTCTTTTGCTATGGTCTTCTCCCACTCCCCTTCAAGCTGGTCCACTATTACATACGCCGAACTACCTAAAGCATCTATCAGACCCTGATGCCTATCCCTTGCAGGAGAACTTCCCCTGAGACCCCATATTTCCAGTATTTTAACCTCTTTGTCAAAAATATTTCGGACATATTGCCCTACTGTGTAGCCAATCTCATAATTATTGCCCCCAATATAGGCTGAATATTGATTGGAATTAATCTTCCTATCCACCACGATAACGGGAGTGCCTGATCTAAAAATCTCCTCTACTATAGGAGTGATCGGCTCAGATTCATTGGGAGACACTATCAACAGGTCAACCCCTTGTTTTTCAAATTCCCGGATTTGCGCTATCTGTAAATCACTGTTTCCGTTAGCATCCTTTATTTCCAAGCTGAGATTCGGATAGAAAGACAACTCCCTAAACATCTCCTCGTGCATTGCATGTCTCCAGGCATCATTACCAACACATTGCGAAAATCCTATTACAAATTTCTCATCCCTTCGCTCTTCACAAGAAAGAAATAGGACAGATATAGTAGAAAATACCAGTACACTTAATGTTGAATAGAGCAAGCTCTTCATAAATAGTTTAAGTCTAGTAATGCAAGTAAAGATAGAAAAGATTATAGAGGGAATATAAATACTCTACTTGTCAAGATTCAGGTTCTTGACGTGCGTAGTTTTCTCTACCTGTCTTGGCTCTAAGAGAACAACAGCTGGGAAAATGGAAGGTATTCCTGAAGCAATGGGAAAATTCCTCGGTATTTTACCATGAAACCCGAAAGTAGTATTTACGATTTTCATGGTAAAAATTTCAAGAC
The DNA here is from genome assembly GCF_014838715.1 of Algoriphagus sp. Y33. NCBI lineage: Bacteria > Pseudomonadati > Bacteroidota > Cytophagia > Cytophagales > Cyclobacteriaceae > Algoriphagus > Algoriphagus sp. Y33. The sequence goes on along the minus strand of NZ_CP061947.1, from coordinate 5,307,991 downwards.
CAGTGAAAGTCATGAGATTAGAAGTATACTAGATAAAATAGAAAATGCCTGATAAGATCTACCAGGCATCTATCTCCAAATGACGAAAGTTCCATTGTCAAAAACTCTCCTAACCTATCTTCTTGCGAGTATTAATCCCAAATGGTAAGTATAAGGGACAATAACTTATAAGTGCTGTAGCTGCAAAAATCACTGCCAGTACACCCAACACTAGTGCTAATGTTCCAGAAATTGTCCCTGTGAAGTATAATACTGCTATGCTAACCGCAATTAGCAAACGAATGACTTTATCCGCGGACCCCATGTTCTTTTTCATGATTGTTAGTTGTTACAAAATTTACCAGTGTAATTTCCGCAGGAAAGCTCTAGTAAACAGCGACTTTTGTCACATTGAGCACATAGGATGATCTTACCTCTTAATTGGAAAATTTGATTTACCGATTTGAACCACTATTCTTTACCAAAGCTTTTTTTAATCGGTGGCTATGTAAAAAACATTTCCTTTTAAATTCATGCCGTAATTCCCTACCACTTCTTTATGAAAAAACTCTTACTCATCCTCCTATTCGTTTTTTCGATCGCCACATTCTCATGGGCTCAGATCCAAACCCCTGAGCAGTTTTTGGGCTATAAGCCCGGTGATCGGTTCACTCCTCATCACCGCATGGTCGATTACTTTGAGCATATCGCTGCGAACAACCCCAATGTCACACTCATCCAATATGGAGAAACCAATGAAAAGCGTCCGCTGATTGTCGCCATTCTATCCAGTGCTGAGAACATGGCTGATCTGGAGCAAATCCGTACCGATAATCTTAAGAGAACAGGCATGATGGAAGGTAATCCTACCACCTCAGTTCCGATCAACTGGATGTCTTTCAATGTCCATGGAAATGAGTCTGTGGGAATGGAGGCTGCGATTTCTTCATTTTATACCCTGGCAAATCCTGAAAATACCACTTCTCAGGAGTGGCTAAAAAACCAAGTGGTCATCATAGACCCATGTATCAATCCAGACGGTCGTGACCGCTACTCGAACTGGTACAACCAGAAAATGAATACAACCCTTCAGCCGGATTTACAATCAGTGGAGCATAACGAGCCTTGGCCGGGCGGACGTGCAAACCACTACCTATTCGACCTCAACCGTGATTGGGCTTGGCAGGTCCAGGTAGAATCTCAGGCAAGAATGAAGCTCTATAACCAGTGGATGCCTCAGTTACATTTGGATTTCCACGAGCAGGGCATCAATAATCCATTTTACATGGCTCCTGCTGCTGAGCCTCTTCATGAGCAGTTGACTTCTTGGCAGCATGAGTTCCAGGATATTTTTGGAAGAAATACTGCCAAATACTTCGATGAAGCCGGAAGATTTTACTTCACGAAGGAGCGTTTCGATTTACTTTACCCTTCTTATGGCGATTCCTATCCTATGTTCAACGGTGCTATCGGCATGACTATCGAGCAAGGAGGCGGCGGACAGGCAGGGATTGGTGGATTTGATGCCGTCGGTGACACGGTAACGTTAAGCTATAGAATCCAGGGTCATTACACCGCAGCAATGTCTGCCGCCGAAGTGACCGCCAAAAACGGTGAAAAATTACTTTCCGAGTTCGAAAAATTCTTTGCTGAGAGCTCCTCCTCCCCGAAAAGCCAGTACAAAAGCTTTGTGATCAAAGGAGAAAGTAATCCAGCTCAAGTAGCAAAGCTCCTTGAATTGCTGGATAAAAATGGAATTACATATGGCAAAGCAGGTACTAAATCAGGACTAAAGGGATTCTCTTACGGATCAGGAAAAAATGAATCTTTCTCTACCGGCGAGGAAGACATTATCATCAATGCCTACCAGCCAAAGTCCGTATTGACTCAGCTTTTATTTGAGCCAAATCCTGCCTTGCATGACAGCATCACCTACGACATCACTAGCTGGTCTATGCCCTATGCCTACGGACTGGAGGCTTATGCGCTAGAGTCCCGTGTAAACGCAGCCGGTGAATATAAGAAACCGGTCTTCACGGAGAATGTCGCCGGTAAAACTCCGGTAGCATATATTGCAGCATGGGAAGGAACCCGCGATGCGGCATTTCTTTCTGCTTTGCTGACTGCGGACATCCGGGTGAAATACAATGAATTTCCTTTCGATGTAGAAGGAAAAAGCTTCCCGGCAGGATCACTGATGATCACCAAAGGTGGAAATCAATATGTGCCAAATTTCGACCAAAAAGTCATCGATATTGCCAATAAGTTTCAAGTGACATTAGCTACTACCATGAGCGGCTATGTGGACAAAGGAAAAGATTTTGGCTCACCAAACATCCGTGTGGTCAAGGCGCCAAAAGTGGCCCTAGTCGGTGGAGAAGGAACTAATTCCCTGAATTACGGAGCTATCTGGCATTTCTTCGAAAAAGATCTCAACTATCCTTTGGTGAATCTGGAGCTGAACAATTTAGCCCGATATGACCTGAGCAAATACAATGTACTTATCATGCCTTCCATGCGGGGTGGGGGACTAAGCGAACAAGCCCAGAAAAATATCATGGAATGGGTTCGCGCTGGCGGAAAGCTGATCGTAATTGATGGAGCACTGAACCTCTTTGCCGATAAAGAAGGCTTTGCGTTAAAGACTTTTGATAGTGAGGATGATAAAAAAGCAGCGGAAAAAGTAGCCGATTCCCTGGCCAAAGCCGAACGTCTGGCTCCATATCAAGAAGGTGAACGCCTAGCAATTTCGGGCGGTGCAGCGGGAGCAATTTATCAGGTTAAAATGGACGAAACTCATCCACTTGGGTATGGAACCGGCGGAAAATATTATGCACTCAAAAATAACTCGAGCAAATTCTCCTACCTGAGCAACGGAGTAAATGCGGGAATAATCGCAAGCAACGATGCTTATAGGACCGGTTACATAGGATTCAAAATCAAATCAGCCATGGGTGAATCTATGGCGATTGGTGTCGAAAACGTAGGGCGTGGCGAAATCGTCTATTTCGTAGATGACCCGGTTTTCAGAGGTTTCTGGGAATCAGGGAAACTGATTCTGAGCAATGCGATTTTTATGGTGGGACAATAAAGTAGAATCAAGAGATTAGATTCAAGAACCAAGAAAATAGATTTTAATATCAAGATATGAAAATCAAGACCGGCTGCTGAAAAGTGGCTGGTTTTTTTTTACCCTAAATCTATTTTATCATTTTGAAACAATATTCGTCCATTTAAATAAAAAAGGTGAATAGAATTACCTCCGGATTACCATACTTAACGAATACTGAAGTATATTTTGTTTACTATCAAACTATTAGCATTAAACCCAACATCATGAAAAACAACAGACGCGAATTCTTTAAGAAAGTCGGCGTAGGAACTGCGGGACTCGGCTTAGCCGCTGCGGTTCCTTTTTCTTCAAAAGGAAATACTACTGTCAAACCAATTTCCGCCGGTGGTCAATTTCTCCAAATCGGTGATGACATTGCCATTGCAAACACAGATTCCGGAAAAGTCAGAGGCTACATCCTCAATGATATTTATACATTTTTGGGTATTCCTTATGGAGCAGACACTTCGGGCAAAAACAGATTTATGGCTCCAAAAAAGCCTGCCCCTTGGACTGATGTAAAACCAACCATCTGGTGGGGAAATACTGCTCCCCAAATCATGGATAATCGCTATGCCAGCCCCGATTATTCCTTCGCTGATCACTGGAACTATGATGACGTAAGTGAGGATTGTCTCAAACTAAATGTGTGGACACCTGCTTTGGACAGCAAGAAAAGACCTGTTTTGGTTTGGCTCCATGGCGGTGGATTCACCAATGGAAACGGTATAGAGCAAGATGGCTATCATGGTGAAAATCTCAGCAAAAAAGGTGATATGGTGTTCGTCTCCATCAATCACAGACTTGGCCCAATCGGTTTCACAGACCTGTCGAAGGTAGGTGGTGACAAGTACGCCGATTCAGGAAACGTCAGCCAACTGGATATCATTGCCTCCCTTGAATGGGTTCGGGACAACATAGCCAATTTCGGTGGTGATCCCGGGAATGTTACGATCATGGGCCAGTCAGGTGGAGGTGCAAAAGTCACCGCAACTATGGCAATGCCTGCGGCAAAAGGTCTGGTGCACAAAGGTGTTGCACTTAGTGGATCTATGCTTCAGGCTTCCGATCCCGAATATTCACAGACCTTAGGAGAATATGTGATGAAAGAGGCGGGCTTGACTCCCGATACTTTGGACAAGTTGCAAGAATTGAGTTGGAGAGAATATATAGATATCGCAAATAAAGCCATGGCAAAAATGCGCAAAGATCATCCACTGCCAGGATTCCGAGGTGGTTTTAGCCCCGTGGCTGATGGGGTAAATATTCCGAAGGGCGAATTTTTTTCCCAAGAAAGTGGATTGGCTTCTGATATTCCATTGATGATCTGCACTACATTCCACGAGTGGAATCCTACCCGTACTGTACCCGAATTGGAGAAAATTGACTGGGCGGGAGTAGCTGAGAAATTGAATCCTAACTTTGGCGAAGCCACTGAAGAAATCATAACAGCCTATCGCAAAGATTTCCCTGAAGCCTCTCCGGCTGATCTTTGGGCGATGATCTTGTCCAACAGAAAAGGGGCAATCAGCGCTGCCAATGCAAAGTCCAAGCAAAAAGCCCCGGTTTATTTAGCTTGGTTTGGCTGGGAGCCTGCGTTGTACTCAGGGAGAATGAAAGCATTTCACTGCATAGATATTTGCTTTTGGTTTGATAATACCGACCGCATGTACACGCATACCGGTGGCGGAGATAGACCAAGGAAGCTATCCGAGAAAATGTCTGCTTCTCTCCTTGCCTTCATGAAAACAGGCGATCCGAACATCGGAGCTCTTCCAAAGTGGCCTGCATATTCTCCCGAAAACGGGGAAACAATGATTTTAAATGATACGGCAGTTGTAAAAAACAAGCCCGATGCGAATGGGCTGGCAGCTTTGCCCGCTTAATTCCTCTTACCCAAAGTTGAAAACGCATAACTGATATAGTTCTGCGCTTTCAACTTTGCACAAATGAATGTGCATATTTTACTATTTATGCATATTCATTTGTGCATTATTTGATATATTTGCACAAATACTTGTGCAATGGAAGAGTTACTGGATATTTCAAACTTACTGATTGACAATACGAAAATTGATTTCAAGCGGTATCTGTATGAAAAAATAGATTGGGGTGAAAGACTCATAGGCATTAAAGGTGCGAGAGGAACAGGAAAGACGACCTTAGTATTTCAATACCTTAAAGAGAAAAAACTGGAAGGAGTTCAAGTTTCCTATTTCTCATTGGACGAGCTATTTTTCCTCTCCAATAACCTGCTTGATACAGTCAAGAGATTTTATCAATCCGGAGGGAAAATCGTTGCATTAGATGAAGTCCACAAATACCCCACATGGTCTAAAGAAATTAAAAATCTCTACGATAGGTATCCCGACCTGCAGATCGTTTTTACAGGGTCATCGATTGTTGATATAAGCAAAGAAGAGGGAGATTTAAGCAGAAGAGCCGTGATGTATGAACTGCACGGCTTGTCTTATCGCGAATTTCTAAAGTTATACCACGATCAAGATTTACCGGTAATCACTCTAGACCAAATCCTTGATCCTGATGCAAATATCAGGACATTGCTCCCTAAAGAATTCAAACCGCTCCGTTATTTTCCTGACTATCTCAAAACAGGTTACTATCCTTTCTCCGGCTCAAATGAAGAGATGTATTTCAAAAAACTGCGGCAACTCATCCGCACGATAGTAGAATATGACATGGCCGAGATCCGTGGTTTTGATATCAGAAATGGAAAAAAAATACTCCAACTTCTCTACATCATAGCCCAGCAGGTTCCTTTCAAACCCAATGTTTCGGCCTTGGCTGAGAAAACGCAAATCCACCGTAACTCCATGGGCAGTTACATGCTATATCTGGCCGAGGCAAGACTCATCGACCTACAGTATCCCGTGGGGATCAGCGTAGCTACGCTACAAAAACCTGAAAAAATATTCTTGAACAACACCAATTATCTCTATGCGCTGAGTGAAGTCAAACCTGAAATAGGTACAGTAAGAGAAACTTTCTTCAATAGCATCATTAAAGTGGATCATAGAGTCAATTTCTCCAAAACAGTAGACTTTCTGGTTGATAATCAATTTAATTTTGAGATTGGAGGAAAAGGAAAATCCACTAAGCAAGCCACAGCAAATAGTACATGGATTGTCAAAGATGATATAGAGTTCCCCACAGGACAAAGTTTGCCTTTGTGGATTTTTGGATTTTTGTATTGATACGTCAGATTCTTTCATGAGACAATCGCTTAAAACTCTTGACAATTCGCTAACCTGATTTTTGTGGCCAGTCTTTTGATTTCTATTAACTTGAAGAATTAACGACACACAATGACTGATTTCAGAAATTATACTATCCCATATGAGATCTCTCCGGAGTTCTCCAAAAAAACGGCTTATTTTTCCATGGAATTTGCCATTCACCAACCTCTGAAAATTTACAGTGGAGGATTGGGTTTTCTGTCCGGATCACATTTGCGAAGCGCATACGAACTCAAGCAAAATCTGATCGGAATAGGTATTCTCTGGAAATACGGGTATTACGACCAAAGCAGGAATCAGGATCAGACTATGAAAGCGGAATGGTATGAGAAAACTTATAGTTTTCTCGAAGACACCGGAATCAAATATCAAATCTCAATACATGGCAACCCTATCTGGGTAAAGGCCTACTATTTAGCGCCTGAAACATTCGAAAGCGCACCTTTGTTTTTGTTGAGTACGGATTTGCCTGAGAACGATTACCTAAGTCAGACGATCACCCATCGGTTATATGATTCGGATACTGCGGCAAAAGTTGCCCAATTTATTATGTTGGGAATAGGTGGGGCGAGGTTACTGGACGAATTGAATTTCAATCCGGAAGTATATCACCTCAATGAAGCCCATGGTGTAAGCTCGGTTTTTCATCTGATGCGGAAATTCGGTTCCAAAGAAGAAGTGAAAAAACGCTTGGTTTTCACCACCCACACTCCCGAAGAAGCCGGAAACGAAAAACATGACATCTACCTATGCGAGCAAATGGGCTACTTCAACGGCTATTCCCTAAATGAAGTCAGAGAATTAACCGGTATGGAAGGGGATCTGTTTAATCACAGTTTGGCGGCATTTCGATTTGCCAGAAAAGCCAACGGTGTCAGTAAACTTCACGGAGAAGTGAGTAGAGAAATGTGGAGCAAATATTCAGATATTCCTGAAATTACATCTATCACAAATTCCCAAAATTATAGCTACTGGGCAGATAAGCAGCTTTACAACTACATGGATGAAAGTGATTCGAAAAAGTTTGATGAGCGAAAATATTTTCTAAAAAAGCAGACGTTTGAGATCGTTGCTGATCAGACGGGGCAATTGCTTGATCCAAATGTGTTGACGATTGTATGGGCTAGACGCTTTGCCGGCTATAAAAGAGCGGATTTAATCACTAGGGATCTCCAGCGATTTGAAGAACTCATCACTAACTCTGAACATCCGATCCAGATAATCTGGGCAGGAAAACCTTATCCATCCGATTATGGGTCTATTTCCATTTTCAACCAGCTGGTACATCTGAGCAAAAAGTATCCAAATATAGCAGTGTGCGTGGGTTATGAACTGACATTGAGTAAGCAACTCAAACAAGCAGCTGACGTCTGGCTAAACAACCCACGGGTTCCCCGTGAAGCCAGTGGAACTTCAGGCATGACTGCTGCGATGAACGGAGCGGTGAATTTCAGCACTTTTGACGGTTGGATATGTGAATTTGCAGAGCATGGCAAAAACAGCTTCATCGTCCCTACTGCTGATTATCAAAATTTAAGCATTCCTGATCAGGATAATTTTGATCTTCAAAATTTATATCAGGTACTCGAAAATGAAATTGTCCCAACTTTCTATGAAGACAAAAATGGCTGGAGAACCATCCTTCAGCAAGGGATGAAAGATGTTTTGGCCGGATTTGAAAGTAATCGCATGGCTACAGAATATTATGAAATCATGTATAAGGGTTAAAATCATATTTTAAAGTTTATCCAAAGCCCGGATTTGCCATCAAACTGGGCTTTTTTGCATTCAAATGATGTTTCAGCGGTTTAACCCAAAATTGCACACTACTATCAAAGTACTTCCGATATTTAAGTAAACAATCCTTACAAATGAAATCAATCCTTTCACTCTCTCTTGCTATGTTTTTCTTGAGCTTGTCCTGTGTGGCAATCGCTCAGGAAATAATGCCTCCTCTACTTCCTTGGAATGGGCAAAGCAAAGAATTACTTGTGGATAAGTCAGATAAGTGGGTTACCTCATTCGAGCTATCTGATGGACTGGAATCTCCCACCTATGCAGAAACGATGGCTTGGATGGAGAAATTGGCAGAAAATTCCAGCTACCTCCGGCTTGTTTCAATTGGACGCAGTGAGCAAGGTAGGCAGATACATATGGTCATAGCCTCGAAAGATCAAGGCTTTACCGCGGATGAGTTATCCACCTCCGAAAAACCCTTAATCCTATTCCAAGCGGGAATTCATGCAGGGGAAATCGATGGGAAGGATGCGGGAATGATGCTGCTCAGAGATATAAGCCAAGGAAGCAAATTAGCCCTTTTAGATAATGCCAATCTACTTTTTATCCCAATCCTCAATGTAGATGGTCATGAAAGAAGAAGCGAATACGCCAGGGTAAACCAGCGGGGACCAAAGGAAATGGGCTGGAGAACGAATGCATTAAACCTGAATCTGAATCGCGATTACACCAAATTGGAGACTGCCGGCATCAATGCCATTGCCCAAGTGATCAACAGTTACGATCCTGATCTGTACATAGACATTCACGTGACCGACGGGGCTGATTATCAATACGACATCACGTATGGATTCGTAGCCACAGGAGGATATTCTCCGGAAATATCTAAGTGGCTATCAGGCTATTTCCAACCGGAAGTAGATCAGGCTTTGAAAGATCAAGGCCATATTCCCGGTCCTTTGCTTTTTGCGGCAAACAACGAAGACTTTACTGAAGGAAATATTGCTTTTTCATTCAGCCCCCGTTTTTCCCATACCTATGGAGATATTCGCCACTTACCTTCAATTTTGGTGGAAAACCATTCTTTAAAACCATTTGAACAACGGGTGCTTGGGACATATGTATTTCTAGAGCAAGTAATCAAAACTATGGGAGCACACTATTCCGAGCTTCAAGCTTCGGTAGAATCGGACAAGAATCAGAAGAAAGACTCAGTAATCGTGAAATACCAGTTCCATGATACACCTGCAGATTCTGTGGAATTCTTAGGTATTGCCTCCAAAAAAATCACCTCTGAAATCACCGGGAAGGAATATGTAGCTTGGGAAGGAAAGGCTATCACACAGCGTATACCAAATATTTTGATGGATAAGCCCGCGGCTTCTGTTCCGGTACCTAAGGCTTATTGGGTTCCTGCAGAATGGTCTGAGATCATCGATAAACTGAGGGTCCATGGCTTCGAAATGGAAACTTTGGAAGATGCGAAGGCGGTGAACATGGAGCTATCAACACTATCGGAATACAAACTCAGCAATCAACCAATGGAAGGCAGGTTTCGATTTCAGTCTTTTGAATTGGAAAAAGAAAATAGGACAGTAATGCTAAATCCAGGATCTGTACGTGTGAAAACAGATCAGCCTTTAGGGGAATTATTGGTTATTTTGATGGAGCCGGAATCGGTGGACAGTTTTTTCCAATGGGGGTACTTCCATTCCATTCTTTCTCAAACAGAATACATGGAAACATATATCATGGAGCCTTTAATCTCCAACATGCTTTCTGAAGATGCAGATTTGAAGAAGCGCTTTGAAGAGGAGAAAACTTTAAATCCTGATTTCGCCAACTCCCCACGCGAAATCTACCGCTGGTTTTATAAGCAAACACCTTATTTCGACCAAAACTGGAAAGTAATTCCTATCGGACGCGAATGGTAAAAGCCTCAAATTAGTTGCAGGATATTTTAATGTGCTGTTGAATAATTGGATAGGGATTACCGTTCTAGCTCACATTTATTCTTATTGGATCCTTATAAAAAGTGGTTATTCATTCTTGAGAATTAAAGTCAGGCTCATTCTTATTTCTCCATAAGAAACTTCTTCATTAAGCATTTCAAAAATAGGTTTCAGGGCTATTGCTCTATCTAATTGATTGAATGCGACTCGTACTTTATCCACCACGACTTTAGATACAAGTTTCTCTAACTCCACTTCCCTACCCTCAGCATATAACTGTGATAAATGCGAATAAATAGTGGTGATCTGTAAATCTCTTTTGGCTGCAATCTCTTCGGGGGTGAGCCCTTCTTTGTACATCACAAAAGTGTCCAGAATAGTGGGGGTCTTTTTTGGTTTTGCCAAAGTTTTAAACTTCCTGATTACCTCCATAAATTCCTCTCCATACTGCTCCATTTTGTTCATTCCCACTCCAGATATTCCTAAGAACTGATTTTCCGTAACAGGCATATCTATCGCCATTTGTTTCAATGATTTGTCACTAAAAATAACGTAAGCCGGCACATTTTTTTCCTTGGAAATGAAAGACCTCAACTTCTTTAATTCGGTAAATAAATCCGTGTTCGCTTCTTCTTCATCTGCCATTTTCATGACCTTTGGCTTTCTGCTAATTTTCTCTTCAGCATGTATCGGTAAAGTCAATTTTATTGACTGTTGACCTTTAAGCACTTTCCATCCAATGGGTGAAATCTTTAATGCCGAACCTTCACTATACATAATCTCAATCAAGCCTTGGTTCGCCAATTGAATGATATAATCTCGCCAATCTATATAGCTAATGTCCTTACCTACTCCATAAGTTTTGATTTGGGAGTAACCTCCTGCATGTACCTCAGCATTATTCGAACCTCTCAATACATTAATTAACATGGTAATCCCTTCCTTTTCTTTCATCCTGGCTATTCCGGATAGTGCTTTTTGTGCCAGCACAGTGCCATCAAAATCTTTGGGCGGATTGTCACAAACATCACAATTCCCACAATCCTTGGTTAAATGTTCACCAAAATAGGAAAGCAGTATTCTTCTCCTGCACGATTTTGCCTCAGCAAATTGCAGCATACGATTCAATTTCTCCTTTTGCATTGTTGAATTTGCCCCATCATCCGCAAACTGACTGTACATCACAAAATCACTCATGTTATAATATAGCCTTGTTTCAGATGGCAATCCGTCACGGCCAGCTCTTCCTATTTCTTGGTAATATCCTTCTAAGTTTTTTGGCAAATTATAGTGAATCACCCAGCGTACATTCGATTTGTCGATCCCCATCCCAAAAGCAATCGTTGCTACAATTATTTTGGTGTCATCATGTATAAACGCTGTTTGCACTTGCTCTCTATCCTCGGGATTCATTCCCGCATGATAATACGCTACCGAATGTCCATAGCTCTTCAAATAATCGGCGACTTCCTCTGTATTCTTTCTGCTTAGGCAATAAATGATTCCACTTTCATTCTTTTTCTGATCAACAAACCGCCCAATTTCTTGCAACTTATACTTTTTAGGAACTTGACCTCTGACCTCAATACTCAGGTTTTTTCTGTCAAATGATGAGATAAACAGCTTGGAGTCTTTCAATCCCAATTGTTTCTCAATATCTATTCTTGCCGATTTATCTGCGGTGGCTGTCAACGCCATAAATGGAACTTCGGGCAGGGAATTTCTAAATGCTTTTAGCTTTGTATATCCTGGCCTAAAATCATGACCCCACATGCTGACACAATGTGCCTCGTCAATGGCTACTAATTTAATATTCAACTTTTTCAACCAGGAGTTACTCACTGAAATCAATTTCTCCGGCGATAAATAAAGTAACTTTATTTCGCCGTTGATAGCTCTGGCTATCACGTCATTTTCGGCTTGAGGGGAAATAGAGCTATTAAAAAAATCTGCTTTTACCCCGTTGGATTGTAATGCTTGGACTTGGTCTTTCATTAATGAAATAAGAGGCGATACAATGATCGTAATTCCATCAAAACACAAAGCGGGAATCTGAAAACACATCGATTTGCCCCCACCGGTGGGCATCAGCACAAAACTGTCCTTTCCTGCTAAGGTGCGATTAATAATCTCTTGTTGTAAAGGGCGAAATTCATCGTAACCAAATACATTCCTTAATAGTGTATGTGGGTTCATTTCCATATTCACTTGTTATAAGTTTTTTAGTTTTTGCCCATCTACTTGGATCCTTCTGTTTAGAAACGTCTATTTTCTTCTCTTCTTGGCTCAAGATATAAAGTATAGTTAGTACATACTACTATACTGGCAGTCTTCCCATTTATGATTCCGTGCAGTTAATTCAACTTTTTGTACCACCATAAAAAGCTTCTAGATTGGATTTCTTCAATCTTGGCTAACCTTTCTTTTTAAAAGTAGGCTTATTTTCTTTGCTTATGGATTTGGAAGATCCGCCACATCGAGACTGGCCGATGACGGAAGACCGACGCTAGTGTTGACCAAATCCTATAATGCTTTAGTCTCTTTACTGGCAGAAAAGCGGATATACATAAATAAAAATATGAAATCGAGCATGACTCAAGAGTCACACACTGGGATGATTATCTGCCATGCGAGATTCTCCCGATGAAAAATCGGGACAGGCTATGTGACCATTGAAAATCAAATTATAAACACATGAAAATAGAACATCTTGCCATTTGGGTCGATGACCTGGACAAAATGAAGGACTGGTATTGCCAGTCCTTCGCTATGAGATCAGGCGAAAAATATGAAAACCCTGCAAAGGGGTTCAGTTCGTACTTTTTACGTTTTGATTCAGGCAGTAGGATCGAGCTCATGAGAAAAACTGATGTGCAAGACTCTCCATATCCCCGTGGGATGGTTTCGGGGTTAGCTCATTTTGCGATTTCTGTAGGATCCAAGGAGCAAGTTCTATTGAAAACGCAAAAATTCCTTGAAGAGGGAATTAAAATCATCGGCGAGCCACGGACTACCGGGGATGGTTATTTCGAAAGTGTGATTGAAGATCCTGAAGGTAACTGGATAGAAATCACGATTTAGCCAACTAATCAAAGGAGTGATTTAATACTTATAACCTGAGTTCGATTTAAGACCGTCACTGCGAGGCTTAGCCGGGGATTTGTGGGGAGGAAGCCGCGGCAGTCTTCGTATAGCAAGATTGCCGCGCCCTTTCCAACACACAATCTCCCTGTAAAGGGCTCGCAATGACGTTATAACCACTTTCGATTGAATTGCATAAATCGAACTGAGGCTTACAAGGTGGATCCAGTCTAAAAAACGACAATTCCTCACATCAGCTCTTCCAGTACCAATCCAAAACTGACTTCTATCGAATCCCTCACTTTAATCGTTCCCAATAGCTTTACGGGAGGATCAATTTCGAAATCTGTAAACGCCAACTTTCGTTCTCCAGTCAGCAATGCTTTTTCCCCATTTTTAGCTAGGAAAACGCAAGAAATCGGATAAATTTTGGAGACTCCGGCCAGTGTGATTTCAACTTCACCCCTAAGATTTTCTTGATTTATGTTTTCTGATTCTTTGGTCATCTTCAGAAAGCGTACTCCTATAGTGGGATGTTTCTCCATCTGAAGTGTCTCTCTAAAATCTTTGGTCATCAATGCATTGAAACAATCAAAATTGACAGTTTTCAGGGTGATCTCACCACTCCATTCAGACATATCACGAGCCGGAAAATAAGTTTCCGTAAGAATATCCCCTCCTTGATACTCCTTTGATTCACATCGAAAACTCGAAATGTTAGTACTACCTGAGATTTCTATGACACTACCAGAATCTATTTTCCAGGTCTTTACCTCAAAGGCTTCAGATGTAGTGCTTGGTGAAGACCAGTAGGTAATAATAAGTAGAAGTAAAATCTGCATGATTTTAAATGGAAAAGCCTAGTCAGATTATAAAAAGAATCCAACTAGGGCTGTGAGAGAATTTAAAAGCTGATTGCCGCTTCTAGATTAATCCCATTGAATTTTGCATCATTATAGATGGAGGTTGTTCCAAATCCATTTTTATAGTCTTGGTTCATATACTCCAATTTGACAATCACATTTTTTGTCATAAACCATCCCCCGCCTACATTCAATCGGCTAATTTCAATCTCAGAGGGATCCGAATCATTGTTTTTACCCTTCACGGTATTGTATCTACCGCCAAGATAAAATTGCTCTGTTCCTCCAAAACGGTACAGAAGCTCTCCTGACAGTTGGGTGAAATTACCGTTACCCTGCTCCTCAGAATTACCTACAGACTCCACGATACCGAAAAATTCTAATCCTTTATACTTTATAAATGGGTTTAGTTGGAAGGCAGTCATTTGCTTGAAGCGAGGATTGAATCTTCCTTCAAAATCATTGGCCGTTCCTTCTAAAGGCTGTAAAACACCATAATATCGTCCTCCCGCTCTGTCCCCGCCATATAGCCAAGTCCCGGTCGTGGTGCCGTTATTCATATACCATGATCCTGTAAGTCTGACTCTTAAATCATCATTAAGTTGCTTATCCACGCCCAATTTTCCGTAAAATGACACTTTGTTGTCCGTATTGTCATTCACAATTACATTTTGGTTAAGCTTGCCATTCGAGAGACCAAGTACAGCGATCAGTCCATCTTTCTGGACTGTCACTTCTCCAAAAGCTTCAGTTGTAAATGAATCCATGATGTAGTTTCCTATAAAAGGATTAAAAATTGCACGGGCATTGTCAGATCTCCTGAAATGCGCATCACCGTAATTTAGTTCATCCAAACCAAAGGTGAGCGTGGTATAATCCATGATGCCGTCCAGAAAACCTTCTTTTATAAATCCCAATCGGTCTATTTGAAAATAACCGCCCTTTACCCATGATTCATTATGATGCTTGGAGGACAAATACGTTCTTAAGTGCAGCCGTACCCCATCTGCCAATTGCGTATTTATATTTAGGTTTGCGTTTGGCAAGTTGAAGTTCGATCCCAGTTGCACTAGATTATTCAATGAATTGGAATGATCGATAGCTTGAAATTGCAAAGCAAAATCACCTCCTACGAATACTCGGACTTTATCAAAATCGCCTCCCTTTTCTTTAGGGGATTCAAAAACATTCAATCCTTCCTTACTGTTTTGCCGGAAATATTGAAGTTCTGTTTTTTCTTGCGCCAGGGAGATACCCGAAAGTAACACCGCACAGGTTCCCAAGATTAATCTGGATAATTTCATGTTGGCTTAATTTAAAATTAGTTTTTTGGTGAAAAACCAGCCTCAAAGGCTAGCACTAGCTTATCCCCTGTTTTAATTGTCCCGAAGACAGCTGTAGGGGCATCAACTTCAAAATCACTGAACAGAATAGTATGCTTCCCCTTAAACTTGACATCATTTCCGGACATAGAATAGGACACCTCAAGTGGAATAATTTGTGACTTCCCCGCAATTGTAAGTTTGCCTTTAGCCTTGATCTTAGTTCCGGTAATACCCAAGAATTCAGTCATTTCAAATTTGATAAAAGGATATTTTGTGGCATTTAGCGCTTCATACGCATTTTTATCCATAGCCCCTTTCCCGCTTTTTAGACTTTTCACAGGCATTTCTATTGTAAGAGAGACTATTTTAGAAAGTTTACCATTTTCTAAACTAAGCTCAGAGGATCCCGTGGTACCCTCCTTGGCTATCATCTCCCAGTCATGTATGGTAGAAGTTCCCGCTACAGTGAACTGCTGGTCGCCGGACATCTTGTAGGATTGCTGCGCAAAGGCCGGAAACCACAACAACATGGTAAGGATTAGTCCTTGGGTAAAAAGAAATCTTTTCATGTCTGAGTTTTTAGTTGGTTTTTTATCACAGCTCAAAAGTAGATAGTACAGTAAGGAAAAACGGTGAGAGAAATTTTGAGAGAAAGTGATTTAAATCATCATTAACCCACTCATTAGTCCGTACCTTAAGTGCATTTAAATCGAAAAATTAAGATGCCCCCCAATCCATCTAAGGGCTGTTTTTTTACACTTCAGTGACTGAATACTACACTTCAGTCAGTTTTAATTTTTTGAGGTGGATATGACTGGCACTTTTGATTCAAATCTGAATCGAAATGAATCCAAGACTTCTTCTTTTTTTCACTTGTATGCTAGTGCAAACATACGCTTTTGCACAAGCAATCATCCACGGAAAAGTGCTGGACGAAAAAGGCTTGCCTCTACCCGGAGCAAATATCCAGATCAAAGGAAGTTATGATGGGGCTACAAGCGATAAAGACGGAGATTACCGGTTCGAAACATCAGCAACCGGTGCTCAAGTATTGGTTTTCAAGTTTCTGGGGTTCAAAAGCCAAGAACTTAATATAAGCCCTACCACAGGAGCTTACGAAATCCAACCGGTCAAAATGGTCGAAGAAATTACCGAAATGAATGCGGTGACAATCTCTGCGGGGGCGATGGAGGCCTCTGATGAGAAAAAAGCGGTAGTACTGCGGCCATTGGATATTGTCACCACATCCGGGGCAATGGGTGATATCGTCGGAGCTTTACAAACTTTGCCCGGAACCGGCACGGTAGGAAATGACGGACGCCTATTTGTCCGCGGTGGTGACGCAAGTGAGGTGGGCATCTACATCGATGGACTTCGTGTAGGAAATGCTTATGGAAGCTCCACGGCAAATGTCCCCACCCGAACCCGATTCAACCCCAATATTTTCAAAGGGACTTTTTTCAGTACAGGAGGATATTCAGCGGAATATGGGCAGGCACTCTCTTCGGCTTTGTCCCTGAATACAAAAGACCAATCCATGAGAACTCAAGGTGATCTCTCCATCATGTCTGTAGGCGGAGGATATGCCCAAACACTCGCCAATGAAACCCAAAGCATTTCACTTACAGCTAACTATTTTGACCTCAAGCCCTATCAGAAACTCATCAAACAGGATTTTGATTGGGAAAGGGCCCCTCACGGTTGGGACATAGAATTGTCCGCTCAGCAGAAACTCAAAAAAGGTGGCCTAGTAAAAGTACTTGCGAGAACAGAAGCCGGCGGAATGGAGCTCTGGCAAGCCCAACCCGGACTGGATGACAGAGGAATCTTCATCAAGCTGAATAACAAGTACTCTTATGCGCAGAGCAATTGGAGAAATGCCTACGAAAATGGATGGTCCCTTTTTGGAGGAGTTTCAGTTTCCTCAAACAAAGATGACTTGATCATTGATTCCACTTCTATAGAAAGGAAAAACTTGCTTTCCCATGCCAAATTCACTGCGGTAAAGGATTTCTCAGATCGCGTTTCTATGAAGGTTGGGACGGAATATTTTATCCACAATTACTCGGAGAAGCTCCAGAACGAAAACCAGGAAAGAAGTTTTGACGAAAGAGAAACCTATTTGTTCACCGAATGGGATTGGTACTTGAGTAAAAAATTAGTACTAAGAGGTGGTTTACGTATGGGAAATAGCCAATTGGCTAGCCAGAGCTGGTTAGATCCAAGAATTTCATTGGCCTACCAAGTCTCGGAATTCGGCCAAGTCTCTATTGCCTCAGGTCGGTTTCATCAATTACCCATCGAAAACCTTCGTGTAATTGACCCAACGATAGAAAATTCCGAATCAAAGCATCTGATTCTAAACTATCAGCATCAAAAAGAAGGGGTTATGTTTAGGGCAGAGACTTTTTATAAAACTTACGATGATTTAGTCCGATTCGAAGGAAATCTTAATGACCCTATCCGGCTTCGAAACGCAGGTGCAGGATACGCCCGAGGAATGGATTTCTTCCTGAGAGATCGTAAAAGCATCAAAAATACGGATTACTGGATTTCTTACAGTTTCGTAGACAGCAAGCGCAGTTATAATCAGTATGAGGCAAACGTTCAGCCCGATTTTGCCCCTAGGCACAATTTCTCTCTGGTCGTGAAGCACTTTATCGCAGCACTCAACTCCCAGCTCGGCACCTCCTTTTCTATCAACGATGGATACACTTATACCAATCCAAACGAACCCGGAGAAATGAATTCCAAAACAAAAAGCTACCAAAACTTAAGCTTATCCTGGAGCTACCTGCCAAAGCCAAATCTCATCATTCATGCAGCAGTGCAGAACGTACTCGGAAGAGAAAATGTATTTGGCTATTCCTATTCTGAAAATCCAAACGATCAGGGAGCATTCGAATCTCTTGCAATAGGTCAACCGGCACCGAGATTTCTATTTTTGGGAATTTTCCTGACGTTATCAAAAGACAAAACAGCAAATAATTTAAACAACCTATAATCGACTAAACCATGAAAAAGTCAATCTTAAGCTTCGCTTTCGCCTTAATCTACATCGCATTTGCCCAAGCAAGTGATCCCGCTTTTATTGCTGCTATGCAAAAGCAATTGGCAGCAAAAAACACGATTGAAACCTATGAGCAATCGCAAACCATCACAAACGGTTTTTTGAGAATTGCTGATGCTACGGAATCCGAATGGCTTCCCTACTATTATGCCGCATTGCTGAAAACCGAAGCGGCTTTTCGGTTCGATATAGATAAAGACAAAAGTCTGGATGAAGCTCTTGAGCTAGTACAAAAGGCGGATAAATTGGTTCCCGGAAATTCTGAAATCACCGCACTGCATGGCTACATCCTGATGGGAAAAATCAGCCTTGACCCAGCCGGAAGAGGTCAATCGATGAGTCCACAGGCAATGCAGCTCTTTGGCAAAGCAATCAATCTGGACCGGGAAAATCCAAGAGCCGTGTCTCTGATGGCCCAAATGGAGCTGGGAATGTCCCAATTCTTCGGTACCGGACCTGAAAAAGCCTGTGGAATGGCAAGAATGAGCCTTGAGCTGTTTAAAAAAGAAGAAGCAAAAATCAGCGATGAGTATATTCTACCAACTTGGGGCAAGACTCAAGCTGATCAGGTCGCTTCGAAATGTAATTGATGCGTAACGCTAAATGGAAATTCCTTTCCTTCCATCGGGGAGAAAGGAATTGCCCCTTTTTACTTAATTTCCAACTATGCCCGAAAAAAGAAATCCAGCCATTTGTAAAACAGAAAAAGGGATATGGAACACACTCCCAAGTTTTCTGATTATCAACTTTGGGATAGTCATGGTACTTATGCTATACTTCTGCCCCACGTGCTTCATTAGCTGGGAAGGTGCTAAAAGTATGATTCCACATTTCATTTTTTCTTTTGCAATTACTGTGGCTATGAGCTTCGGCGGAAATGCGGTGGAAACATTTTATGACAAACGCATTTCGTGGATTCATCATCCAGTCAAGCGTCTTTTAATGACTAGCATCACCTACCTGAGTTATGCTTTTATTGTATCTTATATCCTTGTGTTCCTTTATTCATGGGCTAGAGGAAATATCAGTTTGGACGATATTCCTTATAGGTTATTGTTTCAATACTCACTTATGCCTATGGGAATTGCCTTAGGCTTTATGGCATTGTTCACTACACGTTCCTGGTTGCTGGAATGGAGAAAGTCAGCCTTGGAGGCAGAAATACTTCGGAACGAAAAATTGGCAAGTCAATATCAGTCATTGAAGGATCAGCTTAATCCTCATTTCCTATTTAACTCTTTAAATGCACTTTCAGGGTTAGTATATGAAAGCGCTGATCGATCCGCTGCTTTTATTCAGAAATTATCGCGTATATACCGCTACGTTTTAGAAGCCCAAAAAGAAGAATTAATTGAGGTGGAAAAAGAGGCTGATTTCGCAGTAAATTTTCTGGCACTTCAAAAAATCAGATTCGAGGATAGTTTGAAATTTTCCTTGGAAATCGAAGATAAAAAAGGGTTCATTCCCCCGCTTTCTCTTCAACTCCTGCTTGAAAATGCCATTAAACACAATATAGTAAGTGAAGAAAAACCTCTATTTATCCACATTTACAGAAAAGATAATATGTTATGGATAAGCAACACTTTTCAGCCAAAATCAAGTCAAACTGATCCCTCTACCGGGGTAGGATTGGAGAATATTAAAATGAGATATCAACTGATCTCCGACCAAACTATTGAAGTAATACAGAATCAGGAAAAGTTTCTGGTTAAGCTACCCATTTTAGATTTATCCACATGAAATCGAGCATGACTCAAGCGTCATACACTGAGATGATTATCCACTGCGAGATTCCATCTGACCATAAAAAATCAATTATAAACTGATGAAAATATTAATCATCGAAGATGAAAATCCAGCGGCAAATTTGCTCAAAATACAAATAAATAAGCATTTCCCGAGTTCCGAGATAGTTGGAAATTTAGACAGTATTTCAACTTCTATTTCCTGGTTTCAGCAAAATCCACAACCCGATTTGATATTTTGTGATATACAATTGGCAGATGGAGTCAGCTTTGAGATTTTTGAAAAAGTCCACTTATCAACACCGATTATCTTTACCACAGCATTTGATCAATATGCTATAAAAGCGTTCAAAGTAAATGCGATCGACTACCTTTTGAAGCCCATTGATCCGGAAGATCTGGCAAGGGCTGTGGATAAGTATAAGACTAATCAAATTCGAGCTACTATAGATTTATCGGTACTGAAATCTCTGTTAGCTCCTCCTGAATCCACCTTCAAGTCAAGGTTTTTGGTGAAGTATGGAGACAAAATTCAGAGCATTCCAACTGGTGATATTTCCTTTTTTAGTAGTGAGGAGAGAGTCACTTTTCTGCAAACGCAACAAGGAAAAAATTATGTACTCGAAAGCACTTTGGAGCAAACCGAAGCCCAGGTAGATCCGAAGATTTTCTTTCGGCTCAACAGAAAATACCTCAGCAGTATGGAGGCAATAGATGGAATTTTTTCCTATTCAAACAGCCGGCTAAAAGTGACTTTAAAAAAATGTGCTGATCAGGATATTTTGATCAGTCGTGAAAAAGTGGGTGATTTCAAAAAATGGCTAGACCGATGAGAAATTTAACCACGGTGGACACTGAGATTTTCGCAGAGGTCGCAGTTTAGAAATAATTTTCTGTCTACTTCCAAGTCTGTCAGGCTGAGTAAGAAAAAATTAAGAGTTACAAAATAGATTCGGCGGCTTCCTCTCCCTATCACTTCCTTCACTTCAGCGTGCAATTACGGAGACCTCATAGGCCAAAAACTTAAAGTCATAGTCGCTATTGCTAAATATCTCTCGCTGGTCATAGACATCCTTAAATATCAAGAAAACTATGTGCTCTTTTTTCTGGTCAAGCTTGGCCCAGGCCCCCATATCCATTTCCTTGTCAGACCACACTTGCTTGCCTTCCAGATCGCCGGGCCTAAGCTGGAGAACAGTCTGATGGGGAGCATAGCTCACTTCCAGCCTTCCATTCAAGATAGGGTCTTTTTTTCTATATTGAAATCCTCCGGCTCTTTCTTCGACAAAATAGTATTTGCCGGTGTCCCTCCTGCTGAATAGGACAAAGACAGTGTCCGTTTTGGGTAGGGGAACTTGTTCCTCATGAGGTTCTACCACCACGTCTATACTTTGCTCAGATCTCAATTTAACCTGATAGGCAAGGAGTTTAAAGTCCCCATCGGTGAAGTAATAATGCTGTTCATATATATCCTCAAAAACTATAAATATTACCCCTTTGTACTCCGAATACAAAGAACTCCAATCACCCGCTGTCATCCGGGTATCATGCAGCAGGCGCTTGCCCTCCAAGTCGCTGGGGCTAAGTTGGAGGATGGTATTCTGGGATTCGTATTGTACACTGATGCTTACCTCTTCAATTTCGTAATCCCTATGAAACGAAAAACTACCGTCCTTACTTTCCAAATATGTGACCAGTCTATCATTTCGGTTGAATATTACAAAGACTGTGTCCGTTGCTTCTTCCTTCTCAGATCCAGTACCCATTTCCACAGATCCCGACCTCCTCTCCCCACAGGAGACAAGGTGTACTATCACCAGGAAAAGCATCGGGAATATAAATCTATGTATGTTTGCCGAGGTAGTCATTTATTCAGATCCACTTGTATTTATGGTCACCCCATAGGCCGTAAACTTATATTCCGGATTCGATAGATTTCTATGGGTATATTCCTCCCTGAATATGACGAAACACTTGCTGTAATACCGGTCAAAATGTTCATAAAACTCACTGTTGTTTTCCGCATAACGCAACACAAACCACTGATCAATTGTCAGGTCATTCCCATCGACAAGATGTCTGGTTTCCAACTCATCGCGACTGATCATCAGTTTGTCCTCTTTATCAGAAGAATAGGTCAAAGAAACTTTTCCATACCAATCGGGAGAATCAGGAAACCCAACGAAAATATAAAGGTAGTCAATATCGTCATCCACCATTTCTTCGTCAAACCAAGTCCCCTCCCCATACCGGTCAAAGACAATGAAAAGTGTATCCCCTTCACTTGAGCTTACCTGTAAGTCAAGCGTTTCTTCTTTATCCTTCCCCTCGTCCACTGGCTTTCGTTTCCCACAAGAAAAACCCAACAGTAAGACTAGAATTATAATTCCTCTATATACCATGGAATGAATATTAATCGCAATCTTTGGTGAGCTTGTTATCAATAATTTGAAATTTCTCCATCCTTGTTCTGGTCTCCTTGCTTAAACCTTCCCAAGCCTCGGTAATATCCAATCCCTGCCAGGCTATCGCGGTATAAAACTGGTTTGACCATTGTCCCCCGAATTTTGACTGTACATAGGAATTTGACCAAAATGCCTCCTTGCCCAATTTAGGATGGATCTTTTCCAATACAGAAGCCATTTTGGGGATCAGATTATCTGCCATATAGTTATGACTCTGATGCTTACCAACGAATTTTTCCTGATATATTTGGTAATCTTCGGCAAAGTTCTTGCCCAAAACCGAAACTCCTTTCATCTCCAGAGCCACCATGATCTCCGCATGGATTAATTCATGCAAGATAGTCCTGGCAATTGACAAGTACCCCGTATTAATGTCTTCTATATATGCTTGGTTGATTGTAACCACCACCATCTCTGGAACTTCATTTGGGTCGGCCTGACCGTGTAAATTACTACTTCCGATATTTTCAACCCTCAAACTCACATTCATATCCGGAAAGGAAACCCCGTCAATCTGAACAAGATTTTTAACGAAATCTGTAAGTTCCAGCTTTTCCAAAATACACATGAGATTGGGGTTATTTTTGAAGCTAGGCTCCAGCATGACCTTTAGATTCGGCTCACCTACCTGCGGTGGAGTATAAGGGGAGCCTCCAGAGGAAGTGTCTCCCCCGCCGCCACCCCCGGGATAGCTGTCATTGGGATAATAATACCCCGGTCCGGCATTTCCACCATCGGACCATTCACACTCATATTCGTAGGTCGTGTCCAGATATGCCATACCACCAGAACCGACCAGGTACCAGTCGGTACCAACCAGCTCGCATCTCACCCGCAGGCTTTCGCTGCTTGTGACTTCTTCCGTCAGAAATACGCGGGTCGAGACCTTCTCCCCGGCATCTATACGATACCCCTTGACATGGTATCCGTCGTAGGTAAAGAGGTCAATCCATCCCGACCATTTCTCATCGATATCCAGGTAGGAGAGATCCCTGAAGTCCCGGGAATCCACCTCCCCATCAGGATAGTACCGCACCACCAAAGGATCAAATCTGCCTCCATCGGGATGCTCGACAAATAGGATGTTCTGGATGACCCGTCTGGCTTTTTCGGCAGATGTATCGCCGTCACTGGGAAGGATTACCTCCTTGTTTTTCAAGCCGACTTCCCATACCCTTCTGCCATCTGAGAGGGTATAGTGATGCGACTTGTTCCAGTCCGGTTTTTTCTCAATATGTTTTAGTTTAAATCGTTTGTCCCTTTTGCGGGCATTGGCATCTTCATCGGTCAGCTGGAGCTTGGGTTCATGTGCTTCAAACCAATCCCGAACCTCTGAGAGCTGGTCTTGTTTTCCAATGGTCTCTACTTGTGGGAGATCCGGCTCATCTGCGCAGCTACCGATCAGGAATGCTAGCCCCATGAAAATCACTGCAGTCTGCCCTAATTTATACCATTTTTGGTTAGGCTGTGGGATATAATTAGTTCTCATAAAAGTCTAGTTAAAACAATAGGTATGACTAAAATTAACTAGTTTATTGAAAAATGCAAAAAATACTGAACACCCAAAACCCAAAGTGTTTATTCTCCTAAAGCAGTCTCTCATTTGGCTTGGCCTCCGAAACCCAGACCTGTGTCTTACATACAGGAATCACTACACCCGTACTGCTCTCGAATTTTTTCCCTTGTGTCCCTGTCTTGATACTTGCTTCTAGATACAAAAAAAGCGAGACTATTCAGTCTCGCTTTTTACTTGCAGTTCGATTTCCTCTCCAGATTCATCTAAGAATCTGTATTCCGTCACGGGTAGGGAAGAATCTTTGATCAGTTTTATCCACTTATTATACTTGAAAAACCACTTTACTCTTCGGCTGATTATGCCTGTAGTGAAGTATGCGTGCAGGTAGGGATGCAGCCCAATTTGTATTTTACTCACATTTTGGATAGTAGCAATATGATCCACGTCTTTTTCCAGCTTATCGGCTATCAAGATTGAAGCCTGGATTTTGCCGGTTCCGTTGCATGCCGGGCAGGTTTCTTTGGTCACAATATTGACCTCCGGCCTTACCCGCTGTCGGGTGATCTGCATGAGCCCAAATTTGCTCAGCGGCAAAACAGTGTGCTTAGACCTGTCAAACTTTAGCTCGTGGTTCATCGCTTCGTAGATGGCCTTCTTATTCTCGGCCTTCTTCATGTCGATAAAATCGACTACGATGATCCCCCCCATATCCCGGAGCCGGAGCTGTCTGCCAATTTCTTTAGCTGCGACCAGATTGGTTTTTAATGCCGTTGATTCCTGGTCACTTTCCTGGTTGGACTTATTGCCACTGTTCACGTCAATGACGTGCAGGGCTTCTGTATGCTCGATGATCACATACCCCCCTTGCGGAAGGCTGACCGTCTGTCCAAACAGGCTTTTGATCTGCTTTTCTATTCCAAAACTTTCAAATAGTTTAGCTTTACCGTTGTAAAGCTTGACAATTTTTTCTTTTTCAGGAGCTATATTCCTGATGTAGGATCTGATCTGATCGTAAGTAGATTCTTCTTCTACGGTGATTGCGTCGAATGATTCGTTGAGCAGGTCTCTCACAAGTGAGGAAGCCATGCTCATCTCTCCGATAATTTTGTCGCGACTCTTGGCTTTCATCAATTTTCCCATGCCCTCTTCCCAGTTGTTAAGGAGATTGCGCAGGTCTTTATCCAAGTCACTAACGGACTGACCTTCTGCCACTGTACGGATGATTACTCCGAAATTGGCCGGTTTGATGGAATTGATGAGTCTCAGGAGACGTTTTCTTTCCTCGTTGCTTCTGATCTTCTTGGATACGTTGACCGAATCCGAAAAGGGCACCAGCACAAGGTAGCGACCTGGCAGAGAGAGCTCACAGGATAGCCGAGGTCCCTTCGTAGAGATGGGTTCTTTGACGACCTGAACTAAAATCTGTTGATTTTTCGACAGTGGACCGGAGATTTTTCCAATCTTGTCGATTTCAGGCTCGTTCTCAAAACCCTTCAAATTGTAATTGCCATAGTTGTTGTTGCGCACCATTTTGGTGAACTTGGTCAGGCTGTTGAAATTTGCCCCGAGGTCCTGGTAATGAAGAAAGGCGTCTTTCTCATACCCTACGTCAATGAAGGCCGCATTGAGCCCATTGACGATTTTCCGAACCGTACCGAGATAAATATCCCCAACTTTAAACTGATTGTCCATTCCTTCGGAATGCAACTCAACCAGGCTCTTGTCTTGAAGAAGGGCAATTCGACTTCCGTTTTGAGCAGAATCGATTAACAATTCCGTACTCAAAATCTCGTCTTATTATGTAAATGAACGTGTACTCAAATGACAATAAGAAGAAGTGTATTACTTCTTCTTATGTCTGTTTTTTCTTAGTCTCTTCTTACGCTTGTGCGTAGCGATCTTATGTCTCTTTCTTTTCTTTCCGCAAGGCATAGTCTTTGGATTTAGTAGTGATATGAATAAATTATAGCTTGTCGAGATAGCTTTCGACACTTCCAAGAATCATTTCATCTTGCGTCATCGTTTTCACTTTCTCAAACTGAGCTTTCGCTTTGTTGTTTTGTTTGGCTTCGAAATAGCTCACGCCCAAGTAAAACTGCCCCTGAAGATTGTCCGGGTGATACTGGATCAATTCTTCAAATCGCTCAGTGGCGCGTTTGTACTGTCCTGATTGCATAGATAGTACGCCCATGTTGAACAACCCGTCTTCATTTTGCGGGTCCTGCTGCAAGATTTCTCTTAGCATCGTGATTCCCTGCATGGGATTGGACGAGGACACATAAGTCATCGCTATCTTAGTTTTCAAATCCAAGCGGGTGGGATCATTATCCAGCACCTGTGTTAAATACTTTCGGGTCTGTTCGGCAGTGTAAGCTACTTTCTCCGGATCCAGCGCAAAGCTAAATGCCTCATAGTAGGCATTTCCCGCTTTTTCGGCCAGATTCGTATCTGACTGCTGATCGGCCGCCAAACTTAAATAATATCCTGCACTATCGTACTTCCCAAGTTCCTGGTAAATCGCAGCAATCTCTTCCGTGGAAGAGTTCAGCTCTTCAATTGAAGAGTTCTCTGCGATCTGAAGTTTCAGCGTATTTATCTGTAACCTCTGATCAGGACTTAGCTCAGCCTCATGCATCGCTGCAGGATCAGCGGACGAAGTGGGAGCAGATGGATTTTCCTGAGAAACTCCATCTGCCTTACTGTCATTGTCCACCACCACACTAGGAAGTACATAAAGTCCACAGACTGCGATGACTCCTATTGCGATAAGTATGAGTTGAGATCTTTTCATGTCAAAAACCCTTCAGACTTAGTCTTGATGAGCTAGTTCCTTGATTTTTTTGCTGTTCTTAATCTTCTCTACAAACACCTTAGATGGCTTGAAAGCCGGGATATAGTGCTCGTCGATAACGATCGCTGTGTTTTTGGAGATGTTTCGGGCGATTTTTTTAGCTCTCTTCTTATTGATGAAGCTACCAAATCCTCTCACGTAGATGTTGTCTCCTTCGGACATTGAATCCTTCACTACTTTGAAGAACGCCTCAATGGCTTGTGTTACATCATCCTTCTGGATACCTGTTTTGTCCGAAATCTTAGTGATTACTTCTGCTTTAGTCACTGTAATATTAATTTAGAAATTACGAAATAAGCTTAACAACCTATTAACCAAGTGTTTTTGGGACTGCAAATGTAAGAGAACCATTGCAATTAAAAAACATATTCACAAAAATTAGCTTGATTTGTATCATTGACTATAATTGACTATGGGTTATAAAACCATTGAATATCAGGCTTTTTCGCATCAAATACTAGCTTGGTACAGAGAAAATCCAAGAGATTTACCATGGAGAGGAACACTTGATCCATATAAAATTTGGCTCTCAGAAATCATTCTTCAACAAACCCGGGTGGCCCAGGGATTACCTTATTATTATGCTTTTGTTGAGACTTACCCCACGGTAAAAAATCTCGCTCTTGCACCCGAAGAGGAAGTACTGAGGCTGTGGCAGGGCTTGGGATACTATAGTAGGGCAAGAAATCTTCATGCTTGCGCAAAAAGCATCTGGCATGATATGGACGGTGAGTTTCCAAAAACATACAATGACTTGCTGAAATTAAAAGGAGTCGGAAGCTACACTGCCTCGGCAATAGCAAGTTTTGCTTATAATGAGGCAAAAGCTGTAGTAGACGGCAATGTGTTCCGGGTGCTGGCACGATACTTTGGTATTGAAACCGATATAGCCAGTTCTAAAGCAAAGAAAGAATTCGAGGCTTTGGCCAATCAGCTTATACCTGTAGACAATCCGGGAGAATTCAATCAAGCGATGATGGATTTTGGTGCCAGGCTGTGCACACCCAAAAAACCGGACTGCTCCACATGTCCATTGAAAGACTCTTGTTTTGCTCTCCGAAACAATATGGTGTCTGATCTGCCCGTAAAAATCAATAAGGTAAAAATCAAAGAGCGGAATTTCCATTATTATGTCATTAAGTGTGGTGACAGATGGGTCTGGAAAAAGCGGACTTCGGGCGATATTTGGGAAGGGTTACACGACTTTCCTCAGGTAGAATCAAGTAATAACCTGTCTCCGGTAATGAATATTCCATCAACTTCTGAGGAAGAAATGGTACGTTTTCCCAAAAAATACAGACACATATTGTCCCACCAACGGTTAAATGCCGTTTTCTCTGAGGTAGAAATTAAAGAAGAAAATTCCGAAGAGCTTGAAAACTGGTGCGAAAACGAAGGGTTTATGCTGGTAGCAGAAGACAAGATCGAATACCTGGCAAAGCCAAAGTTAATAGTGAACTTTTTGAACGATCAAGGGATTTGACTAACTTCAAGTATTGGACTTTTTCAATCTTAAATTAAACTAGTTATGGCAGGAGTAAATAAAGTAATCCTAGTAGGAAATCTCGGCGCAGATCCGGAAGTAAAGTATCTGGAAGGCGACAATGCAGTAGCAAATGTAAGTTTGGCAACCACAGAAGCATACAAAAACCGAAACGGTGAAAGGGTAGAGCAAACGGAATGGCACGATCTGGAAATGTGGGGAGCACAGGCTAAAATAGCCGAGCAATACCTCAAAAAAGGTAGTCAGATTTACGTAGAAGGGAAAATCAAAACTGACAAATGGCAGGATGAGCAAGGTCAAAACCGCTATAGAACCAGAATCAGAGTACTAAGCTTTACTATGCTTGGCAGCAGACCCGACGGGGCGGGAGGCTCTGCACCTTCCCAGCAAGCATCCCAACAAAGGCCTACATCTGCGGCGCCTACTTCAACGCCTAAAGCACAAGAAATGGTTTCAGATACAGAAGATGATGATCTACCGTTTTAATATTCTATTCCCCTGGAAGCTATTTTCGGGGGAATGTTTTAATTTTGCATTAACCATTGCGGTTTAATACATGGACGATCCCTATCCGAGTTACCATTTGCTCGCTCAGATTAGCTCACCTTCGGTAAGCTATCTGATTCTAAATGGATTGCTTTTTATTCTTCTCTTAATAGGCTCTGCCTTAGTTTCCGGTTCAGAGGTAGCTTTTTTTTCCCTTACAAATGAAGACTTGGGAAATATCGACGAAGAAAACAGCCCCCGTGGGAAAAAAGTCATCAGCCTCGTAGAGGCACCGAAAAATCTTCTCAGCACTATCCTGATTCTCAATAATCTCATTAATATTGGAATAGTGACGTTAACGACCTTTGTGGCATGGTCTGTTTTTGGAAAAAATGCCACAGGAATAATAATAATCCTAGTTCAAACAATCGGAGTGACATTCGCTATCGTATTTTTTGGAGAGATTGTCCCTAAGGTTTATGCCAATAAAGCCAAGGTGGAATTCAGTCTTATCATGGCACCCAGCATTACCTTTTTTTCCACCATTCTTAGGCCTTTTTCTATGTTTTTGATGGCCTTCAGCAACCTTCTGGAGAAGCGGATCGAAAAGAAAGGCTATTCGCTTTCTGTAAATGAGTTAAATCAAGCCTTGGAATTGACTACGGAGGATGCCCCAAATGAGGAAAGAGAAATTTTACGGGGAATAGTAAACTTCGGCACTCTCACGGTGAAGCAAGTCATGCAAAGCCGAATGGATATTACTGCCGTGGATACCGACATGGACTTCCACGAGCTGATGGACAAAATTAACAAAAGCGGCTATTCCCGGATTCCGGTGTATGAAGAGACCATTGATAACATTCAAGGCATACTTTACATCAAAGATCTACTTCCTTTTATCGAGAGGGATGAAGATTTCGCCTGGAATGAACTGATCCGCAAAAGCTTCTTTGTGCCCGAAAACAAAAAAGTAGACACCTTATTAAAAGACTTCCAATTAAAAAGAGTCCACATGGCAATCGTCGTGGATGAATATGGAGGAACTTCGGGATTAGTCACGCTTGAAGACCTGATCGAGGAGATCATCGGCGAGATCAATGACGAATTTGACGACCATGACGACATCTTCTTCCAAGAGATTGACCCTGCTACTTTTATATTTGAAGGGAAAGTATCCTTGAACGATTTCTGCAAAAAGCTGGAACTAGACTCTCAACTATTTGAAGAAGTGAAGGGTGAAAGCGAATCCCTTGGTGGCTTGCTGCTGGAGATTAATTCCAAATTGCCCAAAAATGGCACCAAGATCAAATTTGGAGATTTCGTATTCACAATATTGGCTGTAGATGCCCGAAAAATCAAAAAAGTAAAGGTTTACATCAATTCCTTGGACAAGGATACGCTGGGTCCGTATACTGATTGAGAAACAGCCAATTGCAATATTCTTAGTTTTTCCAATTATTCAGAATAATATTCTTTTCAACGATGACTGGCCAGTGATTCGGAGAGTTAGCCATAAAAATTACGGAAAATAATTTTATTTTTTTTGGCTCCATTTTTTCACATCCAAAAAAAGGAACTTTCGCATATTTTTTTTCAGATTTGGCTAAAAAAGCACCCTGTTTCTTCTAATTGTGCTATAAATTTTACAAGGTTGTTCTATTTTACATACCAAAAAGTTAATTGCCAAAAAATCAAAAAAGTCAAAATCCATAAAAAATAAGGCACTAAAGCAGCCGTTTTGTTGCCGTAATTTTAATAGGACAATTTTTTTCTGTAATTTTTGGAAATTTTGAACCTAATAAATTCTATAAAAATGCAAGAAGGTTTGTATCGATCGGAGTTTGAGCATGACTCCTGCGGTATAGGTGCGGTTGTTGATCTGAGCGCAGTACCCTCACATGAGACGATTAGCGATGCCTTATATATGCTTAGCAATATGGAGCACCGTGGTGGTCGTGGATCTGATCCTAAGACCGGAGATGGAGCGGGCATATTAATCCAGGTACCACATCAGTTCCTAAAAGATATCACTGCGCGCACTGAAATTGAGCTTCCGGAAGTTGGATCATACGGTGTGGGAATGACTTTCTTTCCAAAGAATAAGCAGTTATTCCACAAATCAAAAGAACTACTTAACCAGCTGATTGAGGAGTTGGGCTTTGAGTTGATCGGCTATCGATCAGTTCCAGTGGATGAGACTGTTCCCGGTTCGGGAGCATTGGAGGTAATGCCTAATATTGAGCAGCTCTTTGTCAAGCACAAAAAAGGCCTGACTGGAATAGAGTTAGAGCGTAAGCTGTATGTACTGAGAAACTATTCTACTTCGGAAATCAACACCAAGATCCCAGGAGTAAATCAGTCATTCTATTTTGCCAGCTTAAGTAGCCAGACACTTATATATAAAGGACAGCTAAGAACTGACCAAGTGTTGGCTTTCTATAAGGACTTACAGAATCCGCGTATAGGCTCCGCATTTGCAATAGTTCACTCCCGATTTTCCACTAATACGTTTCCAAACTGGAGACTAGCCCAACCGTTCCGTTTCCTATCTCACAATGGTGAGATCAATACGATCAAAGGGAATTTGAATAAGATGAAATCGAAGGAAAACCTTATGAAATCGAAGTATTTCACTGATGAGGAGCTTTCCAGATTGATGCCTATTACCGATAAACAAAAGTCGGATTCTGCGAATCTTGACGCGATGGTAGAACTACTGACATTGAGCGGTAGATCTCTCCCTCATGCCATGATGATGCTCGTGCCAGAAGCTTGGCAGGATAATGAAGTCATGGATCGTGATAGAAAATCCTTCTATAAATTCCATGCTTCCCTCGTTGAACCTTGGGATGGTCCAGCAGCTTTGCTATTTACAGATGGAAAATCTGTAGGAGCGACATTGGATAGAAATGGATTGCGTCCGCTTAGATATTTCATCACTAAAGATCAGCGGCTAATCTTATCTTCGGAAGCTGGAGCACTACCTATTCGTGAAGCTACTATACTAGAAAAAGGCCGTATCAGTCCTGGAAGAATGATTTGGGCTGATTTAGAAAAAGGACGCGTGCTATTTGATGAAGAAGTGAAAGGCGAGATTTGCCGCAAGCAACCTTATGAGCAATGGGTTGCAGATCAAAGAATTAAACTTCGTCTTGAAGATGATCCTAAAACACTGACGCATCCATATTCTACTGAGAATATTAAGAAACACCAAACTATTTTTGGATATACTTCTGAGGAGCTCAAAGTAGTATTAAGCCCTATGGGAGATACTGCCTATGAAGCAATTGGCTCCATGGGAGCGGATACTCCTTTGGCCGTTCTATCCAAAGAGAGTCAGCATATTTCCAATTACTTCAAGCAGCTGTTTGCCCAGGTAAGTAATCCGCCGATTGATCCTATCCGTGAACGTCTGGTTATGTCCCTATTCACCCGATTAGGCGTGGGACAGAATATTTTGGAAGAAAGCCCAAAACATACCCGTCAAATCCACATTTCCCAGCCCGTACTTCTGAATGAGGATCTGGAAAAGATTCAAAAGATGGAAGGGCAGGGTTACAGGTGTGCTACTCTATCTAGTCATTTCCTTGCGGATCATAAGCCGGGAAGGCTATTGGAAGCTCTCGACAAGCTTTGTAATGAAGCGGAGAAAGCGATAAGCGAAGGGAAAAACATTATTATTATTTCCGACCGCAACGGCAACGAAGAATATGCGCCTATTCCCTCTCTATTGGCAATAGGAGCTGTCCATCATCATCTGGTCAAAAAGAAAATCAGAACCAGTGCCGGGTTGGTGTTGGAATCCGGAGATATCCGTGAAACACATCATTTCGCCACTGCCATAGGCTACGGGGCTTCTGCCATCAATCCATACATGGCACTGGAGTCGCTATTGGACATGTTTGAAAAGGGAGAACTGCCAAATGCCAAAAACCAGAAGAAACTCTTTTCAAACTATCAGGCTGCGATAGGAAAAGGGCTATTGAAAGTTCTTTCCAAAATGGGAATAAGTACTCTTCAATCGTATCAAAGTGCGCAGATTTTCGAAGCAATAGGCTTGGGGCCTGATGTGATCGACAGGTGCTTCAAAGGAACGATATCGAGAATCTCCGGTATATCCTTTGATGAATTGGCAGAGGAAGTATTAATACGCCACAGAGCGGCTTACGAAACAGAATCCCCGATTCTAGAACAGGGTGGCGTGTACCAATGGAAGAGAAGAGGTGAAAAACACTTGTTCAATCCTGAAACAATCCACTTACTACAGAAATCTACCCGCTTAAATGACTATGGTCTGTACAAGAAATTTGCAGCAAAGATAAATGAGCAAAGTAAAGATGCCTTGACATTAAGAGGCTTATTTGAATTCAAAAAACGAATCACTGTTCCGATAGACGAAGTAGAACCGGCATCTTCCATCATGCGTAGATTTGCTACCGGAGCCATGTCTTTTGGTTCGATTTCCCATGAAGCCCATTCTACATTGGCAATAGCCATGAATAGAATCGGTGCTAAGAGTAACTCAGGAGAAGGAGGAGAAGATGAGATCCGTTTTGCCAAAAAAGAGAATGGGGACTGGGAGCGCTCGGCAATCAAGCAGGTAGCCTCAGGCAGATTCGGGGTTACGAGTAATTACCTTGCAAATGCAGCCGAACTACAAATCAAAATGGCACAGGGAGCCAAGCCCGGAGAAGGCGGTCAGCTTCCCGGACATAAAGTAGATGACTGGATAGGCAGAGTAAGGCATTCCACTCCGGGAGTGGGGTTGATCTCACCCCCACCTCACCACGATATTTATTCCATCGAGGATTTGGCTCAACTGATCTTCGATTTAAAAAATGCAAATAGAAAAGCCAGAATCAACGTTAAGCTTGTTTCTCAAGCCGGTGTAGGTACTGTGGCAGCGGGTGTGGCAAAAGCCATGGCTGATGTGATCCTAATCTCAGGTGCTGATGGTGGAACCGGAGCTTCTCCGTTGAGTTCTATACGCCACGCAGGTTTGCCTTGGGAGCTTGGCCTGTCGGAAGCCCACCAAACCTTGGTGAAAAACAACTTACGTAGCCGTGTGGTCCTTCAAACCGATGGTCAACTCAGAACTGGCCGTGATCTTGCTATTGCGACACTTTTGGGAGCTGAAGAATGGGGTATTTCTACCGCAGCGCTTGTAGTAGAGGGTTGTATCATGATGAGAAAATGCCATCTAAACACCTGCCCGGTAGGTATTGCAACCCAAAATCCAGACTTGAGAAAACTGTTCACAGGAGATCCGGATCACGTGGTGAATTATTTCCAATTCCTGGTGCAGGATCTAAGAGAGATCATGGCTTCACTTGGATTCCGTACCATTGACGAGATGGTAGGTCAAAGCAACGTCCTTCAGTCTACGGGTCATTTGAATCACTGGAAATGGGACAAAGTAGACCTAAGCCCTATTTTCCACAAGGTGGAAGTTCCGGATCACGTGGGTATTCACAAGCAAATCGATCAGGAATTCGAACTGAAAAGGGTGTTGGACCGTCAGTTGATTAAAGCTGCCCACCCTTCCCTTGAACAAGCGATGGCTTCATCCGGAAGTTTCCAGATCAAGAATATAGACAGGTCAGTAGGTGCCATGCTTTCCAATGAAATTTCTAAAATATACGGAAGTCCAGGATTGCCGGAGGATACAATCAATTTCAAATTTACAGGTTCTGCAGGTCAGACTTTCGGCGGGTTCCTTACCAAAGGAGTAAACTTTGAGCTGGAAGGTGAGGCGAATGATTATTTCGGAAAAGGACTTTCCGGAGGCAAATTGATTGTTTATCCTAGTAGAAATGCCAAATTCGCTCCAGAAGAAAATATCATCATCGGTAACGTGGCGTTCTATGGTGCTACTTCCGGAGAAGCATATATCAATGGAAAAGGAGGAGAGCGATTCTGTGTAAGAAATTCCGGTGTTCACACCGTAGTAGAAGGAATAGGCGATCATGGCTGCGAATACATGACAGGCGGATTGGTGGTAAACCTTGGAGAAATCGGAAGGAACTTTGCCGCAGGAATGAGCGGTGGAATAGCTTATATTCTCAAAGAATACATCACTGAAATCAACCCGGAATTGGTAGATATAGATATTCTGGAAGAGGAGGATTTCACTACAATCAAGACATTCCTCAAAAGACACGTGAAACTGACCAAGTCAGGCTTAGGCACTAAATTCCTTGAAGATTGGGATAAATCCAAAGAGAAATTCATCAAGGTAATTCCTAGAGATTACAAGGCAGTTTTAGAGAAAAGAGCATTAGAACAATCAAAATCGTTGGCGTAAAATGGGAGCGAAAGAAGGATTTATTCAATTTAAGAGAGAAACCCCTGTTACCCGTGATGCGAAAGCTAGAATAGGTGACTACAAGGAAATATATGAGCCTTTCTCGGGCGAAAAATTAAATAATCAGGCGGCAAGGTGCATGGATTGCGGTGTACCGTTTTGTCACAGTGGCTGCCCACTTGGAAATGTCATTCCGGATTTCAATGATGCGGTTTACAAGAATGAGTGGGAGCAAGCGATCAAAATACTAAGGAGCACAAACAATTTTCCCGAATTCACCGGGAGGATCTGTCCTGCTCCATGTGAAGCTAGCTGCGTATTAGGGATCAACAAGGATCCTGTGGCGATCGAATTGATAGAAAAGAACATTGCGGAGAAAGCTTATGAGCTGGGCTTGATCAAAGCAAATCCACCGAAAACAAGGACAGGTAAAACTGTAGCTGTAATTGGCTCGGGACCTGCAGGACTAGCTGCTGCAGATCAGCTTAATCAGGCGGGACATGAAGTGACGCTTTTCGAAAAAGATTCCAAACCGGGAGGTTTGCTTCGATTCGGGATCCCTGATTTCAAGTTAGAAAAATGGGTCATTGATCGTCGCATCGAATTCATGAAACAAGAAGGTGTAATTTTCTCTTGCAACACCGAGATAGGTTTCAACATCAAAGCGGATAATATTCTCAAAAATTTCGATGCCGTAGTGCTTTCAACAGGGGCAGGGCAACCTAGAGGCCTGAATATAAAAGGATCCCAATCTAAGGGTGTTCACTTTGCCATGGAATTTCTAGGTCAGCAAAACAAAGTAGTGTCTGGAGAAATCAGCGAAAATCCTATTTCCGCAAAAGGGAAACATGTGATCGTAATCGGTGGCGGTGATACAGGAAGTGACTGTATAGGTACTTCGAATAGACATGGAGCAGCATCGATTATGCAGCTTGAGTTGCTACCTAAACCGCCTCAACAGAGAAACACACTTAATCCATGGCCTGAATGGCCTATGACCTTGAGAACATCCAGTTCCCATGAAGAAGGTGCCGAAAGGGTATTCTCTGTTCTTACTAAAGAATTTGTAGTGGATGGGGAAGGTCAAGTGACAGGCTTAAGTCTGGTTGATCTGGAATGGGTTCACAAAGATGGTCGCATGGTCTTTGAAGAAATCGCAGGAACTGAAAGAACTGTTCCGTGTGACTTGGCATTCTTGGCTATTGGCTACACTGGTCCTGCCCAGAATGGATTACTAGAAGCGTTTGGAGTAGAAGCTATGGAAAATACGCTTCCAAAATCTAAAAATTACCAAAGCACAAATTCTAAAGTCTTCTTGGCCGGCGATATGCGCAGAGGTCAATCCCTAGTTGTCTGGGCAATATCCGAAGGCAGAGAAGCTGCCGTGAAAGTGGATGAATATCTAATGGGAAAATCCGCTCTTCCTCAGAAAGACGAATCTTTCTTCCAGGTGGAGGAAGAGATTGAAGGATAAGAATAAATAGCCTATTTCGTCTTTTGATAAAGATGTAAGAACCAGAAAGCCTTCCCGTTTACTTGGAAAGGCTTTCTGTTTTTAGTTATCGCCGGATCTTTTTCCCTTTCGAGGATCCCCTTCTATTTGCGCCTTTGGTCTGCCTCGCTTGCGATCATTCATTTTTTCAGCCTTGATTTCGGTCCATTTCGCTCTTTGTTCCTCAGTCAAAACTGCCTGAATTTTAGCATCTTGTTCTTTCAACTCTGCTCTTTTCGCTTCCACAATTGACTTACGGGCTTCCATTTCAACTTTTCTTTCAGCCTCATTCTTTTTAGCAAACGCTAAATTGATAGCCAAGATTTGTTCCTGTTGAGCATCAGTGAGGGAGAGTGACTCCGCCATGCGTTCCGTGCTTTTTTTAGCTCTATCTTCTGCACTGGGTCTTTCTCCTCCTTTTCTTTGCGCCATTGTGCTAAGGCTGATCATTACCATCAGTCCTGTAGCGAAAATCCATTTGTTCATGTGTCCGTTGTTTAGTTGCATGAGTTAGACCGAACTGGTCTTTAGCAGTTTAATCTGACCCCAAAGAGTTTTTGTTAACAAATCTTAAACCTACCTCTCCTCAGTCATTGCCTTCTCCTCACTGGGCCGTACCGCCTTTGGCTTTATCAGTAACCTCAGACTGGGGTCAAAGCTCAGGTAGTTCCAAGACCAATCAAGGAATATAAACAGTTTATTTTTCACACCGAGAATAGCCATCAGATGAACAAACAACCAGGTAAACCAGGCCAATATTCCCTGAAACTTTATAAAAGGCAAATCCACCACCGCCAGTTTCCTTCCTACTGTCGCCATGGATCCCAGATCCTTGTACTTAAAAGCCCTCTTCTCCTTCCCCTGTTCTATTTTGTGGAGATTATGAGCCAGACAGACTGCCTGCTGAATTGCTACCTGTGCGACCTGCGGATGCCCTTTGGGATAAGTTTCCTGAGTCATTAAGCTGATATCTCCTAATGCATAAACACCCGGACATCCTTTTATTTCTGAGAAATCATCTACGAAAATCCTTCCGTTCGGAGCATAATTAGCCTCTTCTAACCCCCCTATTCTGTTAGGTTTAATACCAGCTGCCCATAACAATGTCTGAGTCTGTATCACTTCTTTATCCGCGAGTATTACTTCATTGCCGTCATAATCCTTCACCATGGTGTTCAGCATTACCTCTACACCCAAATCCTGAAGGTACTTTAAAGCACTTTCTTTAGACTCTTTGGACATAGGCCCCAACAATTCAGGACCTGCTTCTATGAGTACAATCTTCATGTTGTGAAAATTGAGCTCAGGGTAATCCTTCGGCAATACAGTATTTCTCAGATCCGCCATTGCACCGGCTAGTTCTACACCAGTTGGCCCTCCTCCCACAATCACCACGTTCATAAGGGACTTGCGGTCTTCTTCTTTCTCAATATTAATAGCCCGCTCGTAATTAGAAATTATCTTATTTCGGATATACAGTGCCTCAGACACTGTCTTCATGGGAGAGGAAGTCTCTTCTATACTTTTGGAACCAAAATAGTTGGTATCAGCTCCCATAGCCATCACCAGATACGTGTAATCCAGATAACCCATATCTGTGTAGACTCGCTTGATTTTCGGATCAAAATGATCGACCTGCGCCATCCGGAAAGTCACATTCTTGGATCCATGAAATACCTTACGCAGAGGGAAAGAAATCGCGCTGGGCTCTAGCCCTGCTGTGGCAACCTGATAGAACAATGGCTGAAATTGATGATAATTATGCTTGTCCAATAAAATCACCTGAAACTGCTTATTCATCAACTTCATGGCCAGCTTTAGCCCACCAAAACCGGCTCCTATGATCACTACTTTTGGTAAATCCGATTTAGGAATATTTGGAAGGGGTTGGGATAGAAAATCCGACATGTTGAAAGTGTTTTTAGTGCTTACGATTTACGATCTATTTTGGGCAGATTTCTTGCGGGAAATTACCAAAACTTTATTTGGAAGCCGCCATTTTTCACCCTAAACGAAAAGATTTGCTAATTTTGCTAGCCAAATATCAATAACCATGGGAAGAGCATTTGAATTCAGAAAAGAAAGAAAATTCAAGCGTTGGGACAAAATGTCCAAAGTTTTTACGCGTCTGGGAAAAGAAATTGTAATGGCGGTGAAATCGGGAGGCCCCGATCCCGCTTCGAACCCGAGACTTCGCACAATAATTCAAAATGCCAAGGGAGCCCAAATGCCCAAAGACAGAATAGAGGCAGCTATCAAGCGTGCTTCTAATAAGGACGAAAAAGACTACGAAGAAGTGGTTTATGAAGGTTACGGTCCTTTTGGAATTGCGGTTGTGGTAGAAACCTCCACGGATAATATCAATAGAACTGTAGCAAATGTGAGAAGCTATTTCTCCAAAGCCGGCGGCTCCTTGGGCACTTCCGGTTCTGTGGTCTTCATGTTTGACAGAAAAGCGGTATTCCGATTCGCTAAAGGGGACTTCGACTTAGAAGAACTGGAGTTTGAGTTAATTGATTTCGGATTGGTTGATATAGCTGAAAATGAAGGAGAGATCTTCGTGTACACCGAATTTGAGGATTTCGGAACCATGCAGAAAGTGCTTGAAGAAAAAAATATAGAAGTAATCAGCGCAGATTTTCAGCGCTTCCCGTCTACTCTTACC
This sequence comes from Algoriphagus sp. Y33, assembly GCF_014838715.1. Classification (NCBI taxonomy): domain Bacteria; kingdom Pseudomonadati; phylum Bacteroidota; class Cytophagia; order Cytophagales; family Cyclobacteriaceae; genus Algoriphagus; species Algoriphagus sp. Y33. The sequence continues at coordinate 5,268,587 of NZ_CP061947.1, read as the reverse complement.
GAGCTCGATGAAGAGCAGGAAGAGATTATCAATAAGATGATCGAAAAGATGGAAGAAGATGATGACGTAAATCAAATTTTCACAAACATGGCCTAGGCATCTGCCTAGGTTTTTTTATTCTATGAATTTCCCAAAAAGAGAAAATTTCCAGGCTTCAGAAAAGCCATTAGTAATTGTAGGAAGCAAAAACCCTGTAAAAGTAGCCTGTACCGAGTCAGCTTTTACAGAAGCATTTTCCTCAGGATTCATCGTAAATGGAATCAATGCTGCTTCGCAAGTGTCAAATCAGCCAAAAGGTGATGAAGAAACCTATCTGGGTGCCAGAAACCGGGTGATCAATTCCAAAAGGACTTTTCCAGAAGCTGATTATTGGGTAGGAATAGAAGGGGGTATAGGAGAAGATGTTCACGGGATGCACGCCTTTGCTTGGGTCTTCATCGAACACAAATCTGGCCTTCACGGTAAAGCAAAAACCGGCACATTTTACCTTCCTGAAGCGATCGCCGACCTAATACACTCGGGAATGGAGCTTGGTGAGGCTGACGACAAATTCTTTGTTCAAAAAAATTCCAAGCAAAACGGTGGTTCAGTGGGAATTCTTACGCGTGGGGCAATTACTAGACAAACCTATTATAATCAAGCAATTGTGTTAGCGTTAATTCCATTTTTAAATAAAGAACTGTTCTAAAGAAACCGATTTACATAATTTTTTCGTTCAAGTTCCTCTTAATCGAAGAATTTTTGATTATTATTGAATAATTGAAATTTAAAACTTTGATTTATCCAAAAGAAACGGAATATTACAAACGCCTTTTGAAAATCAATGGAAGTAAAAGTTGCTTATATCACCCCTAGCATTAAGTAGCTATAGACCTCTCTAATGAGAGGTCTATTTTTTTAAGTTCCTCAGAAAATTTGTCAGAGCAACTCTCCAATCTGGATCTGCATCCCATTCTGGGCCTATGTAAAGTTCATCACGAACTAATAATTTGATGTAGTACTTCACTACAATCTCAGAAGTTGAAGCGTCCGGGGTGAGTTCTAACCCCATACTCCTCATCAAATCCGCTTCTCTACCCTCCACTTTAACCAATAGGAATTGTACTTTATCACGAATCAATTCCTGCTCTGATTTCGCTTCTGTAAGCCACTCTATCTGATAAGGATATTCTTGCTTCAGAATCTGCTCAATTCCTGTTTTCTGGGTTGCCTGATCCGCTAAAATCGCTGCCTGGGACTTTCCATACATATCGTACCTAAAATAGCTCAATAACCCTGTCTCTGCAGAGGAGCCTTCTATAGCAATGCCCAACTTGAAAACATCAAGATTAAGAGGGTTTTTAGTTAAAAATTTCTGACTGGATGATGATTCCGTTGCACTAATCGCTAAATATTCCGGCACATCTAACACAAGAAGATTATGAGAAGGCTGATTCTCACCAACACTTTCAAAGCTACTGGTAGTAGCTCCGATATTTTCAGAAGTCACTCCAAATAGAGCTGTGGAGGGAATAATTTTCCCATCTCCGGAAAAAACAGAAACGTGAATGCTCATTTGATTTTTCTGCCGCGTGACCAGAACAATATTTTTCACAAGGCGCTGCTGAAAAGATTTGGCGTAGTCAAGCTGAACAGCTTCAGACAGTGACACTTTCTCCAATTCAAAATATGCAACCGGATCTCCTCCTGCTTGTACCAGCGAATTATGAACACTATCAGCTACTTCTTTCCAAGTCATCAAGGGTCTGGCTCCCGGGTCGGCTGATACTAACACTACAGATTTCCCATCAAAAAAAGATTGGGGCAGACCTTCTTGGGCTAAAACAAGGCGGAGATTTAGGAAAAGAATAAAAATAAGTAGGTTAATATATTTCATGAATTCAGAGGTGTGATCCACTAAGCTTATTAATTTTACCAATATACATAACGCAAAATACTTTCCCTGATGCAACTCACAATCAAAAACATCTTAAGTTGTTTGTTATTTTTGGTATTATTCCAAGCAAACGGGCAAAGTATCGATGATAAAAGCCTGATCGAAAACATAAAGTTTTTGTCCACAGATGGGTTAAAAGGTAGAAAAACAGGAAGTGAAGGTAACTCTAAGGCCCGGGATTTTATCCTGGATCAGTTCAAAAATATAGGGCTTGAAACCCACTACGCTGATTATCAACAGAAATTCTCTTTCGGCAATAAACGGGAAAAAAAGACCTATGAAAATGCGGTGAACATTATCGGATTTGTTGCAGGCAATTCTTCTAAAAAACTAATTGTAATCACTGCGCATTATGATCACGTAGGCATAGGCAAGCCAAATAGTGAAGGAGATTCTATCTATAACGGTGCGGATGACAATGCATCAGGAACCGCGGCTCTGATAGAATTAGCAAAATACTTCAAAGAAAATAGACCTGAGCACGCTATGCTTTTTGCAGCATTGGACGGTGAGGAAATGGGTCTCCAAGGTGCAAAGGCATTAGTAAAGGACTTTCCATTCCCTATGGATCAAATTGTCTTGAATATCAATATGGATATGATCTCAAGAAATGAAAAAGGAGAGCTATATGCCTCTGGCACGTATTACAATCCAAGTTTAAGGACAATCCTAGAAAGTGCAACCTCAGGATCTACTCCTAGATTGCTTTTTGGGCATGATAAACCAAACACAGGGTCTGATAACTGGACACAATCTTCAGATCATGGCCCCTTCTTCAATGCCAATGTCCCGCACATCTACTTTGGAGTAGAAGATCATGACGACTATCATAAGCCGAGTGATTCATTCGAAAATATTGATCAGCAATTTTACATCGATGCGGTCAATCTTATCTTGAAATGTACCTTAGCACTTGATACAGAATTGCCCAAAGAGTAGTTTTTGTTCCTCTTACAAATAGTACCTTGTTTACATTAGACTTTAAAATACGCTACTAGCGCGAAATTTTGGCCAAAACAGACTTTATCACCAGGCTTTTGATATGGAGGCTCAGGCATATGAGCAACCAAACTTTTATCCTAATTCTCAGTGGGATAATCGGAATTCTTTCCGGTCTTGCAGCTGTGATTCTAAAACAGGGTGTACACTCAATCCAACATTTTCTTACGGAGGGATTTTATAAAGAGTACGCAAATTTTCTCTACATCATATATCCTCTTATTGGCATTTCAGCAGCATATCTGATTGGCAGATATATTTTCAAAGACGCAGGCGGACATGGGATTCCTGATATCCTGTTTACTATTTCAAAAAAACAGAGTATCATCACAAGAGTAAAGACGTATAGCCGTGTTTTTACTTCAGCCATAACAGTAGGTTTTGGAGGATCAGTAGGCCTTGAAGCACCCATGCTCGTAACCGGTTCAGCTATAGGCTCCAACGTGGGCTCTCTGGTGCACCTCAATGCGAAAAAACGTACACTATTGATTGGCTGCGGTGCTGCAGCGGCCATTTCTTCTATTTTCGGAGCACCTATCGGCGGAGTGATTTTCGCCATAGAGGTGATTCTGATGGAAATAAGCACGGCAAGCTTCATCCCGCTACTAATCGCCTCTGTCACGGGTTCCCTTACGTCCATGGTTCTTATCGGAAAAGACTCCGTGTTCAATTTCAAATTGACAGAGAGTTTCCAAGCTTCTCATATGCCCTATTACCTGCTCTTGGGAATTGTATGCGGATTAGTTTCCCTGTATTTCAGCCAAGCAGTAAGGAAGACAGAATCTCTTATAGAAGGACTTGACAGCCAGGCATTGCGGATACTTTACGGAGGGGCTATACTCGGAATAATGGTATTTTTTCTGCCGCCAATTTATGGCGAAGGCTATGATACGCTTAACACACTAATAGAAGGAAACTCAAGTCAATTGCTTGAAAAAAGCCCTTTTTTCTCCATCATTGAGAACCCTTATTTGATCATTATTTTCCTTGCATTTATTATACTGGTGAAGCCCGTTGCTGCTGCGGTAACTCTCAGCGCAGGAGGCAGCGGCGGTATTTTTGCCCCCTCCCTTTATGTAGGAGGCATATTGGGGTTTCTTTTTGCCTACTCAAGCAACCTTTTTTACTTTACGATTCCTCTTCCCTTGGCTCATTTTACCCTAGTTGCCATGTGCGGTGTGATGGCCGGTACCCAGCATGCACCCCTGTCAGCCATATTTCTAATAGCAGAAATCACAGGTGGTTATGAGTTATTCGTTCCCTTGATGTTTGTATCCGCAATCGCTTATGTGACTAAAACTGCCTATCAAAAAGACAGCATTTACATGATACAGTTGAAGGAAAAAGGAAGACATCTGCCAGAGTCCAAAGACCAGGAATTATTGGAACTCATTACTATTACCCATGTGATCGAAAGAGACTTGCTGCCAATCCATCCTGATGCCAAATTGAAAGATTTGATCGGCTTGGTAAAAATCTCTAAGAGAAATATTTTCCCGGTAGTAGATGAGCACAAGGCTCTGCGGGGCATAGTAACTCTGGATGATATCAGAGACATTATGTTTGACAGGGAAAAGCAGGAAAAGATCCTGATACGGGAACTCATGCATAGCCCTCCGGAAATCCTATTGGCTACTGAGAATATGCAAAAAGCGATGGAAAAGTTTGAGCTTTCCGGTGCTTGGAATCTCCCTGTAATCGAGGAGGGTAAATATTTGGGCTTTGTTTCAAAGTCCAGAATCTTCAATGCATATCGCAAACGGCTGATCAAACAAAAGCAAGATTAACCGGTTTAAGAATAATATTTGGAATCAGGGTTTATCCACTTTTTTGCACAGTCATTTTTACACCATTTTTTAAGTTAGGCTTCTTTATCCACAAAATTACCTTTAAAAAAAGACATACAAAACTCTGATTATCTGATGATTAGATAATAAATGTTAATAAGTGTGGATAAATTATCGAAAATGTGGATAAATAACGCTTGCATATTTTAAACCGTGGATAGAGCCTTTAAAAGACGGTTTCCCCATTTTCCCCCGAAGTATTTGCACGCATGAAGCAAGAATTTAAATTGCCCGAAATTGATCAGTTCTAGAAGAATATTCTGAACCTTCTCATTTTTTGTTATCGGTTATTGAAACTATTAGCTTAGAAAACAGTCTAGATAGTCATGCCTCTATTATAGCACAGAAAAATCCAATTTTAACAGTGCAAATACAAGATCTAAATCCCCATTCCGATCGGGGACAGGTTGTTCATTTGTCGGAGAATCCAGCCTTGGCGACCAATTATATAAGAGGTGGGCTTCGCGGGTGACCACCGTCGTGGATTGGGAAGAACCGCTGCGATTAACGCAGCCTGATCACGATTAAGCTTGGAGGCAGGTTTATTAAAATATATCTGAGAAGCCGCTTCAATCCCATAGATTCCATCTCCCATTTCTATCACATTCAGATACACTTCCATAATGCGCTCTTTGGACCAGATTAATTCAACCAAAACAGTAAAATATGCTTCAAGCCCCTTTCTTAAATAGCTCCGCGATGGCCACAAAAACACATTCTTTACAGTCTGTTGCGTAATAGTACTAGCACCCTTCACGCGTTTGCCCTTCTTATTATTCTCCCAGGCCTTCTCCATGGATTCAAAATCAAACCCACGATGCGCAAGGAATTTCTGATCCTCAGCGGCATAAACAGCCTGTGGGGCATTCTTCGAAATCGCTCTTAATGAGACCCAATCTTTGCGCAACCGAACTTCTTTGTCCGGATCAAATGTCTGCTCAAAGACCCTAATCACCATCAGTGGAGTGATAGGCACCGGCACAAAACGATAAATCACTGTCAAACCCACAGAAATAATCAAAAACCATAGGGTAGTCTTCCAAATCAAACGCCAAAGCCTCTTTACAACCTTCATATTAGTTTAGTGTTCTGTACTGCTTCCCTGTAATGACATCAGGGGTCACTGCCTTTTTCTGCCAATACACAACTGTAATTCTCTATGGTCACGACAATTTCATTAGTCCAAATGAAGATATTTTCATGTGTTTATATTTTTCTTTAAAAGGCAACTCCGATTAGTCAGAGCAAACTATGGAATCCCACGGTACTCATAATCATCCCTCTCCGGAAGCAAGTTCGGGACAAATTGTCTGCGTCTACTACATGCCTTTCATCAGGCGAGCTATTTCATTTGCGCTGAAATTTGCTGTATAAATTAAGAAATAATTGATTATCCAGAAACGATCCTTTATCATAGGGTAAGCTTCTTTTTTAAGATTACAGGTTCGGAAAGTTTCGATGCCACGCTTTCCATAAAATACTTGAGATTTTCATATTCACTGGCTGGAATGAGAGGGGTATTCACCTTTAGCTTAGCTGAGATTTTAAGGTTATCGTTGATCAATGTAGGTGAGTATACGAATACAACATATCCCCCATTTATCGTATAGCCCGCTTCCAAGGGATAGTCATCTATTTCATATCCTTCCGGAACCGTCACCACGGTATTATATGTCTCTGAAAATGCATATCCAAAATCTACAGGAAACATTCGGTATTCTTGGGTAAAGGGATTCTCGGAGAAAGATGAAAATTTAAGTGGACTAAAAAGAATCATGTCTTGGTCAATGATTTCAGGGAATTTCATTTCAAAACTTAACGTGACAAAATCCTTTTCGATCAGGAAATTATCAACCTTAAAATTCTCGAATTTCACGTCCTCTTCTTCATCAAACAGCTTATCAAGGGTTTCATTTCTTTTTTGTATTCCCTCAATCTGCTGAGCCATTCCGAGACCTCTGTAGTGATAATTTCTGTGAGAACTCTCCATCACCAATTCACCCGCTTCATTCATTTTGACCTGCCCAAAGTAAATTGAGTTGGAATTATGCTGAATATCAATAGGTACAAGCTTACTTTTATCCTTCTTCAGATTCAGTCCTGCAGCCACATGCTTGTCAAGATCCAAGTAACCAAAAGGTGCATTTGATTGAGACAAGTCCAGAAATTGAGACTCTCCATCCAGTTCCGTGAGCAATAGTATTTCATCAAATTGGTTAAGAAATGGAAAAGGAACCAAATCGCTGCGTCCATAACCTTTACTACCAATCAAAACAGGTTCACAAATGATCCCTACGGACTTTAGTACCCCCATAAGAGTCAGCATAAGCTCAGCAGGACTGCCCACCTTAGTTTTCAGTAGCTGGTTAAGGTTCTGCTCAGGATAAATCCAATCCTCCCCTTCAATCCTAAAGTTATCTCGCAAATAATAATACGCTTTTTGTGCGGTCTCCAACTGTGTTTGTCCTTTCAAATCAACATCCAGAAATTCTTTCTCAATCGGGTTACTTCTATAATATCCCTTTTGAGTGTAAATGGAGATCACATCATTGCCGAGTACTTCCCAAGTATTCAATACGTCCTTCCATACCGTTCCATAAGTAGAAGAACCTTGGTATCGTGCCAATTGAAACTCTATCCGATCAATGTAGTCGCGATAATTTTTCATATAGGGTTCCTCCTTGAGGGAACGCAAATCCCGAATTATCCAACTATAATTATTGTAGTCATTTGTCTTTTCTGATTTAGTAGAGTAATTCTGTCCTTGTCCTATTGTCTTGTATTCCAAAGACGGAATCATATTGATTTCATACTTGCTAAAAAGTGTGGGCAATTTGTTTTGGAATGTCCATCCATCAATAAATGTGAGATTTTTATCCGTCTTTTTGTACTGGTATTCGATGATGGATCCTACTTGTACATTTGGAAAAGAAATTCTCATCTCTTTGTAGCCATCATTAATATCCACATCAAAAATCCCCTCCTTTGACACCTTGGTGGTTTCGGCTTTTCCGTTGATGAAATTAGTAGTTTGCGCCTTTACCCCATTAATACTTTCAATATTGTCATCTCCCTTGAAATACCGAACCCGAATATCAGCAAACTCCTTGCCTGCTTCAGAAAGTATTTTCAAGCGAACAAAATAGGTAGTCTCCAGTAATCCGGATAAGAATCTGGAATTGCCTTGAGATACTAATATCACAGCAGGAGCATCCGGCTCATAGGGCACCTTTGACATGGAAATTTCATTTTCCTCAAAATCTCCCAGTTTGTGGGATTGAGAAAAAACAAGTGAGGCAAAGAGTAAAAAAGTAAAGGTCAATATAGCTTTAATCATGTCTAAGTGCTGATGTGTCTTTGATAAAATAGAAGCTGGAAGAGCCTATAGCATTAATCCGTTTTAGTAACTGGGTTTTATCTTCATCAGTGATATCCTCACTGATTGAAAGATTGATCTCTCTATTCACGCTAAGATTTCTACCTTCCAAGGATGTTTTCAAAGACACCTTAATCCCTTCTTCCTCTAGCATAGTAATTTCTGATAAATTCTCTGCATCCATCACCTCAGGAAGTTCGATGACATATTCATCAATCTGACTGAGAGAGTTATTGACTAGCATTTCATCTGTCACCTTTCCAAGGAAGGGCTTTAGAATCATTCGCTTAGCAGTATGTTGTACAAATTTCTGAATAAACCCGTCATAGCTAAGATCCGCTAATAAAAGCGAGTCTTTACGGTCTACATTCATCTCGTATTGGTTGATAATCAATCCTGCCACCGGAGAATTTCGGTTGAAATAATCGCGTTGTTGCCTGGTGTCAAGGTATTGCTTAACCATCAACATCCTTTCGGCAAAATTGCCATCAACTTTGATTCTTGTCGCAATAGTGGCATTTCCCGACTCGTCTATTTTAACCTCATTTTTACTATGGATTACATTCCAATCAAACGAACCATAAGATGGGGTTTTGGTCAGATATCCTCCTTGGCCATCGATAACCAGCACGTGCCTATTCTTCGTGAAGTCTCCGAGAAAACCTGCTGGAAGGGAATTGGACGTGCACTCGAGCCAAACCGGACTTTTACCATCCTTCATGGGCACCTGCAGGATCACATGATTGAATTGATTGGAAGGAAGGTCCGTTTCGATATCATCTGCATCCTTACCCGCATAGACTAGTGTGTAATTGGAGTCGACTCCCACGGACTTCAGCATAGACTGCATCAGATTTGTCAATCCCTTACAATCTCCGTAAGCATATTTCACCACATCCATTGCCGACATGGATTGCCATCCGCCAATTCCCAACTGAATGCTAACATATCGGTAATTCTTCTGCAGATATTCGTACAGGATTTGAATCTTCTCATAGTCACTACCTGCATCACTCACCATCTCCTTAATTTTTGCTTCAAAATCCGCGGGAAGATTTCTTCTCCCCTCATTAAGTTTGTACTGCCATGCAGCAAGCCCCGACCAATCTTCCATCCTACCCACATAATCCCCCATAGCAAAATTTACAGGAGCCAATAATAATTTGTGGTCATCTTCCTTTTCTAAGTCAGGTGTCTGGACTGGCAGATCAGTTTCTACCCAGGTGACTTCAACTTTGTTTTCAATGGTCTTTTCAGATTTCTCTCCCAGCAAATTCAAGGCTTTGTAGCGTAAGCCAATCTGCTCCGGATAAATTACCGTGAGTGTGGACTTCGATACTTTTTGATTATAACGGTGCACTGGTACCCAGTCGCTCAACTGGAAGTTACTTGAAGATTTCGTTTCAATCTTGACATTGACTTGAACGGGAAATTTGCTGCTTTTAACTTCAAAATACTTATGTCTATTGTCATCAAAGATGCTACTGCTGGAATATATAGCCGCATCAGTCATATCTCTTGTCTTTGCTTTCTGGAGAGTTTTGCCACTGACAGGATCAGTTACCTCTATTTCTACAGTTTTGATTTCATTCAGCTTGTCGTAGAAAACAGATGTATGTGCATGTGCTAATCCCTCAGGGGAAAGGATGGTAAATTTGCGCTCGATTGTATGGAATACTTCATATGACTCAGAAATTTCTATTCGCTGACTTTCTAAAAGAAGAGAATAAATAGGTACCGGATCTTTCTTAAAAATGGAGTCAAGTGGAAGTTGGACTCCAACGAACAAGAGGGAAGCTGCAAACAATGTAAGCATATAGAAATCAAGAATAAATGCCACAAAGTAGGTGTTTTTTTTCTAAAACTAACTGCTCTTTAAAAAAAAATTAATCATGAAAATACTAAAAACCTGTTGAAATTATCAGGCTCCTTCCTTGGCAACTGCACTTGTAATTTCCGCCAAAACTTCCCTAATTTGGCTTTTTACAAAATAAAATAGCCCATGCCTCCTGTAATCATTGGTAGTTTTGAAGAGTTTGAGCAGCACAACGGACAGAGCCTTGGCATGTCTGAATATTTCCACATCACTCAGGAACAGATTAATATTTTCGCAAAAGCCACCCACGACCATCAATGGATTCACACAGATCCGGAGCGGGCAAAGGCGGAGGGAGCATTTGGAAACACCATTGCGCATGGTTACCTCACACTGAGTATTGTGCCGCATCTGTGGGAGCAGATCGTGGATGTGAGAAATCTGAAAATGATGATCAATTACGGGATTGAATCGCTGAGATTTGCCAATCCTGTACTGGTAGATAGTGAAGTGCGCTTAGTTGCAAACCTAAAAAATGTAGCAAACCTCAGAGGAACTGTCAAAGCAGAGGTAGAAGTAAAGCTTGAAATCAAGGACCAAAAGAAACCGGCCTTTACCGGTGTTTTGATATTCTTATATCATTTCCAATAAAATCCGACGGTTAAACAGCTCATAAAACAAACCCTGCGAAATTTTCGTAAGGCATTCGGATATTAGGCAACTAATGCATAGATTAGTTGAAACTAGACTCCGATTCGATGAAGCTTTTTTCCGTGATTTTGATCCTTTTCGCACTTTCTTTCTTTGCATGCGAACCCTCCCACACTTCTACCCAAACTGAGAAGACAGATTTTAAGATTAAAATCACTGATTCAATTCAGGTAAATTATATCGGCAAGCTAGTTCTAATGGATGTCAGTCCGGAGCATGAATTGATCCTGCTCTTTGATCCTCAGAATATGAAGTTTGTCAGTAGCGATTTTGGTGGAAATATAAAAGGCGAATTCAGCAAAGACAGGGATGCTCCAGACGGTTTTGGATTTTATCCTATGGCCGCAGGAAGATTTAACTCTTCAAAAAATATTCAAGTGGTTTCCAGCTCTGGCATCTTTGAATACGATCTCGATGGCAACCTGCTAAGTAGTACCAAAGTCTCCAAAGATGATATCAAGCCCTTTAGTGGAAGAGCAGATGCCAAGCGGGAGATTCACTTTGTCAAGGACAAAACTCTTTTGGCTGGACTGATTGCCCGGGGGGAATACAACAAAACACAACCGGAATTTTATGACACTTTTTTACAGCTAGTATGGGCCGATCCCAAAACAGGGGAATTTGAGCAGTTTTTAAATCTAGATCCGGAGAGCATCTTCCAAAACAACATGTCCCATGAACCGACAACTATTTCCACAACCTTTGATGTAGTAAATGACCAGCTCTACGTCATCAGCGGGATAGATCCATTTCTTAATATCCATGAGTTAGATTCACCCTATACCCGCCTTCAAAGAATTCCTCTAGAACTGACAAACTATAGATTAAATCAAGGAGAGGATCCCAAAAAAGCGGATCCACGGGCGATTAGCTACAATCCATCATTTGGTATTATTCAGAAATTGATAAAAGTCGGAGACAAGTTGGTAATTACTTATGAAACTGGGTATAGCGAAGAAGATGCTACACGCTCGAGTGAAAATATGTCGCAAGAAGAATGGGAGGAATTTTATTCCCGCATGAAAGAAAAATATAAAGCTCGCTATCAGATTCTTGATCTCGGAGGAAAGCTCCTAACTGATTCTGAAATTCCCGGCAAATTGAGTGATCTCTTCGTGAGTCGGGAAGGTTCTCTGTGGTTTTTAGGGAAAGAAAATCCAGATGTGGAAGAAGATTTCTACACGATTTATAAAATAGAAATAGAATAGAAGTTTAAAACTTTCATAATAGAAAAATAGCCAGGAGATACTCCTGGCTATTTTTGATTATTTTCTTTTGAAGGTGATGCTAGCACCACCTTGCTTGAGGGTCATTTCTCTTTTTGCCGGATCAAATTCGAAAATAGCGCCTGCCATAGAAAACTCAAAGGTATGATTCCCTTTCGCTTCCAAATCGAGTATCCTGCTGTCCAGAAGGCTTCGCAACGAGTACTTCTCCCTGCCTTTCAAAAATAAACACAAGTAGAATCTGTTCGGAAGAATACTCACCTACATATTGATCTATCTCCTCCTCACTTAGCTCCACGATTGTAAAGTTTGGAATACTCACTTCATTGCCAAAATAGCTATGCAGCATAGCTATGGTGATATCGTTACTATTAAAATTTAGTCCATTTGAAAGAGTAACAATCGTCAGCTTTTCATTAGGGAAATAGCCTATCAGAGAACGAAACCCATCGATTCCTCCTGTATGGCCATAAAATATCTTCTCTGCGTAGGGGTATTGAAACATTCCTCTTCCGTACCCGTCTTTGATCTCTTTCATCAGTTCGAGGCTTTCCTGCGAAATAATTTTGCCTGCAAAAAGACCTTCAATGAATCTTAACAAGTCTTCACTGGTGGATAGTATCGCACCTGCTCCGGCCAGAACAGACATATCTGTGAAAGGTTCAATGACCCATTTACCCTCAACAAATTGATAGGATTTAGCCTCTTCCTTTAAAGGACTTTTTCCTACATAAGTACTATTCCGCTTTAGGGGTGAAGAGATGTTTTCTTTGATCAGCTCTGCATAGGATGACTGATTCAGTTTCTCCAAAATATAAGTCAGAAGCACAAAATTGGAATTGGAATATTCACCTTTGCTATCAGATTCAAAATCAGAACCCGCAGCCACAATTTTCTCTACCATAGACTCCTCATTTTGAGTGCTTTGATAGTAAGCCATATAGACTTCATCATTGGTGAAATTGTGAATTCCACTGCGATGCTGAAGCAAATTGCTCATTGTGATTTTCTCGGCATTTTTTACTTGTGGGAAAAAGTCAGAAAGAGGTTGATCAAGGCTTAATTTACCCTCCTCCACATTTTTGAGCACTAACGCTGTGGTGAACATCTTGGTGATAGAACCTACACGAAGCCTTGAAGGACTGGTCAATCTTTCACCTGAATCGATATCTTGGAATCCAATTGATGGCTCATAAATTACTTCTCCATTCTTAGCGATTAATAGATTACCCATGAATTTGTCATGAACAGTTACAGAATCTAAGTGTTCGTCGAGCTTTGAAAAATCCTGTGCAGAAACCACTCTATTAAACCCGGCAACTAAGCACAAAAACAAGGGTAAGAATATTCATTTTTCCATAGCTATAAGTTAAGCTTATCCTCTAAATTAAAAAAGCTTTTCCCATGTGAGAAAAGCTTTTTTAACATATTAATCCAATCTATTTCGTTCTTCTGAACTTCCAGAGCTACTTTTCACACGGAAGCTTTCTCCTTTGGAGAAATTATACTTCAGGGTAAATCTAACGCCCTGATTGCTGCGATACTGGCGGAAACTTGTATCAATATCGGCAAAGTCAATATTTGCTTTGATGACCTGGGTACGGAATATATCAGTGCCATTTACCGATAAGGTGATTTTATCCTTCATAATCGATTTGGTAACTCCTGCATCCACCCAACCAAATCCTTTGATCTCTCCTTGTCCCCAAATCTGCGGTCCAAGGTAAATCCCCATCACTTCCGCTTTAAAACCCAACGGCAAGGTTAGATTATGTTGAGAACGCACCATAAAGGAGGTGTTTGAGTTGTCAAGAAAATCATCGCCGATCTGGGATTTATTTCTGTTATAGTTCACCTGTACCATATTGGAAGTAGCCCACCACTCTTTGATATCCACAGGAATAATCGCTCTGAAATTTGCATTACGGGTTTTATCAAAGTTATCCGTGAAAGTAGTAGTTGTACGTTCCTCCTCATTCTGTAGAAATACCTGCATAAATGCATCTTCAGTCTCGCTATAGCCCATTGTGAATTGATATACTCCTTTCACTACATGGTTCATTTCGAAGTTGTTTGAATACTGAGGCTTTAGGCCTGGATTTCCCCTCTCTGTAGTAAGTGGATCAATGTAATACACAAAAGGATTCAATAGTCTATAATTTGGTCTTGTGATTCTGCGGTTTACATTATAGACAATCTGATAGTTGTCACTGATTTTATGTTGCAGGAAAGCACTTGGAAACAAATTGAAATAACTCTGCTTGTTCACTTGGTTCAGGGTAACAGAATTTCCCTTTATATCAGAGTGCTCACCTCTCAAACCTACCTGATAGCTTAGCTTCTCTGAGAATTTCCCCTTGTATGACATATATGCAGCCAGTACGTTTTCATTATAGATAAAACTGTTGCTGCTCGGATCCGGCACAAAAGGCCCATCCTCTTCAGACCTGCTCAGATAAAGGTTGTTGTCGGATTTTACCCAGCTTCCTTTTAGCCCGGCTTCAATAGTGTTGCCTTTACCCACGGGTTTTACAAAATCAGTTTTAGCCGTAAAAATAGTGTAATACATATCATTAAGCGTCAAGATATTATAATCAAAGGTATTGTTCATCTCTTCACCAGTCCACTGCATATTGGTAAGCATGGACTCACTATCTGAATTCATCTTGGTAAAATCCACATCAGCACTGACCTTAGTACCTAAGGTATCAAGTTTTGCATCGTAATGAAGGTTGGCAAAAATCCTATCACCATTCCCATCCGAATTATTTCTCGAGTCCAAATAGCTGACATCTGCGACTCCCGGAGTATTGATAGTAGTCATAGAATTGCTTTTATTGCTGTCGTTTGAACCGGAAATCTGCACATTCAGCGCAAGATTTTGATTTTCATTGATTTCGTAATTCGTCGCACCGTTAAAGAACAAGTTCTTGTTTCTAGTCGTTATTCTCGAATCTTGGAAGAAATTCGATACTCCCTCAGGTAAAGTGAAATTTCGGTTTATCTCCAAGTCATTGAAATTTCCCCAGTGGTTATAATTCAAATTGGCATTGGTACTCCACTTTCCTTTTTTCACATTCAATGAAACTCCTGAAGTCGGTAGCCATTGACCATTGTACAAGGATCCCACCTGAATGTTCCCAAACATCCCATCTACCGTATTTTTCTTCAACTTGATATTAATTACCCCGGCAGACCCTTCCGCATCAAATCGTGCAGAAGGATTATTGATCACCTCTATACTCTTGATATTTTCTGCTGGCATAGCGCGAAGGAAGTTTGCCAGATCTGTGGCACTCATGTAAGTCAACCGATCATTGATCATGACTGTGGCACCTGTCCGTCCATTCAGATTGATGATCCCATCCTGATCCACATAGATTCCCGGAGACCTACCGATCACGTCCAAAGCACTTGACCCTTCAGCCATTACGGTACCTTCTACGTTGATGGTCGTTTTATCAGGCTCAATGATGATCTCCGGACGAGATGATTTCACTGTGACCTCATCCAATCCTGTCATTTCATCTTCAATTGATATTGCCCCAAAATCTTTAATCAAACCAGATGCAAGTTGAAAAGCTTCGGATTCAAACTGAGAAAAACCAATTGATGAAATCACAAGTTTTACCTTGGCTGTCTTCGTTGATTCTATCAGAAAATTTCCATTTTCATCAGAGACAGCCCCATCCACAAGATTTCCGCTGTTGGTGTCAATCAATGCCACATTTGCATAAGGCACCGGTTGTTCATTTTGATCGGTGATTTTACCGAAAATTCGACTGACATCTTTGGCTGCAAGCGTGCTTACTCCCAATAGATAGGTCAAAAATGTTAAAAAAAGCAAGTAGGTAGTTTTCATTTCAATAGTCCTTTGTGTGTCGTTCTGTGCCACCTATTGAAAAACAAATGCCAAGGCTGGAAATCGTTCCAAATTAGCTCCAAAAGCTACTTTCGAGAAACCAATAAAAAAAGAGTGTATCGAAATCGTACAGTCAAATTTCAGCTTTGGACATAAAAAAATCCCCGAACACACTGCTCGGGGATCTAATCAATATTCTTGCAACGCTTATTTTTTCAAAGCTTCACTATAGTTTGTATTTGCCTGATCCCAATTGATCACATTCCAAAATGCTGCAATGTAACTCGGGCGCAAATTCTGATAATTCAGGTAATAAGCATGTTCCCATACATCCAATCCGATGATTGGAGTTCCTTTGATCTCAGCCACATCCATAAGAGGATTGTCCTGATTTGCGGTGGATACTACCTCGAGTGTACCAGCAGCAGTCAAAATCAACCATGCCCAGCCAGAACCGAACCTGGTAGCTGCTGCTTTATTAAATACTTCTTTGAATGCATCAAAATTGCCAAACTTGGCATTGATGGCATTTGACAAATCGCCAGTCGGTGCTCCTCCACCTGTCGGTGACATGATTTTCCAGAATAGGCTGTGGTTATAATGACCACCGCCATTATTTCTTACCGCTGTATTTGACCCAGCTACTTGAAGCAATTCCTCCAACGATTTGCTCTCCAGGTCAGTTCCGGCGATCGCATTGTTTAGATTAGTTACATATCCATTGTGGTGCTTACCATGGTGGATTTCCATGGTTTTTGCATCAATGTGCGGTTCCAAAGCCGTAGTGGCGTAAGGTAAAGATGGAAGTTCGAAAGCCATTTTGTTTAAATTTTAAGGTTAAAAGATTGATTAAAAGTCATACAAATAATCTGCCTTAGCAACCAAGACTACCTGAAAAAGGTTCTTATGAAATCAATTTCCTTTTATTTTCTCAGTTTTTGGAAAAATTCGAATAAAAGCTTTTCTGATTCTAAGCCAAGGCTTCCCGAAAAGACTTTTGTCTTAGGGTGTAATATCCCCGGATTGCTTTGCAAATACCCTCTTTTAGGATCAGATGCGCCATAATGAATTTCGCTAATTTGTGACCAAAAAAGTGCTCCTCCACACATCACACAGGGTTCCAAGGTCACGTATAATCGGCAATCATTCAGGTACTTTGCCCCCATATAATTAGCCGCGGAAGTGATCGCAAGCATCTCGGCATGGGCAGTTACATCATTGAGTCTCTCTGTCTGATTGTACGCTTTGGCAATAATCCTATTTTTAGACACAATCACTGCACCTACAGGAATTTCGCCCTCTTCGAAAGCTTGCTTGGCCTGCTTGAGGGCTTCATTCATGAAGTAATCGTGACTGTAAAGTTCTATTTCCAAAATGGCCTAGAAAAAGTCCAGAATTTCGTTTCTCACACCGTCATTAATGATGAAAGCAAGAATCAAAGATACTACCAAGCCAATAAATGCTTTGGAAACGTCCTTCCGTGCCAATCTAAATGCCCTAAAAAGCCAAGCATTTCGTTTCTCCGCTTTGGCGTGCTTTCCGAGAGCAATTGCAATTTCCCTACCTCCCAGCAAGCCAATGAATACCCAAGTTGTGCTCATCGGAACATTGCTGTGGATCTTGAAATAAAACAGAATTATCGCATAGACAAAATCAACAATGGTCGCTGCACGTACATCTGTTACACTGGTTTTCTCATTGACAATTCCCTGAATTTTGTCCCCTTTCATGTAAAAAAGGAATCCTAATCCTATGAATACAAAACCTGTATAAACAGAGAATTCCATCACACTCAGCTGTCTGGGAAGGAATACTGCAATATTGGCTGCATCCTGCATGATCCATACTGCCCAGAGGGTTCCTGATGTAATCCATTGTAAGTATATCCAATAGGGAGCCGGTTTTCCTTTTAGATAGTTTTTGACAAATCGCTCAAGCACAAACCAAACAGCTATTGCAATAGAAAAAGCCAAAATGTAACCCACAAAACTTTTAAACATTACACTCACAATAGTGCCTGCCTTATAGGTGAAAACATTAAGTAAGAGAAATGTGGTAGAAACAGGCATCCTCAGCCTAGTCATAATGAGCAACACAATTGGAGCTGCAAGCTGAAGGAAGACAAAACTCGTAGGTGCTGTGTCCAGGCCCGGTACGCTCAGACGTTGATAACTAACGTCGCCGTTATAGGTAATCCAGCTGTAAGTAACTGTCCCAACAAATATCAGCCCCATAAATAGCCATAACCAATACCATTTCTTGTTGTGATTAGAGGCAATAAATGTCCCGATTGTCTGGATACTGTCATTTGCAATGGCAGAATAGGCAGCCAGTGCAAACCCAAACCACATGGCGGCATACGTGTAAGGCGTTAATAATCCTGCAATAGAAATCAGGACACAGATCACAATCAAAAAAGATTTCTCTTTTTTGGTGAAATCAAACAGTGAATAAGCTCCTTTTGACAGCTTATCCTGATTAATGTTTTGGTCTATTTTTTTCTTGGCCATGATTTGGCTTTTGGTCAGTCGCGCAAAATTAAAGAAGATAAATTGCTATTCATGTTATCAAATTGTTAAGTAACTACAATTCCTCTTCTAAAAGACAGTTTCACCTTGTTTTTCGCAAAAAAATTTCAACTTTTGCCCAATATTTTATTAAAAATTTGGAATCTCGGATAGTCCCCTCTACCCACAATTTAGACCCATAACCTTAGCTAAAATATTCTTAAACGGGATAACTTCTGAATCTGCTAGATGGAGCGCTTGGAGAATGAAAAAGACACAGTAAATAAGACCAAAAGCTATCTGATGATGCTTTTGGCACTCGTGCTATTCATCTTTGCAATAGATCTGCTCACTGTAGCGATGAGCAACCTGAACAATGTGGTAGCTGAGAACATACTTCAGGCCACCAGAAACCCATTCGTCAGCCTGTTTATCGGACTACTGATGACGGCGCTGATTCAAAGTAGCTCCACCGTGACAGCTAGCATAGTCGCCGTAGTGGCATCCGGCCATCTTACTCTGGAACAGGCAACACCTATGGTGATGGGTGCCAACATCGGCACTACCCTGACTTCTACGCTGGTATCGCTCTCTTATATTATGAATAGAAAACAATTCAAGCGAGCACTATCCGCAGGCATGCTTCATGATATTTTCAACATCTTCACTGTTATTATTTTGTTGCCGTTGGAAGTTTACTTCGGCTTTTTATCCAAAATATCTATCAGGATAGCACATTTTTTTTTACCGAATGAACCCTATTCCGGCCCTATAGTGTACAATAAGGTCTTCACTAGGCCCATTTCAGAATGGATCACTGCTGCTATAGACATCCCATTTCTAACGACGATTCTTTCGATTTTCTTGGTTTTTGCAGCCATTAAGATCTTGTCCACCTCGGTTTATAAAGCATTTGTGCTCAATAGCTTCCAAGACATCAACAAGCTGATTTTCAAAAATCCCTATATGGCTTTCTTATATGGGACTTTCTTCACAGCTGCTGTCCAATCCAGTACTGTCACTACTTCGTTGGTGGTTCCGCTGGTCGCCAATAAAAAAGTGTCAGTAAGAAAGGCGTTTCCCTTTATTATCGGAGCCAATATAGGAACCACAATTACAGCAGCGATTGCAGCTATTTACAAATCCGAAGCGGCCATTGCACTGGCCATTGTCCACTTTCTGTTCAATTTTATTGGTGCACTTATTTTCCTGCCATTTCCAAGGTTGAGAAATATTCCGGTGTTCTTGGCTATGTTTATGGGCAAAAAATCAGTAAAAAGCAGATTTTTGGGCTTTGCCTATATTCTACTGACTTTCTTCATCATTCCTTTTCTGCTGATCTACTTCAGCAATGATTGAGAATTTCTCCAGGAATCCATTAATGCTTTTGCCGAACTGGTTCCTATTCTATCCGCACCCGCTTTAATCAGATCCTGCGCAAAGTCAAGTGTTTTTATCCCCCCACTTGCCTTGATACCCACTGAAGAGGACAACGTCTCCCGCATCAGTAAAACATCACCTACTTTGGCTCCGGCAGAAGCATACCCTGTGGATGTTTTTACAAAATCTACTCCTGCATCCTGACAGATCATGCATGCCTCTACGATCTGCTTTTCATTCAGATTGCCGGTTTCAATTATAACTTTCAGGATTCTCTCTTCTTCATGACAAATCTTTGCAATTTGGGCAATTTCGATCTTTGGCCAGTTCATCCCCGAATGATAAGCCGTCTGAGACCAAACCAAATCCAATTCATCGGCACCTTGCCGTATAGCTTCCCTGGTTTCAAAAACCTTGGTAGCCGTGTCAGAATAGCCAAAGGGAAATCCGATTACCGTTACCAATTGAATATTCTCTTCACCTAAGTCTCTTCTCACCTTTTTCAACCAAAACGGCGGCACACATACTCCTACGAATTGCTCTTCGATAGCATCTCGTACCAGAAAATCCAAATCAGTGGCGCTCATGGTGGGCTTCAAAAGGGTGGATTCTAAAAATCGATTCAGATTATTCATGTTGATTTACAAATTCTGTCAGGTACATAAACTCTATAGTCAAATCTCCATCGCGAGCTATAGTAGCTCCCTCCAAAATGCCTGAATTCTCTTCCATAAGTGCTGGAATTACCCATTTCATCAGCTGAACTCCAAACTCCCGGCTTGCCTCCCTTGGTAGCTCACAGGGCAAATTATCAATTGCCATCACTGAGATACTCGTCTGGCTGCCAAAGGCGTGGATTTTTTCGCCTGATTTACGATCCACATCATACACAGGGTCGGTAATCGTAGTGGAAGAAATTGTAGTGGGAATAGCCCCTCCCACATCACAGCTGACATCAGCGATCACCGAAAGCTGAAAATCCTCCCCTGCAATATCATTCAACGCAAATAAACGAGGAGCATCAGGATTCCAAAAAGCTCCGGAAATCAGCATTTCTCCCGCTTCTGCATACTTCAGAAAATGACTTTCATACCGCTCCGGAAAAGTATAGAATTCCTGCTTATCAAACCCTCCGTCAGATTTCCTCCTATTGTAATCTGAAGAACTCAATTTCACGTATACCGGCTCATCAAAATACAGATGTAAGAAGTCATGTGCCGACACTTCCCGAATCTTCAGGGAATGCAATATCTCCATCGCCCCATTGCCCACACGTCCTGTCCCTGTCAGGATTATTTTAATAGGCGGCAACTGCACCTTGTCAAGTTCTCTATGAAGCTCATGAAGGTTTTTGCATTCATTCGCACGCCTGAGATCAAAAAGAGCTGTCTTCTTTCCATAGGTCCAAAAAGCATTATAAGCACCGACGATTCCTGCCCATCTTCCAAAGGCAACAACTCTCCTTCCTTCCTCATCCTTTAGTGCCTCATAATCAATAAGTCTAATTCTCTTTTCCAAGATTGTCCTAAGAAGCTTTCTGTTAGAGGGCTGTTTTTTGATAGTATGGGAAAAGAATAAGTATGTCTTACCCTCTATCAACTGGTTAATGGGTACCTCTTTCACTCCAAATAGCACGTCACAGTCGGAAATATCTTCCACCACATCAATTCCCACGTCGAGAAATTCCTGATCGGTAAATGCACGTAAGGGGCTGGATTGCACAAAAAACTTAAGCTTGCCAGTATAATCCTGCTGAATAACTTTCAGCTGATCAGGAGTAAAAGGAACTCGTTTGTCAGGAGGGTTTTTTCCTTCGCGGATTATTCCGATTTTCATAAAAATTTTAGTTACTCTGGAAATTACTATACCCAAATGAATTATGTGCTGCTAGGGCTGAGTTGGGCCGTATTCTATTCACTTCATTCTTTTCTGGCTGCAACCAAGTTAAAAAGAATTCTGCAGGGAAAATTGGAAAATGCCTATAAATGGTATCGCCTGGTTTACACCTTGATATCTATTTTCTTAATCTTAGGTATCACAATCCAAGCGCTGGTAATTCCCAAAACCATTCTACTATCTAAAAGTGTCTTTACCGATTATCTGGGCTACATGTTGGCAGGGTTTGGTACTATCATCGTTACAAAATCAAGCAAAAATTACTCATTGAAGCGATTTCTGGGTCTTGCTCCATTGGAAGTACATGAGGAAGCATTGATCACCACCAGTCTTTATTCCAAAATCCGCCATCCACTGTATGCCGGGCTCATATTGATTTTTCTGGGCTATTTTTTGTTTGCCGGCACATTAAGTTCGGCCATTCATCTAGGATGTTTATTGCTCTATTTACCTGTAGGGATATATTTTGAGGAAAAAAATCTTGTAGCACAATTTGGTGAAACCTACCATAAGTACAAGTCTGCCACTCCTCCAATCATTCCAAGATTTCGGTGAAACAAATTGGCCGTACTTAAAAGTGAAACTTTTGCTAATCAAGCCTTGGCAAGCTCAGCTTGTATTTCATAGAAAGCAATCTGATCGCAATAATCACGGCAATGGAAACCAGCAAGTTGACATCTCTTGAAACTCCGAAAGAATTTAAAATTAGGTAGAATATTGCGCCTGCAAGGCATGCCGAAGCATAAATTTCCTTTCTGAACAAAATGGGTATTTCGTTGGTCAAGGTGTCGCGTATTACGCCGCCCATCACTGCAGAAAACATACCCATAATCGCAGCAATCTCAGGTCTTACACCCAGACTCAAAGCCTTTTCTACTCCCAAGACAGTAAAAAAAGCTATCCCAAGTGTATCAAAAAGAAAGAAGGTCTTACGGAGCTTACTCAGGAAATTCGGAAAAATAAATGCTGCCAAGATTCCTACCAATATTGAATAGAGAAAATTCACATCGCCAATCCAAACAAGCGGATAACTATCAAGCAAAATATCCCTGAGCGTCCCACCGCCTATAGCGGTAATAAAGCCTGTGAATCCCGCCCCAAACATATCGTGCTCACGCTCTCTGATTGCCAAAGCGCCGGAGATCGCAAATACAAAAGTTCCAATCAGCTCAAGTCCGTATTGTAAATCCATTAAAAATTTATATTTCCAATTTCTATAAACATCATATAGCCGATGTTTTTGTCTCACAAACATTCAAATTTATTTCGGTTCGTGTCGCACGAACCGAGGCGAGAGTTCAACCTCTCTTTTCCATCACAAAAACTCCCATGGCGCGCTGACCATGTACCAAAACAGATTTTGGATGTTCCAAAAGTCTCATGCCCATTTCTTCCAATTTATCCAACTGATTCTGAGTCAACAAAAATCTCACGGAACCATCAGGAAGCAAGTATTTACCTTCCCCCACCGATTGGCTTTGTTCCAACATACCGCCAAAAGCTGTCGTCATCCTAAACCATAAAATACCGCCGGGCTTTAGCACGCGCAACATTTCACTGATCATCTGCCAGAAAGCGGATTCATCCTGAGCAAAATGAAGAACTGCGGAACAGATTACTGCATCAAACGCCTTTTGATGAAAAGGAATCTCTTCCAATCCACCCACTTGGAAGCGATAAACGTCGTAACTCTTGTCCAGACTGCTTGCCATATACCTACAGTACTGAATAGCCGTTTCGTCTCGATCAATTCCAAATATCTGATATCCTCCATTGATGAAATACACAGCATTTCTACCTTCTCCACAGCCGGCATCAAGAATCCTCATATCTTTCGAAAACCTGCCTTTAAGAATCTGATCCAGTAGATAGATATCTATATTTCCAAGTAATTTATTCAGTTCGGAGATTCCCATTTTCCCAGTTGTCTAAGGCTTGAATCGCTTTTTCACGGCCGATTTCTATCAGCTCCTCCGCACGGTAAAATTCCAACGTTCCGGCTTGATTTCTGGCAACTTGCACAGTAACATCCACCTGATACTTTTCAATCAATAAGGCAGAAAACCGGTCTTGAAGCAGATCAAACGAGCGAGTCATAAGTCCAATCGAACTGAGCGAAGTAGGCCTTTCTATTTTATCTTGCTCAGGAAAGTATTGCCGCATTTTATTTCTATACTCGACCATCCATGCAGGCATAGAAATGAATTTCCTACCTGTAGAATCTTTCTTCGGAGGAACTACCAATTCAGAATCAGCAGCATTTAGACCAACGACAACGACTATATTTTCATCAGCTTGCTTCAACAGTGAAAGAGGTACCGGATTTAAAACTCCTCCATCTACCAACTCATAACGATGGTACCTCGCTGGTTGAAAAACTGTAGGAATACTTCCCGAAGCCCGGATGGCGGCATACAAACTCCCTTCCCTAAAAACCACTTCTTTTCCGCTTATATAGTCAACGGCATTGCAATAGAAAGGGATGCCCAAGTCTTCGATCTGGCAATCTTTAATCACTTTTTTCAAGGCATTATATACCTTATCACCCTTGATAAATCCTCGGGTAGAAAATGTGAAATCCATCAAAGAAAAGACATCCAACCTATCCAAATGGCAAATCCAATCCTTAAATTCCTCCATTTTGCCCGCTGCATACATGCCTCCGACAAGGGCTCCTGCTGAGCAACCTGCAATTTCGGCAATATGATATCCGCGCTTCTCAAGCTCCTCGATCACACCTACGTGCGCTAATCCCCGGGCTCCGCCGCTGCTCAAAACCAATGATACTGATTTGCCTTTCTCCATACTAATTAGGGAATAAACAACTAAATTGAAGCCGAAAAACCTACAACGAAAGTACACATTTATGCGTCAATTTAAACCCTTTCACCTAGCCTTCCCTATCCGGGATATTGCGGAAACCAGAAAATTCTATGGAGAACTTCTTGGTTGTGAAATAGGAAGAAGTACTGACAAATGGATCGATTTTAATTTCTTTGGACATCAGCTTTCAGCACATGTCAAACCGGAGGAATTGGCATTGGCGCACAGCAACACTGTGGATGGCAAATATGTCCCTGTTCGTCATTTTGGCGTAATTTTGCCTTGGGAAGAATGGCACGAACTTGCCGAGAAATTGAAAAATCACGGAATTGAGTTTGTGATCGAGCCATACATCCGCTTTCAGGGCGAAGTTGGGGAGCAGGCTACTATGTTCTTTCTAGACCCGTGTGGCAATGCACTGGAATTCAAGTCCTTTCAGGATGAAACTCAGATTTTCGCCAATTAATTAATCGTTTTGAAAAACCATTACCTCAATTCGGCAATCAATCGTACAATCACAATTCAAGGTAAAGAATGTCTTTATTTCAGCGGAACCTCCTATCTGGGAATTGCACAGGACAAGACTTTTCTGAATGCCCTATCAGACAATCTCTTTCTTCTCGGAGCTAATCATGGACAAAGTCGAATCAATAATATTCGTTTGGAGATTTTTGATGAGTTTGAGGATTACTTCTCTAGCAAAGCAGGAGCCGAATCCGCTGCCGTTTTCAGTTCGGGATATCTGGCAGGCATAGCAGCGTGGAAATCAATGCATAAGGAAGCTGATGAAATATGGATAGCTCCTGATGCACATAGTGCTGTAGTCCCTGACAATTATTTCCAATCTATACAATTTAATTTTATACAATGGAAAAATCAGTGTTTAGAACAATCTGAAGCCCTTCCCCCCAGAGAAATACTTCTAATAGGCAATGCTGTAGATCCATTTCTTTGCGAAATCCATTCATACGATTGGGTGAAAAAAATCGCCCAAAAGCATAAAGTAAGCCTTCTGATAGATGATAGTCACGCTTTCGGAACGTTGGGAAATAGCATATATGGCACCTACCGCCAATGGCTAGATCCCTCTTTCACTTTGCTGGTATCAGGTTCTCTGGGAAAAGGGCTGAGCTTGCCCGCGGGAATCGTTTTGGGAGGTGGAGCTCAAATCTATAAAATCAAAACAACACCCCTGTTTGGTGGGGCTTCTCCCGGCTCACCGGCTCATCTAAAAACATTCCTGGACACTGAGGAACTCTACTTAAAGAAAAAAGACTGGCTACAGGATGCCTGCAGAATTTTTGCCCAGGAAACAGCCAATATTTCTCAAATCCTAGGTAGCAGCTATTTCCCTGCATTCGCATATACAGACCCTACCTGGTTGGCTGAACTGGAAAAAGCAGGAATTATAACCTCTTCCTTTCCATACCCTACACCCGAAAGTCCCAGTATAAACAGAATCGTGATTTCAGCATTTCATGAACCGGAAGACTTGAAATATCTTAATCAACTACTACAAGATCTGTCGCGATGATAAAGCATTTTGCACAATTACTACTCTTGGTTGCTCTGATCACCTCATGCGCTCCGAAGGAAAAAACACCCTTTGAAGATGGTCTTGCTGATTACCCCACACTCAAGAAAGTTCTGGAAAATGTAGAAAAATATCAAGTTCAACTAATCTATACCCAAATCGACCGAAACGAACATGGCAATGCCCTGTTCACTGATTATACAGTAAATCTAGACGATAAGCGATATTTCTATCCCGCATCGACCGTCAAATTACCTGTTGCTATACTAGCGCTAGAGTGGCTAGAAGAGCAAAACATCGAAAGTCTGACTGCCAAGACAAGCATGCTGATTGATTCGGTCCGTCCTTCCCAAGTTCCGGCTTTGGTAGACTTCTCTTCCAAAGACTCTCTTCCCAGCATTGCACATTACATCAAAAAGATTCTTTTGGTATCAAACAACGACGCCTATAACCGCTTATACGAATTACTGGGACAGGACTACATCAACCAAAAACTGAAAGAAAAAGGACTGGAACAAACCATTATCAACCACAGGCTCAGCTTTTCGGCCAGTCCAGAAGAAAATAGAATCACCAACCCCGTTCGTTTTGTGGATTCAGTTGGCAATACTATTCTGACCATTCCGGAACGGGTTACTGAAACTGACTATTCAAATGTCGACAACCCAGTAATCGGAAAGGCCTTTTACCTGGAAGATTCACTGGTGCAGCATCGAATGGATTTCACCTTTAAGAATAAGCTTGCACTGTCAGATCTCCATGGTATAGTGGAAAGAATAATTTTCCCCACGTCATTTGTGGAATCCGAACGTTTTAGCATCACGGAGGATCAAAGAGCATTTGTTTTGAAATACATGAGTATGCTTCCTGCTGAGAGTGATTTTCCTGCATATCCTAAGCAAGAATACTGGGATACCTTCTCTAAATTTTATCTGGATAGAAACGATAAAAAAGACATCCCTAGAAACCTCCGCCTTTTCAATAAAACCGGACAAGCTTATGGGCATTTGATAGATGCAAGTTATTATGTCGATTTTGAAAAGGGTGTAGAGTTTTTTGTCTCAGCCGCGATTTATGTAAACGAGAACGAAACACTCAATGATGACCGGTATGAATATGAAGAAATTGGCTTTCCTTTCTTTGCAGAATTAGGAGATTATCTTTACAAATTAGAATCTAAACGAAAAAAGACGGTTCCCGCAAATTTAAACCTGTTCAAATTTGAGTACTAGAAAAAAAGGAACTGACATAGCCAAAGAAAACAGCCAGCTTATGAAACAGAACAGCATGCCATTTTTATACCGTTCATTCTTCAATTTTTGGCTGGTCTTAATCCTTCCAGCCGGAATTATCACTGCCATCGTGACTTATCTAATTTCCCAAGGCTCACTTGACTCCGATTTATTTAAGTTGCCTTCTACTTATGCGAAATTTTTACTATTTCAAGTGATATTCGGCACTTGGATGTACTATAGAGATTACAAACCAAAGTCGAAGAAATTTAGAGAAAAACCCTGATCCATTTCAGGGGGTATATTCAGAACCAAAATGAAAAAACACACATCCAAGCGTCCTTCTATCCAAAAGAAAGCACCATTTATTTACCGATCGTTTATAAATTTCTGGTTGGTCGTTGTCCTCCCTGCTACGTTAGCAGCATTAACTATTTCCAAGCTGTATTACAATAATACCATAAATTTTGAGCCTTTGGCGCAGCCTTCAACTTGGCTTTATTTAGCCATTCTTCAAGTATTCACCACGTTTTTTAGCTATATCTGGGTATTTCGAATTAAGGCTAAAAACTATAGGAATTAGAATTTCTGCAACTTTAGAAAAATCAGAAATGTATCTTAGGGTAAACAACAACCCAAGATGAAGAACCTGAGCTACTTTCTATTCCTTTTGGCATTCTTGCCTACAATTACCTTTTCTCAAAACCTAGCCGAAAAGCTTGGATATCCTGCCGACACCAAACTTCTAATTATTCACGGAGATGATGTGGGAGTATCGCATTCTCAGACCAAAGCAACTTTTGATGCGATGAAAAAGGGACTGGTGAATTCCACCAGTATGATGGTACCTACGGGATGGTCTGCAGAAGTGGGCGAAATGGCTAAGGAAATACCTGATGCGGATATAGGAATCCACATCACCCTTACCAATGAATGGCTTAATTTCAACTGGGGGCCTGAAGCTGGCAGAACAGCAGTCCCGGGTTTGGCCAATGAAAAGGGACATATGTATCCTGACTGTGCCCAAGTAACCGCAAATGCCAGCCCCGAGGAGGTAGAGAAAGAAATCCTTGCGCAGATCAAAACGGCAAACCAGATGGGAATCACTCCCACACACTTGGATTCACATATGGGCTGCGTCTTTTTCGGTCGCCCCGAATACCTGGCCTCATATCTCAAAATCGCTCAGGAACTGAAAATCCCGGCCATGATCAACCAACAAATGATAGATGGAATAGTTAAAAACAATCCAGTGCTTTTTTCAGAAATTGAAGTGGATAAATTTCCTCTAGTCGACAAGGTTATTATGGCTGAGTCAAAAGATTATGCATCAGGAATGGAGACTTTTTACTCAGATGCGCTAAACAATATCCAGCCGGGACTGAATGTGATTCTTATCCACTTAGCCTTTGATGACGAAGAAATGAACGCTGTGACGAAAGGACACGACTCCTTCCATGCTCCCTGGAGGCAGACAGACTATGATTTCTTCACCAGTGATAAAGCCAGAGAATTAATAGAAAAGAACAACGTGAAACTGGTAACATGGAGAGAAGTTGGCAAAACAATGTAGTTTTAAGGCAAAATCAGTATGTCATGTTCCGCTACCTTTTCGCTGTTCTCACTCTTTCTTTACTGAATTTTGCCTGTAAGAGACCGCAATCCGAGGAAGCTCTTCTTTTGAAAAGTTTGGAAAAATTGCCTTCTGTCGAGGTCAATGACGCATCCGAATTCTCATTGGGAAATAAGAAAATCTTAATCAGCGGAAAGCAACACGCTATTTCTTTGAAAACCATACAACTATTGAGTGGTTTCTCCGCTGCTGTCAAAAGGGAAACTGAATTAATCTGCCTAAATTCTCCGGATAGCTTCATTGAATATCCTTTTGCTGCGAAAACACATTTTCAACTTGATGAAGAGAATTTGGAAATACATCAACTCCAAATTCTCAGCCAAGATAAACTAGGAGCCACGTTGCTTTATTACATTAAGAATGTGGGCAATTCTCCAAAAAACATCCAGTTCCAATTTCAAGCCAATACAGATCTCAAACCCAGCATATTGATGGATAGCACCTTCGGAAACAATTCAGATGACCGCATTATTTTCGATGAAATGACTGGAATTTTCACCGCCAAGGATAATGAAAATGATTGGTATGTAGTCTGGGGAAGTGCTGTGGGTCTGAACTTGAACCCTATTAATTCAGATTGTATTACCCAAGTATCCGAATTGGGAGCCCGTGCAGGATTTGAAGTTTCCCTGACATTGGCTCCACGGGACGAACAGGTAATTCCCATTTTCATCGCCGGGTCAGATCAAAATGAATTCACTGCTATTCAAACCTTGGCTGATCTTCGAGCTGATCTTTTTTCAGATTGGGATGAAAATTTTGCACGGATAGATTCTCTGACTAAAACTGCCAAGATCACAATTCCTGATCAAGAAATTCAGGATGCCTACGACTGGGGAAAGTATACGGTTGGTTTATATCAATTTACTAACACCGGTGGACCTACAAGCGCAGTAAGTAATCCGGATGAGCTTCTTCTAGTCCTCAGTAAGCTTAGTAGGGAATTTATTTCTCAAATCGACAGGCAGTTATTTTTATTGGATAAAGACAAACCAAGACATATCAATCCTTCCTGGGAGCTGATTCAACCTATGAGCTTGCTGTTGATGGGAATTCATGGGGACGCAGAAAATCGAGTAACTTATATTCGTCCAAATTTCCCGAAAGATTGGAAAGAAGTTACTGTCGAGAGTCTATGGATCGAGGATAATAAGCTTAACATTACTATTAGTTCCGATGATAATCAAATCGTCGTAGAAGTTAACCAAAGCCAAAAGAAAGCGGGTATTTCTATTGAACTTCCCGAGGAATTCTCAAAGATGAAAGTTCTGGGCAAAGAAGTAAGCTCAGATACCAAAGAAGGATTTCGAAGAATCTTGATGACAGGGGCGCATGTGAAAATTGAAGCTAAAAAAGAATAAGGTTCTAGTTAGTTTCCCCAAAAGCCGTGAGCATCAAACTTCTACTCCCACCGTTTCTACGGAATTCGCACAGGTAAATTCCCTGCCAAATTCCCATGGCAAGTTTTCCACCGGAAATGGGAATTTGGAGGCCGGTATCAAAAAAACTGGCTTTAATATGCGCCGGCATATCATCCGGCCCTTCATAAGTGTGGATAAAACGTGGATAAGATTCTGGAATTAATTCATTTACAAACATCTGAAAGTCCCTTCTCACAGTAGGATCAGCATTTTCATTGATAGTCAAGGCGGCCGAAGTATGCTGGATAAATACCTGTAAAAAGCCCGTTTTGATGAGGGCTATTTCCGGTATAGCATCTTCTACTTCTTCGGTGATCAGGTGATACCCCGAAGGAAATGACGGCAAACGAAGTTTATGTTGGAAAAATTGAGTCATAAAACGAAGGTGGAAAGCAGACCATTCATTTACTATAGCATCGGTGGAAAGGAGAAGGGACTAATATTCACCACTTTTCCGTAGGATCTACAGAGCTAAGTAAAAGAAATGTCCTAAGACTTTATTTTATCTCTTCCGGAAAATCAAGTTGGGTCCATCACATTCACTCCAGCTGCCGGATATAGTCGTGGGATCCAATACTGCAAATGGCTCATAATTCTGCCCACAATAATGAATAAGGTTTCTCCCTGATTCTTCATTAAGCTTAAGGGATTCCTCGTCATAATTCAGCGAAATATAAGTTCTATCGCTTGTGGTATTATCCACTTCATAGGTTCCGGTCAAACGATGCGTTCCAATGTTTTTCACAAATGAACCGTTTTTCTCCAACCTATAGTTGTAAACCGTATCGGTTATTGGCATTAGTTGTGGATCAGCAACCCAAGCACTTTTATAGCCTATCAAAGTCCATTCCTGCGGCATTTTTGATACATCAGGGTTATCCGACTTTTCACATGCGAGAAAAACAAATGAAAGTAAAACGACAAATAAATACTTTTTCATAGCAATTAGGTTTGATAAGATTTATGGTTTAAGATTTTACTTTTTACGGGAGCTTACACTCCAGCCGCCGTCTACCCAAAACTCCAGATCTTACTCTCCTGACAAGAAAAAGGCAGCAAATAGACTAAATATAGATGACTTCATAAAATTTGGATTTATAGAAAAGACCAGCATATATATCCCTTACGAAACACCTCCTCAAAACGCTACAGATCAGATCTTTTCGATGAAATTTTCTAAGCTTCCAATCTCATCGATACTAATTCTCACTTTGTCTCCCACCTCGAGTGTAAAGTCATCCGGTACGATTCCCGTTCCTGTCATCAGAAAGCAGCCAATTGGAAAAGTATTCGCACGGAAAAGCCAATCCGCCAATTCCTGCGGTTTACGCTTCAGCTGGGTCAGGGCTGTTTCCCCTGAAAATGCCAAAACATCCTCTCTGAAAATCTCCAATCGGATGGTAGCCGTTTCTTCGATGGCTTTATCCGTGATAAAAAGACAGGGGCCAATCGCCGCACAACCTGCATAAACCTTCGCCTGAGGCAAATAGAGTGGGTTTTCCCCTTCTATGCTTCTACTACTCATATCATTCCCGCAGGTGTACCCCTGAATTTTTCCCGAGGGAGAAATCACCAAAGTCAGTTCCGGCTCGGGCACATCCCAGGTAGAGTCTTTTCGGATATTTACCGTAGTTCCGGGTGCCGATACCCGACTAGCAGTTGCTTTGAAAAACAACTCCGGTCTATCTGCATTATAGACTTTGTCATAGAAATCCGCTCCACCGGCATCTTGAGACTCTTCCATTCTAGCTGTTCGGCTACGGAAATAAGTCACCCCTGCCGCCCAAATTTCCTGGTTTCCCATCGGTGCCAAAATTCCCTTCGCAATCAATTCATAGCCTTCTTCCGGAGAAAGGGTTTTCCACGTTTTCGATTCCTTATTCAGGTAATCTTTTAGGTCTTCTCGAGCCAGTAGGGCATCCCAATTTATTTCCGGGCCGAAAAAAGCTTCAGTTCCATTAAGCAAAAGTGTGCCCGAAGGCAATTTGTAAATTTTCATAGGTTAATAGGGTTTGGTTAGAAATTTAGGAAAAAGAATCGAGAGAAACGTAAAAAAAGGAAAGGAAAGGCTTATTAACTAACCGGTGTCTTATGACTAGTCAAAAACGGATTTCCACTCCCCTGATTTGCTAAGCAACTTTTCACCACTACCTTTGCTATTAGATCATAGGGGGTGCCTTAACAAAACGGGCTGAGATCATACCCATACGACCTGATCCGGGTAATGCCGGCGAAGGGAAATGAACAAACGTTGCAAGCAGCAAAATCAAAAAATCTAGCCGGTTTCTGGATTTTGCCAATGCGGCAGGGTAAACAAAAAACGGCAAGCTTCCCTAAAGCTTTCCAATGTTTCACTCAATCTCCCGCAAGGGAATTATTACACATGAAAAAAGTATTTCTTGGACTGGCTTTATTCTTGGGCTCAATTTCAGCTTGGGCACAACAAAGCCTCAGCGGAACAGTGATGGACGCATCATCCGGCGAAGCATTAGTAGGAGCCTCAGTATGGGCAGAAAACCAGGGTAAAGGCAGTGTAACTGACGAAAATGGTCTTTTCACCATAAATAAATTGCAAGAAGGGAAACTAGAACTACGCGTTTCTTATATCGGGTACAGCACATTCAAGCAGACGCTGGAGGTGCCATTTTCCGGAAAACTTAACATACGATTAAACCCGACAGATCTGATGACGGAGGAATTTATCGTATCAGCTACCCGGGCATCCCAAAGTACTCCCACCACCTTTCAGGAGATAACTAAGGAAGAACTCGCCATAAGGAATCTTGGACAAGACATTCCAATGTTGCTTAATTTTACCCCTTCGGTAGTTACACATTCTGATGCCGGCGCAGGGATCGGTTACACAGGAATGCGAATTCGCGGTTCAGACCAAAGTCGGATCAACGTAACTGTAAACGGTATCCCCATGAATGATGCGGAATCCCATGGTGTGTTCTGGGTAAATATGCCTGACTTCGCCTCTTCTGTGGATAATCTCCAGATTCAGCGTGGGGTGGGAACCTCCACAAACGGTGCAGCTACTTTTGGTGCAAGTTTAAACTTCCAAACGGACACAAGACAGGATGATGCCTATGCACAAATTGACAATTCAGTTGGTTCCTTTAATTCGCGAAAACATACAGTTAAGGTAGGAACAGGGCTTTTGAACAATCGCTTTGCGGTGGATGCCCGCCTTTCAAAAATAGCCTCTGACGGATATGTAGACCGGGCTTCTTCAGACTTGAGTTCCTACTTCGTCTCCGCAGGATATTATGGAGAAAATCATGTCCTAAAGATGAATGTTTTCTCAGGAAAAGAAAAAACTTACCAAAGCTGGTATGGGCTACCAGAATCAAAACTTGAAGAGGACAGAACCTTCAATTACTACACTTACGAAAATGAGACCGACAATTATCAGCAGGATCACTACCAATTAATATACGCAGGTAAACTAGGCAGCAATTGGAAAGTAAATGGTGCGCTGCACTACACTTATGGTCGCGGATATTATGAGCAATATAGGGAAGATGATGACTTTTCCAGCTATAACCTGCCCGATGTCATCATCGGAGATTCTACGATCAGCAGCACAGATATTATCCGGAGGCGATGGTTGGACAATGACTTCTACGGTGCCGTTGCTTCTATTAACTATATCTCTGACAATGGAAAATGGGATGTAGCTTTAGGTGGTGGAGCCAACCGCTACGATGGGGATCACTTTGGAGAAATCATCTGGGCCAGAATCGCCGGAAATACTGACATCCGGGATCGCTATTATGACAACAATGCGGTCAAAGATGATCGAAACATCTACCTCAAAGCTACTCACGAAGTTTCTGCCGGTTTAAATCTCTTTGGAGACCTGCAGGTAAGAGGGATCGATTACTCCTTTGTGGGGGTGAATGACGATGGGAGAATTGTGGATGGAGAAGAAAAGTACACCTTTTTCAATCCCAAGTTGGGGATGAGTTATGAGAAAAATGACAAAACCTTGTATGCAAGCTATGCTGTGGCAAACCGTGAACCTACACGGGCTGACTTTACAGACAATCCAATTACCGAAGTCCCCAGAGCTGAACGGCTAAACAATGTAGAGGCTGGAATCAGAGCGCAAAGCGGCAAGTTCAATTACAATGCAAATTTCTATTACATGGACTATAAGGATCAGCTGATCCTTACCGGGCAGATCAATAATGTAGGTGCCTATATCCGGGAAAATGTACCTAATTCTTACCGTGCAGGAATAGAACTGGATGGTGCTTATAGACTTTCAAAGCGGTGGACTATTGGTGCTAATTTGGCTTTGAGCCAAAATAAGATCAAGGAATTTACTGAATACATAGATGATTACAGCACGGATGAGTTTACCCAGGAACAGATTTCTTACTCAGACACAGACATCGCCTTTTCTCCAAATGTGGTTTCCTCGGCAATAATCGAATTTAAACCGGTGAAAAATTTATCCCTGAACTGGATGAGCAAGTATGTAGGCAAACAGTTTCTGGACAATACCGGAAATGACAGCCGCGCATTGGATGCTTTCTTGACGAACGATTTCCGCGTGAGTTATTCGGTTCAACCGAGGTATTTCAAAAGTATTGAACTGAACCTGATGGTCAATAATATCTTCAATGAAATGTACGAGCCAAACGGCTATACTTTCAGTTATTTCGTGCCTGGTGAAAGCCAAAAGGAATTGGTGACAGAGAATTACTACTACCCGATGGCCGGCACCAACTTTATGTTGGGCTTGAGCCTAAAGTTCTAGAAGTAAAAAACCAAAAAGAAGCATGGACTCACTCAGAACGATTCTGAGTGAGTCCATGCTTTATTTATTTAGGTCAATCTAGGCGACATCCCATCTTTTTACTCATAGTCGGGAATGTTTTGACCTAGGATAATATCCCTGCGAATCGTAAGCATATCATGGACTTGGATTGGTTTCATAATACCGGATCCGCCTCTATTAGCCATTTTTCTCCTCATTTCAAGGGTCAAGATCGGATCATCCTCAAACACAAAGTCATCAAGATAATAAGCAGTTTTTCCCGGTTCCTTAATGGTGGCATGGATATGCTCAGGCTCATCTCTAGTCGGATATGCCCCTGGCCTAAACGTGAAAAAAGTATACTTCCCATCCTTATCTGTTTTCACCCATCCTCTAATAATACCATGACGCTTTGCCCAGCCTTTTTCATTTCCGCAGGTTTGATATTCTCCTTTCCTGTTGGTGTGATAGATATAGATAATCACATTGGCAGCAGGAGTTTTTCCGTCTTTATGAAATACGCTGCCGATTATTTCCAATTTCGGCTTATTTTCGAAATAAAGAGGGAGGGTATCTACAGGACTAAGCTTCTTATCTCCAAATTCAAAAATAGCTTCACAGCCTTCATAGCCCCCACCGACGAATCGGTCATTTTTAGAAGAGTTTGTTTGACTTTGGCAGGCATAACTAACTTGCAGGAGTAACATTAGAATGGCGATAGTGAGATTTTTCATGTGTTTATAATTGTTTTTCAATGGTCACATGGAATCTCGCATATGGGATAATCATCCCAGTGTGTGTCGTCTTCGACATGCTCGATTTCATAGTTTGGCTTTTTCCAAAAGTTTAGAAAAATTCGTCCCCCTAAAAAATCAAATCACCCCAGCAGAGGATAAATTACCTCAAGACGATTGATGTGAGGTAAATCTCTGCCTGAAGTTATCGAGATAATTTCTGCTCAACCGAAGCTCCTGCTCATTGGATAGCCGGATATCATAGTCACCGTTTAAGCGTGATTTGTACGACACTACTTTACTGAGATTAATGATCGTGGATTTGTGAACTCTTACAAATTTCTCCGGCGGTAGACGCTCTAAAATTGACTTGAGCGTAGTTGTTTGGAAATATTTCTTTTCTGAAGTATGAATAGCAACGTAGGGTACTTCTGCCCTGATATAATAAATCTCTTCGGTTTTGATAACATTTTTACTCCTTCCTGAATCCACAATTATCCGTTTCAGCTGGTTTATTTTAGCCGTTTCTTCAGCTTTCAAGCTCTCCCTACGCAACAGCACCAATGCAAGCACCGAATAAATCAGCAAGTATTTATACAAATCCTGTGCAATCGTATAATTAAGGTTTGCGAAAAAGCTAAAGGTATGGTCATAGAATAGTGCAGAAACCACATGGACCATCCCCGCAAAAAGTAGGATGTGTAAAAAAGAGGCGAGGAGGATGAAAATAATCCTTTTTACCCATAGCACATGTATTCGGGCCAGAGTGGCATTCTTTGTAAAGGCTCTCTTGAAGATAAGGGCCACCGGTAGAATCAGAATCCAGAACATATTAAAAAGAAAGGATTCTGAGGCATAAAAGGAATAAGCATTGTACCGTGAATGCAAATAATCCTGAAAGATCGTCACCAGCAATACCAAAATCAGAACGACTAGGTATTTTAGTGTCGCTTTTATTCTGAGCTTCTTTTCTTGGAATATCGGACTCATCAATCTGCCTATTTGTTTCGTCTATAATTTACCCAGTTGAATTTTCTGTGACCTGTGCGGACACAGAATCCATTAACCCTTACGCTAGGAGCTAACTGAAAGTAAGGAAAACAGCTTCTCATTTACATAGTAATTCCCTGTGCCCAGTTTCTCCTTTCGCAGTACTCCATCTTCTGCCAGCTTATTAAGATAATTTGCGGCAGTAAAGAAAAGCTATAGTTTTTTTACATAGTCAAAAGATTTTTCGATTCTCTTTACATATACGTGATGCTATGTCAAGCTGCTTTACATAATAAGAATCGGGGATGAAAGAACTGTAGACAGACAAAGTCCAAAATCAGCGGTGATCAGCGTTTTCAATCAGCGATTATCTGCGGGACAGATCAGCGGCCATCTGCGGGAAAACACCCCCATCAATCCGGAAAAACATTCTTGTCCATTCCCGGTACAATCCGCAGCGCATTTTTGTAATACAACTTCTTCAAAACCTCATCAGATAGTCCTAGACCATACATAGCCCAAAAAGCATGGTACTTTTTGTAGTAAGGAAAATACTCATCCTCCGTCTCAAGGACACGGAAATAAGTATAAAACTCCTCCTTGTTATAAGCATCCTTTCCGAACAGTACGCGATCTTGGTATTTTTCAAAAAATTCCTTCGCTCTTCTCGGCTGCCGTCCAAACTCTGCGATCACGGCGCCGATGCCAAAGTTTACATTCGGATATTTCTCCAAGTGGGCAGAAGCTGCCTCCAGATCATTAGCCATCCAGCCCATGTGCGCATTGATAAAAGTCGTCTCCGGATGCTTCGCAAACACATCGTGCTGCTCAGCCATAATCTGCTCAAAGGGTGCGGGATTATCAGCTCCTCGTTGGCGGTTTGGATGAGTCTTCAGCTCCAGCCACCGCTCATTGGTAGGATCCATTGGCTGCCAGAATTGGGCAGGATCAGCTGAATGGATGATCACGGGAATTCCCAATTCTCCGGCTTTGTCCCATACAGCATCCAAATCGGGATGATTTACAGGCACTCTCTTCCCCTCAATATCAGTTACATTCAACCCCAAGCTTTTATAAATTTTCAATCCACTTGCTCCAGCGGCTACATCCTCCTCCAATTCCTTAACTGCTATCCTTGTCCAATTCTCATCCCCAAACCCTGCAAAATTTAAATTGGTAAATACCATAAACCGCCCCGGAGCATAGGCATTGAACTCCTTCAGCATGCCCTTTATGTATTCTTGCTGTGCATTGCTGTCTCCCCGACCAAAACCCCTACCGCTCAAATTTACCATAACACCCATATTGAGTTCATCCATTTCCGCAATCAGTTCTCCGATTCTTTGCTCGTTGATCCCTCCTTGATGACTGTGAATATCCACAAAAGGGAACTTAGCCCGCTGCACCGGATGCTCTGGGACTTTGAGTGTGGAAGGGGGATTATACTCTTCAAAACTCATGTCTTGAGCCATTGCAGCACAACATATCAGTGAAAAAAAAGAACTAATCAAAAATCGGGTAGAAGTCTTCATACGATGTTTTTAGAATAGAATATGGATGCTTACGCAAAATTTTATTAAAGAGTTAGCACAATTTGAAACAGAAAATCCCGGATCAAGGCCCGGGATTTAATTTATTGAAGTTTACTTATCTCGTTGTACCACTTTGGATGACTTGCCCAAAGAAAATTGCGTTCATGTAAAGTTTATTTGTCCCAAACCAAAATGCCCGAAAATTCATATTATCCGCAAAAGCGACAACACGTCCTCTTCCCACACCCGAAATCTGAATCACAGATCCATTCTGGATTCCCGGGAGATTTGAAGGGTGAACGTATCCTGAAGCCAAAGGCTTATCTGTATAAACCAGCGGATTTGCATACGGATTTTCTGAAGGCTCCAAAAATAAGTTGTCATTCCTGAATGTGTGGATAGCTGAATTGAGATAGCCATAGCCAATCGGATGAGTCAGATCCAGCTTCGCATTGAAAATCGCGCCTCCCGTCACTTTTGCACCTCTTGCATTGTCATAGTCTGCATAGCTTTTCTGCAATCCCGCTTCAGGGGCAGCTGCTTCTCTAAACTTAAAATCTCCAACTTCATTCTCGGCAAGAAATTGAATAGCTCCTCCTTTTGCCAGCAGCGTTCCTCCACGGGTAACCCAAGACTTGAGTGTAGCTGCTCCACTCTTTCCTAAACTACTGTATCTTCCATCAGGCATTAGAATAACATTGTATCTCTCCAGCGTATTGCCGCCTATTCTATCCATGGACAATAAGGTGATCGGCATTTCATAGCGCTGATCCAACAAATGCCAGATCTCACCTGCCTCATAGCTATTTATTCCCCCTTCTACGAGCAAAGCGATTTCCGGTTTATCCAAAGGCACTATATTCGGTGAACCTATATTCAGACCTCCGGTATATCCTGAAGTCAGCCCGTAGATATCCACAGTAGATTCCGCCGCTATTTCAGACAGCTTATCATAAAAAGCCTGATCATCCAGTCCACTGTCTCCTTTACCAATCAATAAAGTGCCTCTTCCAAAACTCTTGGCATCTTCAGTTGTAAATTCTCCAGTTGCGACTCTAACCTGAAAACCTGCATTCATCAATTTGTAGGCGGCCTTAGGAGCATAATAGTCCGTCCACTCCATAGCGTATTGATATGCACCCACATCGCCCAAAACCTCTCCCGGAGCCAACGCAATAGAACTTTTTGTGATTTCATTTACACTTGCCAGATTTAGAATCTGACTGTTCAGTGCCATGTAATCCAAGTTGAAAGCCATAGGATACGTCCATGCAGATATATCGTAAAACAAGCTATCGGTGAATGTATTTCTTGTCTCAAACATTGCCTTGATCAATCTGTACTGAGGCTGATCTGCCGGGACAATAAAAGAATTCTCTTTCTTAAAGTCTGCGCCGTTTACAGTGATATCATCATTCAGACTAAAGACTTGTATGTCGTGCTGCAGAATCAAATCTGCTAAATGATAACTTCTGGCATCGTCTCCTATACTTCCAAAAATATATGCTTTGTTTGGGTCGGCGTCAACTTCATTTTGAATGTCATTGTAGAAACCCTTCATGAATTGATTCAATTCTTGGCGCATTTCCTTGGCCGCCTGAAAAGATGAAAGATTAGCTGTGAATTGATTTCTGATGGTAAAAGGAAAGCTCAACATACCATTCACGCTTTCTTGCAAATGTCCTCTAGAGCTGGCTTGCTCAAACAAAATCCCAATCGACCCCTGGACATCAGGATAAGTTGATCCCTTTCCATAATAATAATCATCATAACTCTCCTGATTAAAATACAGAGAGCCTATCTTATCAAAGGCCTTCGCATGATAGGTTCCAATCTTCTCGGTCAACTCAAAATTTTTCTCAGGAGTAAGGGGATGCATTCTTGCAGGTACGCCAGGCTGGAAAAAGAAGGTACTGTTTGTTCCCATTTCATGAAAATCCAGATGGATATTAGGAAGCCATTCCTGAAAAATCCGAACACGGTTTCTGGATTCCGGATGCTGAACAGGTAGCCAGTCCCGATTTAAGTCAAACCAGTAATGGTTCGTCCTACCTCTTGGCCATGCTTCGCTAAACTCCACATTATTTGGATCACCATTCATGTTATATGACTTATGCGAATTCACCCAAGACGCAAAGCGGTTGAGTCCATCGGGATTAATAGCAGGATCCAATAGCAAAACCATGTTGTCCAAATCACCTTCTATTTCCCTTGCGGCAGCAAAATGATAAGCCGCCAAAAGAGCAGCATTGGCTCCACTAGGCTCATTCCCGTGTACCGAATATCCCATAAACATTACTATTGGCATTTTTTCAATATCCACTGTGGCTCCAGCATCACGAAGTTTTTTACGTTCATCCTTAATCTGGTCAATCTTCGCAAGATTGGCAGGAGAAGTAATGGTCAACATCACCTGAGGTCTTTTCTCATAGGTTCTTCCGATCTCTTCGAAAGTCACCCGGTCTGATGCATCAGCTACAGCCTTCATATACATCACGAGCTGATCGTGGCTCACATGCCATTCTCCCACTTCATATCCCAGCACTTCCTTTGGTGTAGGGATAGATTCGTCATAGGTATATCCAGTTGGTAAATAGTAGCTCAAGTCGACCTGCGCATACGTATACAGCGTAAAAAAGGACAAAAGCAGCGAAAGCAGGCTTTTTTTCATAGAGATTTGGGGGTTAACTTTTGGCTAAATTCCTACTTTAATTAAGCAAAAAAAGCTATTTTGGTTCAATGGTAAAAATAACTGAAGAGAACATATGGATTTAATATCTCCCGGAAATGGGCTAGTTTATTGGCAAGTAGTAACATTCTCGGTGATGATCAGCTATTTCACCTTTATGATTTATGCCCTGGTAGATATGGTTCGCTCTGATTTCAAAGAAAATCCTATGAAACTGATCTGGGCTCTTATTATTTTATTTATACCTGTAATTGGGACTTTTTTATACCTCAGTATGAATAGAAGGTCCAAAAATAATTTCAGAAAGTTTAATCCAGGATTTTCAACTAACCATACTTCACAAAACAACTAAATGTCACTTCTTTTTATTCAAAATATAGGCGGTGGAGGTATTATTTTCCTTTTATTTGGCCTTATCTATACGATCCTTTGGATTTATTGTCTGGTGGATATCCTGCGGTCAGAATTTAAAGATCCTAATATGAAAATAATCTGGATTGTGATTATTCTTTTTGCGCAAGTTATCGGGGCGGTAGTATATCTCGCTATGGGCAAAGGTACAAAAACAACTTAATCCTCTTAAAATGTTTGGACTTGGAATAATCGGATTGGCCATTTATGCATTCACGATCTATGATGTGATCATAAGCAACTTTGCCAATCAAAATGACAAATTAATATGGATAATCATTGTGATTTTATTACCCTTCGTGGGAACTATACTTTGGTTTTTGATCGGTAGGGGAAAAAGGATTTGAAATGCGTTTGAAATCCACTTGTTAACTTATTCGTTCAATCACTATAGATATACTTCAGTGCAGGTACTAAATCAGGACATTCAAATTCAAAACCAGCCTTTTGGATTTTTTGAGAAGATACACGATTGCCTCCGAGTACCATTGCGGCCATTTCTCCAAGCACAGGTCTCAGCACAAAGCCCGGCACTCCAATTCCCACATAAGGTTT
Organism: Algoriphagus sp. Y33; assembly: GCF_014838715.1. Taxonomy (NCBI): domain Bacteria; kingdom Pseudomonadati; phylum Bacteroidota; class Cytophagia; order Cytophagales; family Cyclobacteriaceae; genus Algoriphagus; species Algoriphagus sp. Y33. Next base: position 5,226,706 of record NZ_CP061947.1, on the reverse strand, counting down.
CCCTTTGGCTTTGGCAGCGGCTTGGGTTAGCTGCTGATTAGTTGCAGGATTGGGCCCCACCGCATTGAATACACCCTGTAGTGTAGTCTTTTCCAAGGCAAACACAAACATCCTCGCCAGATCCTCAATAGCAATCCAGCTCATCCACTGATCACCTTTTCCGAGTGGCGCAGCAATGGGCGGTTTCATCATTTCTCCCAGCGCCCCACCTTCCGCATCCAGCACTATTCCTATCCGCAACATCACTGTGCGCAGATACAGTTCTTCCATTCTCTTCACTTCATTTTCCCAAGCCACCACTACTTTGGCGAGAAAATCGGAACCGGATTCCTGGGTTTCGTCCATCAGAGAAGCTCCTGTATCGAACCCATAATAGCCCACAGCAGAGGCAGAGATAAAAGCATTCGGCTTTGCAGTAGCATTCTCAATGGCATTATACAGCAACCTGGTGCTCCGAACTCTGGAATCCAGAATAAGTTTCTTGCGCTCATCTGTCCATCGCTTTTCAGCAACTCCGGCACCTGCCAGATGAATAATGGCATCTGCCCATTCAACTGCTTCTGGATCTATGTTTTGGTTTTCTACGTCCCATAGAAAAGATTTTTGCTTTTGCTGAGATCGGCTAAGCCATGCCACTGAATATCCTTTCAGTTCCAGTAGCTGGGTAATTTTCTGGCCAATAAGACCAGAACCTCCGGAAATAAGAATATTTTTCATAGTTGGGTGAATTATACTTAGATAACCTTAGAACTTCCAAATAAGTTGGCCTCCTCTGCCAAATATAAGGCTAGGTGTACTTTACTAAATCCAATATCTATTCCTAATTTGGCCTAACTTATTGATTATCTCAGTTTGAACAGCACTTCTATTTTTCGGTACATCCTACTCTGGACCCTATTGAGCCTCTTAGTTGGTCTGCTTTCCGGTGCTGCCTCTGCTGTTTTTCTTATCTCATTAAATTGGGCTACAGCTTATCGTGAATCTCATCTCTGGATCATTGCTTTACTTCCCATTGCAGGCTTTGTGATCGGATGGAGCTATTATCACTATGGAGAAAATTCTGTGAAAGGGAACAATCTTCTCCTAGATGAGCTCTACAAAACAGAAAAGCCAATTCCCCTCAGAATGACTCCTCTTGTGCTATTTGGGACGATTTTGACTCATTTATTTGGAGGATCCGCAGGAAGGGAAGGTACTGCGGTGCAAATGGGAGGATCTCTTGCTGATCAATTAACGAAATATTTTCACCTTAATCCCGAAAATCGTAGAATCATTTTAATTGCGGGAGTTGCCGGAGGATTTGCATCGATATTTGGGACGCCTCTTGCAGGAGCAATATTTGCCTTAGAATGGATGCATCATAGAAAAATTCGCTGGAAATCACTCTTTCCAGCCTTCTGGACAGCTTTAGTGGCCAATTGGGTTTGCGCATCTTTTTTTGGTGTCGGGCATACCCATTATTCTATTGACCTAGTTCCTCCACCTACTTTGGCCAATCTACTATGGATCATTCCGGCGGGAATAGCTTTTGGTCTTTCCGGGAGATTATTTGCCCAGAGCACTCATTTTTTTTCTCATCAATTTTCCAACTTCATCACCTATCCTCCACTTCGTCCGGTCATAGGCGGACTCTTGATAGCGGGATTTGTATATATTTCGGACAATACTACCTACATTGGTTTAGGCGTTCCAAGGATTGTAGAGGCATTTGAAACACCCCTGCCCTGGTACGACTGGCTGGCAAAAACAGGCCTGACTAGTTTTACTTTGGGAGCAGGATTCAAGGGCGGTGAAGTCACTCCTCTATTTTTCACGGGAGCGACGCTGGGCAATGCACTTTCCCCTTGGATTCCCCTTCCCCTTGCTCTTCTTGCGGGAATGGGTTTTGTGGGGGTTTTTTCGGGAGCAACCAATACACCGATGGCATGTACAGTGATGGGAATGGAGCTGTTTGGATACGAAAGCGGAATATTTCTGGGAATTGCATGCATGATAGCCTACCTTTTCAGCGGCAGATCAAGTATATACTCTTCACAAAATCTGGATAAGAAATTACTTTTGTACCCGAAAGATGGGATTTTTACCTTCTTCCAAAATAAGCCCTCAAAGAATGATTGATATTTTTCAAAAGCCTATTACCCAAGCATGAACTTCAAGCTGAAAATCTTTTCTAACCCTGATCGAAATATCATCTTTTTGAAAAAGGTGGTTAAAACCCAAGAAAAAGTAGTTCAGGTTAGCAGTTTTCTAGCTTTTGGAATATTACTTTTTCATTTGGGCTATTCAATAGACCCACAAGATCAGGTCGCAACTTCAATGCTCTTTACCGCCTCACTGATGTTAATCGGAATGGGCTACTTTATAAAAGTTTTGTTACTGGAAAAATCCTTCATTCCTGCCAGAGTAATACTCGAATTGCTTCTTTCGGTGGTATTGATATGTACGGCATTAATTCGTTGGAATGTACTGGGAGATGAAACAACGCAACTTATATTGGCGTTCACTGGTCACTATCATCTCATTAATGGCTTGGTAATCGTTCTGTTTTTCATAGAACTAAGCAAATTTAGCCTTACCGTAAATGAGCTCAAACTCAGTCCTTCTCTTGTATTTATTCTCTCTTTTGTACTACTTATTATAGTGGGAGCTGGACTTTTAAGTCTGCCTGAAGCCAGCACCGAGAGTATCAGCTTTATAGATGCGCTGTTTACTTCTACTTCCGCAGTCTGTGTGACAGGTCTGATAGTACTGGATACAGCTAAGGATTTCACTTTTTTTGGTCAGGTAGTCATAATGATTTTGTTCCAAATCGGGGGACTTGGAATCATGGTTTTCACAAGTTTCTTCGGCTTTTTCTTTAAAGGAAGCTATTCCATAGAAAATAGGCTTTTCATTCGGGATTATATCAATGAAAACAATGTAAATGAAATTTACACGACCCTGTTTAAAATCATTTCTTTTACGGTTTTAGTGGAAGGAATTTGTGCGTTTATGATCTATCAATTTACCGATGCTGCACAATTTACAGGTCGGGGGGATCATTTGTTTTTTTCTCTTTTCCACGCAATTTCAGCTTTTTGCAATGCCGGTTTTTCTACACTGAGCAGTGGATTATATGAAGAAGGATTCCGGCAAGCTTACAATATGCATTTAGCTATAGCTCTGGCTATTGTGCTCGGTGGAATAGGCTTTCCTGTGGTATTAAACTATTACTCCTACCTCAAGCATGTAATCATCGGTACAGGAAAACGTATCCTAGGCATAGAAAAGTACCGGCACAGCCCGAGGGTGTCCAGTGTCAATACACGGCTGGTAGTCTATACTACAGGGATTCTCCTGGTAATCGGAATGGTCGTGTATGCGATTGCTGAGCAAGATGCTACGCTAAAAGGGCTTAGTCCGTATGGTAAATTTGTCACCACTGTTTTCGGTTCCGTGACCCCCAGAACTGCGGGGTTCAATACCGTGGATATGCGGGAATTAGCCGTTCCTACCATCTTGATTTATCTTTTTCTGATGTGGATAGGAGCCTCTCCGGGATCTACAGGAGGGGGTTTGAAAACCAGTACGTTCGCAGTGGCAATGCTCAATACATTTAGCATTGCTTCGGGTAAAACCAAAGTAGAAGTATTCAGAAGGCAACTAACGAATGAAACACTTAAAAAAGCATTTGCTGTAATTTCCCTCTCTGTATTGGTGATTGGAACTGGAGTTTTTCTACTAATGATTTTTAACCCTGAACTTGCTTTGTTGGACGTGGCTTTTGAAGTATTCAGTGCTTTTGCCACGGTTGGTCTCTCATTGGGAATTACTTCCCAATTAAGTTTGGGCAGCAAATTAGTTTTGATGGCAATAATGCTTATAGGAAGAGTAGGAACTTTGACTATGCTGGTGGCAATCGTACGGAAAATTGGTGAGCAACGGTATAAATATCCTGAAGAAACAGTATTCATAACTTAATCATGCGCATAAAATCGAGCATGACTAAGCGTCACACGCTGGGATATTCTCCCGAATCGAATTCGGGAAAGGTTGTGGCCTTAAAAAATAAATTATAAACACATGAAATATATAATAGTAGGCATAGGCAATTTTGGAGGCTATCTGGCAAAGCGTCTTACAAATCTTGGACATGAAGTAATAGGCGTGGATTCTAACGAAAGCAGAATAGAGCTCATCAAGGACAACATTACCCATTCTATCGTTATGGATGCTACAGATCAGGCAGCAGTGAAGAACTTGCCTCTGAAGGATACAGATGTAGTGATTATTGCTATTGGTGAAGATATTGGAGCTTCGATCATGAGCACCGCCATTTTCAAGCAGCTGAAATGCAAGCGTATTATCGCACGCGCAATAAATGACCTCCACGAAACCGTCATTCAGGCTATTGGTGTGGATGAAATCATACATCCCGAGGAAGAAACTGCTGATCGCCTTGCAAAGCGATTGGAAATGAAAGGAGTTCTGGATTCTCTGGAGATCTCAGATGAATATAATATTGTGGAAGTGAAGGTGCCCCCCAGATACATAGGAATGTCTGTCGCAAAAGCTGATATCCGCAAAGAGTTTTACCTCAATATCCTGACCATTATTAAAATTGAACAAAAGAAAAACCTCCTTGGAATAAATACTCCCCACAAAAATGTAATTGGAGTGGTGACTCCTGAATATAAGTTTGAAACTGAAGATATATTGCTCCTTTTTGGCAAAATAAAAAACATTCAACAGTTTCTTTCACTAGGGGATTAGTTTAACTTCTTCCCACAAAATTTACAATACTCGTCCCATTCATCCAGACCGGAATGCTTGCAGGCAGGGCAGGTAACTTGTTTTCTTTTTTCTATCCTTCTTTTCTCAGCAGCCATCTCAGAAGATACTATTCCGGTGGGAACAGCAATAATAGCATAGCCAAGAAGCATGATCAGAGAAGCCACGAATTGGCCGATCGTAGTCTGAGGGGTGATATCACCAAAACCCACTGTAGTCAAGGTCACGATAGCCCAATACATTCCCATAGGAATACTATCAAATCCGTGCTCAGGTCCTTCAATGATAAACATCAGAGTACCCATAATAAGTACTATAGTCAACACAAAACCTATGAAAATCATGATCTTGTGAGAACTCGCCTTTAACGATTTGGTTAGGTATTCAGCTTCCGCAACGTATCGTCCCAATTTCAAAATCCGGATTACCCGTAGCAATCTCAAGGCCCTGACCACTGTGAGTAGCTGGGAATTCACAATTATAATACTCAGATAAGCAGGCAAAATTGCCAGCAGATCCACAATCCCGAAGAAGCTGAATATATATCCTCTTGGATTGCGTGAAAGCCATATTCTTAAGGCATATTCTAGCGTGAACAAAACAGTGAACAACCATTCTAACAATAGAAACTCTTCTCCGTACTGTCTGTGCAGGCTAGCCACAGAATCCAAAATTGCCACCAAAATACTCCCAAAAATCAGGAATAGCAGCACAATATCAAATGCCTTGGAAGCCCAATCATCTGACTCAAAAACTATATGGGCTAATCGCTTTTTAGTGATTTTCATAGAGGAATTTAGAAAAATTTAACAGCCAAAACCAAGCTAGTCCAAGTAATAAATCCGCTTCACACGGGTGCTGATATTTGTCAACAATTCATAGGGGATAGTTCCTATCTGATCTGCCAGTTCTTTCAACGATATCTTTTCCCCATAAATAATGGCATCATCCCCGACCTTTACCTCCATCCCGGTAACATCCACCATGCACATATCCATACAGACATTTCCGATGATGTGCGCCTTTTGGCCATTGATCAACACATAGCCTTTTCCATTGCTGAATCTGCGGTCGTAGCCATCTGCATAACCTATCGCAAGTGTGGCAATTTTACCTCCGGAAGATAAAACACCTTTTCGGGAATAGCCAATAGTCTCTCCCGGAGCAAGTTCTTTGATCTGAGAAATAGTAGTTTTAAGCGTACTGATAGCCCGAAGAGCTAACTCATGCTTGCCCGTCACTTCTACTCCATATAATCCAATCCCCAATCTTACCATGTCAAATTGATATTCGGGAAAAGCAACTATTCCTGCAGAATTGAGCGCATGGATCAGGGGTTGGTACGAAAGGACATCGAGTACTTCACTCCTCATTTCTTCGAAATCCGCCAGTTGAACCAAAGAGAACTTCCTGTGCACTTCTTCATCCGCACCGACTAAGTGGGTATAAATGGACGCAATTTCCAATTGCGGATTTGATTGTATCAAGCTCCTCAAGGTGGACAAATGCTTCTTCTCAAAACCCAATCTGCGCATCCCGGTGTCCAAATCCAGATGTATTTTCATCTTCTTTTTACGTATACTACACCAAGAACCAAGGCTTTCAAAAATCTCAGGACTGAAAACCACCGGCTCCAAATCAAACTCGCTGCAAAGGCCAAAGGATTCCTGCATCGTATTTAGAACCATAATTGGGAGTTTGATCCCCTGCTTGCGCAATGCAACTCCCTCATCCGAAAAAGCAACACCGAGATAATTTGCTCCCATCGTTTGGATCTGGTTGGCAATCTCTACCGCACCCCCTCCATAGGCAAAAGCCTTCACCATCACCATTACTTTCGTCGTGGGTGAAAGAAGTTTCCTATAGAAATTGTAATTGTGGGTAAGTGCATTGAGATTGATTTCCAGTGTAGTGCCATGAATTCTCTGTTGAAGCTGATTTACAACGTCTTCGAAACCAAAAATCCTAGCACCCGTCACTAAAATCAAGTCATTCTGAAAAGTTTCCGGATCAAGATTCTTCAAAAGCTCCGCAGTAGATCTGAATCCTATGAAAGTTTCCGGAAAAACTTTCTTCAAAAAGAGAATTTCACTGCCCACACCATACAGTTGATCAAATTCATATTTCTTGATCAATTCAGCAATTTCTCCAAATATTTTTTCCGGAGAACCCTGCTGAAGCAAATCAGACAAAATCAAAATTTTTCTCCGTTTAGGTCGCTGCTGCTGCATAAAGTCCAGTGCTACCTTCAATCCTGCCAAGTCATTGTTGTAAGTGTCATCTATCAGCAAAGAATCATTTATCCCAGGCTTCAGGGTCAATCGCATATCCACAGATTTCACATGTGAAATCCCTTCCTGAATAGCTTCTACACTTTGTCCCAAAGTCATAGCTGCTACAATCACATGCGTGATATTTTCCAGAGAAGCCGTATCTGTAAACGGAACCTGAAAAGTATGGGTAGTGAGATCTGATTTCATCAAAATCAAGCGTGCTCCATTTGCTTTCACTTTCACGGATCTGGTAAATTCCGCTCCCGACCGATCTGACCATCCGACTAGTTTCTCTGAAGAAAACATGGCTTCTATTTGCTCAGAAACCTTTTGCTGATCCCGGCAGTAAATCAGGTAATTCGAACCCACAAAAAGAGAAAGCTTCTCATTGAGCTTGGCTTCAGGATTTTCAAAGCCTTCTTGGTGCGCCGTTCCCAGATTTGTGAAGATTCCAAGGTTCGGCTTGATCATTTCCTCCAATACAGCCATTTCTCCTGCTCTGGAGATTCCTGCTTCCAAAATCGCTACTTGGTGATAGCCCTCTATCCCAAATATCGAAAGAGGAACACCAACTTGGGAATTATAACTCTTTGGGCTTTTGGCCACAGCGTATTTCTGTCCCAAAATCTGCCCCAACCATTCTTTGACAATCGTTTTTCCATTGCTTCCCGCAATACTTACAACAGGCTTCGAAAATAATTCACGCTGATACTGAGCCAGTAGCTGCAAGGCACGCCGGGTATCAGTGACTTTGATAAAACAAAAATCTGAAAATTCCAGCTCATCAAAATCAAGATGAACCAAGAATGTCCGTACTCCCGATTCTATCAGCTGAGGAATAAAATCCTTGCCGTCGGCTTTTGCCCCTCTCAGAGCAACGAATAATGTCTTCTCCGAATGAAGGATTTGTCTAGAATCAATGGCAATTTGAGAAATCAGTAACTCATCATGCCCGTTGAAAATGACCCCCTGTGTGATTTTTGCGATCTGGTTTTGACTAATTTCCTGATACATCCTCCTTTGGATTTATTTTCTTTTTCTTAAAAAAGACCTGCTTCACCCATCGAGGCAAGAAAAATGTGCCTAAAATTAAATAAGGATAATAGGATAAAAGTCTCCATACAATACTGGTAACAAACGTGTAGTTTGTTAAGAATTGAGTGAAAAACTGCGCAAAGAAAAACTCGGCCGTTCCGCTACTTCCAGGAGTAGGAGAGATCATCATCACAATCCACATGATCACCTGTCTGGCGAAGATGATGATATGGTCATTGATATTCAAAGGTACAAAGGCGGAAATCAATGCATTCAACATAAGATATCTAGAGCTCCAAATAAATATTGTTGCTATAATTATCGGCAACCAATAATTCCATCTTTTGCCTGAGAGTTCCTTGGATGCTTCAATGATCTGGTTGCCATATTCCTGCGCATCGTGTTTCCATTTTCTGAGCCACTTGATTGAAAAAAGCTTGATTAAAACCCACTTAAAAACCCTTGGTCTATAAAATAAAGCCGCTGCCATCACTATGCTGTAAGCGGCGTATAATGAATAAGAAATCCAGAAAATGGCCTCCATGCTATTTTCAAGTTGCATCTCAAGAAGTTTACTCTCCGGAAATATATTCCCCTTTGCGAAAAATAGAATAATAGGCGCACCTATAACAAAGAAGAGGTTATCCAGAATCGCTGTCACCATCACGTAGGCCACAGCTCTGCCGAGTTTGATCCCCTCCTTGTTCAAAATAAAAATAGCAACCGCTGTGCCACCCACTACCGAAGGTGTCACCGCAGAAGCAAACTCCCATAGGATAATAACATAGATCGATCTCTTCCAAGTAAGTGTCCGTTGTGTAATTTCCCTGATTCGATATACATAACCCACATCTCTAAAGAATATGACCACAATGGCAACGACTATCCAAGGCATAGAAGCATCAAATACCCCCCTTAGAGAATCCTTGTTTACCGACGGATCGAAATAAAACATCCCGAAGACAATGGCCAGACCAATGATCACGGGAACCCAAATTTTATTCGGATTTAGGGTCTGAAAAATCTTCTTATTATCCAATTTCATACGCTATTCAGCAACTATCGGCTCAGTCTTTTCCACCCAGAAGTTATTGAAACCATCACCTATGACGATCGTAACCAAGGAAAGTTGAAGTAATTCTAAAATTGCCAAAAAGGTATAAATCACAAAAATTTTGTCGGGTTTGATGCTGATGAATTCGGCGAAAGGTACTTTATTCCTGAAACTGATTTTCTCCAACACAAACTCTTTTTGCTGGGCGATAGTATATGGATACTGAATTACGGTGTGTTTTGTTTCATCCACCCGTGAGGCCATTTTGGCCATAGTCCGCTGGAAGACTTTCAGCAATTTGTACAAATCCATATCCTGCATTTCTGCGTCCACATCATCCACCTTGCTCAGCGTTTTTAATTCTTCTACTATATTTCCTCGCTTTTGCTTAGATAGCTCTTCCTCTTCCATCGAAGCAAGTTCTTCGATGACGGATTTGTACTTTTTGTATTCCAGCAGATTCCTGATCAATTCCTCTCGGGGATCCACTTCTTCCCCTTCTTCATTCAGCTCTGGTCTGGGCAATAACATCCGTGATTTGATCTTCATTAGTGTAGCCGCAAAGAGGATAAAATCACTGGCTACCTCCATTTCCATTTGCTCCATCTGATGGACATAATCCAGAAAGTCATTGGTAATCTTGGAAATAGGAATGTCATAAATATCCAGTTCATCACGCTCGATGAAAAAGAGCATCAGGTCAAAAGGACCTTCGAAGAGTGGTAATTTGATTTCGAAACTCAAAGGATATTTAAATTATTGGTTAATTTTGCCACCTTGTAGCCAAAGATATTCAATTAAGCTAAATTAATTGGAAACGGCCGGAGAAAGAGGCAATCGCCTCTTGTCCAAATTTACTTTATTGGAAAAACAAAGAAGCATAATTGTTGTTATTCTAATTTGAACATATTACCGCTGTAAAATGCTGATTGAACCAGGAGAATTATTAGCCCAAATAAATAACCCCGCAGACCTTAAGAAGTTTCCGAAGGAAAAGCTGGTTCAAATCTGTGATGAACTGCGTCAGTACATTATCGATAATGTATCTGTGTATGGCGGACATTTCAGTGCTAGCCTAGGAGTAGTAGAACTTACGGTTGCACTTCACTATGTCCTTAATACTCCCGAAGATCAGTTAGTCTGGGACGTTGGACATCAGGCTTACGGGCATAAAATTCTTACTGAGAGAAGATCACGTTTTCATACCAACCGTCTTTATGGGGGAATTTCCGGCTTCCCAAAACGAAAAGAAAGTGAATACGATACCTTTGGCGTAGGTCACTCCAGCACATCGATTTCTGCAGCATTGGGCATGGCTGTAGCTTCTCAATACAGAGGTCTTACTAAAAAACAGCACGTAGCTGTGATCGGTGACGGTTCAATGACGGGTGGGATGGCTTTTGAAGCCATGAATCATGCTGGGGTAAGTGATACCAATCTCTTGATCATTTTGAATGATAACTGCATGGCTATCGACCCAAATGTCGGGGCACTCAAAGATTATCTCACTGATATTACCACTTCCAAAACCTATAACAAGGCTAAGGATGAGGTATGGAAAATTTTAGGGAAGCTGAGCAAATTCGGTACAAGTGCGCAAGATGTGCTCTCTAAGGTGGAAGGAGGAATCAAATCGGCTTTACTTGACCAAAGCAACCTTTTCGAATCATTAAATCTCCGGTACTTCGGCCCAGTAGACGGACACGATGTCAACCACTTGGCAGAAGTACTGAAAGACCTCAAAGATATTCCGGGTCCTAAAATCCTCCATTGTATCACAATGAAGGGAAAAGGATATGGTCCAGCAGAAAAAGGAAATCAAACGACTTGGCATGCGCCGGGGACATTTGATAAGGTAACTGGGGAAATATATAAAACGACTCCAAGCACGCCGCAAGCTCCCAGATACCAGGATGTCTTTGGGCATACGTTGGTAGAACTGGCTGAGCTAGACAATAGAATCATGGGTGTGACCCCGGCCATGCCATCCGGTTCTTCTATGAATATCATGATGAAAGCGATGCCAAACCGGGCATTTGATGTGGGAATAGCGGAGCAACATGCCGTGACTTTCTCAGCAGGGCTGGCCACACAAGGGCTCGTCCCTTTCTGCAACATCTATTCTACCTTTATGCAGCGTGCTTACGACCAGGTATTGCACGATGTATGTCTTCAAAATCTACCCGTGGTCTTTTGCTTGGATAGAGCAGGATTTGCCGGAGCTGATGGCCCTACGCACCATGGTGCTTATGATATTGCTTTCTTCCGATGTATTCCAAACCTGGTTGTTTCAGCTCCCATGAATGAGGAAGAACTCCGTAATATGATGTATTCAGCCTCCATCCACAATGGGCCATATTCTATTCGCTACCCTAGAGGAAAAGGCGTGATGCCTGAGTGGAAAACACCTTTTGAGCAAATTCCGGTTGGCCAGGGCCGAATCATAAAAGAAGGTGAAGAGATCGCAATTTTGACGATTGGGCATATCGGCAACTATGCAGTGGAAGCTTGCAATAAACTTGAAAAAGAGGGGCTGAACCCTGCACAATACGATATGAGATTCGTAAAGCCGCTAGATGGGGAACTCCTTCATGAGATTTTTGGCAAATTCGAAAAGGTAATCACAGTAGAAGACGGCTGCCTTATGGGTGGGTTTGGCTCAGCCGTGATCGAGTGGATGATGGATCATGGGTATCACGCTCAAGTAAAGCGTTTGGGTATTCCCGATGATATCATTGAGCACGGTGAGCAGCATGAACTTCACCGCGAATGTGGCTTTGACCCGCATGGGATCGCTGAAGCCGTTAGAACTATGGCCAAGGTTTCCAAAACAGTTTAATACATGTCTGCTATTCATTTTTTTGAAAAAGGTGCCGGTGAACCGGTAATTTTGATCCATGGATTCTGCGAAATCGGTGAGATGTGGCGTGATTTTGCAGAAGCTCTTTCTTCTGATTTTAGAGTGATTTGCCCCGATCTGCCAGGATGCGGCAATTCTCCCATCCACTCCGATTCCATTACACTGGAAGAAGTCGCAGTCCTTTTACAAGAATGGATGGAAGAGAACGCTATTCATGATCCGATAGTTATTGGCCATTCTCTCGGCGGATATGTGACCCTTGCACTGCTGGAACTAATGGGTTCACAGCTAAAAGGAATTGGGCTTTTTCAATCTACAGCTTTTGCCGATGATGAAGAGAAAAAAGGTATGCGGGACAGAACAGTCATTTTTCTGAATAAACACGGATTAGATACTTTCGTGACTTCATTTATCCCTCCCCTTATACCTGAGCATAAGAGAGAAGCTTTTCAAGAAGAAATTACGACTGCTATCGATCAAGCCAAGCAGTCTACACTAAAAGGTCTGATTGCCTATACCCACGCTATGCGGGATAGGAAGGATCGTTTTGAGGTATTGAAGAATTATCCTGGTCCAAAGATGATGATAGCAGGTACATTAGACGGAGCTGTAAAAATCGATGCCAGCCGAGCCCATAAACCTGCAATCACTGACTATTACGAATTAGATGGAGTTGGTCATTTGGGAATGATCGAACTGAAAAATGAGAGTATTGAGATTTTGAGGGAGTTCTGCGGGAAGGGTGCCGCTTCTTAAATTCTACTGAACTCCTCAACGTATGCTAGCTTAACCGGAAGATGCTTTCATGTAAAATTAGAACCCTCACCAAGTTGATGTTCTCGCAATCTTAATTCTAGATTTTTGGTACTGACTGCATAATAAAATCCGTTAGCACAAATCAGTATATACATGAACGCTTTCATAGGTTCCTTAGAATAAATTTCAATTTTTCCATCTGGAGCTGATGAAACTACAACTGCTTACCCAGCATCTCCATCAGCTTCTCCAAATACTCCTGATCTACTGCATCAAAATCATCCAATTGATCGGAATCCACATCGAGTACCATCGCAACCAACCCACCTTTGAACACAGGAACAACTATCTCGGACTTGGAAGCTGAACTGCAGGCAATATGACCGGGAAAGGCATCTACGTCGGGAACCAAGACCGTTTCCCCTTTCTGCCAAGCGGTTCCGCATACTCCTTTGCCCATAGAAATCCTGGTACAGGCAATGGGCCCCTGAAAAGGTCCCAATACCAATTGATTCTCTTTCGTCAAGTAAAAACCAACCCAAAAGAAGTCAAATGCTTCTTTTAACGCAGCAGAGATATTGGCAAGGTTCGCATAAAGATCCGGTTCGCCAGAAATCAAAGCTTCGATCTGTGGCAAGATGGCTTCGTATTTTTCAGCTTTTGTCACCGATTCAGGAATGTATAGACTTTCAGACATGGTAGTAAATTCTTAAGGTGTCTTCCAAGATTTCAATGGTCTCGGAAATTGGGGTAGGAGGAATAGGTGCTACTATCCCCTTGCCAAACTTGGTATTGCTAGTAAACACCCGTGCTTCGTCCCAAAGTTCGGATACCAAAAATTTATTCAATAAATAGCTTCCCCCCTCTACTATCACACTTTGAATATTCCTGCGGAAAAGATCCTCCAAGATCTCCTTGACCTGAAATTCAGGATTCAACTTGACAAACTCCAAAGTCCCTCTAGTTTCAGCTTTCAGGGTATTGTAACAAATAGTTGGTACCGCTTCGTCAAAAAGTTTGAGAGTATTGGGAAGCTCCAATTTACTGTCAACTACCAGTCTGAGCGGATTTTTCCCTACCCAATCCCTCACATTCAACGCAGGATCATCGTATTTGGCGGTATTTTTCCCCACCAAAATAGCATCTTCCTCCGCTCTCCATTTATGCACAAGTTGTCTACTGGAAGCATTGGTAATCCATTTGGAAGAATAATCCCCTCTCGCTACAAAACCATCTTGTGTCTGTGCCCACTTCAAAATCACGTAAGGTCGTTTCTGTTCGATCTGGATAAAAAATCGTTTGTTTTGAAGCCGGGCTTCCTTTTCCGACACTCCTATTTCTACCTCAATTCCTGCATTTTCTAGAATTTGAATGCCTTTTCCCCCAACCAAAGGATTGGAATCAAATGCGGCGATCACCACTTTCTTCACTTTTTTCTCCACCAAAAGATGGGCACAAGGTGGAGTTTTGCCAAAATGGGCACATGGTTCCAATGTCACATATACCGTGGATTCAGCTAATAATTCCTGATTTACAACTGAATTTACGGCATTGACTTCTGCATGTGCTTTGCCATATTCCTGATGGTAGCCTTCTCCTATAATCTTCCCCTGATGAACGATCACGCAACCAACCATCGGGTTGGGACTCACTTTTCCCCGACCAAACTCCGCCAGCTCAAGTGCTCTTTGCATATATAGTTCGTCTGTAATCATTAAGGTGCTCTCTTAAGCGTAATTTCATTGAGAACAGAATCCTTTCTTCTTACGATATCCATTGAGAAAGCTGTGTCCAAGTAGAGCCCGTCTTTTGCGTTAATCTGCACATTGTAAAATCCCTCCGGAACACGGAAATAATATCTCCCAGAAGCATCTAGATGAGTAGAAAATGTCCCTTGCTCGCCGGTAATAGTAAGCGTAGGATAAAGGGTTAAAGGCTTTAGTATCCCACTGAGCGTACCTGTTCCTGCTCCCTCTATCAAGGAGAAGTAAGGATTCAAGTCATATGTAAGAGGAGATTCGGACACCTGTACGATTGACTTCTCAAGGTCCAGATCAAGGAAGAGATCGTATGATATACCTTGCTCCATGACTATAGCTGCGGGCAAAGAAATTTCATTTTCGGATGGATCAGAGAGTTTCAACTCATATCTTTTCTCATCCAAAAACATGGAATGATTCTCTCCCAAAATGATTTTAGCATTTGTAATCTGGCCTATCGGCAACTCATTTCTGCCTATTAATAGCGCATTCCCTCCCACCAGCTCACTCACTTTTATCCGCTTGTTTCCGGATTTATATTCTAGGAAAAAAGTCTGAGTTTGGCTTTCCCTCCCTTCCACCAAAACATCAATATCCACTCCTTCAACCTCCACAAATACAGAGTCCCATTTGGCAGGAGCATCTACCAAAATGACATTTAGAAGAGCCTTCGGGCTAGAGTCCGGATCCTCACACGATGTGAAGAATAGCACATAGACAATAGAGAGGAGACAAAAGTAAAGTTTTTTCACAGGGTAAATTTAGCCCAAAACTTTTCAAAAAGTCGATTCGCCTAAGCCTAGTTCAAAAAAAGGCCAGCCTAAGCTGACCTTTTCCCATGTTATTTTTCACTAAGTATTACCGGATCAATTGTAGTAATCTTTCCATCCTCCACCACAATTCCTTCCAGTACTACCCCAGTATAGGATTCATTTGGCGTAAATGTAACTGTATACATACCATCATCCAGCCCTGTGATCTTATAATTACCGGCTGCATTGACGAAAGTATTCATAGTTTCATCTCCATCGTAAGCGGTAACCTGCACCGGCTGGGCCTTCACTGGCAGCACTTGTCCCATAATACCCGAAGAAACTTTATCCAAATATGCCCGTAAAACAGGTTTTAAAATAATCTGACCGGAATTGCCAGCCTCCACAATTGATTTCGCAGCATCAAAGTCAATGATCAAATCATAAGACAATCCTCCCAATACATCCTTATCAACTTTTATTTTCAACCCGCTTTGCTGTGCACTCGGCGTTTTCAGTTCGTGACGTATACCATTTTTGATCACATAATTATTCTCTCCCAAAATCAATCTAAGCTGTTCTATTTCCCCTGCCGGAAAATCTTCAGAACCCAACAGTTCACTGTTGCCTCCAGTCAATTCCAGAAGATTTATGGGCTGGCTTTTGTCGTAAATGATTTCTACCCAAGATGACTCATCGTCGTCTTCATGCGTATTTTCTTCGATTCCATCTTCATTCACCTTGACTCGAAGAGCGAGCACTTCAATCCAGACCTCATCATAAGAAGCAGGAGCATCTACCAGATAAAAATTTACACGGGCAGAACCCTGACTTGGATTGTCGTTATCAGAAGAGCAGGCAATTGCTATTAAAGCCAGCCCAGTGATCATAAAATAAGTAATTATACTTTTCATAAGAAATGTGTTTAATTTCCTTGTGCGTGAAATCCAATGACCATGCCAAGTCAAAAAACACAAATTATAAAGTAATGTCTAAAGAGCTTCTTATTTTTGGGGATGATGAAATGGGAGCGCCTCTTATCCAGAGGCAGATTTGGTG
Organism: Algoriphagus sp. Y33; assembly: GCF_014838715.1. NCBI lineage: Bacteria > Pseudomonadati > Bacteroidota > Cytophagia > Cytophagales > Cyclobacteriaceae > Algoriphagus > Algoriphagus sp. Y33. The sequence continues at coordinate 5,210,387 of NZ_CP061947.1, read as the reverse complement.
ACAATCCGGGATTTATACCCACACAAGTGGTCCGAAGTGAGTTTGAAATTGATTACGATCGAATTATTTTTTCGGCACCGTTTCGTAACCTACAAGATAAAACTCAGGTTTTTCCCTTACCCGAGCAGGCATTCGTGCACACTCGACTTACCCACAGCCTAGAAGTATCGAGTGTAGGAAGATCTCTAGGAAAAGCAGCAGGGGAAATTCTATTGGAAAAGTATCCTCAACTGACTAATACAGGCATTACTCCCTTTGAAATTGGAGCTATTGTAGCTGCGGCTGCTCTGACACATGATATTGGAAATCCGCCTTTTGGACATGCGGGAGAGGAAGCTATTTCAGATTTCTTCAAATTCCACCCTTCAGGAAAATGCTGGGAATCTCACGTCCGCACAGAGCAATTGGCAGACCTATGCAACTTTGAAGGAAATGCCCAAGGCTTTAGAATGCTTGTTTCAAAGCAATATGGACTGAAATTGACCTATGCTACACTCGCGGCATTTACCAAATATCCGAGACCAAGCATGATTGCACAGCGTGATATTGCCAGAAGAAGTCAAAAAAAATACGGCTTTTTCATTAACCAACTTGTCGATTTTGAACAATTGGGGGTGATATTGGGAATGGAAAAATCCAGTCCGGAGTGCTGGTATAGACATCCTTTGGCTTTCTTGGTAGAAGCCGCTGATGATATCTGCTATAGTATCATTGATTTGGAAGATGGCTGCACTCTTGGATTGGTGAGTTTCGAAGAAACAGTAGCACTTCTCGCTCCTATTTTGAAAGATAAGTTTGATCCCAAAAAACTAAAAGAGCCCAGAACTGCAGCTCAAAATTTGGGGGCACTTCGCGCACTGGCAATCGGACAACTAATCAGCGAATGTGTGGAAGAATTCGCCAAATATGAGGAAAGTATGTGCAAAGGCAATTTTGACAAGGCCCTGACAGACATTATCCCTTCTGCCAAAGCCCTACAGAAAATCACCGAAGTTTCTGTGCAAAAAATCTACAGATCCCAGATAGTTTTGGAGAAGGAGGCTGCGGGATTCCAGGTGCTGGAAGGGTTGATGGAGGTCTTTTCCAGAGCACTATACCATCAGTTTTATAATCCTGAGAAGTTCTCCGGACAAGACAAAAGCATTCTTCGCCTATTGCCGGAAGACTTTCCGCTGAAAGGCTGGGGAGCTGAGGTTAATCCCTATCCTTTGCTTCGCAGCTTGGTGGATTTTATTTCGGGTATGACGGACAAGTATGCACTGAATCTCTACAGACGGGTGAAAGGAATCTCATTCCCCGGATCTTAAAGCACAGAAGTAATCCACCATGTATTCCCAAACAGATCTTTATGGATTTGTCTAAAACTACATTTCTTTGATAATCTGATCAAAAAGTATTCTATTCAAAACTCGGAAAAGATTACAAGTCGGCTTAAATCTTGTTCTTACCTAGCCAAAAAGACTAAATAACACGTAATTATACTGTGTGAAATGAGTATTTCCAGTCAAACAAACTCCTGTTAGTCTTATAAATCCCGTTATGAAATCGAGCATGTTGAAGACGATACACAGCGGGATGATGATTACCCCACATGCGAGATTCCATAGCCTGCGCTGATTAATCGGGGTGGCCTTAAAAAAACAAATTATAAACACATGAAAAAGACACTGATCATCCTTCTAAGTGTATTTCTATTTTTGATAGCCGCGGCAGTAGCTGTTCCATTCCTTTTCAAAGACAAAATCGCTGCCCGGATTGACCGGGAAATTGCTCAATCTGTGAATGCCAAAGTAATTTATGACATAAATAATGTTAGTTTAAGCCTTTTCAGAAGATTTCCAAATGTTTCGGCAAGAATCAGAGATTTTGATATTGTTGGAAATGCACCATTTGAAAATGACACCTTGGTCTCTCTTCGTGAACTTTCCATAGATTTTAACCTTAGATCTGTCATTTTTGATGATTATCCCACTTTAACCGGAGTGCATTTGAACGGCGGAAATGTTTACATCAAGGTACTGAAAGATGGCACTGCGAACTACGACATCGCCTTCCCATCGGAAGAAGTAGAAGAGGAATCGACGGAAAGCAATTTCCAAATAGGAGTGGATCAGATGGAAATCAGTAATCTAAATGTAGTTTACGACGATAGACAGCTTAATTATTTCATGGCTTTGGGAGGTATTAATGCGAAAGGTGCCGGTGATTTTACTGCGGATGTATATGATCTTCCAATCGATCTGGAGGCACTAATCGCAGATGTAAGCTATGAAGACGTAAGTTACCTTTCCAATAAAACATTCAAAGGGAAAACACTACTGAATATTGATTTGGAAAACATGAAATTTACGCTGGGAGAAAGCGATTTTCAGCTGAATGACTTCCATTTCGGATTGAGCGGCTATCTCGCAATGCCTGGTGACGATATGGAAATGGATATAGCCATTGAAGGTAAAGACAATGAATTCAAAAACATTCTATCTTTGGTTCCTGGGATTTATTCAGCTAGTTTTTCAAGTTTGAAAACTTCCGGAACGATGGATTTTTCAGGCAAAATCCAGGGAACGTACAATGAAGAAAAATTTCCTGCTTTTGATGTTTCTCTAAAAGTAGCGGATGGTATGTTTCAATATCCTGACTTGCCAAGGCCCGTGAAAAACGTAAACCTTGACCTTCATGTCAAAAACGAGACAGACAACATATCCAATACTTCTGTATCCATTCCCACCTTCAATCTGGACTTTGGCAGCAATCCTATTTCGGGTAAGTTGCACCTTTCAGATTTGGTTAGTTACACTATTGATGCAGCTTTGAAAGGTAAACTCAATCTGGAAGAACTAACTTCCATTTTTCCGATTGAAGGCATTGAGTTGAAGGGCAATCTGGATGTAGATGCTACCGCAAAGGGTAGGTACGATTCTGCCGCAGGCATTATTCCCGCAATCAATGCAAAGCTGCTTTTGGCTAATGGATATGCCAAAAGTATTGATTACCCCGCTCCAATAGAGAAACTTACCGTCAATGCTTCTATCCAAAATCCAAGTGGAAGTATGACGGATTTTCTTGTGGACCTGAGCAGATTCGGATTTGAACTCGAAGGAGAGGCTATCAATGGAACTATGAAAATCCGTGATTTCGACAAGTTAATTTGGGATGGGGAGATCAAAGGCGGAGTAGATCTCAAAAAGATTTTGGCGATTTTCCCCATGGAGGACATGAGTATGGAAGGCAGGATTCTGGCCGATATCAACACAAAGGGTTCCTATGCCGCTGTACAGGAAGAAAAATACAATCAGTTGGAAACCCGTGGCACGATGGATGTCAGCAATTTCAAGTTTTCTTCCAAAGATGTACCTCAAGGAATTCAGATCGCCACAGCAAAAGCTGAGTTCACACCGGAACGAATTAATCTCACCGGATTCGATTCTCAAATCGGCGAAAGCCCTCTACAGGCTACAGGCTCACTATCAAATTACATGAACTATTTCTTAGGAGAGAATGGTACATTAAAGGGTCAACTTACCATGAAGAGTAGTCGGTTCAATGTAAACGAGTGGATGACTGAAGACACATCTGTAGACAGTACAAATGCAGAACTATCAGTTATAGAACTGCCCAGTAACATAGATTTTGCAATGTCAGTAGCTGCAAATGAAGTCCTTTATGACAATATGAACCTCAAGGATGTGAAGGGAAATATGTCTTTAAAAGACGGTGTTTTAAGCTTTTCCGATGCTTCAATGAAAACTATGGGAGGAACAATCGGTTTGGACGGAAAATATGATCCCCGTGACCTAACTGCACCTGCATTTAATTTCAAATTGAACATCGCAGACCTTAGCATAGCCGAAGCATTCAACTCTTTCAATACGATCAAGGCCTTTGCACCGATTGCTCAAAATTTGACAGGAAAATTCAATTCCAATCTTAGTTTCTCCGGGAAATTAGGCCAGGATATGATGCCCTTGCTGTCAAGTTTGGATGGAGAAGGATTGCTAAAAGTAGCCGAAACAGCCCTAAAAGACAGTAAAATCCTAGAAGGAATCACCAGTCTGACCAAACTCAAAGATGTCAATTCTCTTCAGATGAAAAATATTTCTATTCCCATCACTATCGAAAATGGCGTAATGGATGTAAAGCCATTTGACGTGAAACTTTGGGACTATCAGGCCAAAGTACAGGGGACTGCCGGCTTTGATGGCTCGATTAACTACTTAATAGATATGCAGATTCCCGCAGGGAAATTTGGGGCTCAGGCAAATTCTCTGCTTGCCACCATTTCAGGTAGTTCGATGGATGAAAACACCACCATCCCACTGGCATTGAATCTTTCGGGAACATACAATTCTCCCAAAATTTCCTTGGCAGGAGGCAACAGCATCGAATCCTTGCTCGCCAACGCTCTGAAAGCTAGAGTAAGCGGAGAAGCCAAAGCTCTCCAAAGTCAGGCTTCAGAGCAATTTAATGCAACCCAGGATAGCGTGAAGCAAGCCCTAAGAGCTAAATCCGAAGTAGCTCAGGACAGTGCTAAAAAGGAACTTGAGAAAAAAGTGGATGTCGCTAAGGACAAGGCTGTAGACGAAGCGAAAAATCTTCTAAAAGGATTTTTTCCAAAAAGCACTCCAGCAGCCAAACCAGATACGACAGTTTTGAAGAAGGATTAATTTGTGGGTTAAGACGTTTTGGAACTGTCAGTTTGTAAACATTGACCAGATACGGAGGCACCTTCCTGAATGAATTGGAAAGCATTAATCTGAGCAGATTTAAAGGGATGGGGCAGAAAAATGGCAGATATATCAAAAAAAACAGGAGCCTAAAGCCCCTGTCAGTTGATTAACTGTTTTTCTTACTTTCTTTCTTTGCGGCTTTTGCCGCCCGCTTTTCCTTTAGCGTTTTTGTAGCCTGAGATTTATCATTCTTAGGTTTACCTTCCGGTTGCTTAGCCATAGTTTCATTGATCAAATGATGTAATTGATTCTTGTTAAGTTAACGCGAATTCTCAACGGCTCAATCTAAATGTCCCTAATTATTTTATGGATGAAGAGTAGTAGTCGGTATTCAGTCACAGCGGTCACTGTACAACTGCGACTGAATACTGTGGCTGTCTACTTAAAACGGATATTTGCCTTGATCAATCATATAGTCAGCAATTTGCCTTCTCAATTCTTTCGTATTATAAAGCTCCGATTTGGTAAATCTCTTCAAGCCCATCAGCATCACTTTTTGCTCATCCCCTTTGGTGAAGCTACCTATGGCTTCCTTCGCTGCAGTAGCAATTTTATCAACGGCTTCGGAAAGATAAATCTGCGTCATAGCTATTTGGTTTTTGCAAGCCTCTTCTCCTTTGAGGGAGACAAGTTTCTCTGTCCGAAGGATAGCTGACTCACTTGCGTAGATTTCGATCATCACATCAGCAAGGTTCATCATAATTTCCTGCTCATCTTCGATCTTGTCCTGAAGTGTCATGGCCGCTTTGCCTCCGACCATGAGAAATACCTTTTTCAGTTTTTTGAGCACTTCTTTCTCAGCTGCAAAAAGCTCGGAGGTGTCAGTTGTCTCAAATGACGGCACGGATGTAAGCTCTTTGGAAACAGCCATTGCGGGATCAAAAATATTGATCTCTCCCTTCATCGCACGCTTCAGTAGCATTCCTACCATCAAAATACGGTTGATTTCGTTCGTTCCTTCATAGATTCTGGATATCCTGGCATCACGGTATGCACGCTCCATAGGTGCATCGGCCGAATATCCCATGCCCCCATAAATCTGCACTCCCTGATCTACTACATAATCCAATACTTCAGAACATTGCACTTTTGCGATGGCGCACTCAATTGCAAAAGCTTCCACACCTTTCAATTTTGCCTGATTGGCATCCATTCCATCTGCTTCCAAAGCATTGATTTTATTTTCGATGTCCTGACCAGCGCGATAGCAAAGTGCCTCAGAGACGTATGATTTGGTTGCCATCTCTGCAAGTTTGGACTTGATCGCTCCGAAAGAATTGATGCTTACTCCAAACTGCTTCCGCTCAGTGGAATACTTGATCGCATTGGTAGTGACTGTCCTCACCCCTCCCAATACGCCGGCACCGAGTTTTACTCTACCGATGTTCAGAATATTCACGGCGATTTTAAATCCGTTCTGACGATCCGAAAGCATATTTTCCGCAGGTACAGGACAATCATTGAAAAACACCTGACGGGTAGAAGAGCCTTTGATACCCATCTTTTTCTCTTCCTCATTCATCGTGATCCCTCCGAAGGACTTCTCTACAATGAATGCTGTCAGATTTTTGTCATCTTCGATTTTGGCAAAAACAATGAATAAATCCGCAAAACCTGCATTTGAAATCCACATTTTCTGGCCGTTGAGAAGGTACGTTTTACCATCTTCAGAAAGCATAGCTTTGGTTTTACCACTGTTTGCATCAGAACCTGCATCCGGTTCTGTCAAACAATAGCAAGCTGCCCATTCGCCTGTGGCAAGCTTTGGCAGATATTTTTTCTTCTGCTCCTCAGTGCCATAATACAGGATCGGAAGGGTACCTATCCCTGTATGTGCACCATAGGTAGTGGAAAACGAGCCTGCCGAGCCGATAATATCTGCGATCAGCATGGAAGTATTAAAACTCATCCCCATTCCTCCATATTCCTCGGGGACTGTAATTCCCAAAAGACCTAGATCTCCGGCTTTTTTGAAAATTCTCGGTATAAGGTCAGGATCTTTCATACTATCGATCTCCTGCACGTGGGGCGTGATCTCGGTATCAATAAAATCCTGGCAGGCTTGAGCCATCATTCGTTGCTCTTCTGTAAATTCTGCAGGGATAAAGATGTCTTGCGCATCTGTCTCCTTGATGAGAAATTCTCCTCCTTGGGTTGATTTTGTTATTGTGGCCATTGTTATTTAGACTTAAGATTATAGACGTAAGACTTTAGACGCTAGATTTAGCTCGATTTGGTATCGAACTTTATAATTAGTGCGTACAGCATTTTTTGTATTTCAGTGATTTCGTTTGTAACAAAATCAATTTTTTCCAAATCAGTATATTCTAATTCTATACTGACATAGAGTTGGGCTTCTAATTCACATATTGAACCATGAGCAATTCCAAGGAAATGCACAAATTCTTTATCTGTCCTTCTTCCCCCACCTTCAGCTATATTAGAAAGAACAGAAACTGAAGCTCTTCGCATTTGGGAAATCAATCCAAACCTTTCCTCAATAGGAAAATCGGCTGTCAATTTATAAATATGAGCAGACAGTTTAATCGCTCTTTTCCAGACAAATAGCTCTTTGTAATTATGCATGTTTGATATTAATCAGTTGGAACAATCGTATTGATAGATTAGCACTAGGTTCTATTGTCTTATGTCTTTCTACTTCAAAAGCTCATATACCCCCGCAACCCCCTGACCACCACCTACGCATGCCGTAACCAGTCCGTACTTCTTGTTCTGTCTCCGCAGTTCATTGAAAATTTGAACAGAAAGTTTTGCCCCCGTACATCCCAGCGGGTGACCTAGAGCAACAGCTCCACCATTTACATTGACAATATCCGGATTGAGTTCCAACGCCTTGATCACAGCTAATCCCTGTGCGGCAAACGCCTCGTTGAGTTCGATCAAATCAATATCATTCAAACTTAGTCCTGCCTGCTTCAGTGCTTTTGGAATCGCCAACTTTGGGCCTATTCCCATAATTCTGGGATCAACTCCCGCAGTACTATAAGACATCATTCTGGCAACCGGCTCAATATTCAATTCCTTCACCATCCGCTCTGACATCACGACTACGAAAGCTGCTCCGTCAGAAGTTTGGGATGAATTTCCGGCCGTGACCTGCCCACCATTTTTGAAAGCCGGTTTCAATCCTGACAGCACTTCCATCGTAGTTCCCGGACGGGGTCCCTCGTCCGTATCCACCACATATTTTCGGGTTTTCTTCTTGCCTTTTTCATCGAGGTAAGTCTCTTCTACTTCCACCGGTACGATCTCATCTTTGAATTTCCCAGCTGCTATGGCCGCTATGGCTTTCTCATGGGATCTCACCGAAAAAGCATCAGATTCTTCTCGGGTAATACTGTATTCTTTTGCCAGCTCTTCAGCCGTCAATCCCATGCTGATATAATAGGAAGGATTCTCCTTCGCTATTTTATAATTCAATACAGTCTTATATCCCATCATCGGCACCAGAGACATAGATTCTGTCCCTCCCGCAATGATGCAATCCGCCATTCCGGCCTTTACTTTTCCTACTGCCAATGCAATGGCTTCGATTCCCGAACCGCAATAGCGGTTCACGATAAATCCGGGATTTTCAACTCCCAAGGCGAGAAGTGATATCATTCTGCCCATCTGCATTCCCTGTTCCGCCTCCGGAACCGCATTACCCACGATCAGGTCATCTACCATTTTGGTTTCCAATCCGGGTGTATTTGCTACCAAATGCTTGATCACATCCGCAGCCAAATCATCGGGGCGATAGAATCTAAATCCGCCTTTTTTGGCTTTTCCCACCGCCGATCTATATCCATTTACTATATATGCTTCCATGTTATTTTCGAGTTATTTGAGTGTTTGGGTTAATGAAGTATCAAGATTTTAGAAACAAGAATCTAGACTTTAGAGACTAGATACTAAGGGTTCAATGTTGATTTAAAGCCAACGATCATCCTTTGTACTTCAGAAATATTAGCTTCCAATTCCGCTGCAACTTCATTAGAAATAAGATTTACTCTTTCAGCGATTATCATCTGTGTTTCCAGTTCGAAACTTTCTCCTAAGCTTATTTCAAGAGAATTCGAAAAAGACTTTGAAGTGGACTTAGCTGTTCCTTCAGCAATATTGGAAGGAATGGAAACCCCTGCCCTACGCATTTGAGAAGTAATTCCAAACTTTTCAGAAACTGGAAATTCTGCTGTTATATGATAGATTTTAACAGCTAGATCAACTGACTTTTTCCAAATTTTCAAATTCTTAAAATTATGCACGACAGGGATTTTTGGTTAAACTCTTAATTCTTGGTTCTTGACTCTTAGTTCTTGATACTTGATACTAATTTCTCAGCGGTTTTCCCTTAAATAGAATACTGTGGATTCTCTCCAGCGTTTTCTTCTCTCCTGTCAAACTCAGGAAAGCTTCCCGCTCCAAGTCAAGAAGGTATCGTTCGGAAACTTCTGTAGGTGAAGACAGATCACCTCCCGACATTACCCAAGCCAGTTTTCTGGCAATTTTCGCGTCATGCTCAGAGATATATGCACCATACTGCATTCCGGTCACCCCGGCATCGAACAATGCAAGCGACTCCTTACCCAGAACTTTAATAGTTGTCTGCTCGATAGGCTGCGTATATCCTGCTTCATGCATCGATAGCACCTTGCCTTTCGCCTCTGCCAATTGCCGCTTTCTGTTTAGCGTTATTCCGTCTGATTTTCTCAAATAACCCAGATTTCTGGCTTCTTCGGCTGAAGTGGAAACTTTCGCCATGGCAATGTTCATGAAGTATTCTTGCAACTGGTTCAGTTCCACATCCCCTGAAATCAAACTATTGGAAAATCTCAGCGTCATCTCCTTGGTACCACCACCGGCAGGAATCAAACCTACCCCAACTTCTACCAGCCCCATATACAATTCAGCGTGAGCCTGTACGTGATCTGAGTGTAGAGAAAGCTCGCATCCACCACCCAGAGCCATATTATGTGGAGCAACTACTACAGGAACTGAAGAAAAACGTGCCCGCATCATCGTATTCTGAAACTGCGCAATCATTAGGTTGATCTCGTCGAAATCCTGATCTCCTGCAAACATAAACAGCATGGCCAAATTGGCTCCGGCAGAGAAATTTGCTCCCTCATTGCCGATTACCAGACCTTTATGAGACTTCTCAGCCATACCGATAGCCGTATTGATCCCTTCGATGACCTCAGCTCCCATGGAATTCATCTTGGTATGAAACTCCAGGCCGATCACATCATCGCCCATATCATAGACAGATGCTCCGGGATTATTCCATATTTTCTTACCTGCAGATTTCAGTGTGTCCAAAATAATGAATTCTTCCAGACCCGGAATTTCGAGATAGGATTTACTGGGAATGTCGTAATAATGCTTTTTACCGTTTTCTACTTTGTAAAAAGAATCATTTCCTGCTTCCAGCATCTCATAAACCCAAGCTGCGGGCTTCTCACCGGCTGCTTCCATCTTGTCCACGGTCTCCTTCACACCCAGAACATCCCATGTTTCGAATGGCCCAAGCTCCCAGCCAAAACCGGCAGAAACTGCCTGATCTATTCTATACAGTTCATCAGAAATCTCCGGGATGCGATTGGAACAGTATCTGAACAAATCGTAATAAGTCGCACGGTAAAACTCGCCTGCACGATCATCAAAATTCACCAGATATTTGATCCGCTTTCTAAGGTCTTCAAATTCCTTTGCAGCTTCCAAAGCTTTGAATTTTGGCTTTTCTACCTCCTTATATTCGAACGTCTCAAAGTCTATTTCCTTCAACTCTTTGGAGCCATCTTTGTGACGGATCATTTTGAAGTATCCCTGCCCAGTCTTATCCCCGAACCACTTATTGCTGTGTAAAACCTCTACTATTTTCGGAAGCTTGAATTTATCTCTGGATTCATCATCCGGAAGGGCTTTGTAAAGATTATTGGCCACATTCACGGTAGTATCCAAACCGACCACATCCATGGTTCGGAAAGTGGCGGATTTGGCCCGACCTATGATCGTTCCGGTCAATTTATCCACTTCAGATACTCCAAGCCCCATTTTCTCAATGGTGTGCATGGCCGAAATAATTGCATATACACCAATTCTATTTGCTATAAACGCCGGTGTATCCTTACACAGCACGGTTTCTTTTCCAAGGAATTTATCACCATATTCCATCATAAAATCCACGATCTCCGGCTTTGTTTTAGGACCTGGAATAATCTCCAAAAGTCTCAGATACCGGGGTGGATTGAAAAAGTGTGTTCCTACAAAATTCTCCTGAAAGTCTTCCGACCTTCCTTCACACATCATATGCATAGGAATACCGGAAGTATTGGAGGTGATCAGTGTGCCCGGTTTTCTACATTTTTCTACTTTTTCAAAAAGACCCTGCTTAATATCCAATCTTTCCACAATTACTTCGATTACCCAATCATAGTCCTTTATCTTGGGAAGGTCATCATCAAAATTTCCTGTGGTAATCCTGGATGCAAAAGCTTTATCATAGATAGCTGAAGGATTTGACTTCAATGTGCTTTGCAAAGCTTCGTTTACTATCCGGTTTCTGACCATAGGATGATCCTTAGTGAGTCCTTTTTTCTGTTCCTGCTCTGAGAGTTCAAAAGGTACAATGTCCAATAAAAGTACCTGAACGCCAATATTGGCGAAATGACAGGCAATTCTGGATCCCATAACTCCCGAACCTAAAACGGCAACTTTTTTAATGGTTCTGTTCATAATTTTGGGCTTTTAGCCTAGTGGCGGTTATTGGTTCATAATTCAAATATTGGTTTGTTGATATCTACTCCCTTATCAATCTGCACCTGATCGATGACCAGCTGTATCTTTTCAAATACGCTAAAAAAGCTGTTCAACTCTTCTTCGCTGATCACTCCACGCACCTGTTCATTGAATTCCCGAATGGTATTTACTGAAATTTCCTTTTTCTTTTTCCCTTTTTCTGTAAGGTAGATCCGGACAGACCGTTTGTCCACCAAATCCGGTTTTTTGAAAATAAGTCCTTTTTCTTCCATCGTCTTCAGCATACGGGTTAGGCTTCTGGTCTCCAAGCCTATTTGCGGCGCAATTTTGGTAGCCGGTGTTCCTTCCTTCGAATTGATGTTGATCAGTACAAAGCCGATGGCAGTAGTAAAACCTTCTGCGGCAGCCTGCTGATTGTACATTCTGGAGATGGCGTGCCAGGCACTTTTTATATGATAATCAACTGTTTCTTCTCTCTTCATCTCTCCGAATTGCTTCAATTTTAACGATTTCTAATGTACAAAAAATAATGTATGCATGCATACTATATTGAAAAAAGTTATGCATGCATCACAAATTGACATTTACGGAGAATTCAACAAAAAGCCTCCCTTGATGATGGAAATGAAAAATAATTCAGTAGAACCAGAATATTTGTAAAAAATGCCTCCTTTGACAATAGGATTTACTAATGTTAAAAAAAATGTAAAGTATTCTAAATCAGCTCATCATTCCTGATAGATAAGCTTAATTTCGGCTTGGTATTTCTGCAAAATCGCTTTTCTCTTTAATTTCATAGTGGGAGTCAATTCCCCCGATTCAATCCCCCAAGGTGCTGATAATAGGCTGAAACGCTTCACTTGCTCCCATTTCGCAAAGTATTTGTTCAGCTGTTCTACTTCGCGATCATATTTATCCAGAATATCCGGCCTCTGTATCATCTCCCTATCAGAGGTATAGGGGATTCCTTTATGCTTACAATAGTCTTTTAAACCTTCAAAAGCAGGGACAATGAGTGCCGCCGGAAAATTTCTGTTTTCACCTACTACCATCAGCTGATCAATCAGTGTAGATTCTTTGAATTTATTCTCCATCAGCTGTGGCGCGATGTACTTCCCTCCGGAGGTTTTGAACATCTCTTTTTTACGATCCGTGATCTTTAAGAATTCTCCGTCAAGCTCTCCTATGTCACCTGTATGAAACCAGCCGTTTTTAAGTGCCTCTGCGGTCATCTCAGGCTGCCGGTAGTATCCTTGCATGACATTGGATCCTTGGACGAGAATTTCGCCATCTTCAGCTATTTTCACTTTCACATCCTTTACTATTTTTCCTACCCATCCGATTCTCATCTCTTCCCGGGTACAAATAGAGGCAGATACTACCGGTGAAGTCTCCGTCAGGCCATATCCCTCACATACTTTGATCCCTGCAGCCCAGAAAACCCTAGCCAATCTAAACTGCAGGGCTGAAGCGCCTGAATTAATCTGGAGAACCTCTCCGCCCAAAGCTTCTCTCCATTTACTAAAGATTAATTTATTGGCAATTTTCAGTTGAAAATCATACCAAGCTCCCATTTCCTTGGCAGGATCATACTCCAGACCCAGCTTCAGTGCCCAAAAGAAAAGTCCTTTCTTAATGCCGGTAAGCTCGTACCCTCTGGCAACTATTTTATCATAAATTTTCTCCAAAAGTCGGGGAACAGTATTGAATGCATGCGGTTTGATTTCCTTCATATTCTCTCCCAGCATCTCCAGACTTTCGGCATAATAAATAGAGAAGCCTAAGTACATAAAGCAAAATGCACCCGTACGTTCATAAATATGACAAAGTGGAAGAAAACTCAATATCCTTGATGAACCGGTAGCAGGTGTCATAATGGATGCGATCGATTCTACATTTGAAAGAACATTGATATGGGAAAGCATCACACCTTTTGGCCGTCCGGTAGTGCCTGAGGTATAAATAATGGTAAACAAATCATCCGGCTTAACGGCCGCTTTCAAAAGCTCAAGCTCTGCAATACTCTCATTTACTCCTTTTGCCAAGAAATCCTCCCAGAAAACAGCTCCATCCAGGTGTGAAAAGCTATAGATCGTGCGCTGTCCACAGACCTCTTTTGCTTTATCATAAATGGTCTGGTCACCAACGAAAATCATCTTGACATCAGCATGGTCAAATATGTATTCAAAGTCAGATGAAGTAATGGTGGGGTAAACAGGAACTGAGATGGCACCGATCTGCTGAAGGGCCAAATCGATAAAATTCCATTCAGGACAGTTTTCAGAGATTATCGCAACTTTCTCTCCCTTTTCCAATCCTTCTTTCAAAAACGCCAAACTCAGATTATCGACTATTTCCTTGAGATCTCTTGATGAATAGGCCTTCCATTTCCCGTTCTTTTTTTTGGACAAAGCTACTTCCTTGTCATACGTTGCAATTTGGTACGGAATTAAATCAAAAAGTCTGCTCGGCTTCATAGTTCATCATTTTGGGTGTCTTATAATATTACCAAAATACGAAGCCATTACAAAGAGTTATCCACGCTCTCTTTTTATAATAATTGTAAAATAGATTTTTAAAAAAATTCTTTACTAAGGTTATTAGGACTGTGGATTTGTGGAAAAGAAGGGGGATTAATCTTCTCCACGTTATTCATTGGACTTTACTAGGGTTTCCCACGGGTTATCCCCGTTTTGTCCACATGTAAGTTGTTGTAGATGATTGAAGTAATTCTTTTGACTGATTTATGTGGATTCTTGACTACTTATTCACTGTTGGGAAATCAGCTGTGGATAGATTGATTTTGGGAAGTGGATAACTGTTGGCTTTTCCCCAAATAACTTACCGGGAGAAATAGCTTGGTGAAGCCCGGTGTATAAGTAGTGGGTTATCCTTGCCTACCCAGTTTTTATCCACACTTGAATTGGCACTTATCCACGCCTAATCCTGAATGGTTTTTAAGCCGGTCTTTGGTGTAGCTTTTATCTGAAGATCCTCCAAGGTCCAGCCACCTCTGATGGTAATATTTTTACTTGACGTTTCGGGGTCGATGTAATAGAACACCCGTTCTGCATACCGTCTTTCTTCATAGTTGGCAGGATCCCAGCGATGGTTTCTGTTTGCATCCTCTATTATTCTGATTTGGTAGTTTCCTGCTTCTATTAAACTAAAGGAAAATTTGTTTCCGGTCTCTACGTATGATTCTCTTTTTATGTCGCCTTTACTATCGAGCAGCTGGATAATGAAAGGCCCCTCTGTGTCCTGGATAGTTCCTGTAATGGCATCTGCCAATGTTTCTCTTTTTAGTCTTTTGTAATTGCCTGAGAGTGGTCCTTCATTGTACAACCCTTCGATATCCCTAAAGGTAGAATCTGCTGCTTTGAGCGTGAAAGCATCGTAAGGTATGGAATCAGGTATAGTTAGGGTAATGTTGATAATATCTCTTCTCAGCGAATCTTTGAAGCTTAGCATCTCCGGGGTAATCTGAATCATCGAGGCGGTATCGTAAGCAATATAAAGTGAGTCGTAATTGATACTTTTCACAGGTTTATTGAAGGTTAATTCTATAGGAAGGGTCTGGTAGAAGTTTTTCCCTGAGTTAGGGGTAATGGTCAGTTTTTCCGGTTTTCTGTCGGATTCTTCAAATTTTGCCCAGACAAGCGAATCGATTTGATATCCTACGGAGTCTTTTAAGTTGATATTGACTTTCAGACTATCTGAAATAGGGGCATCTGAAAAAAGATTGATTCTTTTATCTCCTAGTGTATAAAAAATTTCATTCCCGAGTTTCTCATTTTCTAAAGTGATATCTACGGGCATTTTGTTTAGGACAATTAGGTAATTAGATCCTAATGTAGACGATCTTAGTAATCTGATAGGATTTTGATCACCTTTTGAGAGATTGAATTGAACCCCTTCAATGTTTTCGTTGATACTAATGGTATCGGTAATAAAATCAAATGCTTCTGACTTGTATTCTGCTTTAAGGCTATTATTGTCATCCTGCCAAGCATAAGCCAGATATTTGCCTGCTTTAATATTTGAGATATTGAATCTACGGGCTGAATCAACCTGAGTCAAGTAATATGGGGGTGCTATAAAGACATTTGTGGTATCATTTATTGGATATAAACCCACTATGGCGTCTTCCGGTTTGTCATTTTTTCCCGAAAAGTATGAATTCACTGATCCTGAAAATGTGAGACTGTCTATACTTTTCCCTGTTGAAAATACTAGCTTGAGATTTTCAGCCGGATTTCCTTCGGACAAATCTTGAATTGACTTCTGGAAGTTGAATACATAGGTTGTGCTATCTTCTAATTCCTGATTTAGCTTGATCACCAATGTATTTTTCAATGCAGTGAAAATTACTTCGTCCTTGTTTATTCTTGGTGTAATAAGAATGTTTTTGTTGGCATTATCGAGTTTGATGTATTCATCAAATGTTATGATGATCTCTTCAGGTTTTGTATTCAGACTTTGATCCTTTGGGTTCATGTCTGTAACTTTGGGTGGATCCTCATCCCTTGGCCCGCCCATTGGTGCACTTTGTTTTGCACATGAAAAAGCTAATATGCTTATAACTAAAAGTATGATTAGATTATGTTGTTTCACTTCTTTTTGAAAACGAATAAGTTGCTAGAATAATTTCCTGCAGTTTTAACTGCTTCTTTATTAGATTTTTTTCCTGAAATAATAGCTTTCCAATATTTCTTTAACGTTGATTGCTGTGGATCTGCATATCCTTCAGACAAGAGTGAGACGTAATAGCTGTCAAAAGACATTGGCAATATTTCCTTTAGTTGCAAATCGAAGATTTCTGCGAAATTTTCAATGGCTTGGAGATTGAAGTGGTAGAGATGTCTTGGTACATCCCAACCTGCCCAATGTTCACCATATTTTGTAGCATCATGACTTTCGGGATTTGGTATAGCAATTAATATATAACCATTTGATTTCAAGTGTTTTATAAGTGTTTTTACTGTTTTTCTGAGTGAATGAATATGCTCTAATACATGGTAGAGCGTTATGATGTCAAAGGAGCTTCCTTTAGGTAGCCCATTGATGGATTCGTATACCTTTCCACTTATTTTTGAGTTAGCTAGTTTTCTGGCTTTTTCATTTGGTTCTATACCTGTTACTTTCCATCCGAGGGTATGAGCATGTACCAATAACTCAGCAGTTCCGCATCCGAAATCCAAATAATTTCCTTTACGAGGCTTGAGACTGGTTAAAAACCTTAGTTTTTGGGATATATTGTATTTTCTGACTTTTTGATAGACGAGTTGGGTTAGGTTTTTAGCCTTATCATCGTGGGAGAAATATTCAGGGAAATCGTAATAGGGAGCAATTGTATCTTCAGTAGGTCTTGGGTTTGTGAATTTTAATCCACAGTTTGTACAGTTGCATAGCATGAAAGGCTCTTGGCTGACTGCGTAATCTTGTATTTCTCGATAGTTAAGAAAATGTCCACTCTTGCAGAGCGGACATTTAGTAAGTCTTTCCAACATTTTATCTTCCAAGGTAGACGGTAATTATGGATAAGTCTGCAGGAGTCACTCCGCTGATTCTAGAAGCTTGACCCATGGTCTCAGGTCTTATCTTATTGAGCTTTTGTTTTCCTTCGGCAGAAAGTGCAGGAATGGATATGTAGTCGAATTTTGAGGGGATTTTGAAGTTTTCCATATTACTGAGCTTCTCTACCATTTGCTGCTCTTTCTCTATGTAGCTGTCATACTTGATTTGTATCTCAGCCTGTTCAAGCACATCATTAGAATACTTGGATAGATACTCCCCTATTTCTGTATTGAAACTCTTCAAATGTTCCAGACCTATTTGTGGTCTTTTCAGCAGTTTTTCAACGGATATTTTTTCTTTGATTAATGCTGAGCCGGATTCTTCAAGGCCTTGATTGACACTTTCGGGACTTACTTTCTTTTGTTTTAGCTCATTGATCAGTTTTGCAGTCTGCTCCTTCTTAACGTTCATTTTCTCCAACCGCTTATCAGAAGCTAATCCTATATCATGTCCTTTCTTGGTTAGCCGAAGATCAGCATTATCCTGACGGAGTAGAAGCCTAAATTCAGCTCTGGAAGTAAACATTCTATAGGGCTCTTCAGTACCTTTATTGATCAGGTCGTCTATGAGTACGCCTATATAGGCATCTGATCTCTTTAGTAAGAAAGGATCTTTTTCTTGAGCTTTTAGGCTGGCATTGATTCCTGCTACCAATCCTTGTGAAGCTGCTTCCTCATATCCTGTAGTTCCGTTAATTTGGCCTGCGAAATATAAGTTCTCCATTAATTGAGTTTCTAACGTGAGTTTCAGCTGAGTTGGTGGAAAGAAATCATATTCTATTGCATAACCGGGGCGAAACATTCTTGCGTTCTCGAATCCCTCAATTTTCCGTAATGCTTTATATTGTACATCCTCAGGTAACGAAGTGGAGAAGCCGTTGATGTACATTTCCACGGTATTCCATCCTTCCGGCTCCACGAATATTTGATGTCTATCTCTCTCTGCAAAACGGTTGATTTTATCTTCGATGGATGGGCAGTATCTTGGTCCAAGCCCTTGTATTCTTCCATTGAACATGGGTGATCTATCAAATCCTTCTTCCAGACTGGAGTGGACTTCTTTATTTGTATAGGTAATCCAGCAAGTTCTTTGCTCCTTTAGTGTTGAAGTGGTATCAGAATAGCTGAATTTTTCCGGTTTTTCATCGCCATATTGAACTTCCATTTTCGAATAATCCAAACTTCTTCCGTCCACTCTTGGAGGCGTTCCGGTTTTCATTCGACCGGATTCGAAGCCTAATTGTACCAGTTGCTCGGTAATTCCTCGAGCTGCTGCCTCACCGGTTCTTCCTCCTCCAAATTGCTTCTCACCAATATGAATGAGGCCATTTAGAAATGTACCATTGGTTAATACAACACTTTTGGCTTGTATTTCTAGACCAATACTTGTTCTTACTCCCTTTAACTGTCCGTTTTTTACCAATAAACCTGTGATCATTTCCTGCCAGAAATCCACGTTTGGCGTTTGTTCTAAGGCTAACCGCCACTCTTCTGCGAATTTCATGCGATCATTCTGGGATCTTGGCGACCACATAGCAGGACCCTTAGACCTGTTAAGCATCCTGAACTGTATCATGGATTTATCTGAGATAATCCCTGACATTCCCCCCAGCGCATCTATTTCTCTTACAATTTGCCCTTTTGCCACCCCTCCCATTGCAGGATTGCATGACATTTGGGCAATAGTGTTCATGTTCATAGTACAAAGCAGTACTTTAGAACCCATCTGTGCCGCAGCATGTGCTGCTTCACAGCCTGCGTGCCCTGCCCCTACTACTATGACATCGTATATTGGAAACATTGTCTTCTCTCTCGTTTACTGTTTCACGTGAAACATTTTTAAATTCCCCACTGTACAGCGGGAACTGTTTCACGTGGAACGTTTAAGTTTCATCGAATAATTTTATTGCAAAATCCTCTTTGCTTCTCATTAAGCTCAGTTCTGTTTTTGACTTATCCTTGTAACCCAGCAAGTGAAAAAGACCATGACTGATTACTCTGCTAAGTTCTTTTTCCAGTTGGGTGTTTAGCATTTCCGCGTTTTCCTTTACGCGCTCTATACTTATGAATATATCGCCTTCTATAATTTCTTTGTCATCGGAATTATCAAAAGTGATAATATCGGTATAGGTGTCGTGGTCTAAATATTCTACATTAATGTTGTGCAGGTATTCGTCAGAACAGAAGATATAATTTAAATCTGTAATTGTGTGATTCTCTGCTTCAGCAAGCAGCTTGAGCCAAGTTTTTCTTTTTCTCTTTTCTTTTAGAGAAAATGAAACATCTTCAGTAAAGAAATTGACGGGCATAGCTTAATTCATATAGAATGATAAAACGGTCTTTGTGCCGTTCTCTTCAAATTTTACATCATCCGAAAGGTGCTTTATCAGGAATATTCCTCTGCCACCCGTTTTTTCGATATTTTCGGGAGATGTTGGATCCTTAAGCTCATTGTGGTCAAATCCACTTCCTTCATCCTGGATAGTGAATAGAAGTAGGTCTTCCTCAAGAGCTAATTCCAAATGGACAAGTTTGTTTTTATCGCCTTGATTTCCGTGTATGATAGCATTACTGATGCATTCAGTTACCGAAATCATGATATTGCCATAGATATCATCATTGATCTCAAATTTTTCACGAGCATTGTCGATGAAACTTTCAATTATTTTTATGTTCTCAAGAAGAGAAGGAATAGAAATTTTTATGCTTTTCATCATAGTTGTATTCAATGAGTAAGAAGTATCTATTTTTATTCTACTTCTATTAATATTGGACAATGATCGGAATGCTTAGCATCCGCTAGTATAACGGAATTTTTCAAACGCTCTTCCATAGAAGTGGTGGCCATGTGGTAATCAATTCTCCAGCCTAAATTTTTTGCCCGAGAGTTTGATCTATAACTCCACCAGGTATAATTATGAGGCTGGTCGTTGAATTTTCTGAAACTATCCACAAATCCTGATTCTGTAAATTTATCCATCCAAGCCCGCTCTTCAGGCAAGAAGCCTGAAGTGTTTTTATTAGATATTGGATTATGAATATCTATAGCTTTATGACAAATATTATAATCTCCACTCAATATGAAATTGGGGGTTGTCTGCTTTAGATCTTGTATATAACCAAAGATATCGTCTAAGAATTCGTATTTAAATGTTTGGCGAATATCACCAGTGGTGCCTGATGGGAAATAAGCTGTGAGAAATGAGAAATCTTCAAAATCTGCCTGAAGGAGCCTTCCTTCATCGTCGTATTTTGAATAATCCATTCCTAATTTTACCGACTTTGGCTTTATTTTACTCAAAATTGCTACTCCACTATACCCCTTTTTAAACGCTGGGTACCAATATATTTCGTAGCCCAAGTCTTGGAAAATAGTAGCATCTATCTGATCTAAATTGGCTTTAACTTCTTGTAAACCAATTATATCTGGATTTACTTGTTTAAGCCAATCTATAAAACCCTTATTCATCGCAGCACGAATGCCGTTAACGTTGTATGATACTATTTTCACAATTTATTCAATTACTATTTCGTATTCCTTTTCAAAATATTCCAATACCTGAATCTTTAAAAGCTTCTCTTGCTCTAGCAAATCAAAATGTGGGAGCTCCTTTATCAATTTCCAATGCGGCCAACCATCCTGATCCACATAGTCAAGTTCATAAAATCCATCGTAACTCAAAACTTTGCAAACAGCGATGTGCATCAAGTCTTGCTTTTGCTCTTTGCTGAATATTTTGTTTCCTTGGCCAAGTTCCTGAACACCTATAAGGAAGAGTACGCCATTTAGGTCCGCAGGTTTTTTACCTATGGTTTCTTTAAGGCCTTCTAGCAGCTTCGACCAGCGTTTTTCTAATTCCAGATCACGTTTGAACATTGTAATCTACTGATTTTCAAGTGTTTCCAAGTATTCTGTAGCTCTTCTCAAATGTGGGATTACTATTGTCCCTCCTATCAAAGTCGCGATCGAGAATACTTCAAATATTTGTTCTTTCGTCAGGCCTGCTTCATGGCATTTTCCTAAGTGATACTTGATACAGTCGTCACATCTTAATACCATAGAACAAGCGAGTCCAATCATTTCCTTAGACTTTATATCTATAGATCCTTCAGCGTATGCATTGGTATCAAGATTGAATATACGCTTGATTACTTTATTGTCTTCAGCCAAAATTTTATCATTCATCCGGCTGCGGTACTCGTTGAATTCCTCTATGAGATTCATTATCTTAACTGTTTAGGAAAGAATTAAGTAGCAAATATACCACTATTTGCCCTTGGCAGATATGAACAAGCCTTTTTCGCAATGCGTTTATTTTTTGTAAAAGATTTTTTGGATTTGGTCTTTCCACGCAATTGTCTTTTGTGTGGAACGTCTCTTCACGATCATGAGAAAAATCTATGTGTAATTTGTAAGGGCACACTTCCTGTTACCAGCTATCATTTAAGGCCAATTGACAATGATTTATGCGAAAAGGTAAAAGGACTAAGTACTGTAGGAATGGTAATGGCCTACCTGAAATTTACCAAAGGTGGGCGCAGCCAAAAACTTTTGCATCAGCTTAAGTACAGGAATAAGCCGCAATTGGCTCAAGAGCTGGGATACTTGTATGGTAAAACTCTAAGTGATCATGGATTTGAAAAGAACTGGGATGTCATCGTGCCTGTACCGTTGCACCCACTAAAGCAAAGCCGAAGAGGATACAACCAGAGTGAGCAATTTGGAATAGGCCTAAGCAAGGAATTGTCTGTGAAGTTGGAAAATGAATTAATTCGTGGAAAATTTACTGAAACACAAACCCAGAAATCCCGACTGGAGCGAATGAATAATATGGACGGTGTATTTCAGATTTCACCCCATAATTCTATCACCGATAAGTCAATCCTCCTAGTAGATGATGTGATGACGACAGGAGCTACTTTGTGTGCTTGCGCCAATGTGCTTTTGGCAAGTGGGGCAAAAAATGTAGATTTGGTTACCATCGCAGCCGGAGGATAAAATTATGATTGATATAGAATTATTGAAGTACCCAATAGGTAAATTTCTGAAGCCTGAAACTATTTCAGACCAACAGTTGAAAGAGGCTAGTGCCTATCTTCGTTTATTTCCAGAGTATTTAAAAGACACAGTGGGCACGTTCACAACTGAGCAATGGAATACGCATTATCGCCCGGGAGGCTGGACTGTAAGACAGGTAGTCCATCACCTATCCGATAGCCATATGAATGCGCTGATACGGTTCAAATTGGCTCTAACAGAGCAAAATCCCACCATCAAGCCTTATGATGAAGCTGCTTGGGCAAGAATGCCTGATTATTCTGTAGCTATCGATACCTCTCTTT
This sequence comes from Algoriphagus sp. Y33, assembly GCF_014838715.1. Taxonomy (NCBI): domain Bacteria; kingdom Pseudomonadati; phylum Bacteroidota; class Cytophagia; order Cytophagales; family Cyclobacteriaceae; genus Algoriphagus; species Algoriphagus sp. Y33. The sequence continues at coordinate 5,187,979 of NZ_CP061947.1, read as the reverse complement.
CTTTGATAGAGGGCATCCATCTAAAATGGTCAGCTATATTGGAGAGCATGACTTCGTCAGATTTTCGTAGAACGTATTTTCATCCAGAACATCAATCTACCGTTCAGTTAGCTGAGGTTACACTGATGTATCATTGGCATTCGATGCATCATTTGGCACATATTCAGCATTTGATCATTCGTGAAAAGTGGTAATGGGATTGCTGTTTCTTCCAGAAAATTTCAGCTTTCATAAGCTTTAAAGAAAATTCAAGTCTATGAATATTTCCCTCAAAAATCAACGAATACTAGTTACAGGGGCTTCGAGAGGCATAGGTAGGGCTATTGCCAAGCAACTTTCGGAATCAGGTGCTGAAGTGATTATTCATTTTAACAGCAATGCCGCCGAAGCAGAAAAACTCTTGTCGGAATTGGTAAATCCGGCGTTTATTGAGTCTTGCGATCTTTCTGATGTAAACCAAGTTGTGGGTTTTATCCCAAAACTGGTAGAAAAATATGGGGCGATCTCGGGTTTGGTTAACAATGCGGGTATTGCCAGATCAGCACCGGACGACCTTCCAACAAGTAAATGGCTTGAGATTTGGCAAGAAACACTGCAAGTTAACACAACTGCTCTTGGCATTCTCTGCAAGGAATTTGTAGCGCAATCTCTAGTTAATCAAAATGGCAGAATTGTTACTATATCTTCCAGAGCTGCTTTTCGTGGGGATACCCCAGACTACCTTGCATATGCGGCTTCTAAAGGAGCAATCGTTAGTTTGACACGATCTATAGCGAGACATTATGGAAAGCAGGGAATCAAGGCTTTTCTGATTGCCCCGGGCTTCACCCGTACAGATATGGCCCATGACATTCTCTCTCAATACGGAGAGGATTTTGCCCTTAATGACATAGCACTAAATGAATTGACCAAACCTGACGACATTGCTCCGATGGTGACTCTTCTTTGTTCTGGATTAGCCGATCATGCCACCGGTACAAGTATCGACATCAATGCAGGCTCCTATGTACATTGATTCTTTCTATCGTTAAGTAAAATCATCATGCCTCAAAGGCGAAAAGCCAACGATACCCTTTCGCCCGAATTAATCAAAATTTTAAAGATTTTTGGGGTGATTTCTATTGGTTTGGTATTGCTTCTTTCTTTTTTCAATACCAAGCGGGCAAATAACTCGGGTGAAGATCTTAGTTTTCGGATGACTTCTTCGAGCCGTATGTATTTTCTGAATGTACGGGCAATCAACTATGACAGGGAGACCAGGTCTGATGCAGGTATGCTTCTTTTTCGTCATGGGAAAAGAAAAGTTTCCAAGAGTAGTCCTACGCTGGATTTGGTGATAATCCTGAATAGTCAAAAAGACGAGGCTTATTTGTATATAGAACCTGTAAATGTGGATTGGCCGCTGGAAATCCGAGCTTCTTCAGACGGCAAACAGGAGGAAGTTCAACTTCAAAATGGCAATAACTCTGAATTTTTAGGGTATGTTAGAAAACTTGAGCCTTGGATAACCAACGAGGCCAAATTTGAAATAAAGCAAAACGCGACTTGGGTCGATATTTGGGCTAATCCAAAAGAAAAAGTAGCGCTAAAAACTATATTGGAAGACTATTTTAGATTGATAAATAAACAAGGATAATGCTATGGAGAACTTGAATCCCTACTTGGAGCATTTTAGAAAATTGATTGGGCAAAAACTTGACAAAACACCTTCAATGGCTGGAAATTGGCTTGCTGGAACCCTTTTGGAAATTGACAAAGGAGTGATAAGAGTAGCTTATACTGTCCTACCCGTGATGTGTAACCCTGCCAAAATACTTCACGGAGGGGTCGCTTCCCTGATGATAGATGATGTGATCGGAATGGGAAATTTTGTGGCAGGTTCCGAGTACTTGATGACAAGCATCAATTTGAATGTTGACTTTTTATCAGCAGCTCAGATCGGGGAGACATTGGAAGTTTCTGCAAAATTAGTCCGCTCCGGATCGAACCTGAATCATTGGGATGCCGTAATTACTAAGGATTCAGGTAAACTTGTGGCTAAAGCCAGTTCTAACATGATTAAAACACATGTGAAGCTGAGTGAGCTTGAATTTTAAACTTTTATACAACCTAATTTTACACAAATGAAAAAAATCCTTTTGATTGTCTGTTTTAGTTTATTTTCGGTAGTTGGTTTTTCGCAGACTACGATTACTTTCCACCAAAGTAACTTGCCTTTTTTGGGCGTAAATTATCAATTTGGAGAACGGTTTATTCCGGAATTCAGGGTGGGTACAGATACTTTCTTAAGTGATTTGAGCGTAGAGTTGGTTGCCAATTACAAGTTCAAAACAACAGACAGATTTGAGTTTTACGGAGGGATAGGACCGAGAATAGGAAATTTTGATGGGATAGTAGTTCCGGTTGGATTAAACATCTACCCATTTGAGCAAAAAGATTTTGGATTCCATATAGAAGGGGCACCTATTATTGGGTTTAGTGATGATTCTATTTTTCGTGGATCGTTTGGTTTAAGGTACCGATTTAGCAAGAACTAGAACTGTTTCATTTTTACCATCAAATCCCAAACTGCTATCCCAAGTGATACGGAAATATTCAAGGAGTGTTTGGTGCCCAACTGGGGAATTTCTAACACCTCATCACAGGCATTAAGCACTTCTTCTTCTACTCCAAAAACTTCATTTCCAAATACCAGCGCATACTTTTTACCCTTTTCGGGTATAAAATCATTCAGCATCAGGGAGCGGTCCACTTGCTCTAGAGCACAAATATGATAGCCTTCTTCTTTTAGTTTTTCTAGTGCAAGCATGGTATTCAGGCAATACTCCCATTCGACCGACTCTGTAGCTCCCAGTGCGGTTTTCTGAATATCGCGGTGGGGAGGCGTACCTGTAATACCACAGAGGTAAATTTTTTCTATACCAAAAGCATCTCCTGTCCGGAAGGAGGAACCCACATTATTCAGACTGCGAACATTGTCCAGAACGAGCACAATCGGTGATTTATCCATTTTTTTAAACTCTTCCACAGATACCCTTTCGAGTTCTTCCATGCTTAATTTCTTCATCCTTTTTTGTTCTCCTTTGTGAATGGCTTATTTTCGACTTTATTCTGCGAGTGAATTTTCGAAATTAAGTATAAAAGTAAGCATACCCCATGAGTAAGTCTAAAGACGGCAAAGAAACGCCTTTAATGAAGCAATACAATGCTATTAAAGCTAAGCATCCCGGTGCATTATTGCTTTTTCGGGTAGGGGATTTCTATGAGACTTTTGGAGAAGATGCCGTTCGGGCCAGTAAAATCCTGGATATAGTCCTGACCAAACGGGCAAATGGCTCCGCATCACATATTGAGCTTGCGGGATTCCCGCACCATTCTTTGGATACTTATCTGCCCAAATTGGTACGTGCAGGAAATAGAGTGGCTATCTGTGATCAGTTGGAAGATCCCAAGTCCGTAAAAGGCATTGTAAAGCGAGGAGTGACGGAGCTGGTGACACCGGGACTTTCCTTTAATGACCAAGTCTTGGACACCAAGAGAAATAACTATTTGGCATCTATTTCTTTTGAGAAGGATAGGCATGGAATCGCTTTTCTGGATCTTTCTACTGGAGAATTTATGTGTGCGGAGGGGACTGCATCCTATTTGGAGAAGTTGATTCAAAGTTTTGCTCCGGCAGAGATTATTTTCTCGAAAGCCGCTAAAAAGGCTGCCGTCGATTTACTCAAGAATGATTTCATCACCTTTCACTGTGAAGATTGGGTCTATCAGTATGATTTCACCTACGAAAAACTCAAAACACATTTTGGCACAGCAAATCTCAAAGGGTTTGGTGTAGAAGAAATTGAGGCTGGAATTATAGCTGCAGGAGCGATTTTATACTATTTGGAAGAAACGGAGCACAAAGAAATACAGCATATTTCTTCGATTTCGCGGATAGCGGAGGAGAAATATGTGTGGCTGGACAAATTCACCATCCGTAATCTGGAACTGGTATTTCCTCAGCACGAAGGAGGAGTTCCATTGATCAATATTTTGGATCAGACAGTGACACCGATGGGTTCTCGCATGATGAAAAAATGGATGGTGTTGCCTCTGAAGGAGAAGTCAGCCATAGATGAACGGCTGAATGTAGTGGATTTTTTCTTCCAAAACTCAACCTTAATTGATGACATGGTTGATCCGCTTAAGCATATCGGCGATTTGGAACGATTGATTTCCAAAGTAGTGGTAGGGCGGGCAAATCCGCGTGAAATCAACCAAATCAAGCGGGCGTTGAAAAATACGAAGCCGATTAAGGAGCTCCTGAAAAACCAGAAGAATCCTACATTGAAGCGTCTTTCCGATCAGCTGTATCCATGTGAGTTTCTTCTTGAGAAGATTGATAAGGAGCTCAAGGAAGATGCGCCTATGCTTACCCATCAAGGAGGTATTATCAATGATGGGGTGGATGCGGAATTAGATGAATACCGTGGGTTGGCAAACACCGGAAAGGATTTCTTGGTACAAATCCAGCAGCGGGAAGTTCAAAAAACGGGCATTTCTTCACTTAAAATAGCCTTTAATAAAGTCTTCGGATATTATCTTGAAGTTACTCATTCTCATAAGGATAAGGTACCGGCGGAGTGGATTCGTAAGCAAACTCTGGTAAATGCAGAGCGGTATATCACACCGGAACTGAAGGAATATGAAGATAAAATCCTGAATGCAGAGGATAAAATGATTGCCATTGAGCAGCGGTTTTTTCTGGAGTTAGTGCAAGAGACTGCTCAGTTTGTTACTCAAATCCAGCAAAACGCCAGAGTTTTAGGTACGCTGGATGTATTACTTTCCTTTGCCCAAATTGCGCTTTCCAATGGCTATTGCAGACCAAAAATCTCAGACACAGAGACGTTGGAAATCAAAGACGGCAGACATCCGGTGATCGAGAAGCAGCTGCCTCCCGGTGAGGACTACGTGCCTAACGATATATATCTGGATCACGATTCTCAGCAGATCATGATCATTACCGGTCCAAATATGGCAGGTAAGTCAGCATTGCTACGCCAAACGGCACTGACAGTCTTGATGGCTCAGATGGGAAGCTTTGTTCCCGCATCTTTTGCGAGAATCGGGATAATTGACAAGGTTTTCACCCGTGTGGGAGCTTCAGATAATTTATCAAAAGGCGAGTCAACCTTTATGGTGGAGATGACAGAGACAGCAAGTATTTTGAATAACCTTTCGGATCGAAGCTTAGTTTTAATGGATGAAATCGGACGTGGTACGTCCACTTATGACGGAATTTCTATTGCTTGGTCCATCGTGGAATATTTGCACAATCACCCTACTTACCGGGCGAAGACTCTTTTTGCTACGCATTATCATGAGTTGAACCAACTGGCATCTGATTTTCCGAAAATCAAAAATTTTAATGTTTCCGTGAAAGAAGTAGGCAACAAGGTAATTTTCATGAGGAAGCTAAAGCCAGGCGGAAGTGAGCACAGCTTTGGTATTCACGTGGCCCAGATGGCAGGCATGCCTAACCCAATCGTATTGAGAGCAGCAGAGATTATGTCTCATCTGGAGAAGGACAAGGCTGTGGCAGACCAAAGGGAGAATATAAAATCTATTCCAAAGAACAACTATCAGCTAAGTATGTTCGAGCTTGATCCCAAGCTCCAAGAGGCTAAGGACTTAATAGAAGGAATTGATATCAATTCAATCTCGCCGATAGAAGCACTTTTAAAATTGCATGAAATCAAAAAGAAAATCGAAACATAAGAAGTTCGGTTTCGTGTATTAAATAAGCTTTTAGATAAATAGATTTTTTTATGGATAAGGTACTGTTGAAAGACCTTAGGAAGCAAAATACGTTCACTAAACTCTTTCAGGAATGGAAGGAGCAGGAATTTCAAGAGCATCCTGAGGAGCAAAAGAAAATGAATGAACTTGAGCAACTAAGCCAACATATCGGCATGCGGGAGGGAATGACTATTGCATGCTTTGACTATAGAAATCTGAGTTTGGCTTTTTTTACGGGAAACGTAGAAGAGTTGACTGGGTATCCTGAGTCGATGTTTCGATCTAAGGGAATGGAAACATCTTTTGCAATGATACATCCTGAGGACAGGCCTGAACTTTTTCGCTTTCAAAAAATAGTTTTTGACAGTTTTCATCAGCTTACTTTGGAAGAGAGGCATACATTCGAATTTTCATACACCACACGCTGGGTTCATCGTAAAACCAATGTAATCTCTTGGATGCTTGGCAAAGTACGGCCATACTTGATTGATTCAGTGGGTAATTTTGCCATGGATTTACATATCATTGTTCAGTTGCATACTCCACCCAAATCAACTGGTTATGATTGGAATTATTCTTACCAAAAAGAGGATGGGACGCGGATATTTGTGAGTAAAAATTCCCCTAGCAGTCGGGTAATTTCTTTGACTCGGAAGCAAAAAGAGATTGTAAAACTGATTTTGGACGGAAAGGAATCCAAGGAAATCGCGGCTGATTTGAATATTTCAGTGAATACAGTGGCGACGCATAGGAAAAACATCTTAAAGAAGCTCCAAGCTAGAAATGTGGGAGAAATGGTGAAAATATTATCAATGTATCCGTTTTCATAGTTCATTGAAAATCAATGACAAGAGCATTGAGTCGAGAAAATCAACAAAAAAATAACGGAGGAATGCTTGTGATTTTATTTCTGACGCTTACCTTTGCATCCACAATTCAACTGGATCACGTTCTGGTTAACACAATGCGAGAGTAGCTCAGCTGGTAGAGCACGACCTTGCCAAGGTCGGGGTCGCGAGTTCGAATCTCGTCTCCCGCTCAAAAAGCCCTTGATTCAAGGGCTTTCTTGTTTCAGGTAATTAGTAGTTCCGACACGTCGGAATGAAGCCGGGATGGTGGAATAGGTAGACACGCAAGACTTAAAATCTTGTGGGAGCAATCCCGTGCGGGTTCGATTCCCGCTCCTGGTACATAAGCCTCGTAGAGATACGGGGCTTTTTGTGTTTTACCGATTGTCTCTAGCTATCCATAAATATCCACAAAAGTATAAACTCTTACATAAGGGGTAACTCATTCTTCTTATTACCCGTACATTCATTTTTTGTACTTTAAGACCTATGAATGAATTAGAAAAGGCCGGCTTTAATATGCCCGGCCCGTATCGTGGAATTGAAGAATTATCAGGGAAAGGAATTGAAAACCTCCGCCTTGGATTCTTTATGATTTGATGATTCCCTCAAGATCAGCAGGTGAATAGGCTACGGATTTCAGTGTTTTTCTGTCCCCTTTCCTGAAGACCAAGTACAGATCACCTTCTTTTTCATAGAAGCATTCTGTTCCTTTGGAATCATAGTGTGCCACAGTAGCTTTTGCTTCCTCTTCCGTTTTGCAAGCTTTGCTCATATTTGAGCGCTGCACTTCGTCGAAGAGAGTTTTGAATTTCTCTCCTAAGCCAAACTCCAAAATTGCCCCGGAAAGCACATACTGGAGGTCACATAAAGCATCTGCCACTTCTACTAAATCATCGTTTGCGATAGCTTCTTCCAACTCTTTCAGCTCTTCGGCCAAAAGGGATACGCGTAAATCGCACCTTACTTTCTCCGGAATAGTTGGAGAAGGCAAAACGGGGTGCTTGAAGGTTTCGTGGAATAAAGCGACAGAAGTAAGTGACTTAGGATCTTGCATTTTTTTGATTAGTTGAAAGGCTGAAATAACTAAAAAAGACCGGGATTTCCGGCCTTTCTTGGATGGTTTTCTGACTTAGAATTATGTGGAAGCTGCAGCAAACCGCTCAGCTACTGTCTTCCAGTTCAATACATTCCAAAATGCAGAAACGTAATCAGGGCGTTTATTTTGATAGTTTAAGTAATAAGCATGTTCCCACACATCAAGCCCCACCAGCGGGGTTCCTTTGAAATCAGAAATATCCATCAAAGGATTGTCTTGGTTCGCAGAAGAGCCCACTGCAAGTTTTTTATCCTCTCCTATTACCAACCAAGCCCAGCCTGATCCAAATCTGGTTTTGGCGGCATTCTCAAATTCTGTTACAAATGCATCATAGCTACCGAAAGAAGAATCAATCGCTGTAGCTAGGTCACCTTCGGGCTTTCCACCTCCATCTGGGGACATGATGCTCCAGAAGAGTTCGTGGTTATAATGTCCTCCTCCGTTATTTCTCATTGCTGTAGAGTACTTGGAGATATTTTTCAGCACATCTTCTAGCGGCTTGTTAGTATCTACCTTTTCTTCTTCTAGTGCTGCTTTCAGGTTTGAAGCATAAGATGCAGCATGCTTAGTATAATGAATTTCCATTGTCTTGGCATCAATGTGCGGTGCCAATGCGGAATAGTCGTATGCCAAAGGGGTTTGGGAATAACCGGTGGCTAAAATGGCTTTTCCGTCTCCTTTGGCATCATTGGAGCAAGAAGAAAGAATACCCGTGCCCACGAAACCCATTGCGAGACTGGCTTTCGTGGTATTGGACATGAAAGTTCTCCTAGATATAGACTTTTCAAGTTGTTGCATAGATAAAATTTGGTTTAGTTGTCTTGATTTTGATCAAGTGAGCATGAAACTAAACATTTTCCGTCGGTTTTTAAATTGAGAATCAGACAATAAGTCTGATTTTGTGACAAGATGTTTAAGTTTGTATTTCAACGTTCGCTTGGATGGGTTTTTGTCCCGATGTACCACAACAATTTTCCATGGAAATATCATTTTATAAATATCAAGGAACCGGTAATGACTTCGTTATGATCGATGATCGTGCTCAGAAGTTTGATGATTTGGATTTGGCACTAGTAAGTAAGCTGTGCGACAGAAGGTTTGGTGTAGGCGCTGATGGATTGATTCTCATTAGAAATCATCCGTGGTATGATTTTGAGATGATCTATTTCAATGCCGACGGAAGCCAGAGCATGTGTGGCAACGGAGCGAGATGTGCAGTGGCCTTTTCGGCATTTCTGGGGATTGTGGCTGAGAAAACAAGTTTTCTGGCTATTGACGGAGCTCATGAGGCCATTCTGAAAGAGGGGCTGGTGCATCTGCTGATGGGCGATGTGGCCGGAATAGAGGAAAAAGGAGCTGATTCTTTTGTCAATACGGGCTCACCACACCACATTCGCTTTGTTCAAAACATTCATGAATACCCTGTTTTTGAGGAAGGGGCAAAAGTCAGGTATGATCAGATGTATGCTCCAGGGGGCACAAATGTCAACTTCGTGGAAAAAATAAGTGAGGATGAAATCTTTGTCAGGACTTATGAAAGAGGGGTTGAAGATGAGACACTATCCTGCGGGACAGGAGTCACAGCCGCTGCGATTGCAGTGGGCAAAGATCTACATGCCGCTACTATTAAAATCAAAACCCTTGGCGGTCAGCTATCTGTGAAATTTAAAGCGTCTGAAATGGGTAGCTTCAAAGAAATATGGCTGATAGGTCCTGCTGAGTCTGTTTTTGCCGGGAAAATAAGTGTTTAACCAGTCATTGGAGTTCTTCTTCCAAGAACCTGTTTTATTATCAATTATAACAAAAAGGGCTTAATTTTGAAGTCCTAATAGAGAATCACAATAAGCTAGCATGTTAGATATTATAGCAAAAGGACTTGCAAAAGTATTTGGAACCAAGTCCGACAGAGATATCAAGGAACTTCTTCCGATCGTAGCAAAGATCAATGAGGTTTTTTCCGGATTAAAGAGCCTCAGCGATGATCAATTGCGGGGCAAAACCGAAGAAATCAAAGCTGAAATCAATGCGCATCTGAAGGAATATGATGACAAGATCAGCACGATCAGATCAAAGGTAGATGAGTTGCCTGTGAAAGCTATTCATGAAAAAGATCAGCTTTTCAATCAAATAGATCAGATCGAAAAGGATCGAAATCAAGCGCTGGAAATAGTTTTGGAGAAAGTTTTGCCGCAGGCTTTTGCAGTAGTGAAGGAAACGGCAAGGCGCTTTAAAGAAAATGGAAAGCTGGTTGTGAAGGCTACTGATCGTGACCGTGAACTCTCTGCAGGCAAGCAGAATGTGGAGATTCAGGGAGATGATGCAATTTGGCATAACAAATGGATGGCAGCAGGCACTGAGGTGGTGTGGGATATGGTTCACTACGATGTGCAGTTGATCGGTGGGATGGTTCTTCATAAAGGGAAAATTGCCGAAATGGCGACAGGTGAAGGTAAAACGCTGGTTTCTACCCTACCCGCTTACCTTAATGCACTTGCCGGACGTGGAGTTCATATCGTAACAGTGAATGATTACTTGGCCAAGCGTGACTCTGAATGGAATGCGCCACTTTTTGAATTCCATGGTTTAAGCGTGGATTGTATAGATAAATATACTCCTAACTCAGCCGGACGCAAGAAAGCCTATAGATCGGATATTGTGTATGGTACCAATAACGAATTTGGCTTTGACTACCTAAGAGACAACATGGCCCGTGAGGCTGGGGATCTTGTTCAGGGCAAGCATCACTTCGCAATGATTGATGAGGTCGATTCTGTACTTATTGATGATGCAAGAACCCCATTGATTATATCCGGACCGGTACCAAAAGGCGATGTACATGAGTTTGATGACATGAAGCCGAGAGTTTCTACGCTGGTAGATGAGCAGCGCAAGCTGGTGCAGGGCTTCTTGAGTTCAGCCAAGAAAATGATTGCCGATGGCAATGAAAAAGAAGGCGGTTTGGCGCTTTTCCGCGCATTCAGGGGAATGCCTAAGTACAAGCCATTGATTAAATACCTTTCTGAACCGGGAATCCGCGTGATTCTTCAGAAGACAGAAAATTATTACTTGCAGGACAATAAGCGCCAGATGCCTGAAGCAGATGAGCCGCTATTGTTTACCATAGATGAAAAAACAAACGTAGTCGACCTGACCGATCGTGGGATAGAGACAATGACTACCAAGAATGAAAATACAGAATTCTTTATTCTTCCTGATATAGGGGTAGTGATTGCCGATTTGGAGAAGGAAGAAGGAATTACGGATACAGAAAAGCTTGTCCGTAAAGAAGAAGCAATCAAAGACTACAGCATAAAAGCGCAACGGATTCACACCGTAAACCAATTACTCAAGGCGTATTGTATGTTTGAGCGGGACACGGAGTATATTTTGGTGGACGGTAAAGTGAAAATTGTAGATGAGCAGACTGGCCGTGTGATGGAAGGGCGACGATACTCTGACGGATTGCATCAGGCTATTGAGGCGAAGGAAAATGTGAAAGTGGAAGACGCTACCCAAACGTATGCTACGATTACGCTACAGAACTATTTCAGAATGTATCACAAGCTGGCGGGGATGACCGGTACGGCGGAGACTGAAGCGGGAGAATTCTGGGAAATCTACAAATTGGACGTGGTGGTTATCCCTACCAACAAGCCGATTATCAGAGCAGACCGTGACGATAAAGTTTATAAAACTGTCCGTGAGAAATTCAATGCAGTAGGCGATGAGATCAATGAATTGGTCGCTGCAGGGAGACCTGTGTTGGTGGGTACTACTTCGGTAGAAATATCGGAAGTACTCAGCAGAATGCTGACTTTGAAGAAAATCCCCCATCAGGTATTGAATGCGAAGCAGCATGCTAAGGAAGCGGATGTAGTGGCTATTGCCGGTCAAGCAGGTACGGTTACAATTGCAACCAATATGGCTGGTCGTGGGACAGATATTAAGCTGACTCCTGAGGCCAGAAAAGCAGGAGGATTGGCAATCATAGGCACCGAGCGTCATGAATCCCGTCGTGTGGATAGACAGCTCCGAGGTAGATCGGGTCGTCAGGGGGACGTGGGATCTTCGCAGTTTTTCGTTTCCTTGGAAGATAGCTTAATGCGCCTTTTCGGGTCTGACCGTATCGCCAAATTGATGGATAGAATGGGTCTTGAAGAAGGTGAGGTGATCCAGCATAGCATGATATCCAAGTCTATAGAGCGAGCCCAGCGCAAAGTGGAGGAAAATAACTTCGGCACAAGAAAGAGACTGCTTGAGTACGATGATGTGATGAACTCGCAGCGTGAAGTAGTGTATAAGAGAAGAAGAAATGCGCTGAAAGGAGAAAGACTGGAACTGGATATCCTGAATATTCTCTATGATGTCTGCGAAAGCTTGGTAGATATGGGTAAATCCAATGCTGATTCGGAGGATTTCAGAATGAATGTATTCACTACGTTGGGTGTGGATTATAACATAACGGAAAGCGATCTGAAATCTAAAGACGCAGGGCAATTGACCCAAGAGCTTTATACAGTTGCTTTTGAAACCTATCAGAAGAAAAGTGAAGTGATGATGAATACGGCGTTTCCGATCTTCAAGCGGGTTCAAGATGAAAGAGGTGCTACTGTGAAGGATATCATGGTTCCTATTTCCGATGGAGTTAAGCAAATCGGGGTGGTGGTGAATCTAGAAGAGACGGTTAACTCTGAAGGCAGAGAATTAGTGAGAGCAATCGAGAAAAATGTATCGCTGGCTATCATTGACCAGAACTGGAAAGAGCATCTGAGAGATATGGATGACTTGAAGCAGTCGGTGCAAAATGCCGTTTATGAGCAAAAAGATCCACTTTTGATCTATAAGTTTGAAGCGTTTGAAATGTTTAAGCGTTTTATCGGCAAGCTTAATGAAGACATGACCACTTTCTTGACACGCGCAGATTTGCCTAAACAAGATCCGAATCAGGTACATGCTGCTGCTCCTCAGCGGAGCCCGGAGCCTCAAGTACAGGCTTCTAAGGCTGATGTAGATAGTACGTTAAATCCCGGTGCTAACCGTGCGGCAGTAGCAGCTTCCAACGCCGGAAGACCTGCCCCACAGGTAGTGGCACCTAGAAAATCTGATAAGGTGTACGGAAGAAATGACAAAGTTTCTGTCCAATACACGAATGGAACCACTAAAAATGATGTGAAATACAAAAGTGTGGAACAGGATGTGCAGGAAGGAAAATGTGTAATCATTGATAACTAAGCTAAACATGAGAATTTTCTGGATTTTAGGATTTGTAGTTATATTGGTGGGGTGTAAGACTTCTCGCAAGGCCTCTAGTTCTGCCTCAAACTATGCAAACTATCAGGAAAATTTGAATCCATCTCTTCCTCTATATCCTGATTATCGTGCGCAGATGAATTCAAAATCATCTGTTGGATCTTCTGAATCCACCGGAGCGATTGATGATGAGTTGGATCAGCTTCAGGCAAGTTTAATCAGTAAGAATAAGTCTGAGCCATATTTTAGCGGATATTCAGTTTTGGTTTATTCGGGAGTAGACCGGGATAAAGCATTCAAAACACGCAATGATATAACCATGAATTTTCCTGATCTTATACCGGAGATGCAATACCAGCAGCCAAGATATCTTGTGAAGATTGGAAGATTTGTACATAAAATAGAAGCTCAAAAAAGCTTTGCCGAAGTAAAAACACAATTCCCTACAGCGCGAATAATTCAAGATAGGTTTCAACGGGAAGATTTCAAGACTCAAAAAGAACCCAACCAATAAGATGCTGAAGGAAAAAATTAAATCTCTGGCTAAGGATTATAAGGAAGAAGTAATTGCAAATCGACGCCATCTTCATGCAAATCCCGAACTTTCTTTCCAAGAGTACAATACATCGAAATTTGTAAAGGAAAAATTACAAGAAATAGGAATTACGACCATTGAATCCAAGGCAGACACAGGCTGGTCAGCTTTGATTGAGGGCAAGAATCCCGGGAAGCGAGTGGTGGCACTTCGGGCAGATATGGACGCATTGCCAATCATTGAGGCAAATGAGGTTTCCTATAAATCCAAAAATCCGGGTGTGATGCATGCCTGTGGACATGACGCGCATACTGCATCTCTACTTGGAGCGGCCAAAATATTAAATGAAGTCAAGAATGACTTCGAAGGGACCATCAAGCTAATTTTTCAACCTGGGGAGGAAGTGGCTCCCGGTGGCGCGTCTTTGATGATTGCGGATAAAGTGCTGGAAAACCCAAGACCAAACGGAATTATTGGTCAGCATGTAATGCCTTTTATAGAAGTGGGCAAAGTAGGCTTCCGTCCCGGAATCTACATGGCCAGTGCTGATGAACTCTACGTGACAGTAAAAGGTAAAGGCGGTCATGCGGCTATGCCTGAGACATTGATTGATCCTGTTTTGATCGCATCCCATATGATTGTGGCTTTGCAGCAGGTGGTCAGTAGAGCTGCCAGTCCCAAGATTCCTTCTGTACTTTCCTTTGGAAGAGTGGAGGCATTGGGAGCTACCAATGTAATTCCTAATGAAGTGAAGATACAAGGTACATTCCGCACGTTAGACGAAGGTTGGAGAGCAAAAGCACATGAAAAAATGCTTTCAATTGCTAAAGGAATAGTAGAAGGAATGGGTGGAGAAGTGGATTTTGAGATCAAAAAAGGATACCCATTTTTGAAAAATGACCCAGAACTGACTGAACGATCCCATCAGGCAGCCATAGCCTATCTAGGAGAAGAGAATGTTCTCGATCTGGATATTTGGATGGCAGCAGAGGATTTTGCTTTTTATTCTCAGGAAGTTGCAGGCTGTTTCTACAGATTGGGTACAAGAAATGAAGCCAAAGGAATTACCTCAGGAGTTCATACGCCTACTTTTGATATTGATGAAGATGCGTTGGAAGTTGGAGCGGGACTAATGGCATTCTTGGCCGTGTCCGAACTCGAAAAAGCATAAACTTACCTTAACTTCCCTTCAGTTCTTTTCGAGTAAATTCCCACTTTATTAGACCCTCTCTACGATGAAAAAACTCCTTTCTACTTCAGTTTTTGCTTTTCTACTTGTTACCCAAACATTCGCTTGGGGTCAGCTAGGACACTATTTGATAGGCTATATGGCTGATAAGCAGTTAAAAAAGTCTGTGCGAAAAAAGGTAGAGAGCGTACTTTACCCGATGTCTATCGCTAGAAGTGGAACTTGGATGGATGATATCAAATCGGACCATGCATATGATTATGCTTATTCATGGCATTATATGACCAGCAAAACCGGAGAATATGATGAGTCCATTCAGGAAAAAGGAGGAAATATCTTTGCTGAAATCAACCGCATCAAAAGCGAGCTGAAAGCTGGGGATCTTGAGCCCCGGAAAGAAGCAGAACTGCTAAAAATGCTCATCCATATGGTAGAGGATATCCATCAGCCGCTGCACGTAGGAACGGGTGAAGATAAGGGAGGCAATGATGTGAAGCTCGAGTATTTTGGCAAAACTACCAATCTCCACGCGGTATGGGACAGCGGAATACTTGACGGGAAAGGGATGAGTTATTCTGAAATTGGAGATGAACTTTCGAGAAGGGTAAACAAGAAGATAATCTCAAAGTACCGTGCGGGCACTATGCAGGACTGGCTGGAAGAGGCGGTGGCAGCAAGACCAACAGTATATAAGTTACCGGAAAACAGGAAAATATCTTACGCATATGGCTATGAAAGTACCCCGCTTTTAGAGGAAAGATTAATTGCCGCCAGTGTTAGACTGGCACAGATTCTAGAGGAAATTTATAGATAAACAAGAAAAAATTTGGTAAATGCCGTTTGACTATTGATAACTAGCGGCATTTTTTTGTATTTTCCTAGCCATAACTTCAGGTAAATGCAAAGACTTCTCTCCTTGAGTCTAGTTTTCACTCTTATCTCTTTCGTTTCTTTTTCCCAAGACCTGAGAAAAAGACTTGGGAGAACGTATGCAAATCCTGATTCAGTAGACATTATTTTTGAGCTTGAAAAAGAGAATCTGCAAACGCCCAATGATAGTGGAGTTTATTATTTTTTTGTTGGGGAGAGATACAACCGGAATTATGAAAATGCGCTTGCACACGAAACTTTTCTTAAAAGTGCTTCCCTTCTTGATCCTACACTTAGTAATGACCTGATCAGTTTGTGCTATATCCGTTTAAATCGCCTTGAGGCCAACTCCGGTAATTGGGATCAGGCCTTGATGTACTCTCAAAAAGGTCTTGAAAATGCTACTTTCGGCCTGGATAGTAATTACATAGGTTATGCGCTTTTGGATATTTCTGTAGTTTATCATGACATGGAAGACTATGCCAAGGGAGTGGAATATGGGAAAAAAGCATATGATCTACTGACTCATTTTAGCAAAGCTAATCCTACCTTTGTCGCCTATTCATTGAATGCAATCGGGATCAATTTTGATGATTGGAATAAGCCGGATTCTGCCCTTTTTTACCATTATAAAATTTTTGAAAATATAGAAAAGCTAGATAGTACCAGGATCACTTTTACCTTCAATAATATAGGGAACACTCTCCTGAAACAGGAGAAATATAAGGAAGCGGAGTCTTGGATACTGACGGCTGTCAACTTGAACAGAAAAGATCAGGATTTCTATAGCTTAGCAGCAAATTATACCAATCTTGGTACGATTGCTTACAAGCTTCGGGACTTTTCAAATGCCGAAGTCCTTCTGGATTCTGCCTATAAATATGTGGAGCTGAGTCAATCCATGGAGAAAATGCGGGACTACCTGGAGGAGCAATACCTATTTCACAAAGCCAGAGGAGAACTAGCGGTTGCGATGGACTATCTAGAGCAATATTCTGCGCTCAAGGACTCTATTTTCAAAGAGGAGCGAGTGAAAATGCTAGGAGAACTGGAAGCGAAGTATCAGGTTCAGACGAAAGAACGTGAATTGGCTGAATCCAGAGCTGCACTTATTGAGCATGAACTATTGGTGAAAAACAGAAATAACCAGATTTTGCTATTAGTGGTCTCCCTGCTCATTATTTTGGGAGTGGCTTTTTTCTTTTACTACAGGCAGAAAACTAAAAACAGGCACTTAGAGCAGGAAGCGAAACTTCATAAGATCTATGCAGAGCAAGAAACCCAAAAACAGCTTCATGAGCAGCGTTACAGAATTTCCTCAGATCTTCATGACAATATTGGTGCGCAATTGACCTTTATAGTTTCTTCATTGGACAACTTGAAATTCTTTAAATTGAGCAAGGAAAAAATGGCCTTGAAAATAGATCAGATTTCATCATTTACTATCGAGACAGTGAATGAGCTTCGAGATACAATCTGGGCGATGAACAAGGATAGTGTCAGTCTTGGGGATTTGCAGGCTCGTTTAGCAGGATTAATAGTCAAAGCCAAAGAAGCTTGCCCACAGATTGAGTTTGACCTTGAACTGCAAGATGGCTTGCAAAATGACTTGCTGCTCAACTCCATGGAGGGGGTCAATTATTATCGAGTGGCACAGGAGGCGGTGAATAATGCCATTAAGCATTCGGGAGCAGATCATATTAAAATTGTCTTCTCCCGGCAGAATGGGCACATCCGTATTTGTATAGAAGATAATGGTAGAGGAATGGACCAAGCAGGTATTGGCAACGGGCTTATAAATATGAAAAACCGTGCAGAACGGATAGGAAGGGATTTGAAAATCCAGTCATCACTGGGGCAAGGCACACAAGTTTGTATCTTTTAGCTGCTTAAATCTCTCAACACTCATGTCAATAAAAATAGCAATTGCCGAAGACAACAGTTTTTTACTCAGGGCCATCTTGGAAAAGCTTTCTTTTTTTGATGAGCTGGAGGTGAAGTACTCCGCCTATAATGGGTTGGAACTCATGGAGAAGTTGGAAAAAGATTCTAATGTTCACCTGATCTTGATGGACATAGAAATGCCCAAAATGAATGGGATAGAGACGGTAGCTCAGCTTTCGCAGCGGTATCCACAGATCAAGACTATCATGCTTACGGTATTTGATGACGACGAGTATATTTTCAAGGCCATTCAATCCGGTGCCAATGGCTATTTTCTGAAAGAGGTAGATGCAAAAACCCTTCATCAAGGGATATTGGATACGATGGAGGGCGGTGCTGCAATGACTCCATCAGTTGCGATGAAAGCGCTTAAGCTACTTCGTAACCCGCCTAATTTCTCCGAACCTGCGGAAAATATAAAGCTGACAAGAAGGGAAATCGAGATTTTGGAGCAGACATCAAAAGGACTGAATTATAATCAGATCGGGGAAAATTTATTTATTTCTCCTAAAACCGTTCGGAAACACACTGAGAATATCTACCGAAAATTACGGGTTCACAGCAAGTTGGAAGCCGTACAAAAGGCTTTGAAAAACAGGATTATTGGAGGGTGAAAAATGATTTCTAATTTCGCACTATAGATGTCAGAGGAATTATGATCTTTCCAAAAATTTATGGAATCTATCTACATTTTCAGATAGCGTCCAGTCTATTCATGAAGCATTTTATCAGTGTCTTCTGATGAAGAAACCTTTTCTTCCTTTTTCAATCGCTGTTTTTTTGTTCAGGTGAAAGTTCATACACAGTATCCAACTCAGATTCTAAATCCACCGGCGTATTGATTTCCTCCAATATTTTCCCATCTGAAATTGAAGTAATTTTACTGATTAGTTGAATTTTAAGGTCTGATTATGGCTTTGATCTATTTCGTATTAGATAAGTTTGCATAAAATAATTGTTGATCCAAAACGAAGAAAAACTACTTAAGTTTTCACATCCCCTCAAACAACCCTCCCATTCCCTGAGCAGGCTTTATTTTCAAATGGGTATATGCTAATTCAGTAGCCATACGGCCACGGGCAGTTCGCTTCAAATACCCTTCTTGGATTAAAAAGGGTTCATATACTTCCTCTATAGTTTCTGCTTCCTCCCCACAAGCTGTGGCTATGGTACTAAGACCTACCGGTCCTCCTTTGAATTTTTCTATAATGGTCAGCAGGATCCGGTTATCCATTTCATCCAATCCATTTACATCTACATCCAGCGCATCCAAGGCGATTTTTGAGATTTCCAGCGTAATTGTTCCATCTCCTTTTACTTCTGCAAAGTCTCGGGTTCTCCGAAGTAGCATATTAGCTATTCTGGGTGTACCCCTGCTTCTTCTTGCGATTTCGTATGCAGCGATTTCGTCTATAGGAGTTTGCAAAATACCTGCGGAGCGCGTAACGATATCGGTCAGTAGCTTCGCATCGTAGTATTCCAGTCTGGAATTGATACCGAATCTCGCACGGAGCGGAGAAGTCAACAAACCTGAGCGAGTGGTAGCGCCTATCAAAGTAAACGGACTCAGGGAAATCTGAACGGAGCGGGCGTTTGGACCAGAATCCAGCATGATATCAATCCTGAAATCCTCCATTGCCGAATACAAATACTCTTCTACGATAGGATTCAGTCTGTGGATCTCATCTATAAAGAGTACATCACCTTCTTCCAGATTGGTCAGCAAGCCTGCCAGATCAGAAGGTTTGTCCAGTACAGGTCCAGAGGTGATTTTGATGCCGGCATGCAGTTCATTTGCGATGATGTGGCTTAGTGTGGTTTTGCCCAAGCCTGGGGGGCCGTGTAGAAGCACGTGATCCAAAGGCTCATTTCTGTTTTTTGCAGCGAGCACAAATACCCGTAAATTCTCTACGATTTTAAACTGGCCTGTGAAATCCTCAAAGCTTAAAGGCCGTAAAGCTTTTTCAAAATCCTTGTCCTTTGGGCTTAGATTTTCATCTTCCCCACTTAAATAATCTTCTCTCATAGTTTATCCGTACGCTCACAAATATAGAAAAATACGAACGGCTTCTTCCGCATTTTTGAATCCTTGGCTTTCCCGCAATACTGAAAAATAAGCCTTAAATTCGCCCTCAAATTCAGATGATCATGCGCCAAAACGCCCGGAAAAATATTATATATTCTATTGTACTTCTTACTGCCATCATGCTGGTGTACTCATGGCGGAACCGTGATAAGACAGAGACAGCTGTGACGGAAGATTCCGCTCCTGTGGCCGGAAAAATGACTCTTTCCGGCAAAACGATGGGCACCACATACAATATCACCTACCTGGACGAGGAAAACCGCGACCTTCAAGCTTCCATCGATTCTCTTTTGGGGGTCTTCAACCAAAGTTTGTCTACCTACATTCCAGACTCCGAATTAAGCCGATTTAATCTTAACGACACGCTGGACTTTGACTTGCCTTACTTGTTACCGATACTGGAAACTTCTAAAAAGATTTATGGTAATACCAATGGAGCTTTCGATCCTACAGTAGGTTCCTTGGTGAATGTTTGGGGGTTTGGTCCAGGCGGACCGGAACTTAAGGACAGTGTGGATATCAGAAACTTACTGGCTACAGTCGGCTTTTCCAAAATTGAGTTTGATCAGCGGCAGCTCCGTAAAAAAGTGCCTGGCGTTTACCTGGATTTCTCAGCCATTGCCAAAGGCTACGGTTCTGATGTGATCGCTGACTTCTTGAAAAATAGGGGAATAGGAAATCATTTGGTTGAAATAGGTGGAGAGCTTGTGGCAAATGGAGTGAATGAAAAAGGGGAACTATGGAAGGTTGGAGTAAACCGACCTGTGGAATCTGCAAATGCATCCGACCTGATCAGTATAATTGCTTTACAGGATCGGGCGATGGCAACATCAGGAAATTACCGCAATTTTTATATGCGTGACTCGGTAAGAATTTCCCATACAATCAATCCTGCCACGGGATATCCTGTAGATCATACATTACTTTCTGCTACGGTATTGGCTGATAATTGTATGACGGCAGATGCTTACGCCACAGCCATGATGGTGATGGGAAAAGATGAGGCAATCATCTTGGATGAAAAACTGGAGGAAATTGAAGTCTTTCTAATCTATGACGATGGAATGGGTGGATTTAAGACGTTTGCAAGCGAAAACCTGAAGCCATTTTTATCCTTTCCGCAGTAGATTAATTTTAAATGCAACCTTATTGAATTTTATTACCTTTGCCTGAGTTATAGCTTTCTCCTTTTCATCAAAAAAGGAAAGTAACCCAGGCCGATGGAATTCAAATTTTTACTTCTTTTTCTTACAGCCATGATCGCAGGATCAACGGTTTTTTTTGCTCCCAATTTTAGAGAGAAATACTTTCGACTCGTACTGGTATTTGCGGGATCTTATTTATTCTCGATTACAATTCTCCATATTTTACCCGAATTATTTGACAGTGGATTTGACAGTAAAAGAATGGGATTATACATCCTGATTGGGTTTCTTTTACAGCAATTGCTGGAATTCTGGTCCAGTGGAATAGAACACGGACATATTCATGTACACGAGCATCAGGGCAGTAAAGCTATGACTACTGTTATGCTGGGCTTGTTTATTCATGCATTCCTTGAAGGCACACTTCTATCGCATGGAGAATTGATGGATCAGGGGGAGCAAGCCCTTGGTCATGTGCATAATAGTAAAACTGTGCTGCTTGGGATTATCCTGCACAAAGGACCCGCTGCATTTGCTTTGGCTGCAGTATTATCAAGCACATTAAGTAAAAGAACGACACTTATATTATTGACTCTTTTTGCTTTGGCCTCCCCGCTTGGGATGATGTCCAGTTCATTTCTTTATGAAACTGGACTCCTAAACAAGCAGGGAATTGGGATTTTATATGGCTTGGTGGCTGGGGGTTTTCTGCATATTTCTACCACCATTTTTTTTGAAAGCAGTCCGCACCACAAATTCCAGCTCAATAAATTACTGGTAAGTTTTTTCGCTGCAGGGCTAGCAATTCTTTCGGAGTTTTTTATGAAGTAAACAGTTGGTGAAACCTCAATTGAATTGCGATTTATTCAGAAGACGAAGTTTTGCCCCAAATAATCTTGGGCATTATAGACTGTAGATGCTAAAATTTTAAATATTTCACATCAAACAGCTTGCATTCCTACGGATGCAATCACTAGCTTCAAGGCTTGTTTTATTTTCTAAGCCTAAACCCTAACCTATGCCTCCCCAAAATGAAAAAATGAAAGCCTATTGGAGGAAAAACCTCCAAACTCTTTTTGTACTGTTACTAGTATGGTTTGTTGTCTCTTTTGGCTGTGGGATTTTATTCGTAGACGAGCTCAATGAAATTCGACTGGGTGGTTATAAGCTGGGTTTTTGGTTTGCCCAGCAAGGGTCAATTTTCACGTTTGTTATTTTGATTTTTGTCTATGTGGTCAGAATGAACCGATTGGACAGGGAATTTGATGTGGACGAAGAATAACTTTTTAATTTAAACAACTATGGAAATTTTAACCTGGACTTACCTGCTGGTAGGCATTTCATTTGCGCTTTATATTGGTATTGCAATCTGGTCCCGCGCTGGATCTACTCAGGAATTCTATGTAGCGGGTGGAGGAGTTTCGCCTTTGGCCAATGGTATGGCAACTGCTGCAGATTGGATGTCTGCCGCCTCCTTTATCTCAATGGCAGGAATTATTTCATTCGCTGGTTACGATGGCTCGGTCTATTTGATGGGCTGGACGGGAGGTTATGTGCTGCTGGCGCTTTTGCTAGCCCCATACCTACGCAAATTTGGCAAATTCACCGTTCCGGATTTCGTAGGCGACCGATATTATTCCAATACGGCTAAAGTCGTAGCTGTGATCTGTGCTTTATTTATCTCCTTTACTTATGTGGCAGGGCAAATGCGTGGCGTTGGAATTGTATTTTCCAGATATCTGGAAGTGCCCATCGAATGGGGAGTGGTGATCGGTATGTGCATTGTGTTTTTTTATGCCGTGCTCGGCGGAATGAAAGGGATTACCTATACCCAAGTAGCCCAGTACTGTGTGCTGATCTTTGCTTATATGGTGCCTGCAATTTTTATTTCTATGCAACTGACGGGAAATCCTATTCCCCAGCTTGGATTGGGAGGTGCAGTAGCTGACGGATCGCCACTTCTGGATAAACTGGATGGAGTCCTCACCGAACTGGGCTTTGCCGCTTATACGTCGGGGCGAAAAAGCATCACGGATATGTTTATGATTACGCTGGCTTTGATGGTCGGTACGGCAGGATTGCCGCATGTGATCGTGAGGTTTTTCACGGTTCCAAGAGTGAAAGACGCAAGGCTTTCTGCAGGATATGCACTGGTCTTTATCGCTATTCTTTATACCACTGCGCCCGCTATTGCGGCTTTTGGTATATACAATGCGATAGAGAGCACTTCTGAGAAAAATATTTCCGAGCTACCTGAATGGATAAATACCTGGCAAAAAACCAATTTGATCAGTGTAGAGGATAAAAACGGTGATGGTAAAGTGCAGTATGTAGCCAATCCTGTAGCCAATGAATTGACTATAGACAGAGATATCATGGTACTGGCAAGCCCTGAGATAGCCCAGCTTCCCAATTGGGTGGTCGGGTTGGTCGCTGCGGGAGCTATGGCTGCGGCACTCTCAACTGCTGCCGGATTGCTTCTTGTTATTTCCACCTCTGTGTCCAGAGATTTGTTCAAGACTTTCAAGCCTGATATTACGGAGAAAAAAGAACTGCGAATTGCCCGAATAGCCGCTGCCGGTGCGGTACTTCTGGCAGGCTATTTCGGAGTGAACCCTCCTGGATTTGTGGCACAGGTTGTGGCTTTTGCCTTTGGCTTGGCAGCGGCATCTTTCTTCCCCGTGATTATTATGGGAATTTTCTCCTCGCGAATCAATAAAGAAGGAGCTATTTCAGGGATGATTACCGGCTTGGTTTTTACAATTGGC
The DNA here is from genome assembly GCF_014838715.1 of Algoriphagus sp. Y33. Lineage (NCBI taxonomy): Bacteria > Pseudomonadati > Bacteroidota > Cytophagia > Cytophagales > Cyclobacteriaceae > Algoriphagus > Algoriphagus sp. Y33. The sequence goes on along the minus strand of NZ_CP061947.1, from coordinate 5,164,461 downwards.
TACATTGTTTATTTTAAGTTTATCAGCCCCGAAACTAATACAGCGGAATATTGGTGGTTTGGTGTTTCTCCTGAGGGCATAGGGTCTATAGGAATGATTCTTAACTTTATAGTATGTGTGACAGTTTCCAAATTTACCCCTGCTCCGCCCCAAGCCGTGCAGGATATGGTACAGGAAATAAGAATCCCGCGTGGTGCAGGTAAAGCACAGGATCATTAAATTAGAGCGTATTTTACCCAGAACTGATAACATAAACCAAGATTACCATGAGTGACAGAATACATACCCTCAGTGGGTACCTATACGAATACCAAAAAAGCGTAACTCAGCCGGAAGAGTTTTGGGCTAGAATTGCAGATTCATTTCACTGGAGAAAACGCTGGTCAAAGGTATTGAAATGGAACTTTGAGGAGCCTGATATCAAGTGGTTTTTGGATGGCAAGCTTAACATCACTGAGAATATTTTCGAACGCCATCTTTTTACCATAGGAGACCGGCCGGCTATTATCTGGGAGGCAAATGATCCCAATGAAGAAGGAAGGACACTGACCTATCGAGCCCTTTTTTACGAAGTGAATCGCTTCGCAAATGCACTAAAACGTAAAGGAATAGGTAAGGGAGATAGGGTGATCATCTATATGCCGATGGTTCCGGAAGCAGCAATAGCCATGCTTGCCTGCGCTAGAATCGGCGCTATTCACTCGGTTGTTTTTGCAGGCTTTTCCAGCTCTGCATTGGCAGATAGGGTAATCGATTGTGGTGCCAAGGCAATTTTGACTTCGGATGGAAATTTCCGGGGAAGTAAAAAAATAGCTGTAAAAGCTGTAGTGGATGAAGCATTGGAGAAAAGCTCAGTGGAAACAGTAATCGTCTATGAGCGCACCAAGCAGGAAGTGACTATGAAAGAAGGTCGGGATTTCTGGTGGCATGAGGTGATAGCGGGGGAATCTGAGCAATGTCCTGCTGAAGAAATGGACAGTGAGGATATGCTGTTTATTCTTTACACTTCCGGTTCTACAGGAAAGCCAAAGGGTGTAGTTCATACGACGGGAGGATATATGGTATATTCTCAGTACTCCTTTGATAATGTCTTTCAGTATTCGGAAGGCGATGTTTATTGGTGTACAGCTGACGTAGGCTGGATTACGGGGCATTCCTATATAGTTTATGGACCATTGCTTGCCGGAGCCACGACGCTGATGTTTGAGGGAGTTCCTACTTTTCCGGATGCAGGGAGATTTTGGGCTGTCGTGGAAAAACATAAAGTCAATGTATTCTATACTGCGCCCACTGCTATCCGTGCATTGCAAGCCTATGGCACTGATCCTATCCATAAGTATGATCTGAGTTCTCTAAAAGTATTGGGATCGGTAGGCGAACCGATCAACGAAGAAGCTTGGCATTGGTACCACACGCACGTAGGAAAAAATAAATGTCCTATTGTAGATACGTGGTGGCAGACAGAAACCGGGGGAATTATGGTTTCACCAATTGCCGGAATCACTCCTACCAAACCGGCTTACGCCACCTTGCCGCTTCCCGGTGTACAGCTTTGCATTGTGGATCCTGAAGGAAATGAGCTTACGGGAAACTCAGTTGAAGGGAATCTCTGCATCAAATTTCCTTGGCCTGGAATGATTAGGACTACCTATGGAGATCATGAACGCTGTAAGCAGACCTATTTTTCCACTTACAAGGGAATGTATTTTACCGGTGATGGAGTAAAGCGCGATCACGATGGGTACTATAGAATCCTTGGTCGGGTGGATGATGTGATCAATGTCTCAGGACACAGAATGGGAACTGCTGAAGTGGAAAATGCCATAAACGAGCATCCGAAAGTTATTGAGTCAGCTGTAGTGGGCTATCCTCACGAGGTGAAGGGACAAGGAATCTACGCTTATGTAATCGCTGATCTGACTAACCGTACGGAGGATAACCTGATCAATGAGATTAAGGAAATGGTTTCGAAAATAATCGGACCGATAGCCAAGCCTGATAAAATTCAGCTTGTACCCGGCCTACCGAAAACCAGGTCAGGAAAGATCATGCGTAGGATTCTTCGTAAAGTAGCCGAGGGATCTCTTGATAATATGGGTGATACAAGTACTTTGCTTGATCCGGATGTAGTGACAAAAATTATTGAAGGGAAAAAGTAAGTGAAGAGCCAAGATTCTAGAATCAAGAAATTGACTCATGGATCTTGGCTCTTTTTTCAATCTTTTGGGGAGGAATCCTCCTCTTCTTCATCCAGCTGAATGGAAGATACTATAGAATCCGGAGAGTCCATTTCCTGTTTATAGAAGTTGTGAACCCCGACCATAAACGCCACTATCAGTGCCCACATCAGGCGTCTGCAATAGCGTAGAAATTGATAAGAGTATTTCATATCCATCTGATTATTGATATACCTGTTCAAAAGTCATTCCCCCACTGGATTTAGACAGATAGTCAGTAATTTACAGATGAAATCAACTGGTTATTCACGGATAATCTGACAACCCTTCCCCTAAATGGCCAATGTAATAGTCAATAGAGTAGCAGAATTTTTAAAGCGATTTCCGCCTTTTTCGTTTTTGTCTGAGGAGGAATTAGAAAAAATTTCGAGCGCTGTAGAAATCCAATTTTTAGAAAAGGGGGAAACACTTTTCAAGCAAGGCGATGCTCCTCAGGCTCACTTTTTTATCTTAAAAGAAGGTGAAATACATCTTACAGAAAGCAAGCCGTCTGGGGAGGAAATAAAAGAATACTTAGACGAGGGAGATGTATTTGGCGTATTGGCACTTTTGGGTAAAAGGGCCTACGTCCTAAATGCCCGAATCAGTCAAAGTAGTCTTATTTATGCTATTCCGGTACAGGTTTTTGAAGAAATACTAGCCACCAATAACCGGGTAGCAATTTACTTTGCAGCGGGATTTGCCTCTGGAAAGGTGGTCGTCAGGCAGGATTTGTCTCAGGGTCAGAAAGCTCGGGGAGCACTAAAAAATGAATCAAGAGATAATTCTCTGCTGATTTTCTCGGACCAGTCCGAGGTGAAAATTTCTGATAAAGTGCTCACCTGCGGCCCTTCCAATACAGTTCAGGAAGCCGCCCAGCTAATGGTGGAGGCAGATGTCAGCAGTATCGTAATCGTGGATGAGGGCTTCATGCCCATCGGTATAATCACCGACAAAGACCTGCGTTCCAAAATCTTGGCAAAAGCACTTTCCCTTTCCACGCCAGTCATCGAAGTAATGACTTCACCGGTGATCACCCGGAGCAAGGATGCGGGCTTTTCGGATCTTTATCTTACGATGATCAAAAACCGGCTGCATCATCTGATACTTACAGAGGATGGTTCAGATCAATCGAAGGTCTGTGGAATAATCTCAGATCATGATGTACTGGTTTCCATGGGAAATAGCCCTGCGGTGCTCATACATGGATTGCTGAATACTCAGGACATAAAAGAAATCAGGTCTATCAGAGACAGAGCAAGTAAGATGCTGGCATATTATCTGGAAAATGAGGTTGCTATGGATTTCGTGGCTTCCATCATGACCGAAATCAATGATGTGATTATCCGGCAGGCAATTAAGATCGCCGAAAAATCCCTCGCCGAAGAATATTCGGAAATGCAAGGCATACGCTATTGTTTTTTGACTTTAGGAAGTGAGGGACGTGAAGAACAATTGCTCAGGACGGATCAGGACAATGCGTTGGTTTATGAAAATGTGACAGAGGACTTAAAGTCATCAGCAGCAGAGTATTTTCTGAAGTTGGGAACTGCGGTGGTCGAGATTCTTATAGCCTGTGGATTTGCGCCATGTCCGGGAGAGATCATGGCCAGCAATCCCAAATGGGTTCAACCTGTAGCTCAATGGGAAAATTATTTTGCCAATTGGATTTTGACGCCTACCCAGGAAGCGTTGATTTCTGCCTCGATCTTTTTTGATTTTAGGGCAATCGGCGGAAGCAAAAGCCTATCGGAAGAGCTGAGTTTGTTTATCTATGATTCTCTAAAGAAAAAACCGGTTTTCCTCAATTTCTTGGCACAAAATACCCTAGCAACACCTCCTCCACTGGGGTTTTTCAGGAATTTTGTGGTAGAAAAATCGGGGGAACATAGAGATCAATTCGACATCAAAGCCAGGGCAATCCGGCCACTGGTTGATTTGGCAAGGCTGCTTACCTTAAGTCATGCAGTAATTGGCATTAACAATACCATTAGGCGATTTGAACGCTTGGCAGAACTGGAACCCAATTACAAGGAACTATTCAGTCAGGCAGGAAAAGCATTTGAGATACTCATTAGAATGAGAGCAATAGAAGGGATGAAAAATGGGAATGATGGAAGATTTATCCGTCCTGAATCCCTAGGAAAACTTCAGAGACAATTGCTGAAAAACACTTTTGTGCCTATTGATGAGCTTCAGGATATTGTAAAGGTACGTTTTCAGCTAGATCATTTTGGACGATGAGTTGGTGGCCATTTTCAACATCAAAAAGGATACGTCCTGATTTTGTTAAAGAGTATCTGGCAAAAAATGAATTGCCTATCCCCCCTATTCGTGCTCTAAATCAGCTTGATTTTGTAGTACTTGACACAGAAACCACGGGACTTGACCCGAATAATGACTCAATAGTGTCCTTTGGTGCTGTGAAAATTTCCGATGAGCGAATTCTAGTCAGTTCCGCAGTAGAATGGTATCCGGAATCCAATCAAAGCCTCAAACAATCCCCTTTGATCCATGGTCTTGTGGAGAGACAGAATCAGCTTTCTAAGACTCTGTTTATAAAGCAGGTGCTGGAATACATTTCCAATGCTATTCTGGTTGGGCACCACCTCGGTTTTGATCTGGATATGCTGCTACGAATTACAAAAGACTATGGCTTGACCCAATTCCAAAACCCAATCATAGACACCATGAATTTTGCTATCCGTCTAGACCATGGACCACAAACTAACCTTAGCCATATTCAGGTGAAAAACTACAGTCTGGATGTCCTGTGCGAGCGTTTTAATATCCCACTCGATGATCGTCATACTGCAGCAGGAGATGCACACCTTACTGCCTTACTTTTTCTGAAATTAGTAAAAATTGCTGAAGCAAAAGGCATAAAGAGTTATGCTCAGCTCATTCGCTAATAATTCTTGCCAAATTAACTTTATCAATAATTGAATTTTGCCAAACTGACAATCATAATTATCTATTTTTCAGCTAGTTAAAAGTAAATTTGGGAACTATTTTTATTCTCACTTCAACCTTTTAATTCAATGGCAAAACTAACAATTGAACCCAAATTGGCTCTTAAAAAGGAACTGAATTTGGAACTGCTGAAAGAGCTCAATGTTTTCCCTGCGCATCCGATTACTCAAAAGTATTGGGCACTGGGAGGAGCTAGTGGTTGGCTCGGTACCAACACAACACCGATCAACACCTGTCCGGATGGAATAGGCCGGTATCAACACTATGTGAATGGTTCTATTTATTACCATCCTTTGATAGGAGCACATGAAGTTCATGGGCTTATCCGGGCAAGGTGGCAATCCATGGGCTGGGAAAGAAGCCTGCTGGGCTACCCACTCACAGACGAATCCAAATGTCCCGATGGTATTGGGCGCTACAATCATTTTCAGGGAGGCAGCATTTATTGGAGCCCGTCCTCGGGAGCATGGGAAGTACACGGAGCAATAAGAGTAAAATATTCTAGCTTAGGCTGGGAGAAAAGTTTCCTCCGATATCCCCTCACCAATGAAAACACTTGCCCTGACGGAGTAGGTAGGTATAATCATTTCCAAGGAGGTAGCATTTACTGGACACCAAGTACAGGAGCACATGAAGTTCATGGAGCTATCCGTTCGCATTGGGCTTCTATGGGTTGGGAAAAGAGTGCTTTGGGATATCCTACCTCGGATGAGCTGGTGGTTTTTGGTGGTGCAGCACGGATTTCCCACTTCCAGCGGGGAAGTATCTACTGGTCACCTACAGCAGGTGTGCGGGTGCTGAGGGAGCGCATCAGGGTGCATGTGAAAATTTTGGAAACACCTACTTCTTTCACCGTCAATGAGCAATTTGCAGCGATGCAGGAAGTATATGCTGTGGCGGGTGTGAGAGTAGACTGTGCGTCTACCGAAAATCTTAACTTGCCTGCTCTCAAAGATGTGGATGTGGGAGGCTGTACCATGGGGTCAGTTTCTGCTGAGCAAGTGAGTCTATTTGGCAATAGGAATTTTGTAGGAACGAATGATGTAGTGGTGTATTATGTAAGGAGTACCGTGCCTGGATACAACGGCTGTGCTGCACATCCGTCTGGAAGGCCTGGCTGTGTGGTGGTTAGATCGGCCAGCCGATGGACTTTGGGGCATGAATTTGGACACGTGTTGGGGATTCATCACGTGAATGACAACAATCGTCTCATGACTGGCAATGGAACCTTCAATATCACAAATCCTCCACCTGATCTTATTTCCAGTGAGTCCACAAAAATGCGTAACTCAAGTCTAACTATTCCTCTCTAAACTGAAAAATCATGGCAAAGTCAAACAGTAACACAGCCGCGCAGGATTATGATGCGCAAGAACTCCTTGCTTTTCTCAGACAAGATGAGTTAGACTATCCGGCAGGAGCGAAGAAATTCGGAAAAGCCGCTCTCCCATTTCTCGCAGAACTGGTGCAGGGAGCTGATGAGAATCTTTCTATTAAAGCCGCCTACCTAGTTGGGTATATTGATGATGAAGCCGGAAATGCTATTCTGCAAATGGCTGCCGAAAAAGGCAGTGCTCCGGTAAGAATTGCGGCAGCTTTTGGTGCTCAAAAGAGGGGTGCTAAAGCAGCTGAATCAATCTTGAGCAAATCGTTGGATGATACTGATCCCTCCGTAGTGAAATTTGCTTTGAGATCAGCGTCTGTGATGAAAATGGAGAAAACCTTCAAAACAAAAATTGATAAGATTTCAAAATCTTTCCTGGATGAAGGCATCAAGTCAGAAGCACTGAATGTGATGAAAAGGATGAAATAATTTTCAAAAGAGTAAGCCTGGAAGGCCGCCGAAATATGCGGCCTTTTTTATTTCCAGACTACATCTACTTTTCCACTCGCTTTCATATGGATTACCAAATCTTTTGCCATAGGGTAAAATCCTGAAGGCTCTATCGTAAGATCGGCAACGCTCAAATCCATGATCGGTGTGCTCAATCCCAGTCGATCGGTCATACTTCCCAAACTTTCAGTCAGCACATCTTCTATTGGGAAAATGGCTCTGCTTTCAATCTTTCGGATGATTTTACGCTTTTTCAATCCTACACCGGCCTGAGCTCCGAAGCTTCCGCTTTCCATTTTAAAATTGATGTCATCAAATTTTAAACTTTGTGAACCCGCATCGTAGGTTGGCTTACCGACCACGAACAATGTTCCGTTCAAGGTTTTTCCATCGATCTGCTCAGCAGTGAAATTCAAAGCTATGGCCAATAAATCTCCAAAAGGCTGAGTCTTGATGTTGGATGGAATCATGGTGGTTTTCCTGTCCACTCGAAATGCTTTTCCGTCCAAATTCTGCTTTAGAAGCTCGTCAAGTTTATCATAGCTTACCGTAAGTGGAATGATCATCTCTACTTTGTTGGCCGGATTGTCATTTTGGCTGAGTCCCGTCAATGGAAATGCCCGTGAAGGAGCAGCATTGGCAGGATGGGAGTTGACTTTCCCATCCATACCTAGCCAGAGATTATAATTCTGATCGGTATCGAAATATTCATTGAGGTTTATCTGTTGAGGTTGGATGGAAAAAGCAGTATTTCCGCCAAGCCACTCAACGGCAAAAGGTTTGCCCACTTGAGCCCAGGCAAGATCTACTATGGTTTTTAAACTGGCTATTTTTTTTCCTCCTGTCAGGTGTTCATTTCCCCATTTCCTTATCTCTTTGCTTAGTAGGCCACTGAAATCCACCTGAATTCCCAACACTTCGACGGCTAAATTACCGCCCAAATCCACCAATTCGAAACTTTGGGATCCTATGCTCCAATCCGGATTGATCACTGGGTCGATCACGAATACGGGAGAGAAATTCTCATTCAACGGCAGCTTAGACTGAAATAAATTTCCCAGCCCTTTTGGCTTGAGACCTACTTCTCCGACTACATTGATGGGAACAGTCAATTGGATCCGCTGACTATCTAGCGCTGTCCATATGATTGTGCCATTTCTCCTCATCTGCAAATCACCAGTAACACCGCTGCCCATATCCAGTCCTTTTTCCTGAAGCAGCACAGTGGGAATCTGGCTATTCAATAGTTTGCTTAACGTTTCTTTCGGGACTTTTAGAGGTACATTTACCCCTGCAGTGGCAGAAGGTGGTGGAGTGCTAGGCCCAGGACTGCCGGCAGGATTTATGCTTTTGCAGGAAAATAATAAAACACCTATTAGCACGATAGGCATCTGAAAGTTTAAAAACCGGTGGAGGAACTGTATTTTCATAAATGAAGTTTGATTTTTAAAGGATGATCTTTCTTCTACAACTATTGCCCCAAAAATAAAAAATCACCAAAATGAATTGGAATAAACTCACTGATGCTAATCAATTAGAGGAAATTAAAGCTCTTAGCAAGGATAAACCCTTTCTGATTTTCAAGCATAGTACACGATGCTCGATCAGCAGTATGTCATTAGACCGTTTGCTTAGGAAATGGAAGGATGCAGATGAGGAAAAAGTGACTCCTTATTTTTTGGATTTGATAGCTTACAGGGAATTGTCAGATTTAGTCGCAAAGGAATTTAAGGTGCCTCACGAATCGCCGCAGGTACTGTTAATCAAAGATGGAGAGGCGGTTTATGATAATAGCCACTATGGGATTTCCTATGAAGATCTCATGGGAAAAATTTAGTTTTTCGGAACTTAAACGGTTTTTATACCACTTATCCTTTTCCCTATCCATCCTTGTTTTTCTTCAAATGCTGAATAAACCTTTGACATTGCTATTAGGTCAAAGAAGTAGAAATTAGCATCCACATGAAGAACAGCTACGCATTTGTTATTTTGATTTTTAGCCTATTAATCGGCACATCGGCTTTTGCACAACGTCCTACTGGACAAGATCGTGCCGAAAGAAAATTCACAGGTATTGTTATGGATGGGTCGACAAAGACACCGATGGCGGGAGCAAATGTGCTGATCAAAACAGTGGCAGATTCACTTTTGGCAGGTACAGTGACAGATGCCAAAGGACAGTTTGAAATTGCCAGGCCTGAAATACCTTCTGTAAAAATTGAAATCAAGTTTATAGGATACGAAACGATCACCAAGACCCATAAGGGAAGAGAGCCTGTTGACCTTGGAGTGCTGACAATTATGGAAGATGCTCAGGTACTTGGTGAGGTGGTGATACAGGGACAAAGCCCCTTAGGTGAGATGAGAGGTGATACCACTTCGTTCAATGCCAGTGCATTTAAGACTAGAGAAAATGGAATGGCCGAAGATCTGATAGGAAAACTTCCCGGGGTTACCATACAGAACGGGGAAGTTCAGGCTCAAGGGGAGGCAGTTCAGAAGATCTTGGTAGATGGTCGTGAGTTTTTCGGGTCTGACCCAAATATCGCCCTGAGAAATCTCCCTGCTGATGCAATTGATAGGGTAGAAGTATTGGATCAAAAGTCTGACCAAAGCCGATTGACAGGTTTTGACGACGGAACTTACACGAAGACTATTAATATTATACTGCGGGAGGATCGCAAAAACGGGCAGTTCGGCAGAGTATATGGTGGCTATGGAACTGACGAGAGGTACAATGCAGGTGGAAGTGTAAACCTTTTTGCCGGAGATAGAAGAGTCTCTATACTTGGGCTTTTCAATAACATCAACCAACAGAATTTCTCCAGTGATGATCTAGCAGGTGTCAATGCCAATGCTTCCGGAGGAGGTAGAGGGCGGGGAGGTTTTGGAGGTGGTAACAGTAATTTTTATGGAGGAAATGACATTGGCTCAATTACTACCAATGCGATGGGACTCAACTACAGTGACAAATGGGGGTCAAAGGTCAATTTCTCGGGAAGCTATTTGTTCAACAATACGCAGAATACCTTAAGGCAGGTTACCAACCGGCAGACGGTAATAAACGAAAGCACAACACAGAATTACCAAGAGAACTTGATCAATTCTGTGGAGAACTTCAATCACAGAGCAAATGCGCGAATCGAAGCAGATCTGAATGACAAGAACTCATTGATTCTTACGCCAACTATTTCCTTCCGTACAAGCAATAATTTCAGTGATAGGGATGCACTGACTTTGGCAAATGACACTGATTCACTGTCCGCACTTCGCACAATCACCAATGCTGAGACGAATTCTTATAGCATTGGAAACAACCTGACCTACCGATATAAATTTGATAAGAAAGGAAGGACGTTTTCCACAGATATGAATACTTCCTGGAGCAGCAATGATGAAGACTCTGAGCTTTCTGGAGCTAGCATGGATTACGGGAGAAACCAATTGGACACCACGCTCCAGAACACAGAGTTACTTTCTAAAGGTTTTAATTATAGAGTGAATGCAACCTTGACAGAACCTTTGGGCGAAAAATCCATCGCAACTATTGGGTACCAGATCAGCAATAACAAAACCGGTTCAGATCAAAAGACCAGAGTCCTAAATGATGAGAACATCGCTGTTTTGGACACCGCTTTGAGTAATGAGTTTAATAATAAATTTATTACTCAACGATTGAGAACCGGCTATGCCTACACAAATAATGGCTGGAATTTAAACGCTAATTTAGATTATCAGTATGCCAAATTGGATAATGAAGCTTTCTTCCCGGTGGAAGGCGTCTTCCAACGTGATTTCAACAATATCTTACCAAGTGCGAATGTCAGTTATAGAAATAGAGAAAGCGGGCTTAACTTCCGATTAAGGTATAGAACGGGTACAGATGAACCTTCGGTGAGACAGTTGCAAAATGTAGTGAACAACCAAAATCCACTTAATTTAAGTGTAGGCAACCCCAATTTGGCCCAGAGCTTCCAAAATAGCATATTCGCCAATATCGGTAAATTCAATATGGAGAAAAATCGTACCTTCTTCGTTTTTGCCAATATTTCCACCACCAAGAATTACATAGGCAGTAGTACTTCCATTGTAGCGCAGGATTCATTGATTAATGGAGAAATCCTCTTACGCCCAGGAGGACAGATCACCCAGCCGGTCAATTTGGATGGGAATTTTAACAGTCGAATGTTTATGAACTATGGGGCTCCCCTCAAAGGACTTAAAACGAATATTAACTTAAATACGCGAGTTGGGTTTAATAGAACCCCAGGCCTGATCAACGGGGAGAAAAACATCAATGAGAATATTGACTTGGGGCAGGGGGTAACATTTACTTCTAACATCAGCAAGAATTTTGACTTTACCTTAAGCACAGCAGGAACCTACACCATAGTGAATTCCAGTTTACAGGAGAATCTAGACAACAACTACTACATCCAAGAATCAAACCTGCGCTTGTACTATTCCCCAAATGACGGAAAGCTGTTTGTGGGAAACACGGTCAACAACAGTTTGTATCGTGGGCTTTCGGAAGGGTTTGACCAGTCAGTATGGTTATGGAATATAGAAGCGGGTTGTAGATTTGCAAAAAGCAATAAGGCCGAGCTCAAAGTAGTCATCTTCGATTTGCTCAATCAGAATAATAGCATTTCCCGTACCATTTCAGATGTATCTGTTTCCGATGTTTACACCAATGTTTTGACCCGATACGGCTTACTTACATTCACCTACATCATAGGCAATTTCAAGCAGCCCGAACAGGCAGAGCAACCTTGGAGAGGCGGTCCGCCAAGGGGTGGAAGAACTTGGTAAGAATAAATTGTGAGTTTTGAATTGCGATTTATGATGCTCTAGAAGTAGTAAGCCGATTGAATTATTTCCATCGGCTTTTTTGTATAGATGAAATCTCGATTTTGCTGAAATTTTTTAAACTAGTAGTTTACGTTATATAATAAACTGCTTAATTTTTAGAGATGAACAGATTTATTTTACTCCTATTACTTTTTGCATTGGTTTCCTGTGGTAAAAACAGCGAGGAAGAGAACTATAGAACAATAAAAAAGGAAGATTTCAGGGAGATCTCAGTCACCTCGGAAAAGCATTATTTTGAGGTAATTATAAACCCATCTGATATTGGACTTTCCCAAGGCAAACTTCTGATTGCTGAAGCGTGGCGGGTTCCGGAGGAATTTCCGAGAATGCATCTAATTAATTCCTCCAATTGGACTTATGACAAACCAAAGGGAAAGCATGGCCAAGGACCACTTGAGATTACCGATGCAGCCCAGTTTTTATATTCTCCTGATTTAGGGTTTTTCTGGATTTATAATATGAATAGGAGGAAACTGGTAGAATTTTCAATTAACGACACTTCATTACTCGCAACTAAAGACTGGAAATTCCCAGAACCCATGATGGATCTTTGGTTTGTAGAATTTGGGCCAGATGGCCATTATTTAGGAGTCCCTAGAGAAGGTGAAAATAAAATATTGGAGTTTGATCCTAAGGGAAACCTTATTGGAAAATATGGAGAATTTGAAGTGTTAGAGGATAGACCGGATCTTACCAAATTGCAAATATCATTATTAGAGGATGGTTGGTTTAAAGGTGATCCAACTAGAGGGCTCTATGTCAGAGCCTGTCTCCGTAGGGACATCCTGGAAATCTTTGATTATAAAACAAAGGACTTGATTAGGATCATGGGGCCTGATACTTCTCTCCCAGAGTTTCAATACCTAGAATCTGAACTTGGAGGAACGATGATGTATGATCGAAATGTGACCTATAGATACCGAGACATTGCTTTTACGGACGATTACATTTTTGCACTATATGCGGGACATGGCCAGTTGGATTTCAATGAAACGGGAATCATGGCTGAGCAGATATGGGTTTTTGACCACAAAGGGAAGCCACTTTATAATTTAAAGCTGGATCGATCCATCATCCAAATTTTAGTTAACGAACAAACCAATGAAATTTACGGACTGACTACAGATGAAAATCCTGGGATTGCAGTGTTTCAGATTCCAGAGGAGCTTTTAAGGTAACACGGCAAAAATTCTCAAGCGACAAATAAGGTACTAGTGATCTTTGCGCTTTCTTTGTGGGCTTTGTGGTTAAATCAGAAAAGCCGACTCCATCAGGAATCGGCTTCGCAATTGGGTTACGCAGTTATTATATTTTGGGAAGCAACACTGTATCCACAGAGTGAATCACACCATTTGACTGCCACACATCTGCAATGGTCACTTTGGATTCTCCACCATTTTCATCCGTGATGTACAGATCTTTTCCTTTCATCCAAGCAGTTAGCTTACCGCCTTGCACTGTAGTAACGATAGCTTTGCCGTCACCTTTTTTGATCGCAGCAGAGATTTCTTTCGATCCCATTTTGCCCGCTACTACATGATAAGTAAGCACTGCCTGTAGCTGAGTTTTATTTTCTGGCTTCAAGAGCGACTCTACTGTTCCTGCAGGAAGTTTGTCGAAGGCCATATTATCAGGTGCAAAAACAGTAAACGGTCCTGCTCCCTGAAGAGTCTCCACCAATCCGGCAGCTTTTACCGCAGCCACCAATGTGGTGTGGTCTTTAGAATTCACCGCGTTTTCCACGATATTTTTGGAAGGATACATTTCTGCCCCTCCTACTGTTTTCGTTTTTTCCATTTGAGCAAAAGCTAGATTTGAAGAAAGAAAAATAAAGGCTGCTAGGGCGAGTTTGAAGTAATTTTGGATTTTCATGATCTTTTTAGTTTGATGATTTTATTGGAAGTGTATTTGGAAGGAGATACGAGCGCATTTGTAGGGGTGGATTTAGTGCCAATCAAAAAAAGATTTCAGCAACAACTCAAAAGCTTGCTGTAAACGAAGTAGTTTATGCATTCACCCGGTCTTTTATACCCAAAAAACATCAAAAGCATTAGCTTTGTGGCTTGATTAACCAGTAAGTGATGTACCAGGAGAAAATCGAAGCTATCAAAGCCGCTATTGCAGCAGCAGACGCCAACAGTCCGGAGGAGTTAGAAACCTACAGAATGGAGTATATCTCCAAAAAAAGTGTAGTGGGCGAGCTCTTTGCAGGAATGGGAAAAATCCCCAATGAGGAGAAAAAATCCTATGGACAGTTGGTAAATGGAGTAAAGCAACTCGCTGAGTCGAAATTCCAAGAGCTGATCGAAAAAGTTAATCAGGCAAATAAAAAGTCAAAATCGGCTGATATTGATTTGACGCTTCCTCCTACCAATCAAAGCTTGGGAGGAATTCACCCCTTGACGGCTACCCGTCAGCGTATCATTGAGATTTTCGAACGCATCGGATTCAACCTTTCGGAAGGGCCCGAGATTGAGGACGATTGGCATAACTTCACCGCGCTGAATTTTCCTGAAAATCACCCTGCCCGCGAGATGCAGGATACCTTCTTTATTGAGAAAAATCCTGATATAGCCTTACGAACGCATACTTCTTCTGTGCAGGTACGGGTGATGGAAAATCAGAAACCTCCGATTCGCACGCTGTCCCCGGGGAGAGTGTATAGAAATGAAGCGATCTCAGCCAGGGCGCATTGTATTTTCCACCAAGTGGAAGGGCTTTATGTGGATGAAAATGTTGGGTTCGCAGATTTGAAGAATACACTGTATCACTTTGCCAAAGAGATGTTTGGAAAGGAAACCAAGGTCCGTTTCAGACCGTCATATTTCCCGTTTACCGAACCAAGTGCGGAGATCGATATATCTTGTCTGATCTGTGGCGGTAAGGGTTGCAATGTCTGCAAAGGCAGCGGCTGGGTAGAGATCGGCGGTTCGGGAATGGTAGATCCCAATGTGTTGGAAAACTGCGGGATAGATTCTAAAAAGTATACAGGTTTTGCCTTCGGTATGGGAATCGAGCGAATTGCTATGCTGAAATACCAGATCAAAGATCTTCGTCTATTCACCGAGAATGATGTGAGATTCCTGAGGCAGTTTAGGCCGCTTTTATAAAATTTAAGGCGTTGAGCAATCAGTGCTTTTTTTATAAATTCTTTTTTAACCACAGAGAGCGCAAAGAATTACGCTGAGGTCACAAATTAGTGTTATCCTGCTTCTACAGAAGCTGGATATTCTCATCCATTCAACAGCTCAAAGATTCAGATGGACTAGTTGGATTTAATAGCACTGTATAGTTGCTCGCTCATAAGGCACGAATAGCGGTAAGTGTACCCAATAGAGCTTAGCTCAAAAGCTGCCTTCTATGCAAAACTTTAGAGCCTTTGCGGTTAAGAAAGCTACACCGCTTTTGTCGTTTCCATTTTATAGATAATATCCTCATAGTCGAGTTTATTCCAATTCTCAGTGATCAGCGGATCAGCCATCACGCGATCCATTACAGCCTCTTGCAATTTTCCCTGTGCATAGGCTTCCGAATACCTCATATCCGTAAAAGTCACCATGGAATACAAAGGGATCCAGTCATTTGGATACAGTTCGTATAGTTTGGCTTCGATTTTCTTACGAAGGACAAACTTAGGATCCGCCACAGAATCTTTCATTTCTTCAAAATTCTCCATAGCCAATTGACAGATGGCATCCGTATCCACTTTGCGCTTTTTCTGAAATTTCTCAAAAACCAAATCCCATGAGTTAGTCCCGTACTTATCGATTAGTCCATTCAAGATCGAGCAATCCTCAAAACCACAGTTCATCCCTTGACCATAGAAGGGAACCATCGCATGGCTCGCATCTCCCATCAGCAAACTTGTACCTTGCACCCATGGAAAGCACTCCACATTAATCAGGGCTGAGGTAGGGTTGGCAAAAAACTCAGTCTTGAGATCAGGCATCAATTGATATGCATCATCAAAATAATTAGAGAATAAGATTTCTAAATCATGCTCATCATTGATTTTGTCAAAGCATACTTTAGTGCCACCATGCGGCAAAAACAGTGTACAGGTGAATGTTTTGTCAGGATTTGGAAGTGCGATCAGCATAAACTTGCCTCTTGGCCAGATATGCAATGCATGTGGATCCATGGCAAATTCACCATCAGCGGTTGCCGGAATCGTCAACTCTTTGTATTCGTGGGAGATGTATTCTTGCTTGTAATTGAAGCGGATTTGTTTTTGCATAGCCAGTCTTAGGGAAGAATATGCTCCATCTGATCCGAATAATACAGGAGCCAGCACTTTCTTTTCGCCCTCAGGTGTCTTGAAATCAATCTGCTGATTGCGGAAATCTACATCGGTGCATTTGTGTTCGAAATTGAAGTTAACGCCCAGCCGCTCCCCTTCTTCTACAAGTAACTGATTGAATTTGCCTCTTGAGAGAGAATATATGGCCTGATTTTCTTTTCCGTAGGAAATAAACGTAGTACCGCCATGCTCATCGTGAACTTTGCGACCATACATCGGAATGGCCAGAGGCATTACCTTATCCTTTAGCCCGACTTCCTCAAGTGCTTTCCATCCGCGGTGGCTAAGTGCCATGTTGATGGATCTTTTTCCTTCTTCAAAAGGTGATGTGCGCTTGTCGGGTCTTTTGTCATATACTTCCACTTGTAAGCCCTGACGCTTAAGGTATATAGCCATTAGGGAACCAATAAGTCCGGCTCCCAATACGGTAACTTGATTCTTTTTCATTTGGATTGTTTTATCCACGCTTCCTTTAAGCGAATTTCTTCAGAGATTGTTCCAAAATCTGCGCAAATCGGAACACGTCTAGGAAGCTGTTATAGAGTGGCGTAGGTGCCAGACGGATCACATTCGGATTGCGCCAGTCTCCCACTATTCCTTGTTTATACCATTCATCAAATACAGACTTGCCGCCTCGATGAATGTGCAAAGATAACTGACAACCTCTTTCCGCAGGATTTTTAGGAGTAATAATTTCCAAAACCCCTGATTTTCCGCTGATTTCTTCTATTAAATAGGCCAAATATGCTGTCAACTGCTCAGATTTATGTCTCAAATTTGCCATTCCGGCCTCTTGGAAAATATCCAAAGAAGCCTGATGAACTGCCAGTCCGAGAATATCAGAATTGGAAAGCTGCCAACCATCCGCACCATGCATAGGGACAAATCCCTTTTCCATTTTAAAGCGCTGCTCCTGATCATGCCCCCACCAACCTGCAAAACGATTCATATCAGCCCGCTCAGCAAAGCGCTCATGGACAAACACTCCGGACACATTTCCGGGCCCTGAATTCATATATTTATAGCTGCACCATGTCGCAAAATCCACATCCCAATCATGCAAACTCAGGAGAACATTGCCGGCAGCATGTGCCAAATCAAACCCGGCATAAGCCCCTACTTTATGGGCTGCAGCCGTAATGGCTTTCATGTCGAAAACCTGCCCTGTGTAATATTGCAGACCGGCCATATTGACCAAGGCAAGTGAATCTCCCAGACTATGTATTTCAGCTATAATGTCTTCCGTACGAAGTGTGTGCTCACCTGCTCTCGGCTTAAGTTCCACAATTACCTCCTCAGGATCCAAGCCATGAAACTTTGCCTGAGTTTCCAGCATGTATTGGTCTGAGGGAAAAGCCCCGGCTTCCACGATTATTTTATATCGATCTTTGGTAGGTCGATAAAATGAAACCATCAGGAGATGTAGATTTACCGACAAGTTGTTCATAGCGACTACCTCATGCTCATGGGCTCCGATGATTTCTGAAAGTGCAGGCTTTGATTTTTGCTTTGCGAAAAACCAGGCGTCTTCTCCATGAAAATGACCATCCACCCCCATTTCTGCCCAATTTGACAATTCCCTAGCGATGTAATCTTTTGCGGATTTAGGCTGTAATCCCAGAGAATTTCCGCAGAGATAAATTGCGTCTTTTCCATTTACTTTTGGGAAAAGGAAGTGGTCTCGAAAGCGGGAAAGAGAATCCTTTTCATCCATTTGCTGAGCAAATTGGGCTGAGTATTGATAGTTCATTTTTAAAATAGTTGGGCTATAAATCAGTTTTTCTCGGCAATAGTTTACGGTCAACAGTCTATAGCTGTTGATTCTGAAACTTTGACGCCTTACCACTGATAACTTTATTTCTCCATCACTGTCCCGCAATTATTGCAAGTAATGTGCTCTGGGTTACCCCAAAACCTGGCCATAATCGGAGGCAGCTGATTTACAATGTCAGTCACTTCGGCATACTCTTCGTAGAGTTTTTCTCCACAGTTTTCGCAATGCCAAATAAATCCATCAACCTCACCATTTCTTCTGTATCGCTCGATCACCAATCCGATAGTATTGGCAGGTCGGCGCGGAGAATGAGGCACTTTAGCCGGTAGAAGGAATATTTCTCCCTCTCGGATAGGAATGTCCTTTGGCTTGCCATCTTCTATTACCTTCAGTGTGATATCTCCTTCCAGCTGATAGAAAAATTCCTCCCCTTCATTATAGTGGTAGTCTTTTCGGGAATTTGGTCCACCGACTACCATCACAATAAAATCATCATTTCCTTTATAAACCTGCTGATTTCCAATTGGAGGCTTGAGCAAAGGTCTATTTTCGTCTATCCATTTCTTGAAGTTGAAGGGTTGGGCTAAGGCCATAGTGCTTGTTGTTCTGGTGAAATTGAAATCTATCCTGAAACTACATACTGTAATCCTCCCTAAAAGTATTAAAAAACGTACGTTTTTTTGGCTTACTTTGTCTTAACCCCAAAAAACGATGAAATGGAGCCTGATAAGGCAGACAGGCATAGTTCCGTAACTACGGGATCACACACTGGCATGGTTGTAAGTCAATGTGTGATTTCTCCCGATCCGCCGCAGCGGACGGGACTGGCATCCCGTTTCCTTCATCACTGGACAGGTTATGGTCTATGAAAATCAAATTATAATCAGATGAAATTTCCCATAGTTGACATGCATTGTGATTTATTATCCTATCTGGCAAGAATCCCGGATGCAAGTCCTTATTTGAAGCATGATATAGCCTGTGCGATTCCCTGGCTACAAGCCGGAAATGTACGTATGCAGATTTTGGCAATTTATACCGATGTAAAGTCGGAGAGCATGGCCATGGCCACGAGACAAGCACAGATTTTCTCTGACTTGTTGGGCAAGCATGATAGCGATATTGCATTTGCCGGCGCAGATTTTCTGCTGAATTGGGAGAAGCAGAAACGAATAGGAGTCATGGCTGCTATAGAAAATGCTGCCGGATTGGGAAATGAGGACGCAAGTTGGGAAGATATCTATAGTCAGTTTGATGGAATTCTGGCAAAAGTGAATAAACTAGCCTACATAGGTTTGACACACCATACCGAAAACCGTTTTGGTGGAGGGAATTATACTGAGGGAATAGGGTTGAAGGATGATGGCAAAAAGTTGCTTGACTACATCTCAGGCAAAAACATCCCAATAGACTTTTCACATACCTCAGATTTGCTTGCCGAAGGGATTCTCGATCATATTGATAGACAGAATCTAAAAATACCAGTGATTGCAAGCCATTCAAATTTTCGGGAGATCTATACCCATCCCCGCAATCTCACAGATGAATTTGCCAAAGAAATTATACACCGTGATGGGATTATTGGGGTAAATTTCCTCAGGGCTTTTCTGGATCCGGAAGTGCCCGAGCGCTTGTTTGATCATATTTTCCATGGTTTTCAGATTGGAGGGCAAAAGGCTATCTGCTTTGGCGCTGACTATTTTTACACCAAGGACTTCGAAGATTCGTCCCGGCACCCATTTTATTTTCCCTTAGTAGAGAATGCGGGAAAATACCCCTCTTTGATAGAAAGTCTGAAAGATAAATTGAGTGAAGAAGATCTGGAAAATCTATCCTATAGAAATTCGCTTGAGTTCTATCGCAAAATCCAAAACTAATGTCATCTCATCATTTCGTCAAAGAGCAGCAGGAGCCGGCAGTACTTATTCTAGAAGTAGATCGGGTTAGATTTGGTCAAGTATCTCCCCTTTTGGAATGGGTTCCGACAGTTTTAGTCAGTGAAAAGGCGCTTGAGCAAGTATTGAGTTGGGGAATAAAGATTGATGTTATTCTGGCTTCAGAGTCTTTTCAATCGGAAAACCAACACCTGCTGGAAGAACAATATCCGGTGAGGTTTATCAGTGCTTCAGCAGATGATTATTTGCAAACGGGGCTGGATTACCTTATCTCCAGCGATCACAGCGCAGTGCATTTGGTGGGATTAGCTCATCTGAAAGCACTTGACCTGCGGGAAAAACTTGACCTGCTCAATCTTACCATTTTGGATGGTGACTGGAAGTATTATCCTGTAACATCAGGGGGATTCAAAAAGTGGTTTGCTGAAAGCACCATCCATATCCACGGAGAGGAAGGGATGCCTGTCCAAATCCGAAATGAAAATGGGGAGTTGATTTTGCCAATTACCTATGCTACAATGCTGGAAGTGCCGGAGGGCATCACAGAGATTAAAGCACCGGGTGATTTTTGGATTGGAGAACAGGTTTATTCATAAACTTATAAAATACCAGGGAGCCGAGTGCATAACAAACTATATCCAGAATATCGGCAGTATAAGTTGATGAGACTAGTGGCAAGACGGCTTCAAACACGACAGAAAAATAAACTAACCCTACCAGCACTTGGGTTCTTGTGAATGTAAGTCCTGAACCTGCGGGGTACCACCACCTCATTACTTGCAAACAAATCCCGAAAGCTACAGGCATAGCCATCAAATCATCGCCATAAGCATGATAAACGGGAACAAATATCCCGAGCGATTTTTCGAGGTATTGATTCACCCAAAAAGCGACAGAGGCGAAAATAAAAATTGGATTTTTGAATACACTGATCATCCCGGTAAAGCAGCTATCAACCACATAATAAAAGTCATGATGGCCATAAATACAGTATAAAACAGGTTGCCGGATTTTTTGAAAAACTTCACGATGGAGCTGTCATCCGGATTTATATAGAACATCCAGTCCTTTTCGTTTTTCTCCTTATCCTTTTCAAATTTATCCTGACGCTCCATCTCTACAGGAGACAAATATGCTCCGCAGTGCTCGCAGCGATCTTTGTAGTTGTTCGTCCAGACAGACCATTGTCCACAGTTTGGGCATTTTTTCTGACTCATAGGTTTATGCAATTTCTTTGTTTGATCTACCTACCAAAACCTCAATCGGCAGGCCAAGCTTTTTGCTTAATCCACGACCCATATCCAGCGTCAGACTCTTTTTTAAGATTTTAGAAATATTCCCGGCATCACCCATAATAGGCTCTAGGTCTTTATTCTTTAGATTTGGATCTTCCATTCTGTTTTTATTGCTCCTATAGGATCAAAGGTCGGTAAAGGAAAAGTCTCCCATTAATAAAGCCTAACTAGAGTTACCAATAATTCTAATTCCGCGCCTTCTCGAGTTCCTTATTTAGCATCAAAAAGCTGATCTATCCTAGCTAGAGCCTTGATAGTTCGAGTTATTGCTGACCGCCTTTATCATTCGACAATCTAATTACTTGATACTTAAATCTAGCATCTAGCGACTACAATCCTATCCTTTCCATTCAAATCTTTCAACACCCGTATCTCCGAATAACCCGACTCCTGCATCAATAAGGAAACTGCATTCCCATACTTTTCATTGATTTCAAAATATATTTTTCCTCCTGACTTCAGCAGTTGCTTTCCTTTTTCTGCGATAGTTCTGTAAAAGAGTAATGGGTCTTCATTGCTTACAAACAAGGCTAGCCCCGGCTCAAAATCCAGTACATTTTTCTGCATTTCACTTTTTTCCTGCTCAGGAATGTATGGAGGATTGCTTACCAAAATATCCAATTCCGCGACTTCAGGTAGCTCGGAAAGAATATCACATTTAGAAAAAACAACCTCTGCTCCCAGTGCATCTCCATTTTTACGGGCGATGGCTAATGCTTCTTCAGAAATATCCACTGCGTACACTTCAGGATCTTCCATTTCCAAAGCCAGTGATACCGGGATACATCCTGTTCCTGTTCCGATGTCCAATAGTTTCAAGCTTGCTTTAGGATTTTCCTTGATGATCAGGTGAACCAATTCCTCGGTTTCATTTCTGGGAATCAACGTATCCGGGCTGACGAAAAAGTCTCTTCCATAGAATGGCCCTTTTCCAATAATATACTGAATAGGCTCTCCCATCTTTAATCGCTCTAGGTCTTCAAGGATTTTTGGAGGAAAGGAGCCTTCGTCAGCATCATTTAACAGATCACTTTTTCTCCATCCCAGATGATGCTCGAACAGCCAGCTTACTATAGATTCAGCCTCTTGTTTTTCATAATCGGTAAGTTTTTCAGCCCAGGAAGTTATAATTTCATGGAATACAGGCATGTTATTTAGCGATAGAGGATTAAGGTTCGTAAAGTTATAAAAACCATGACGCTTATGAAGAACCTATACTTGGTTTTAGCATTTGTGTGCTTTGTTTCAGAAGCGTTTGGACAAAGCCAATCCAAATTTTGGTTTGGTGTGGATGGCAGTGGAGTTAAGAGCAAATCTTTTGGAGTTTAGAAGGCAAATCTTGCAGGATAATGCTCCTCCGATCTTGGATTCCGGATTCGGCGGATATTACAATCTATATAATTATTTTGGAACCAGCGAGGATTTTGGGTCTGCGGTGAAGCGTGATGGAATTCGCTTAGGGCTAGTTTTTCAACCCTTCTAAAATCTCATTCTGACAGACTCAGAAAGAAAAACTACCTTTGTGGAGAATTTATTTCCCATGAAGCTACACAACAATACCATTCGCGGAGTTCATACCGCACTTGCCGCAATTTTTGAAGAAGGTCAATACGCTGATAAAGTAATCGAGCGCACGTTGAAATCCAACCCAAAATGGGGTGCCCGTGACCGTTCATTTATAGCTGAAACTACCTATGAGATGGTTCGTTGGTGGCGGCTGATCAATTTCTTGAGCCCAAGCAAGGAACCTTATGATCTTTTTGGAACTTATTGGCTGATGCAGGGTCATAGCCTGCCACCGTGGGAGGAGTTTGCCAAAATCAATCCTGAAAAGATAAGAGAGAAGTACGAAAAGCTAGAAGATCCTGCCAAGCTGGAGTCTGTGCCGGATTGGCTATTTGACCTTGGGAAAAAAGAACTAGGAGATAAATGGGAAGCAGAGATCCACAGTTTGAATCAGGAGGCACAAGTGGTATTGCGTGTAAACACGCTTAAAATCACCCGCGAGCAACTGAAAAATAGGTTGGCAGAGGATAATATTCACACGCACATTATCAAAGGCTATCCAGATGCGCTGATTTTGGACGAGCGAACGAATGTATTCCGTAATCCAGCTTTCAAAGAAGGGATGTTTGAAGTGCAGGATGCTTCCTCCCAACTGGTAGCTGCAGCACTTGCCGTGGAGCCGGGAATGCGTGTAATTGATGCTTGTGCAGGCGCAGGAGGAAAATCACTTCACATTGCGGCTCTGATGCAAAACAAAGGGAAAGTACTTTCCATGGATGTGGAGGAGTGGAAACTACAGCAGACCAAGCTTAGAGCTCGCCGCGATGGAGTTTCTATTATCGAGCGCAAGGTGATCGAGGGCTCCAAAACAATCAAAAGACTGAAAGAATCAGCGGATAGATTGCTACTTGATGTGCCTTGTTCCGGTTTGGGAGTTCTTCGTAGAAATCCGGACACAAAGTGGAAACTCAGTGAAGAATCCATAGCAAAAGTCCAGGCGACACAACAGGAAATCCTTCAAAGCTACCCTTCGATGGTGAAACCCGGTGGACAAATGGTCTATGCTACTTGCAGTATTTTACCTTCTGAAAACCAAGATCAAATTGCCAAATTCTTGGCAAGTGAAGCTGGAAAGGATTTTGAATTAATCGAGGATCAAAAGGTTCTGGCACAGGAGAGTGGCTTTGACGGATTCTATATTGCCAGACTTCAGAAGAAGTAGGAGCTTCGATACATTTTATGAGACGCTTTCCGAAAAGGAAGTTCATATAACTGTAGATGTATCTGTTTTCTGTCAGCTGAAGTAGAAAACAATAAAGGGTTTGGTAAACTCTATTATTTAGGCCACTTCGGACTGCCTACCTGCAAAGGCTGGTCATCCCTGCCTCGCTGTGGAGGGTATTCAAGCGACCTAAGCCAAGAAAATAATGTGACTGGCATCATTGCGGATAATCATAAAATTTTATGTCTCCTTCAAAATTTATTTTGGAGGAGACTAGTTTGGCATTGGATTTTGTGTGTAACTTTGACGGGCAAATAGGGTTACCTCTACACCAATATTTGCCATGAACAGAAATTCCGATAAGTTCCTCTACGAAGCACTCACCTACGACGACGTGCTTCTTGTTCCAGGTTATTCTGAAGTCCTTCCACGAGACACGAATACCTCTACTCAGCTCACCAAGAAAATCAGACTAAATATTCCGTTGGTGTCAGCTGCTATGGATACCGTCACCGAAGCTGAACTGGCTATTGCTATTGCGCTTGAAGGCGGCCTTGGATTTGTTCACAAGAACATGTCTATAGAGCAGCAGGCAGCACAAGTACGCAAAGTAAAGCGATCTCAGGCGGGAATGATCCTAGATCCCATCACACTTCACATAGATGCGAAAGTACGCGATGCGGAGCAGATCATGCGTGAATATCATATTGGAGGGATTCCTGTGGTGGATGAAAATAAGATCTTAAAAGGAATCATCACTAACCGCGATCTCCGCTTCATCAAGGATCAGAATCGGCCTATCCGTGAGATCATGACCGTCGAAAATCTTATCACTGCCAAATCCGGCATTTCATTGGAGCAGGCAGAGGAAATTCTTCAGGAATATAAAATCGAAAAACTTCCGATAGTAGATGATGAATACAAGCTTTCAGGGTTGATCACATATAAGGATATTTTAAAGCGACGTGACAAGCCAAATGCCTGTAAGGATGAATTCGGAAGATTGAGAGTAGGGGCGGCCGTAGGGGTGACACCTGATATTGTAGACCGGGTGGAGGCTTTGAAAAACGCAGGAGTAGATGTAGTATCGATCGATACTGCCCACGGGCATTCTAAAGGCGTAATTGAGACCTGTAGAAAAATCAAGGATGCGTTTCCGGATCTGGAAGTGATCGTGGGAAATATTGCTACTCCCGAAGCAGCTATTGCGTTGGCAGATGCTGGAGCAGATGCAGTGAAAGTAGGCGTAGGCCCGGGCTCTATTTGTACCACAAGAATAATTGCCGGTGTGGGAGTACCACAGCTGTCTGCTGTTTTTGAATGCGCCGAAGCACTGAAGGGCAGAGATGTACCGGTAATCGCAGATGGAGGAATAAGATATTCGGGTGACTTGGTGAAAGCGATTGCCGCCGGTGGAAGTTCTATTATGATAGGATCACTTTTGGCAGGAACTGAGGAAGCTCCGGGAGAGATGATTATTTTTGAAGGGAGAAAGTTTAAGTCCTATAGAGGTATGGGTTCTTTGGAAGCAATGGAATCAGGTTCCAAAGACCGTTATTTCCAAGATGCGGAGGACAATATCAAAAAATTGGTTCCTGAAGGAATCGTTGGCCGTGTTCCTTTCAAAGGGTTGGTATCTGAGGTTCTTTACCAATTAGTCGGAGGACTTCAGGCTGGAATGGGATACTGTGGTACACAGACGATCGAAGATCTTCAAAATAATGGGAAATTCGTGAAAATCACAGCTGCAGGGGTAAAAGAATCACATCCGCATGATGTAAGTGTAACCAGAGAAGCTCCAAATTATAGTTTGAAGGGATAATCAATTTATTTTGAATCTTGCAATATTGGAAAGGCCGAGAGAATTCCCGGTCTTTTTGCGTTAGCCAAGAAGTATTTTTTAAGCCGGATTATGCATTAGGTTTCGTTATGAGGACATTAATTGCAAGAAAATCAGGCTGTTTGGAGACTGAGGCATAGCACCGCTATGGTGAAGTCGAAAATAGCAATGTAATGGCTGATTCTGAAGCAATTAATGGCTGCAATAGAATTGCTAATGCATATTTCGGGTTTAATAGTTTAATCTTTCAATAGCTAATTTCAACAGTTCACCTCAAAACTCACATCCCATTCTTGCATAGGTTTTACTGAGGTTTGAAAATCAGCGTGCAGCGGATTTATCAACAAATTATGCTCGCTTGAATAGCTTTGTAAAGGAATCCGGCATGAGGGGATTTTGAGAACCGGGGAGATCATACCTTTAGCCCAAGCTGTACCAAACTCCTGTGTAGACCTTGGGTGCGGTCTATTTTTCCAATCAGGCGGCAACAGTGTAGCATCTAGTTCCGGTATTTGTCCGGTAATTTCAAGGACGACCAGCTTCCACTTACTTTGGGTGACTACCGTACCCTTGATACTAAGAAGTTCCAGGAAATTAAGTGAAGAAATACTGCATCCGTAGATTATCGGGGTTCCGTATTGATTCCACCTTCCGGCTCCCAACCCATAGCCAAGAGAACTTCTACCGCTAAGATGCTCTATCAGTCGGAAATACCTCATAAATTATAAAACAGCTCCCCATGACATGGCCTCTATGGCTTCATCCACACGATCAGTGCCATAAGGGTTTTTCATTAGAGTAGCCGGCTTTTGATTGCCCAAGGATGCATTTTCAGTGTGAAGCCATTGCGAAAGCAACTCCTCCGAACCGAAAATCCGGACTCCTTTCGCAATAACCTGATCTATCTCCAGAATACTCTTAGTAAGGATCTTAGTAAGCTTTCTGTCTTCTTTGCGCCAACGTGACAATGTGCTGGGATCCACCTCTAGCATTTCTGAAACATCCTGCTGGGTAAAGTCAAGAAAATCAAAAAGCTCACCTGTATCATGAAACGAAACGGCCACCCCATAAGTCTGCGATGGCTCACTTACCATGGATATAGTCTCTTGAAAAAAATAATAGGAATCATTGCCTGTACGGATGATCTCAGACTCCTTTTCTCCTAATGATATCTTCCAAGTATGTGTCATGGTTATTCATTTAACGCTCACTAATTTACAAAAAAAATATTGCAAACACAATATCATATTCTTGTATCTGCAATATTTTTATTTACGCTAATCAAGGAGCTGCTTTATTTCATAGTCTTGTAAGTGTGCGTTTAGCCACCCTGCTTCTAAGGTTGTGCCATACTTCCTATAGAAATTGATCGCAGGCTCATTCCAGTCAAGCACTTGCCACATCATTCCCGTACAATTTTCCTCCAAGCATTTCTTCATGATACGGTCAAAAAGCAGCTTTCCTGCACCATTGCCACGCTCGGATTGAGTGACCACCAGATCCTCCAGATAAATTCGCTTGCCTTTCCAGGTACTGTAGCGGTAATAGTAAATTGCAATGCCGACAATCTCCGAAGTCTCATCTTTCACGCATACAAACATTCCATAAACAGGATTTTCACCAAACCCATCTACCTCCATCATTTCAAGTGTATTGGACACTTGCTCCGGTGCCTTTTCATAAAGCGCCAACTCATTTATCAATTCCAATACCCGAGGAAGATCCTCGATTTTTCCTTCTCTTAGCGTGTACATGTTCAAAGTTTATAAAACCGTTTAATTTTGGGAAGGCTAATTTAATCAAATCCGAGAAACAATGTTTTTAGCAATAGATGCGGGAAATTCTAATGTGGTTTTTGCGCTGTATGATGAAGAAAATAAAAGTTGGAAGAACCATTTTCGGATCGAAACGCATTCTTCCAAATTCCCGGCCCAACTTCACAAAAAAGTACCATTGTATTTTTTAGAGCATGGGATCAGCCCGGCGGATATAAGAAGAATCGGTTTCAGTTCAGTGGTCCCTGAGATCAATGAACAGATTCTTCAGTTTTGCGAAAATTACTTCGGTACGTTGCCTTACCTTATTTCACCGGCAAGTTTTGAAAAACTACCAATCAGAAGTCTGCGTCCCAATGAAATCGGTACCGATCTGATGTGTAATGTGATGGCAGCTTATTCGTTGTATTCCAAGCCCCTAATCATAGTTGACTTCGGAACGGCACTTACATTTACTGTGGTAGATGCTTGCGGTGAGATTTTAGGGGTGAATATTGTCCCCGGATTAAAGACAGCCATCAAATCACTTTTCACGAATACCTCCAAACTTCCGGATGTAGCATTAAAGCTTCCGAAATCTGCTCTAGGCAAAAACACCATTCATGCGATTCAGGCCGGGGTTTTTTATGGCTATACGAGTTTGGTAAAAGGTATGCTAGAGACGATCTCGCTGGAAACTAACATGAAATTTACAGTAATTGCGACGGGCGGATTAGCTGAGATCTTAACCCCTTTGGAAAAAGTCTTTGATGAAATCGACAGGAATCTGACACTCGAAGGGTTGCGACTGATCACCCAAGCCAATGCTTAGATCACGTTGCTTCGCAAAATCAAATTGGGGTCCGGACAGTTAGCGACATATTTATCAACTTCCCGCTTGGAGCAGACACCAGGAAAGTCTCCAACATTTCCCATCAAATCCCAGATCACCTGAAAATGCAAGTGTGGTGGCCAATCACCATTCTCAGGAAATGGTCCTATATGAGCCAGTAATTCTCCGGCTTTTAGTTTTTGTCCTACTTCTAGGTTCTCAAGGTCAGATAGAAAAAGATGTCCATAAAGGGTATAAAGTTTCCTTCCAAAGAGGTCATGTTCCAATATAATAGTAGCGCCGTAGTTTCCGAAGCCGGCATTGTCCTGAAGACTGTGAACGCGTCCATTAAGTGGCAAAAAAACAGGGGCTCCTGCTTTAGCCCAAATATCAATTCCTAAATGTATATTTCGAAAATCTGCTTCCCCAGTCCCAAAGACAGCACTTCTGCGGTATATAGCTCTGTGTTCCAAGTATCCACCTATGCCATATTTGCTGCCGGAATTTTTTATCTGCAGCATTATATATTCATCAAATGCGGCAGTATTAGACAAGTCCAAACTCTCCAAATCAGGATTAGTGTGACTAAGATTCAATGCGAAGGTATTCTCATTGCTTAGTGTTTCGCCCATGATCGGGAAAAAATCAATCTCATTCCACTTCATGCAGGGAAGATAGGAATATCATCTAGTATTCTTAAGCTACCAAACCCAAATTTAGCTAATTTCAGCGCATGAAATCGAGCCTGCTTGGCGGCCGATAGGCATGACGCAAGCTGATCCGTAATGCGGGATTTTCCCTAATCGAGTTTGGGACAGATAATGACCACTGAAAAGAAAAAAGTTATAAAATACATGAAAATTGACTTCCCATCCCTTGCTGATATCCAAGCGGCACATGAACGTATCCAGCAGTTTATTCACCGAACGCCTATTATGACTTCATCAGCAATCAACGAAATTGCAGGGTGTGAAATATTTTTCAAGTGTGAAAACTTTCAGAAAGTCGGTGCATTTAAAGCAAGAGGTGCGGCAAATGCTGTAATGAAGCTTACCGATACACAAAAGGCTAAAGGAGTAGCAACACATAGTAGTGGAAATCATGCAGCAGCATTGGCAAGAGCGGCTACTCTTGCAGGAACCCCTTCCTACATCGTGATGCCCTCCAATGCTCCTGAAATCAAAAAGAAGGCCGTGAAGGGTTATGGAGGGATTATTATAGAATGCGAACCGACCCTTGAAGCAAGAGAAACTGCTCTGGAAGAAACCGTGAAAAAAACGGGAGCTACGTTTATCCCTCCTTACGACAATATGGATGTAATAGAGGGACAAGCTACCTGTGCATTGGAGCTAATCGAGGATCAAGAAGATTTAGATGTCATTCTAACTCCTGTGGGCGGAGGAGGTTTGCTTGGCGGGACTTCTTTAGCTGCGCATTACCTAAATCTCAGCATTGAGGTTATCGGTACAGAGCCTCAAGGAGCTGACGATGCTTTTCAATCCTTCCATGCAAACAAATTAATTCCTCAAACTGCTCCAAATACCATCGCCGATGGATTACGAACCTCATTGGGTGCTTGGAATTTCAAACTGATTCAAGCCTACGTATCTGACATACTACTAGCTTCGGATCCACAAATCATAGATGCAATGCGTCTGATCTATGAGCGGATGAAAATCGTTGTGGAACCTTCTTGCGCTGTCCCTTTGGCAGCCTTATTAGCTAATCAAGATAGATTCAGTGGCAAGAAAGTTGGAATTATCCTCTCGGGAGGCAATGTGGATTTGGGTAAATTACCTTTCTAGCGAATCCTATCTCTTGCCCATTGCCTCATAAATGATATCGTGGATTTCTGTACGAATTCCTTCTTTGAGCAATTTAGTATTCGTAGCATCTGGGTAGACACGGTTCGAAAGAAATACATAAATCAGATCATTGTCAGGGTCTGCCCATACACAGGTTCCTGTGAATCCTGTATGTCCAAAGGTGGATTTTGGAGCCAAGTCTCCTGCAGATCCACCCTTCCCTACTTCAGTGTTGGGCTTGTCCCAGCCCCAGCCCCTGCGACTTTGGCTGGATTGGTTTTTGGTGAATTTCTTCACCGTCTCCGGTCGTATGAGGTCCACTCCCCCGTAGTTGCCTTGGTTCAACATCATCTGCATCATTACGGCGAGATCATTTGCTTTCCCGAAAAGGCCCGCATGACCTGCCACTCCACCAAACATGGCCGCCCCCGGGTCATGCACATATCCCCGGACTAACCTTTTTCGGAATACTATATCATTTTCAGTTGGTGCTATATTGTCAATTGGCATCTTAAAAGCCGGGTTGAACGTCATGGTGCTAAGCCCAAGAGGCGCATAAAAGTTTTGATCTAAAAATGTTTCCATAGGCTGATTCACTATCCGTTCTACTACTGCCTGCATCAAGTACATGGTAAGGTCAGAGTATACATATTTATGCTTCCCCGCTCCTCTGGGAATTGGGGTGATTTTCGATTCCACAGTCCAGTGCCAGATACTGTCACGAAGGGCGTCCATTCCAAACATGTCGTTGGAAATGGGTCTTGTAAAACCAAGTGAAGACATTGGCTTGTAATAATCCCCGCGCCATTGACCTGCTTCTACTGTTCGGGCATAATAGGGAATAAATGCAACCAGCCCTGCTTCATGCGCCATTACATCTCTCAGCACCATCTTTCCTTTATTTGTGCCTTTGAGTTCGGGAAGATAATCTTCCAGAGAATTTCCCATATCCAACTCCCCGCGACTTTCTAGAAACATCACTGCTTGGGTTGTTGCCAATACTTTGGTGATGGAAGCCAAGTCATAAACTGTCTCAGAATTCACAGCAGGACTGGACGTGTACTCTAACTTCCCATAGGATCTCTCAAAAACCACTTTTCCATTTTTCACAACCAAAACATTTGCCCCAGGGGTAGCTTGGATTTTGATTGCCCGATTAGCCACTTCATCTATCTTATCGAGCGTCTTGCCATCCAGTCCTACACTTTCGGGAGTGCCATACGATAGCCTATTGATAGCCTTCATGTATCCTCCTACCCCAGCCGTAAACTCTCCACTCACCGTTACCGGCAAAATACCTGTTGCATTTCTGGCTCCGAAAAGTATCTGGGGAGCCAGCTCTTGGGTCACCGGATTATTTTCATAAGCAAATACGACATTCCCGATTCCCTCCAATTGCTGTGCGGCATATGCATTGCCAAAAAGCACCGTCACCACCTTTTGACGCTTTGCAAGATCCTTTATGAATTTCACATCACTATCAGAAATGCCAAATTTTCTTTTTGGACTGTTCGTCACACCCATTAAGCCGACTACTACTACATCGAAGTCTTCCAGCTGCTTCATGGTATTGTAATGAGTTGTCTCGTTAGCAGCCTTGGCTATACTGAAATGTTCAAATTTAGCGTACTTGGATAGGTATTTCTGAAAATCTTTTCCTTCATCACCTATGCTCAGGCTTGCAAAACGGGTTAGATCTAGGTTTTTGAAAGGAAGTAGATTGCCTTTATTCACAGCGACTGTGATGGCATCGGCATATAGCTCCTCAATGATTGTCTGCGTCTCAGGCGTATCCAGTCTCTCTGCAAGCTTATAGGTGTTGATGGGTTTGTACGCATTCAGTCCAGCCCAGTACTTAGCACGCAAAATCTTTTTTACCCTACGATTAATTTCCTTTTCAGAAATCCTTCCATCCGCTACTGCCGATTTGATAAGTGTTTTGGCTTTTAGTACATCCTGAGAATAGAGCAGAACATCATTTCCTGCCAGCAATGCCTTTAAATCTACTTCTCCAGGGGCATTGGAGATGGCGACACCCTTCATATTAAGCGCATCCGTAAAGATCAAACCCTGAAAATTCATCCGGTTCTGAAGTAGGTCTGTCACCACTTTTTTGGAAAGACTGGTAGCCATATTTCCCGCATCGTCTAGACTGGGAACATTTAAGTGAGCTACCATTACAGACATTAGGTTTTCCTTGAAAAGTTCCTGATAAGGGTATAAATCCACATCCCAGATCCGTTGCTCATGATTTTTGATCACCGGCAAAGAATAATGGCTATCGGCTTCGGTATCTCCATGGCCGGGAAAATGCTTTGCATTTGCAATCACCCCGTTGTCCTGTAGTCCTTTCATATACGAAATAGCATGGCTGGTTACTACTTCTCTATCTCCTCCAAATGCCCGGTACCCGATCACTGGATTTTCAGGGTTGGAATTCACATCCACCACAGGGGCGAAGTTGATGTGCATACCTAGTTCCTTAAATTGTCTTGCAATTTCCTTCCCCATAGTATACACCAAGTCAGGATTTTGCACAGCACCCAACGTCATCGCTTTTGGAAAATCGGGCACGGAATCCAGTCGCATACTAATTCCCCATTCTGCATCCATGGCTATCAGCAGCGGAGTTTTTGATTGAGCTTGGTAGTAATTGGTCAGACGTGCCTGTCGATTAGGTCCTCCCTGAAAAAAAATCAACCCACCAAGATTTTCTTTTTTTATGAGAGTGCTGATTTCATCTACATGCTTCTGATCCTTATTGGAGTAAGCCGCAACCATAAAAAGCTGACCCAAGCGCTCATCAAAAGTAAGACTACTGAAGACAGAGTCTACCCAATTGAGTTGATCCATTGAATCCGTGGTAGAAAGCGGATCTGCTATTTTTAATGATTCATCGAGTTTTCCCGAAGAAAATGTAAGAGCTATAATACCAACTGCGAAAATTCTCCAAAGCTTATTGCTCATTCTTGAGTAAATTTTTAATCCTTAACTTTCTAAATAAATTTGTGAACCGACCGATTCGATATCCTTTGGCTTTTGCAAACCTTCTAAGCCCAGTGGCTACTCCATTTACGAAGTTTAGAACTTCTTTAGTTGAAGATACTGAAAGATAAGGTAACATTCAGCCCTAAACCGGGTTAAAAAGGTGATAAATTTGATATCCGGTCAATATGCTGGAACTTATTCCCACGATGTGCTTTTAACTTAACGTGAAGCACACTTTAAAAATTACAACGTCATGAAATCGAGCATGTGGAAGACAATACACATTTGGATTATTATAATCCATGAGAGGTTGTCCCGAATCGAGTTCGAGACAGGTTCTCCCGTTTCTTTCGTCAAGGTACGGGTTATGGCCACTTAAAGAAATTTATAATCATATGAAATCGAGCATGACGATAACTTCACTCGTAGGGATGATTGTCCTACCTTGCGGGATTCCATATGACCACTTAAAGGAAAATATAAACATATGAAATTCCCATCTGTATTTCGCACCGCCGCTCCCATGAGATTTGATATCAAACCACGGTATTATGATCCGGTGCGTGAGGAGATCGAGCATAGAACCTCCCAGATCAAAAAAGACTTGGAAGCTCAGGGACTTCTGGAGAAAAGTGATGGAACCTCACGGGATTTCGGCTCTTATGGCGCAGGTATTCGTGGGTCCTTTGCGCAACATAAGGGGATAAAAGAGCGTGATGGAGCAAATATCTTTGCTTCTACAGCGATGATACGGACCTTTATATTTTTATTGCTTCTGGGATCTATTTTTGGGTACGTGTATTTGGGTCCTGTCATATTTGAGTACATGGGATACGCAGGGGCACTTGTAGCGGCGATCTATTTTTTCTTCAGGCTAAAACCCAAGAAAAAACATGAGTGATGTCATCCAGCTCCTCCCTGATGCGATAGCCAATCAAATTGCAGCGGGAGAAGTAGTTCAAAGACCCGCATCCGCACTCAAGGAACTTCTTGAGAATGCTGTGGATGCAGGTGCTTCCCAAGTGCAAGTGGTGATAAAAGAATCAGGGAAACAACTAATCCAAGTAATTGATAACGGGAAAGGCATGTCTGCTACCGATGCCCGTATGAGTTTTGAGCGCCATGCTACATCCAAAATCCGCAGTTCCTCAGATCTTTTTTCTATCAGGACATTTGGGTTTCGGGGAGAAGCGCTGGCTTCTATCGCCGCAGTAGCTCAGGTGGAATTGAAAACCAGACAAGCAGAGTCTGAACTGGGAACATTGATCCAAATAGAAGGATCAGAAGTGAAAAAGCAAGAACCGTTTGCAGGAAATGTAGGAACCTCGGTTTCTATGAAAAACCTGTTTTATAATGTGCCCGCCCGAAGAAATTTCCTGAAGTCCAATCCCGTGGAAATGCGTCATATCGTGGATGAATTTCAGCGGGTGGCACTTTCGTATTCTGAAATCGGATTTTCGTTGTTTCAGCAAGACCTGGAAGTATTTAGCCTTACGCCAGGCAAGCTTAGTCATAGAATTGTGGGGCTTTTTGGCAAAAACTACCAAGGACAACTTGTTCCCTGCGAGGAACTAACCCCTCATGTGAACGTGAAAGGATATATAGGAAAACCTGAAAATGCCAAGAAAACCCGGGGGGAGCAGTTTTTCTTTGTCAACAATCGTTACATCAAAAGCAGCTACCTGAATCATGCTGTAAGTTCGGCTTTTGAAGGATTGCTACAGCAGGATCAGCATCCATTTTATGTGCTTTTTCTGGAAATCGACCCTTCTCATATCGATATCAATGTCCACCCCACCAAAACTGAGATCAAGTTTGACGACGAACGGACAATCTATGCGGTGATTCGCTCTGCGGTAAAACAGGCTCTGGGGGCACATCATGTCGTTCCTTCACTTGATTTTAGTCTTGACGTGAATTTTAACGAAAAGTGGGACAAAGATCCTGAGAAAAAAGTGCAGGTGGATCGTGAATATAGCTACAAATCATTCAATACACCTGAATTCAAGCAGGCAAGTACATCGGGCTGGGAGAAACTATTTGAAGGCACCCAGCCAACTACGAGGGAAGTTAAACAAACTATCCAGCCCGAAGAGACGGAAGTTTTGACTTTTGAAAGTAGAGCAAAACCGGATGATGCCGGTGAATTTATCCCGAAACGTACTGAAACGGAATCTACCGGAGCTACTTTTCAGGTTGAACTTAGCTATGTAGTCGCCCAGATGTCCACAGGTTTTTTGATTATTGATCAGCAGACTGCTCATGAGCGGGTTCTCTATGAGCGCTATTTGCGACAGCTGAAACTCGCTCAAGGGACTTCACAGCAATGTCTCTTCCCTCCGACCATCAATCTCGGCCCCTCGGATTATGCGTTGGTGATGGATATTATGCCTGAACTCCACAGTTTGGGTTTTATGGTTTCAGAGTTTGGCAAGGATACAGTACTCATTCAGGGTGTCCCTGCGGATATACCTGTCAAAAACGAAAAAGAGCTTTTTGAAGGGCTATTGGAGCAATACAAGCATTTCAAAAGTGAACTTTCGCTCGATACAAGAGAAAATCTAGCGCGCTCATTAGCCCGCAAATCGTCCTTGAAAAAAGGGCAAAAACTAAATTCACAAGAGATGGAAACCCTGGTAGGTCATCTATTTGCCTGTCAAAACCCAAATTATGGATTGGGAGGGAACAAAACGTTCGTGAAATTAGATTTAAGCAGTATTCATTCCTTCTTCGGCAAATAGCATGTTTAGAAATATAACTCCTGTAGTCCAAAACCTACTGATCATCAACATTGGGCTACTTATCGTGTCCCAATTTATCTTTCCGCAGTTGAATCAGTGGTTTGCGCTTTATTATATTCACAGCCCTTATTTCAAACCATTTCAGTTTCTGACGTACATGTTTATGCATGCTGATTTTTGGCATTTGTTTGGCAATATGTTTGGATTGCTGATTTTCGGGCCTTTGTTAGAGCAGTTTCTGGGACCAAAGAAACTACTGATCCTTTGGATGGTTTGTGGTATAGGATCTGGGGTCTTATATTCTGGCTATACCGCTTACCGGATGAACAATCTGGAGGAAAAAGTAGCTATGTTCCAGAGCAACCCTGATCCGGAAACCTTCAATAAACTGGTAATCGAAAATCGTGGTTTTTTCAAGCGGACTGTATTCGATTTTGTGGATGATTATAGCCGCAATCCTGATGACCTAAATATAATCAGCCAGGCTAACCAAACTCTTGATGCAATTTTGGAGGTACAGAGAAACGTACCTATGGTCGGAGCCTCAGGTGCTCTTTTCGGGGTTTTGATCGCATTTGCGATGCTTTTCCCCAATACTCAATTATTCTTGCTCTTCCCCCCTATCCCCATCAAGGCAAAATATATGGTGCTTTTTTATAGCCTTTATACCATATATAACGTATTTGTGAATAATCCACTGGACAATGTGGCACACTTCGCCCACCTGAGCGGATTGGTGATTGGCGGAGTTTTGGTTTACTTCTGGAAAAAAGACAGAAACAGCTTTTATTAACTATGTACGGTAACTTTTGGGAAAATCTTCGGAATGCTTTTAAGCACAGTGACAATAGCCTTTACAAGCTGATTGCCATTAATCTTTTGGTGTTTTTCGTTGTGCTGATCTTTCGGGTGTTTATGACTATCGGTGGATTGGGTGATTTGTACACCACCGCGCTTTCATATCTGATGATGCCTGCTGCTTTACCGAGACTCGGTACACAGCCATGGAGTATTTTTACCTACATGTTTTTGCATGAGGGAATATTCCATATTCTCTTTAACATGCTTTTCCTCTTCTGGTTTGGACAGCTGATTCATCAGTTTCTGGGAAGTAGAAAGCTAGCCAATCTCTACATTCTTGGAGGTTTGGCTGGAGCACTTTTTTATGTACTGATATACAATTTGGCTCCTTATTTCAGTCAGTCTATCAATAGTTCCCTGATGCTTGGAGCGAGTGCAGGAGTATTTGCTATCGTGGTAGGAGCAGCTACCCTCAGTCCTAATACTACATTCTTCCTATTACTACTAGGGCCGGTAAAGATCAAATATATTGCGATCTTCTATGTGATTCTATCATTTGCCAATTCTGTAGGTGCTAATGCAGGCGGAGAACTGGCACACTTGGGAGGAGCATTGCTTGGTTATCTCTACATCATTCAGCTCCGTAAAGGAAATGATTGGGGAGTGCCTGTGCAGAAGGTTGGGATTTTTTTCGAGGATCTTTTCTCCGGGAGAAAAAGCAATGTAAAAGTCTCCTACCGTAAAGCAAAAACCACCAGTGGGGGTGGATTTTCCTCTTTCAAGAAGTCTTCTAAATCTACTTCTACACCCGTTAATTCCGGTGAGGCAACCCAAGAGGAAATAGATAAGATACTGGACAAAATCGCCGACAGAGGTTACGAAGCACTGAATAAGGAAGAGAAACGGAAGCTGTTTGAGTTTTCGAAAAAGTAGAATTTTAGCCGCAAAGAGCACAAAGAAAACGCAAAGGTCACAGCCAAGCTTGATCATTGATTAGGACGAATAGTGAATGTGGCTTATTATTCTATCACATAGTTTCTAGGCTCTAGGTTCTAGAATCTAATATCTTACATCTTGATACTTGCTACTCACTTACAATGGAATTGCCAACCCAACTCTAAATCCGACTTCTCTTGGAAAAGGGCTTTGGAAGCGAAACTCAGTACTTAGGCCAATAAACTCCGTCACGCGTACATACGCTCCCACACCCATATTAGCTCCTTTTTGGTTTCTTCTCGTACCTGCTCCATCCGGCTGGGTATCTACCCAAGTCTGACTATATCCTGCCATAAAATAAAGCTGGGAAGGTCCTTCTGAAACATAATACCGCAAATCGGCACTGAGGTTACTTTCCTTTCCCACCTGCGGAAAGACAAACGTATAACTGGGCATCAGGGCGAATTTGTCTACAAAGAAATATTCTATTCCAGCACCGACTCCGAAGTTATGGTACCTCAAACCATAGGTTCCATAGCCATGAAACCGTGCATTTCCCTGTTCCTGGGTTTGAGCTGCAGTGACAAAAGAGGGCATAAAAACTGTCCAAAAAATCAGTAAAGCCTTGTTCATAACGTATGTTTTTAAAATAGATTAGTAGTTAGATGGCTTTAGCGAAGAAAGCAAATCTCAGGCGGTATTCAGTTCAGCCACTTCGTTTTTATTGGCCAATTGTCCACAGGCTGCATCGATATCCTGGCCACGGGATTTTCTTACTTTGGCTATGATTCCCTGTGACTCCAATACCCGTACATACATGTCCACGGCTTCTTGCTTAGCCTGTCGGAATTCTCCCTCGTCTATTGGATTATATTGGATCAGATTGACTTTGGAAGGGATGATCTTGCAGAATTTTGCCAGCGCACGGGCATGTCTCTCGTCGTCATTGATCCCATCCCAAATCACATATTCGTAGGTGACTTTCCGTTTGGTCTTTTCGTACCAGTATTTTAGAGATTCCCCCAGTTCTTCCACGGGATTACTGTCGTTGATAGGCATCAAGCGTGAACGGGTTTCATTGATGGCTGAGTGAAGCGATACCGCCAAGTTGAAGCGAACTTCATCATCTGCGAGTTTACGGATCATTTTAGTCACGCCTACGGTAGAAACAGTGATTCTTCGGGGTGCCATTCCCAGCCCTTCGGGTGAGGTGATCTTATCTATTGCTTCCAGCACATTGGCATAGTTCAGGAGCGGTTCTCCCATTCCCATAAAAACAATATTGGTCAGTGGACGCTGAAAATAGGTTTCCGCTTCATCTTTGATCGCCACCACCTGATCGTAGATCTCGTCTGGGTTCAGGTTACGCATGCGCTTCAATCGTGCCGTGGCGCAGAAATTACAATCCAGGCTGCAACCCACCTGAGAGGAAACACAGGCAGTAATCCGCTTTGTCGTGGGTATCAGAACTGACTCTACGATCTTGTTATCATAGAGCTTTACCGCATTCTTGATCGTCCCATCAGAGGAATGCTGCATCAGATCCACACGGATATGGTTGATCTCAAAATGCGCTTTGAGCATTTCCCGTGTACTCAGCGAGATATTGCTCATCTCATCAAAGTTCTTCAGAGACTTATTCCACAGCCATTCATATACCTGTTTGGCGCGGAATTTCTTTTCCCCATGAGCCAAAAAGAATTCTTCCAACTGGGAAAGGGATAGCTTACGGATGTCTTTTTTCTGAATTGCTTCCATAGCACAAAGGTAAGACTTTTCAGACTAGCAAGTAGCTAGAGAAAAGCATCAAGATACGAGAGCCAAGATTTTAGAATCAAGGAATTTCGACTTGAAAGTAGAATTTGGTGAAATTCTAATTAGGTAATTTCCATGGGTTCTGGGAATAATTATAAAGTGTCCGATTTTGCATACCCTATACAGGGTGTTTTTAGTGAACTGACGATTTTTTCGTTTTAAAGATTTGGATTGAAATAATAATAATATGTTACGGCTAGCTAATCAGTCGGTTAGTCGCTCTTGGCCAAGAGGTAGTTAAAAAATTGAAATTTTAAAACCACGAAAAAAGTAATTTTAGGAATAGGAATCGTTGGCATGATGACTTTATCATTCACTCCAATTACACAGACTCCAGCAAGTGGAAGTTATTGGATACAAACGATTGATTGCACTGGAGGGGGAAGTGTAACACGCTGTAGATTTGATGGCTCCCAAACTTGTGATGTATCAGGTCAAAAGCATTGCGATGAAGTTGGAACAATAGGGTAATTAGGTAAGCTGCCTGTGGAAGACAGGCAGCTATAACACAGAATAATGGGCAAAACAACTATACTTTACTTTCTTGTTTTTTTTACTCTTTTGTCATGTAAGCAATCCTCCAAAAAAAGTATTGTAAATGAGAGAGTGATAAAAATTGATTTGGACAATTCCACCCAACAGAAGTTATCGGACATATTCAAAGGGATAAGTTATACTTTATTAAAAAGTGATGATGCTAATCCTTTGGTAGAGCCCTATCAAATTCATATAAATGACAAGTTTATTTACGTACAAGATTATTTTAACAGCAATGTACACAGGTTTGACAGATTTGGAAATATTGATTTTATATTTAAAGCCAACGGTCAAGGACCAGGAGAATACCAACAAGTGGAAGTTTTTCAGGTTAGGGAAGACACTCTTTTAATTTTAGATAGAAGTCTGAGGAAGATAGTGTCATTTGACACTGTCCAATCACTATTAACAGAGGAAAAAATTCCAAAAAATGCCTCTTCATTTATTGCGAGAAGTGGAAGAACCTTGTTTTTTATGAACAATATTAGGGACGGATCAGATTACAATTTTCTAGTATTTGAGGGAAAGGAACTTATTGAAGAAGCAATCGAAATCAGACTAGGGTTCGACAAATTTCAGTTTGGGGTCCGTAATGGTTTCAGTCCCGGTTTTGAGGGAGGATTTGTTTTTCCTATTCCTTATACAAGCCAAGTTGTTTTTTTCGACGAGAAGTTAAAATTCAAACAGCGTTTGGAATTTGATTTAGGGTTACAGGGTGTAAATGAATTGGATTTTATTAGATTAAATAGTGTTGATAGAGATACTTACCAAAATTTCATCAGGGAAAATCAGCTAGTGGAACACATTTCAATGTTTACTGCATTGGGAGATTTATATTTTATGTCTTTATACCAATATAATAAGGGCATACATTTTATCTTATTAGATAAAGAATTCAATATTTTGTCCCAAGTTTCTGGTTTTGAAAACGATATAGATGAAATGCGGATCAGAAATATCCCATGGACATACTACAATGATCAAGTGATTTATAGTATTAATTCTATTGATTTTTATAATGACTATGCTAATAAATTTGCTGGGGAAAAGGTAGAAATCGAGCCAGATAACATCCATGATTTTTTTCAAAAGAATAAGGAGGAATTGATGAATGACCAAACTGTATTGGTTTCATTGAAGCTTCGAAATGACCTTTCTTCTGTTTCTAAAGTACAAAGGTAAGCCTTTCTGGAGTAGGATGGAGATTTAACTATTTTAAAACTCAAGAACCACCAGCATGGTGATTGAAAATCTCTAACTAATGGACTTCCATAGAGTGATTTGGCTCAAAAATGTCCAAAACCATCTAATTCTGCTCATTCCTTCCACGTGCCGTATTTTTATTCAAATTGAGCTGGTCATCGTAAAACATGAAATAATTACTTGTGCATTTAAGAAGCTCATTTGAATTAAAGCATTTCTTGCCTGCCTTTTCCTTACTTTTGCGGCATGAATTACCTTTCGGTCGAAAATCTCAGTAAAGCGTTCGGTGAGCGCAAGCTTTTTTCCAATATCTCTTTTGGCATTTCCCAAGGCCAGAAAATCGCCCTTGTAGGCATCAACGGCGCAGGCAAGTCTACCCTGATGAAAATAATCATGGGCTTGGAGATTCCTGACACAGGTCAAGTTGGAACCAATCAACAGGTGAAAGTGGCCTATGTGCACCAAAACCCGGTCTTTGAGGGGACAATGAGTATTTACCAGACCATTTTCGATCAAAGCAATTCTGAAGTGCTCAAGGTGATCGAAGACTATCACAAAGCCATGCTGGAAGCAGAGCGGGGCATTGATAATTCTGATAAGATGTCGGTATTGTTTGAGAAAATGGACGCGTTCCAGGCTTGGGATTTTGAATATCAGGTGAAAGAAGTGCTCGGCAAACTGGGGCTTCATGATACAGATCTTCCTGTAGGGACACTTTCCGGCGGGCAGCGTAAGCGGGTTGCCTTGGCAAAAGCGATTCTGGAAAAACCTGATTTGTTGCTACTTGATGAGCCGACCAACCACCTTGATCTGGAAACCATTGAATGGCTGGAAGACTATTTGGCGAAAGCCAACCTTGCACTTTTTATGGTCACTCACGACCGCTATTTCCTGGAAAAAGTAACCAACGAAATCCTAGAACTCGATCAGGGAAAAATACATCGCTACCAAGGGAACTATGGTTACTTCCTTGACAAGAAAGAGGAGCGAATGGAGATCGAAGATATAGAACTCGAAAAAGCCAAAAGCCTATACAAAAAGGAACTGGATTGGATCCGTCGTCAGCCAAAAGCAAGAAGCACCAAGGCAAAATACCGCGTGGATGCTTTCGAAGATACCAAAGAAAAAGCCTCCCAAAAGCGTGAAGAACGTGATATTCAGTTGACTGTAACTACTCAGCGGCTTGGTAATAAGATTATAGAAATCGACAAGCTCCAAAAGTCTTTTGGAGACAAGCCCATCGTCAATGATTTCTCCTACACCTTTAAGAAGAAAGACAGGATCGGAATAGTAGGCCCAAATGGTGCCGGAAAGACTACTTTCCTCAATATGATCACGGGTCAGCTTGCCCCTGATTCCGGAACCGTTGCTATCGGGCAGACTACAGCTTTTGGTTACTACAAGCAGGAAGAAGGGAGTTTTGATGAGGAAAAGCGTCTGATTGACATTGTAAAGGAAGTCGCAGAAGTGGTGACGATCGCCGGTGGTGCTACGATTACCATATCCCAGTTTCTGACTCAATTTGGCTTTCCCCCAAAGCAACAGCATACGCCAATCGCCAAACTCAGTGGAGGAGAGCGTAGAAGACTTCAGCTATTGATGGTTCTGATCAAAAATCCAAACTTCCTAATTCTGGATGAGCCGACCAATGACCTGGATTTGATGACGCTGAACACGCTGGAAGAGTTTTTGGATACCTTCCCGGGCTGTTTGATCATCGTTTCCCACGATAGGTATTTCATGGATCGCTTGGTGGAACATTTGTTTGTCTTCGAAGGAGAAGGCGAGATCAGTGATTTTCCGGGAAATTATTCTGAGTTCCGCGAGACAGAAAAGAGCCAAGAATCTAGAACCAAGAGTCAGGAATTCAGAACCAAGAGTCAAGAAGAAAAGACACAAGCAACAAGTAGCAAGAATCAAGATGCTGAAGCCAAAGTTTCGGCTCCTACAAAGGCTAAAGCCAGTTTTAAGCAAAAGCAAGAATTCAAGGAGGTGAATGCTTCCATTGCCAAACTGGAAAAGGAAAAATCTGTTATTACCGAAAAAATCTCTGCGGGAATAGATGATCATGAGGAATTGATCAAGCAATCCAACCGCATGGGAGAAATCAATGCTGAGTTGGAAGAATTGGAATTGACTTGGTTGGAATTAAGTGAACTGGACGGGATAGAGTAACTGAAATGTTAAGCGTCATTGAGAACGACGAGGGAGTGAAGCAATCTCTTTTCAATTAAGCTGAAGGAAAGCTATAGGGCACGAAAAACACAATGGAAAGTAACAAAACCTATCATTTACTATTTAAGTACGGCCTATTGGGCATTGGTCTTTTAGTAATATTTGTGCCACTGCTGTCCTTTGTTTTTCCATCGGCAGTTGAGTTAAATGGAGAAGCTGGTGTTATGAGTCCAATTACAACTAGTGTATTTGGAATTATTGGAGTGATTCTCATAGTACTTTTCTTTTCAATCAAAGAGAAGTTTGCAGTTGTTGAGGTAGGGAATCAAACGATAACTATAAAGCAAAATGGAGAAGAAAAAATCTTCGAATGGTTAGCGATCGACTCAATTTCCCAATTTCATTTTATTTTTCCTCCGCTGTATAGCCTCAAAATTAAAGACAAGACAGTTTGGTTTAATACAGAGCCAAAATATACAAGTGTTGGTGGCTATACCACTGACCACAGCGAGATGGGGAATTTGATTAGAAAAAAGAAAAGAGAACTTGGGATTTAAAAATTAGCTCTAACTTCCTAGAAAATCCCCCCTGCTACCTTTAATTGATTCTCAAATCCAAATCAGCCAAGTAAGCCAAGGGGGAGTTGCCAAATTCGCGCCTCTTACCTCTAGATTCTCGGCTCTAATATCTCTAGTCCTGTTACTAGCTACTTGCTACTAATACAAAAACGCCACTTTCACTCCACCATACCAATTCCTAGTCGGAGCGGGCTGATAATATCTTCCGCCAAAGGCATTGAGATCGTTACCAAGTGAGTGGCTTTCATTCAGCAAATTGTCTGCCCCTGCAAATGCTTCCAGTTCCCACTTTCCCGCAAAGCTTCTTGCCCAGCCAAACCGTAGATTCACCAGATTATACGCATCCTGATAAACCGTATTGGCATCATCTAGCGGGATTTCATCTACATATTGATGTGTGAAATTCAAATAAACCCCAAATTTGGTGCGTAGATCCAATCGGTTGACCAAGGTGTTCGGAGCAACTCCCGTCAGGTCATTTCCCGAGAAGTCATTAGCTGCTTTCTGATAATCCTTGAACGTGA
The DNA here is from genome assembly GCF_014838715.1 of Algoriphagus sp. Y33. NCBI lineage: Bacteria > Pseudomonadati > Bacteroidota > Cytophagia > Cytophagales > Cyclobacteriaceae > Algoriphagus > Algoriphagus sp. Y33. The sequence continues at coordinate 5,120,045 of NZ_CP061947.1, read as the reverse complement.
AATAATTACCTGTAAATGCTGTTCCAATCTTTAGATCACGGATAAAGGTGGTTTCATTTCTAATCAGGGCATAATCAATTGCTGCTTCTATTCCTTTTTGATTGGTGGAACCTGCATTCCTGAATAGAACTACCCCTTGAGGATTGGTATAGGTGGTAATTGTTTGATCGAGCTTGAAATAAAAAGCGGTTAGCTCCATATTCAACTTGCCTTTTCCCCTTCTATATCCTACTTCGTAATTCACTCCTTTTTCTGCTTCCAGGTCAAGGTTTAGACTCCCCTCATTCGTCCTGACTTCATCTACGGTCGGTGGGGAAAAGCCGCTGCTGATACTTCCATAGATTCCTGAATATTGATTAAACTGATAATTCAGCGCAAAGCGGGGAACCACTATCGGATCAAACGTTCTCTTCTGAAGCCCGATTGCTGCTCCGGAAGCATCGATCTGCCTGTCAATTTCCAAGCTGCTGAAATTTTCGCTGAGGGCAAAAGTCAGCATAAAGTTCTCCATTAAATTCCACTCAGCCTGCTGAAACAAAAATCCCTGGGTAGCCCGAAGTTTGTCTGCAAATCGTACCGTATCGGCTACTCCGTTTACATTTCCAAAGTTCTGCGCATCTGTCAAGCTAGTCTGGTATTCTCCGCCGGCAATTATTCTCAGATCTTTTCCTGCCAATTTCCCGTCAAACGTAAACTTGGTTCTACCCCCAAAACCATACCCCAACTCCTTTTTATAATCCAGAATAAAAGGATTTTCAAAATCATTGGTATTTAGATAGAGCGTAGTGGAATTCTTGAGCTTCGAAGAAAATCTATACAAATGTCCCAGAGAAGCGAAGACAGATTGCTGGGAAATGGAGCTGTTTTGGGTAGCAGATCCAGGTCTGGCCTGTGTTGGATCCTCTGCTAATTGATCAGAATTTAAAGGGCCGGGAATCTGGTATTTGAGATCAGAAATCAATAATTGAGTTCGGATTTCCTGCTTGTCTGAGACAGAGAGAAATCCTCCCAATTGGAAGACCTGCCTATCCATTGCCGAATGCTCGCGATAGCCGTCCGCTTTTTGGCTTACATAGGAAGCCTCAAATCCGCCTTTCCCCACTTGCTGGGCAACGCCCAATTTGTAGCGTGTCATCCCAAAGTCTCCCACCATAAAATCCGCTGAAATTCTTCCACCGGAAGGATTGGCCGGACTGTATAGATTGACTACACCACCATTACCGGCACCATAGATACTTCCCGAAGGACCTTTGATCACTTCGGCATTTCGGATATTGGATAGGTCGAGAAGATTCAATGCGGTGGTTCCATCCGGTGAAGTGAATGGAACTTCATTCCAATACACTTTCACATTTCGCACACCAAAAGGGGCACGGAGTGAGCTGCCCCGGATAGAAATTCTATAACTGGCAGGTGCGCGCTCTTCGATTCGGACTCCCGGCTTTGTGTTGAATGAATTAACAAGGGATGTTTCATTGAAGCGACTGAAGTCCTGTTCGGAGACCACGGCAATTGAAGCGGATTGTTCCAGCAGAGGACGCTCAGACTCAAAAGCAGAAACAGTGATCTCCGAGAGATGTATGATTACTTTGGTAAGTGTAATTATTACTAATTCCCCAGAGGAGACTTCCTTGGTTTCCCGTTTATAGCCCTCTACTTCGAATTCGATCGGTAGTTTCCCAGACGAATCAATTGTTATCTCACCTTCCACATTACTCGAAGACAAGTACCTGCCATTTGTACTAGCCCTTACATTTTCTATAGGCAGACGGGTGGATGCGTCCAGTACTTTGATATGGATCTGGGCTTGACACAAAGTTGAGATCAGTAATAATACAAGTGCAAAAATTTTATTCATGCCTACAAATTAACTGCTTTCTCCTGAAGTATGTAATTCAAAGTTATCAAAGGTTATTTTCAACACTTCAAAAGCACATTTCGCTTTCGATTTCCATCCAAAAGAGCTAATATTCCAGCTTAATTCACCTAATAATGAAAAATACACTTTGGCTGGTACTGTTATTAGCCCTTTCTTTTTGCACTGAAAAAGCAGCTCCACCAACCCCTGTTTTACCTGTTCCTGAGCCCCGTCAGATTGCTTGGCAGGAACTGGAATATTATGGTTTTTTGCACTTCAATATGAATACTTTCTCTGATAGAGAATGGGGATTTGGCGATGAAAAACCGGAAATGTTTGACCCCTCTGACCTTCAGCCCAGACAATGGGCAAAAGTAGCGGCAGAAGCAGGAATGAAAGGATTGATCATCACGGCCAAACATCACGATGGATTTGTGCTGTGGCCGTCTGCATATACAGAGCATTCTATCAAAAACAGTCCTTGGAAAGATGGAAAAGGCGATTTGATCAAAGAGCTTGCTGAGGCTTGCAAGGAATACGGATTGAAGTTCGGGATTTATTATTCGCCTTGGGACAGAAATCATCCGGACTATGGCAAGCCGGAATACATTACTTACATGAGAAATCAACTGACCGAATTGCTTTCCAATTATGGGGAGATTTTTGAAGTTTGGTTTGATGGCGCCAATGGTGGTGACGGCTATTATGGCGGGGCAAATGAAACCCGGAAAGTAGATAAATTGACCTATTATCAATGGCCGGAGGTTTACCAACTCGTTCGGGAATTGCAGCCGAATGCTGTGATGTTCAGTGATGGTGGCCCGGATGTACGATGGGTTGGAAATGAACACGGAGAGGCTTTTGAAACAAACTGGGCCAACCTGATGCGTGACTCTGTCTATGCAGGAATGCCTGATTATCCCGAAAAATATGCAGCCGGGCAAGAATTCGGCACGCACTGGGTGCCGGCCGAAACGAATGTTTCCATACGTCCGGGATGGTATTACCATACCTATGAAGATCACAAAGTCAGGAGTCTTCCAAACTTGCTAGACATTTATTACAACAGTATAGGAAGAAATACCTCTTTGCTGATCAACTTCCCCGTGGACACCAGAGGTCTAATTCATGAAAATGACGTGGACGCGATCATGAAACTTGCTGCTAAAGTGGAAAAGGATTTTGCTGTAAATCTGGCATCGAAAGCTACGGCAAGGGCGAATGATGAGCGGGGAAAAGGCTATGAGGTCAAAAACGTATTAGACGAAGATTATGAGACGTATTGGACCACTTCTGATGGAACAGAAGAAGCAGAGATTAAACTGGAATTTGGAGAAGAATTAAGCTTCAATCGCCTTATGCTCCAAGAATATACCCCACTTGGACAGCGGGTAAAATCCTTTGTTTTGGAAAAAGAGGTAAACGGAAGCTGGGAGAAAATTGCCGAGGGGACTACAGTGGGTTACAAAAGAATCTTAAGATTTCCTGATGTGACAGCAAGTACTGTCCGTGTTCGGTTTACGGATGGCAAGGATATTCCGTTAATCTCGAAAGTCGGGATTTATGATGCTCCAAAATTGATCATCCCTCCTACATTTTCCAGAAATAAGTCTGGAGAAATTACACTTTCCAGCCCTGACCAGGGACTTAATATTTATTATTCACTTGATGATTCTGATCCCAATGCAGAAAGTCAACAATACACTAATCCGTTCAAAGTCGATCAAGCAACAACTCTGAAGGCCATTTCAGTAGATCCCGTTTCGGGTAAGATAAGTGAAGCGGAGAGGATAGATGTGGATATTGCCAAATCCAATTGGAAGGCCAGTCAGGCAAACGGTGAACTGGCAATAGATGAAAATCCGGAGAGTTATTTTGAAAGTGGTGATAATAACCTGACTATCGATCTGGGAGAAGAACTCATTATAAAGGGCTTCACGTATATGCCTATGCAAGGAAGATATCCTAAAGGATTCATCACCAATTTCATCTTTGAGGTAAGTACAAACGGCAATTCATGGAAACAGGCTGCTTCGGGAGAATTCTCTAATATTGTGAATAGTCCAATTGAACAAACCATCCGTTTCGATGGGGTAAAAGCAAAGTTCATTCGCCTGAGAGCAAGTAAAACTGCGGACGGAAATGCGGCGACTTTCGCAGAAGTGGGTGTATTGACCAAATGAATCTTATTGCTCCTCCTATAGTATATTATGGCAAATAAGAACCGATTTGGCTAACTTAAACCCCAGATTTATCACCCTACAATCTAGAACCTATGAACAGACGAATTGCACTTAGACATTTGGCGTTGATTTCGGGAGGGCTTGCCTTGATTCCCTCCTGTGATTTTAGTGCTGAAGATATATTGGCAGCTTACAACAACCTAAAAGTAACGGCTTCCCAAAAGCAACTTTTGGGAGAAATATCTGATGCAATTATTCCTGCGGGAGAATTAAAGGGAGCACTGGATTTGGAAGTGCCCGACTTTATACTTGTGATGGTAAATGATTGTTTGAGCTCTGAAAACCAGACTCTTTTTACCAGTGGGCTTGCTGCATTCTCCGATTTTGCCAAGAATCAAGGAGGTAAAAAGTTTGGCAAACTCAGCACTAAGGAAAAAGAAAACCTGATTCAGGCGGGCATAGACCTCCAGCCTGCTGAAAATGCGGAAGGAGAAAAGGATAGTGCTGTCTCTTATTTCCTAAATACCACAAAGAGACTTACCATGCAGGGATATATGGCTTCTGAGTACATTCAGACGGAGATAATTCCTTTTTCACTTATACCTGGGCCATATAATGGCTCCGCTTTAATCTCAGAAACCCAAAAATCCAGAATCAATGGCTAATTTGAATATCCAAAATAAACAAGAACGAACATATCAGGCCATTGTAGTAGGCTCAGGTGCCAGTGGAGGATGGGCAGCGAAGGAATTCGGTGATTTGGGTGTGAAAACTCTTTTGTTGGAGCGGGGAAGAAACGTAGAGCATATCAAGGACTACCCTACTACCAATATGCTTCCTTACGAATTTAAGCATAGAGGAAAGCTTTCGCAGAAAGTTCTCGATGAGAACCCGATTGTAGCCAAGTGTTATGCATTTGGTGAGGATTCGGAGCATTTTTTCGTCAAAGACGCTGATCAGCCCTATGTACAGGAAAAGCCTTTTGATTGGATCAGAGGCTATCAGGTAGGAGGGAAATCCCTACTTTGGGCAAGGCAGGTGCAGCGCTGGTCAGACTATGATTTTGAAGGGCCGGCGAGAGATGGATTTGCTGTAGACTGGCCGATTCGATACAAGGACATAGCTCCATGGTATAGCCATGTAGAGAAGTTTGCCGGTGTGTCGGGTAATCTGGATGGCCTCGATGTGCTGCCCGACGGAGAATTCTTGCCGGGCTACGACCTGAATATTGTTGAGAAGCATTTTGCCCAGAAGATGAAAGAAGTCTACGGTGACCGACATATGATTTCTGCTCGCTGTGCTCACATTCATGAGCCCAGACCGGAATTTACGGTACAAGGAAGAGCATCTTGCCAAAACAGAAACCTTTGTCAGCGTGGCTGCCCTTTTGGGGGATATTTCAGCAGTAATTCATCCACTATTCCATGGGCGTTGAAAAGCGGAAATGTTACGTTAAGACCGGATTCGGTAGTCCATTCGGTAATTTATGATGAGGAAAAAGGCAAGGCCACAGGGGTGAGAGTGATAGATGCCCATACCAAAGAAATGGAAGAATTCTATGCGGATGTAATCTTCATTAATGCTGCTGCGACCAATTCTAATGCTATTCTGATGAATTCCACTTCAGCAAGGTTTCCAAATGGGCTGGGAAATGACAGCGGAGTTTTGGGGAAATATTTTGCTTTCCACAATTACCGGGCTGGAGTGAGCGGTGCGTACGACGGTTATATGGAATATACCACATCCGGAGGACGGCCTACAAGCGGCTATATTCCTAGATTTAGAAATGTGAAAAAGCAGGAAACTGATTTTCTTCGCGGCTACGCAGGCGGTTTTAGCGCATATCGGGGTGGAGGCTATGTGGCGGATGCTAGAGTCGGGATGGAATTGAAAAACAGCATGCTGAACCCTACTCCTCCTGATGGTCCGTGGAGAGTAGGATCCCATATGATGGGAGAGACGATTCCAAAAGAATCCAATTTTATTGCTCTGGACACGGAGAAACTTGATCCTTACGGACTTCCCACATTGAAATTCAATGTAGCGTATGATGACAATGATGAGAAAATGATCATTGATTATCAAGAGCAAATCTCAGAAATGTTTGAAAAAGCAGGTTTCACGGACATTTCAGTACGTGATGACCACCGTGTGCCCGGATTGGATATCCACGAAATGGGTGGTGTTAGAATGGGCAGAGATCCTAAAACCTCCATGCTTAACGCAAACCATCAGCTTCATGCCGTGCCCAATGTGTATGTCACTGACGGGGCATGTATGACTTCCACTGCTACCCAGAACCCCACGTTGACTTATATGGCTTTTGCTGCCAGAGCTGCACATCATGCAGTAAAAGAAAGTAAAAAAGGATAAGTAATGGATTATCCGCAATGATGCCAATAGCCATATTTTCTTTGTTTTACTGGCTGGAAGACCCTCTACGGCGAGGAAGACCGACGACTAGAGTGACCTAAATGATAAATTTCACCAAATCCTTTGCTGCTTAGTGGTAGAAAAGCGGATATTATACATTAATAATAACTTAAGTGACTAGCTAGCAAAAACCCTTGGGAATAGATTTTCTCAAGGTTTTTTTTGGAAACCTGTTTTAACCTGAATAATTATTTTGTTAGAAGTACTGATATTCAATAAAATACAGCCATTATTTCATAATAAATCGATAATTAACAGCGAAATTGAACAAAACGGGAGTTAATGCGTGTTAAAAACCAGGTTAATAAACCAGTCCAGAGTATTATGAAAATAGGCATTGTTTGCTACCCGACTTTCGGAGGTAGTGGGGTAGTTGCGACAGAACTAGGCAAAGGTCTTGCGAAGATCGGTCATGAAGTTCATTTCATTACCTATAAGCAGCCGTCCCGGTTAGACTTTTTTAGCGAAAATCTATACTATCATGAGGTAGACATAAAGAGTTATCCTCTTTTCGAACATGCCCCCTATGAACTTGCGCTTGCAAGCAAAATGGTAAGTGTGGTGAAATATGAGAAGCTTGATTTGCTTCATGTTCATTATGCGATTCCCCACGCCTCCGCAGCCTATATGGCCAAGCAAATTCTAAAAACCCAAGGCATTCAAATTCCGGTAGTTACCACACTTCACGGTACTGACATTACCTTGGTAGGGAAGGATCCCAGCTATGAACCGGTGGTTACATTCAGCATTAACCAATCTGATGGAGTGACGGCTGTATCCGAGGATTTGAGAAAAGAAACCTATGCGTTCTTTGATATACAGCGGGAAATTGAAGTGATTCCTAACTTCATTGACTTGGATCGTTTCAAAAGGCAGAAGAAGGAGCATTTCAAATTAGCAATCTGTCCAAATGGTGAAAAGCTACTAGTCCATACCTCTAATTTCAGAAAGGTAAAACGGGTTGAGGATGTAATTAAGGTGTTCTATGAAGTTCGAAAAGAAATTCCGGCAAAATTACTGCTAGTAGGTGATGGTCCTGAGCGTGATAAAATGGAGCGTCTTTGCCGTGAATTGGGAGTTAGCGATGATGTGCGTTTCTTAGGGAAATTGGATGCGGTGGAAGAAGTGCTTTCAGTTGCGGATCTATTTTTGATGCCTTCTGAGAAAGAAAGCTTCGGCTTGGCGGCTCTTGAAGCGATGGCCTGCGAAGTGCCAATCCTTACTTCCAATGCGGGAGGAATCCCTGAACTGAACATAGACGGAGTTACGGGGTTTGTCTCCGCGATTGGTGACATTCAGTACATGAAAGAAAAAGCACTCTTTATTTTGGATGATGCAAACCTGTCCACCTTCAAGAAAAATGCGCTTGCTAGGGCGAAAGAGTTTGATATTTCAATGATTTTACCGCACTATGTGGCTTATTATCAGAAGACAATCGAATCAACTATGGTGGAAATTTGATCATTACCTGATTATTGTCAGTAAAATCACAGGGACTAAAGACAGTTTTAAATTATCTTTGCAGAATAAAGCCCAATTGAGTGTTGGGTGATTAAGTACAGTTTTATTAAGTAACGTATGAAAAAGATTGGAAGATTGGATAAACCGGATAATTTCGGAACAGCCCGGATGTTCTCCAACCCTATTCTTGAAAGAATAACACGTACTCCTATTTGGATGCCTATCACGATGTTTATCATTTTGGGGGCCGTTTCCATATACTTTGGAATTGAAAAAACTTCAGTGGGGGTAGGAACAGCTGTGTTGCTGTTTGTGGTGGGTTACATTGGATTTACTCTTGTGGAGTACATGATGCATAAGCATTTTTTCCACATGGAGCCTAATACGCCGATAAAGGACAAGTTACAATATACGGTGCATGGGGTGCATCATGATTATCCCAAGGATAAAGACAGATTGGCCATGCCTCCGTTTGTAAGTGCAGCTTATGCAGCCATCCTCTATCTGATATTCAAATTAACTATGGGAGACCTGGCTTACTACTTCCTGCCGGGCTTTTTGCTTGGATATGCGCTGTATCTGGGAATTCACTATTTGGTGCATGCTATTCAGCCTCCAAAGAATTTTATGAAGGTTCTCTGGGTACACCATGCAATTCACCATTACAAGGATCCCGATGTGGCCTTTGGAGTAAGTACACCATTATGGGATTATATTCTGGGGACAATTCCTAAGAAAGACTAATTACCAAGAACCTCCCTCAGTAAAGGGAGGTTTTTTTCTTAAAGCCTTTTAATCGTGAAAGACGCAAAGGTTAGCAGAGGGCACAGTATTAGAATAATAGTCTGGCTGAACACCGCCCGCAAGTAGGTATATCCTTTCTTCCGTAAGAAGTTAATCTTCATGAATATTTTTCTTGAGCATCAATGACAAAAATTTCTATAATAGGTCTCGGATGGATAGGATTGCCTCTAGCGCAACTTATGATCAAACAAGGCTATGACGTAGTAGGGAGCACCACCTCGTCTGAAAAGCAAACCAGGCTTAAAGCCAGTGGTGTAAATGCGATTCAATTTTCACTGGTCCCTTTTCCCCAAGGGAAAGGGTTTCAGGAACTTTTTACGAGCGAAGTATTGGTCATTAATATTCCTCCAAGATCCCGCACCACAGACGGAAAATTTTATTTGGAGCAATTGAAGTTTTTGAGAAGTATGGTAGATCAATCCGGCATCCGTAAAATCATCTATGTATCCAGCACAGGTGTATATCCTGACGAGAATCGCCAGGATGCCTATACAGAGGAAGAGGAAATTACTGCGGCTACCACCGGAAATCTCACCCAACTGAAAGGAGAATTGACATTTCAAGGGGTTAGGGAGTTAACCATAGTGAGGTTTGGAGGATTGCTGGGCGATGATAGAATTCCCGGCAAGTATGTCGCTGGACGTGATAATGTAGCGGGACATACCCGTGTAAATTTTATCTACCGAAATGATGCTACACGAATGCTAGCCTGGGTCATCGAAAAGGAGATCTGGAATACTACTTTGAATGGTGTAGCGCCTGTACATTCCCTACGGAAAGATATCTATGAACGTAACGTGCTTGATCTTGGATTAGAAGCCCCAAAAAGCTACCAAAACTCTTCTATAGAAAATGACAGGATTGTTTCAGGAGATAAAATCCTCAGGGCAGGATTTGAATTTGACTATCCGGACCCCTTGGACTTTCCCTATTCACTTTAACTTAAAGAGAAATATTCCTCAATTAGGACTTTCCACCTGCCGGTTACGTAGGCTATGAATACAGCAAGAATGAAGTGTGATTAAAATAGGGCTTCGACTCAGCCAAGAAGGTGCGTAGTCTGAGAAGCTTTGACTTGACCTCAGGCAGGCACTTAATTTGCCAAACTTAGACGTTTCTAAAAACGCTCCCTCTAATGCAATTTGGCTCCATTTGGCACCTTCCGCTCTACTGAAGTTAGGACTATCCCTTCTTCACTTGATTCAAATCCGGTAATCAAAATCTCAGACATAAAATCTGCTATTTGTCTGGGAGCAAAATTACAAACGCATACGACTTGCCGACCTATTAAATCCTCACGGTGATAATGGACAGTGACCTGGGCGGAGGATTTCTTCACGCCAATTTCCTTACCCAAGTCAACCCAAATTTTATAAGCCGGTTTGCGGGCTTTTTCAAATGGTTCAACCCTCACAATCGTTCCTACACGCAATTCTATTTTGTCGAAATCTTTATAGTCAATCGTTTGCATAGTCAATTTTTTTTATAATTTTAGGAACCTTTTACAAAAACCCAGAGTAAGATATAAGGTAACTACTTCCAACTATGATCTCTACATCAAAATTTCCTTTTAGTAAAATCCTCTTTTGCAGCATTGCTTTGCTCGGAATGTGCATTTATTCAGGAGATTCGATGGCCCAAAGCGAGCAGGAGAACTCAGAAATGGATAATGCAAGACCCATTGACAAGCTATTGATAGAAAATAGTTCAAGTGGCAGTGATGTACAAACCCAACACAGTCAACCTTCTGCTACAACGCTAACCGGCACCAAATCTACTGCTGTCAAAAAGGATAGTCATGTAAGCGGCGAAGGTAAAAAGAACGAAACAGCTCCTTCTACACTGTCATTTAATATTTTTCTCTATATAGTGGACAAATTCAAAGCAGACTAATCAATTATCTGACAGAAATTTCTCTAACTCCTGAAGACTTATCATCCCCTCATAATAAGCTCTCCCAAAAACACTGGCAGACACTCCCATGTCCCTAAGTCGCTTAAAATCGTCAATACCTCTTACCCCACCACTTGCCGCAAGATGAATTTCAGGAAATTTATCTCTGATACTCTGAAAGAGAGCAAAATTAGGACCTTCCATCACACCGTCTCTCGATACGTCAGAACATTTCAGGTATTTGAGACCTCGTTCATAGAAAAAGTCAATATGGTCGAACAGATCAATTTCGGTTTTTTTTAACCAACCTCTGATTTTGATTTTATAGTCCACAGGGTTGATATCAGCCGCTAGATTGATTTTTTCGCGTCCATAAGAAAGAATAAATTGAGTAAAACGTTCCGGGTGATTAGCTGCTACCGAACTCGCAGTAATGGTGGAAGCTCCAAATTCAAATGATTTGATTACGTCACCGTCAGTGGTAATTCCGCCTGTATAATCAACTTTCAAGTCAGTATATCCTGCTATTGCTTCTAGGATATGGTAGTTTTTGGGCTCTCCTCTACGGGCCCCGTCCAGATCCACCAAGTGAACCCTTTTAATTCCTATACCTTCAAATGCCTGAGCGATTTCTAAGGGATTGGTTGATATCACTTCCTCAGTGGAAAAATCGCCTCTTTTAAGTCGAACACATTTGCCGTTGATTAGCCATATAGACGGTACGATTTCAAACATCTTTATAATATTCAGGTTTATTAGCAGTAATTGGGGTTAAGAGCTTGTTTAAATGTTGTTTTTGAAGCCGAGATTGACGCATTTTTCGTTCAATCGAGACTCATTTTCTGGGTCGTAGCCACAGCTACATCCCGGAAAATAGCCGAAGAGTGGGCGAAAGAGGCGCAATCGCAGGCCAAAGGATAAAGTTTAAACAAGCTCTAAGCTTAAAGATAGCAAAATGGTATTACACTTTAACCTGAAATATGGATTAGAAATTCTACGCCACGGCGCACAAGTTATTGCAGCCATTAATTGCTTCAAAATCAGCCATTCCATTGCCGTTTTCGATTTCATCATATCCACCGCAGCGCACTCACTCTCCAAACAGCCCGATTTTCTTGAAATTATTGCCTTCATAACGAAACCTAATGCATAATCCCCATTTAAAACTTAACCAATATGCAAATCTTTTACTAGTATTGAAGACAAAGCTTTCTTAAGAGCTTTGATTAATCCGTGTTTGGGAATTTTTCAATAGGTTAATTTAGCTATTTTTCCTTTAGCACCCGATGCCCATACAGAACCATCAGCATGTCCCATTTTCACTGCATGGAAACCCTCATTGGATATGGGCTGCCAATTAATTCCTGCATCAGTGGAATAATCCGAGCCTGATGGACCTACAGCGATCAGACATTTATGCATAGGAAAATAAACTACACCCGATCGATATCCATCCGGCCCCTGCTGTGGTTTTATCCATTCCTTACTTTCAGAGATAAAAATTCCTGCAATACCTTCCTGCATATCTTCATTCAGATAATCTCCGCCTACTCCAACTATTTCCCCACCGCCCATGCTTGTTATGGAAAAAATACCCTGGGAAGATTCTCCTTGTACGAAAGGGGAATTGTACTTTTCCCAAGTAGCTCCCAGATCTTTGGAAAAATGGAGGTTGGACTCCGTTCCTCCCGTACCGAGCCAAAGCAGGTTCCCCTCAGCAAGTAGTGAGGTGGCACTGGCAGCAAAGGCAGCTTCTCCATCCACTGCTCCGGGCAGAGAATCTATAGGATACCAAGTATTTCCCTGATTGGCAGTTTGGAGGATTGTCCATTTTCCATCAGAGGGATCCCCTACTACAAATCCACGAGTATTGGAGGCAAAGCTGATACCGTCCAAAAAGGCATTTTCATTCTCTTGATGCTTTAGAACCCAAGATTCTCCCCCGTCTTCCGTTTTGTAAATCACAGCTGGCTGCCCTGCTGAGACTACAATCGCAGTCATGGCATCAAAAGCATGAATCGATCTGAAATCCACAGTGTCCAAGTCTGCAACTACACCATGATCCCAAGTCTTTCCCCCGTCTATGGTTCTCAACCATACTCCATTGCTTCCGCTTGCCCAGGCTATTTCATTGGTAAGTGGAGAAAGACCTCTTAAGGAAGATTCGACAGGTGTCTCAAGGATATCCCAGCCGCTTGGTTTATCCGCTAAGTTTTCCTCAGATTTTTTACAGGAAAAAAGCGCTACCAATAATGATAGCGCCAGTACTTTTCTTTTGATCATTTCTATTCTAAAATCAGACTATGTCAACTTTTCTATAGGCTTGGATTAATGCTTTTTCTCCTTCTACTCCCGGTAACGCATTGCCATGCTCCATACCCATCACACCTTTGAAACCTTTTTCATGGATGAATTGGAATACATTGCTATAATTGATTTCTCCGGTTCCTGGTTCCTTTCTGCCTGGATTATCTCCTATTTGGATGTAAGCTATTTCATCCCAGGTTTTTTGCATCGTGGCAATCAGGTTTCCTTCATTGCGCTGCATATGATAGATATCGTACAGAATCTTACATGCTGGGCTATCCACAGCTTTGCAAATCATATACGACTGATCAGCATGACGTAGGAAAAGATCGGGATTGTCACTCAATGGTTCCATCACCATTACTAATCCTTCTTTTTCCAATACCTCGGTGCCACGCTTGTAGGCTTCAATGACATTCCCGGTTTGCACACCCATCGGTAGATTTCTTTCGAAATAGCCGGGAACTACAGTCATCCATTTTGCGCCGACCCGCTTGGCTACTTCCACAGATTTCTTGCATGTGTCTACAAACAACTCTTCATGCTCTTTTTTGCCCGTGGTAAGGGAGGTCTTCCAATTCTCGCCCCCGTCTATTACAAATACACCCATTCTCATTCCAAGAGATTCAAGTGTTTTACCGATAAGCGTTTGCTCTTCCACAGACCGTCCCAGCATCCCGTTGTCTTCTAGCGATCTGAAACCTTGGTCAGCCATAAATTTCAGCTCGTCTACAATTCCTCCAGGAGCAGAATTCTTAAACATCCCGAAATGCGGCGCAAAATCCATATTGAAGGTAGGCTCCGCTTTGCCTGCGGCAAAGGACGGCATACTCATAGTCCCGGAAACCCCCAAAAAGGTGCTTCCCAAACCAACTTTCTTTATAAATCCTCTTCTTTCCATGATTAAATTACTTTGGTTTTTCCCGGGATTGCATGTGGATAATAGCCGTCTTGTCCAGGCAATATTTTTGGCATAGCATCCCAAGCCAGTGTTTCGGGCATTAAGTCTATTTGACCGTTTAGGGCTTCATCCCAAGTGAGCGGCTTGCCTGAATAAGTGGCGTACCTCCCCATAATCGCAGTCATGGTACTTTTCGCTGCATTTTCAGCGTCAGCAAACTTATATTCCCCATTGAACAATGCATCCCAAAGCAGGTCATGCTCTACCTGGTATGGATTTGGCTGATCTTTTCGGTCATGGTCATAGAGCACGTTGCCTTTCCAGTCTTTAAGTACACCGTGATTTCCTGCGCTTAGAAATGCAGTTCCTTTTGTCCCTTGGAAGCTTTCGTCTACACGATTTTGAGCACCGGGGAAGTGACGGCACTCACTGTGGATCACTGATCCGTCAGCATAAGTATAAGTCAAGACATGGTGGTCATAGATTTCTCCATTTTCCTTGCCAGTCCGAATAAGTCGGCCGCCCGTACCTTCCGCTTTCACCGGCGTACCCTGTTTTACCCAGTTGGCGATATCGATGTTGTGTACATGCTGTTCATTTATGTGATCTCCGCAGAGCCAGTTGAAGTAGTACCAGTTTCTCATCTGGTATTCCATTTCAGTCTGTCCAGGCTGACGCTCTCTTACCCAGACTCCGCCATCATTCCAATATACTTGGCCATTGATGATATCACCGATATCACCATTATGAATGCGTTTGATTGTCTCGATGTAGTTTGCCTGATAATGTCTCTGAAGACCAACTACTACGTTTAGTTTTTTAGCTTTTGCTTCTTCGGCTGCTTTCAGGACTTTTCTGATGCCTGCAGCATCTACAGCTACGGGCTTTTCCATGAAGACCTGCTTGCCTTGCTTCACGGCTTCTTCGAAGTGCATCGGGCGAAATCCCGGAGGTGTGGCAAGGATCACTACGTCTGCTTGAGCGATCGCATCTTTATATGCATCAAAACCTACAAATTTCATGTCCTCAGAAACAGCAAGCTTGTCTCCATATTTTTCACTTAATGCCTTATGTGCATTATCTAACCGGTCTCTGAAGGCATCTGCCAGAGCGACTATTTTGATGTTATGACCTGTTGCCAATGCTTGAAAAGCAGCACCTGTACCACGACCGCCACAGCCGATAAGAGCTAATTTCAATTCATTGACAGGTGCGGCATAGGCACCTGGAAGGACAAAGGGTGCAGTCATCAATCCGCCCGTAACCAGTGCGGAGGTTTTGATGAAATCCCTGCGGGAGTTTTCTAATTTCATAGTATGGATATTAAGGGTTAGTAATCGGTAATCGGGGCAGCTTGATAGTAAGCCATAATTTCTTCAGGACTAGGAGGTATAAGTGGCCTTACTAGTCTCAAGCCCAAGAATGGCGCTTCCGGAAACCACCATTGGCTTTTGGGTATCTGAGGATCTATTCGTTTCCAATCTGCCGAACTCACATAGCGCTTGGTAGAACTTATTTCGGAGGCTTCTGTATCGTAGCTTCCTCCCCGTACCACCCTTGGATAAAGTGCTGTTGAGGGATTGAGTGGATTGGAAGCAGATGAGGATGTATAGAATTCAGGATCATAATGATCTGAAGTCCATTCCAGCACGTTGCCATATATATCATAAAGTCCCCAAGGATTCGGCTTTTTTTCACCAATAGGGTGTGTAGTTTCCGCAGAATTTTCTTTGGTCCAGGCATATTCACCCAGCTGCGAAGAATCATCTCCGAAAAAGAATCTTGTTTCTGATCCGGCTTTGGCTGCATATTCCCATTCTGCTTCTGTGGGAAGTCTATAGAAAATCCCCGTTTTCAGATATAGCCAATGGCAGAATTGTATAGCTCCATATTGGGTCATTCCTATTGCAGGCTTGCCCTCCTTGCCCATCCCAAAGGTCATGTCCAAATACGGCATGCTCGGTCTGCTCAATCCATCCACGAGGTCACCAATAGGGCCTTCGGAAATAGCAAGCTCATAGTTTTTGTCCAAGAAAAGCTCAAAAGCATCCCAAGTCACCTCATGGGTTCCCATCCAAAATGCGTCAATTTTTACTTTATGGGCGGGTTTTTCATCTGCATTTGCTGAACTTTCGGAACCCATCATGAAAGTTCCTTCCGGAATGGGAGTCATCCGGAAAATCACGCCTGTCCCGGGGATTTTCTGGTTGTAAGATTCAAAATTGGCTGTATTCACATTAAAACTCATTAGTATCAATGCAGCTGCCACTAGGTATTGCCGGGTTGTTTTAAACATGTTCTAAGAAAAAATCTTTAGCATTAAATATAATAGGGTTCGGGCTGAAATTTAGTCCGTTTTTGATGGATGGAGCGAATAGATGCTTACCGTAGATTCATCTGAATAGATAAGGAGTAGCCCGTTACCGGAACTGATTTTTCTGACATTCCCGATAATGTTCAATCCACTTTGGGATTTGTTGATATTCGTAAATTCCCCTTTTCCATCCCCAAGCAGAACAACTCCATGATTTGCGTCATATTTTCCGAAATATAGTTTGCCATAGCCAATATTTCCTCCAAGAACCATGTCTAAATTCCCATCGCCATTTACATCTACCGCTTCCGATGCAAATACAGGAGAGAATTGAGCTTGTAGGGGAAGTTGATTAGGAACAAATTTTCCTGTAGAATCCCGAGCAAAATAAGTAGTCTCAAGGCGGTTTATGAATATGGAATTTGTGCCCTCTCGCTCCTGTGGGGTAAATAGCTCATCCATCTTCACAGTGGAAAATGATTTGAAATCCAAGTATCTCTTTTTGAGGAAAAGAACCTGTCCCAAAATTTCGTCTCTGCCGGCGGCAGGGTATTTTTCCCCCTGTATATAATATCCTAAGAAAGCATCAACAGAGCCATTTCCATCAAAGTCCTTGTAAAGGATTTCTGCAGGCTGGGTGGGGGATGCTTTGATTTGGGAGTTGGTCCCAAGATTGCCTGCCAGCATCTCCACCTGTCCATCCCCGTCCCAATCTGCCAGAGTCACGTCATTCCAAAAACCAAATTCATGCTTCTCGAAGAAATCCAAAGTCGTTTCTTTCCACTGATTATCAAGGAAAGAAAATACCTGAATAGGCATAGCCTCGCCCAATACGATCAATTCCGGATTTCCGTCCTGATCCAGATCTGCAATACCTGAGTCTGTCAGCATCCCCATATTAACAAAAGTGGGAGCAAGTTGCTTTGTTTGATCGGTAAACCTTCCTTTCCCGTCATTGATCCAAATCCTTGCTCCAAGGGAAGTAGGAAACTGACCCGGATTGATGCGGGCACCCACAAATAGATCGGGGATTCCATCAAAATTGAAATCAGCCACTTGTAAAGTACCTGTAGGAAATGCCTCTGCCGGAAGAGCACCGGAAGCTAGTGTGAAATTACCTTTTCCATCATTGAGATAAAGCCGGTCCTGCAATGCATCGTCTCCTACGTTGAAGTCATAGACACCCCCGCTGGCTACATACAAATCCATATGACCATCCCCATTTGCATCGAAGGCAACAGCATCTGTGTCTTCGGATTTGGCTGCTGATGTGAACGCACCGGTATTCTGTTTGACAAATGACCCATCGGGGTTTTGCATAAGGATGGAAGCACCTGCATCAGACCCCGCTCCCACGAACAAATCTTCGCGCCCATCTCCATTAAAATCGGCAAAAACCATCGCTTTGCCATTTCCTGAAACAGGATTGATCAACAAAGGCTGTCTTTTGTAATCATTGAAATCTCTACCTTGGATATTTTTTAGAATTGTTTTTTCAGTTAAAAATACCTCAGTAGTAACGGGCTTGATGCCGGAGGAATTTATTGCATCATTTTCACTTAATTCCAGCAGTTGATTTGAGGTGACTTGATATGTTTTGGAGATCTTTCCTCCCGGCCAGGAGACTATAAGAGAGTCTATTTCGGTGAAATCCCCCAGTCCAAAATGAAGAATGGTTGACACTGAAGACTGATAGCCGCGATAGGGGTTCTGTTCTAATAGTTGTATAGTGCCGCTGGCAAAGAGCTCGACTTTAGCTCCGAGAGCGAAGGAATTTTTTGCTGATCCCGAAAGCTTCACTTTCAGGTAATTCCCTCCTTTTAGTTGGGCAGTTTTATTTTCATAGATAGCTGCAGGAGCATTGATATTATTTACGATGAGATCAAGATCCCCGTCATTGTCAAGATCACTGTAGACGGCACCGCTGCTATTCAGCACCTGGTTGATTCCCCATTCCTTGGTTTGGTTTTGAAAAGTTAGGTCTCCGCTGTTCTGAAAAATGTAATTGGTCAAGTTTGAAGAGGGCATGTTGTTGACCATATTCAGCAAATCTTCGCGCTTGAGTTTTCCTCCGGAGGTCTGGACATAATTGTCCATGTATTTCAGAAAGTCCTGATTGTTATAATCCCTCAAGTAGCCATTGGTGACAAATAAATCCTTCCAGCCGTCATTGTCAAAATCTGCCAAAAGAGAGGCCCAGCTCCAATCCGTATTAGATACGCCTGCCAACTGCCCAATTTCCTGAAAAATCCCGTCTCCGGAATTTAGGTGCAGCATATTCCGCATGTACTGATGATGGAATCCCCTGTTCACATTCAATTCAAACAGTTCAAAATTATCTGGGGAAAGAAGCAGTTTTTGTCTTTCATTGCTCTCAGGAAGCATGTCGAGGGTGAAAATATCCAGTAACCCGTCGTTATTGAAATCAGCGATATCATTTCCCATGGAGAAATGGGAGGTATGACCCATACGTGCCAAAATTTCATCCTTAAATGTGCCGTCTTTCTGATTGATGTAGAGATAATCGGGCATGGAATAGTCATTTCCGATGTAAATATCCGGCCAGCCATCTTGATTGATATCTGCCACGGCTACTCCCAGTCCATAGGAAAGGCTTGAACTGGAAATTCCTGCCTCTAGTGTAATCTCCACAAATTTCCCATTCCGATTCTCGAAGAGCTGTGAGCCGGCTTCGTGCTTCTCCTGAAGCATTTTTTTAGTCAAACTCACATCCTGATTCTGGATGGATTGAGTGTTGTGGTTTAGGAGGAAAAGATCCAAATCTCCATCAAGATCAAAATCAAAAAAGCTAGCTGAGGTACTGGGAGCATTGGATGCTATTCCGAATTCTTCCGCCATTTCCTTAAAAATAGGAATTCCGTTTTCATCATTTCCTTGATTTACAAAAAGTTGATTGGTCCTTTTCTCAGTAGGTAAGTTCCCGGAATAACATTGATAGATATCCAATTTATTGTCGCCGTTGATATCGACAAATACTACTCCTGTCTTCCAAGGGCCCTGTCTTCCGGTTGCCCCGGAAACTTGGGCAGTTTCTATAAATTTCAGATCCCCCTGATTCAGGTAAAGCTGATTTCCGCTTACGTTGGCAGAAAAATAAATATCCTCCAATCCATCTCCGTTCAGATCGCCCACGGCTACCCCACCTCCATTGTAGAGGTACTCATACATCAGGACATTGAGGTTGAGGTTCTCCTCGATTCTATTTGAAAAAGTAATTCCTGTTCGTTCGGGGGGCAATAGATTAAACAGAGGAGTGGAGGCTACCTGTGAATTGTCAGTTGGGCTCGACGTGTCGGATTTAGAGCAAGACATTATCAAAATGGCGAGTCCAACTAGTGTTATAAGGGTTCCTTTTGTCATGATTTAAAATAAGCTAAGCCACCCCAGAAGGAGTGGCTTAGATTTAAAATTAAGAATAAGTCTGATTAATCGAATCCTGGATTCTGTACAAGGTTTGAGTTCCTGTTAATCTCATCTCTGTGAATAGGTATGAAATACATTTTATCCAGCCATAATCTATTTTCTTTTCCAGGATCAATCGGCACCACTTGATACTCATAGTTATAAACCCCCGGATCATATCTATAGGTAGAAAGTGTTTGACCGGATTTGAGCGTACCCGTGATGCTAATTGTATTTGCTTGACGACCAAAGGTCTCCTCAGCAATCATCCAACGACGAACATCATGGAATCTTTGCTCTTCGTAAGCCATCTCAATTCGTCGCTCATTTCTATAGCGCTCTACCAATGCATCGCCCGTATCGGTGATAGCAGGCTGACCAACTCTAAATCTAATTTGATTTAACCAGTTTCGTGCCTCTTCTTCCTGTCCCAGTTCCAGAGATGCCTCTACGTAATTTAGCACAACCTCAGTGTATCTGATAATAGGCCAAGGAACTTCCTGCCAAGTATTTTGGTCAACAATAGCCGGATCAGCATCGATGAATTTTCTAAAATAGTAACCAGTGTAACTGCCATTCCAATCCTCAATAGAACTGTTTCTGGTGTCTAGCCCAAAGTGGGTCACTTTGGTGCCGGAGCCATCGGTTACTTCATATGTCCCCGTCTGTATTTGTCCCAGTGGATCTTTTGGCATATTGGCAGTGGATCTTGGCTTCCATTGAGCTCCATCATAAAGCACAGATGCATAGAATCGGGCATCTCTGTTTTCATAAGGTGTAGAAGCATGAGCTGGATTTGACCAGTCAAACTCAGTCCCGTCCATCATTTCATAGTCATCCACCAGCAATTGTACAGGAGTATTTCCAGCCCAGTTGTTATAGCCATTTGGACCATTGAATAAGCCTTGACGACCCCCATCTTCCTGCTTGGCATTGATGAAATATCTACCCAAAATAATCTCATTCTCCCCACCATTTCTGGCCATGGAGTTATTGATGTAGTTTTGGATACCGTCCTCATGGGATACAGGAGAGGAAAGTCCAAATAGATTGCCGGATCCTTTCTGAATAGCTTCCATGGCAGCAGCTTGGGCTTTTTGCCATCTTTCGGTTCTATTGCCTGATGTATACGCCAGTAAGTCAATATCACTAAACCCTGACAGTGTGGTTGCATTGCTCTGCGCTGTAGGTGCATCATGAAGGTCACTTGCAGCATACAGAAGGACTCTTGACTTCAGTGCCAAGGCAGCCAATTCACTTGTACGACCTGGTACCATACTCTTTCCTTCCAACAAAGTGGCCGCATCATCTAAATCGGCTATAATGAAGTTGACAGTTTCTTCCCAAGTAGCTCTAGGCTCTTCGTAAGTCTCTTCTCCAAGTTCATAAGGGCGGGCAATCAAAGGTACTCCTCCAAAATAGCGTGCTAAATCATGGTAGTAGTAAGCTCTCATAAATTTGGCTTCACCCAACAATCTGTCTACAATTCCACCGGTATTGTCAAACTGGGGATCAGAAAGATTTTCGATTGCAATATTTGTCCTACGGATATAGCTATATAGTCTTTGCCAATTATAGGTCCTACGAGCGTCACTATTCCACCCTACATCAGCAGAATTTATTCTAGCTTCCGTGATGTTATTAAGACCACGTCCAGGGTGTGTGAAAATCGCTTCATCAGTTAAGGATGCAAGCATTTCTTCATTAAAACCACCTTGGCCAAATCCTTGGTAGATACCCGTCACAAAGGCCTCTGCCAATGCAGGATCTGTCCAAACTGCAGATTCAGATACTTCCCCTAGTGGGTCAGTATTTAAGAACTCATCATTACAACTTGCAAGCGTATAGCAAGCTGATAGCATTATTACTAAGTGTTTTATATTTCTTTTCATTAGTTCGGGTTAGTTAAAATGAAACAGAAAGACCTGTGTTGATTACCCTTGCCTGAGGATAATACTGTCCGGTGGAGTTATCTGATTCCGGATCATAAACTTTCAACTTATCCCAAGTAATCACGTTCAATCCGTTCACGTAGATCCTGGCATTTTTAACGCCTATTTTCTCACTGATATGGGCAGGAATATTATAGCCAATTTCTATGTTTTTCAACCTTAGGTAGTCAGCTTTTCTAAACCAATAGGTGTTCCCTCCTGAATAATACTGATCAGATCTGTTTGCGATTCTTGGGTCTACGCTACTTGGATTATCAATCGTCCATCTGTTCTCATAAATGTCAGATAGGTAGTTACCGATATTTCCGGACTCTCCAGCGCTTACATATTGTCTTGCACCCATCGCTCCCTGAAACAGAATAGCCAAATCAAACCCTTTCCAGTTTGCATTGATGTTTACACCTCCTTGGAATGTAGGGATATTGTTTTGATCCATGCGCACTCTATCGTCCGGAGTGATCTTGCCATCTGGAATCATCACAAAATTGCCGTCCGCATCTCTACCACCAATATCTTTGTACTTCATATCACCTGGACGTAGGTTATTGGTGATGGCAGAATAGTCCAAGGACTCAGCGTCAATTTCTTGCTGATCTCTGAATACACCATCGTATTGGTAAACAAGCTCTGTGTTCATAGGCTTTCCGGTAGATCTTTGCCATTCCGGTGCTCCCGGGGACTCATCCCAGAATAAGATTTTGTTTTTAGCAAACCCTCCGTTGGCACTGATAGAATACTGAAATTCACCTTTGCCACCACGGATGCCCAGATTTAGATCAAATCCTTTGTTTTCAACTTCTCCTATATTCTCGGCGGGAAGGGTAAGCCCAGTAGATTGAGGGACAGAAGCATTTTTTCTCCAAAGGATATTCGTTCTCTTATTGTAGAACAAATCAAATTCGAAGAAAACCTTACCCTGTAGGAATTGACCTTCAAATCCTAAGTTGGAGTTATTGGCAATCTCCCAGGTAATGGCATTGTTTGGAACTCTGGTTTCAAATAAGGTTTTCGCCTCCACCCCATTGATGATATAGGAATCAAATCCGTAAGTAGAAAGGAATTGATATTCTTGAAGCGTTTGAGTACCATCCCCGTTACTATCAAAGAAGATTTGGTCATTACCCAATTGCCCCCAAGAACCCCTAATTTTGAAGAAATCAAATGTCTTGCCTAAGGAATTTTTCCAGAAGCCTTCCTCAGATACTACCCAGCCAAGCATTACTCCCGGAAAGAAACCATATCGGGTATTCTCAGGAAAAATATAAGAACCGTCATATCTCCATAGAAATTCTGCCAGATACTTTTCTTGGTAATTGTAGGCTACTCTACCGAAGTAGTTCAAACGGGATCTTTCAAAGGCTCCTCCTCCATTATTCTTTTCCAGATCACCTCCCGCAAACATCTGATCAATAGAGGTTGAGATAAAATACCTTCTGAACGCATTGAAATTATTACTTTCAATTGTCTCCCGGTTCACACCTGCCACTACATTCAGTGTATGTACGTCACTAAAAACCTTATCGTAATTAAATACACCGCCTAGAAGAACATTTAATTGGTTGATATTCTCTTCTCTTAATCTTGGCTCTGCAGGACCTCTTTGGCTTGGCACCAATACTGGAGTAACTCCATCATCTTCAAAACCAGTTCCCATCTCATAAAGCGTCCAAGGTGTTTCCCATCTTTTGATAAATCTCATGGATTTATCAATGGCTGCGGTACCTGTAAATTTCAGCCCTTCTACTCCAGGTATTTTGATTTCCAAATTACCGGTAGTCTGAACGTAATCTCTTTTGTCACGGTCATAACCGGTTGCATTGGTAGTGATCACCACCGGGTTTTCACCGTTTTCGATATCCGGACCCGGTAACCCGTTTGGCCAAAAAGCAGGCTGGTTTGGTTTTCCTCTCATCTGCATTCGGAAGATCGCCCCCGCTCCTCGGGTAGGGTAGAATCTGTACTCCTCTCTAGCCACAATTCCCAGCCCCACTTTTACATACTTGTTGATAGTTGCATCTAGATTGATGCGGAAATCATACTGTTTGTAGCCTGTAGCAGCGTTTTTATAGTATGCATCCTGATTTTGGTAACCGAGAGAAGTCAGATACTTCACGTTCTCACTACCGCCGACCAGTTGTAGATTATACCTACTCTGAGGAGACCAATTGCGTAAAGTAGCATCATACCAGTCTGTATTTGGGTAGTTCCAAGGATCGGAACCATTTCTATACAACTCCAATTCTGCAGGAGTATAAGGAGCAGATCTTACTTGTCCATTTGGTCTGGTGTATTCTCCACTTTCCTTATAAGCGGAATTGGCAGCAGCCCATTCTGAGGTAGGGAGTGCATAGATATCCAGATCATTCAGCATGCCTGCGTACTGGGCAGCATTTGCCAACTCAGGGACAACGGTGGGCTGGGCAAATCCTTGATTCATCTGGAATGTAAGCTCCGGAGCACCTGTAGCACCCCTTTTGGTAGTTACGAGAATTACACCGTTTGCAGCTCTTGATCCGTAAATCGCTGCAGAGGCATCTTTTAGTACTGAGATACTCTCAATGTCATTCGGGTTCAATCGCTCAATTCCTCCTGCTCTGTCAGGAATTCCGTCTATTACTACCAGTGCACTATTGTTTCCAAGTGTGTTCGACCCTCTAATTCTGATATTGGATCCATCATTACCGGGTTCTCCACTTCTGTTTACCGCTACAACCCCTGACATACGGCCGGCAATAGAGTTGGATAGATTCATTGCGGGTGACTTGTTTAGGTCCTTGCCTTTTACTGTCGCCACGGATCCTGTAATCGTTTCCTTTTTTTGCTCCCCATATCCTACCACAATGACCTCTTCGAGAGACTTGGTGTCAGGTAATAAGGTTAAATCAAACGTAGAATTATTGCCAACCGGGACTTCCATAGGAGCAAAACCTATAAATGAGATCACCAGTATGTCTTCAGGACCTGAAACAGTAAGAGAAAATTTACCGTCAATGTCGGTTACTGTACCGTTTGTAGTCCCCTTGACGAGGACAGAGGCACCGGGAAGAGGAAGATTATCTTCTCCGGAAATAAGCACACCAGACACCTCCCGGGTCTGTGCGAACGCTGCGCTAATCAGCCCCAGACAAAATATCAATGTCATGCTGAATAGCTTAAAATGAGTAAAGTTTCTCATTAGCATAGGGGTTTACTATTAATTAATATAATTTAACAATCTAATGTCCCCCAATGCTTTGGCAATACCAAACTGTTTTTTGCCAAAAAATGACTGTTTTTTAACAAAAAAACCACACAACTATAAAGATGGTGTAAAAAATATGATTATCCCATGAAAAAATGGACAATTGATAGATATTCAGAATAAAATTCTGTTAAAAAAATATTAAAAATTGCCCCACAGTCGCATTTCAATCGATTGTTATAAGCGATTCACCACTGCTTTTTTAGGGATTTTTATAGACCATATTCCTCTCAGATTTCCCACCTCAAAACCCTTTGCCAGATCTTCCGAATAAAGAGAATCTATCTTGTTCAAAACAGCTTCAGATATATCATTTGTCGGATCCCCATGACATGACAAACAAAATTCGGATGGAATAACAATTGCTTTGGTATAAAGCAAAATGTCCCCATCTTCTATACGCTGTATATTTGGTCCATTTTCGATGCCATTTTCCACATTATATTCATACGCTTCAAGGATTGGCAATTCATCATCCGTGGGTAAATTGTCTTGATTTCTGGCGCGGGAAGATGTCCGTCGGATGGAAACTCCATGTTTCCGACTCAGCTCTTCTATAATAGGAACAGCATTTACATTGCAAAATTCCAATGCTTCGGTAAATCCTCCTTCTCCAACAGCTTTGTGAAGGTTTGCCATCAGTTGCTGCTGTGCTTCGAGGCTAATGGAATCTCCCCAGACCATAGCCTCTTGGATAATTTGCGCATCGGATAACTTTTTTGCTTCCATAGCATTGTTCACTTCATCAAAAACGCTTTTGGAAACACGCTCTTGAGGACCACATGAGACTAAAATTAAGGCTGTAGCTATAAAATATAAGAAATGCTTCATAAGGGCTGTAGTTAGGAACAGCTAAAAATACAAATCATCATGTGATTTTGCCCTAAGTTTCTAAATCGAGTGTCAGTAATACTAAAGAAGCAAAGCCCGTCACTTTGACAAGACCTTAAATAACTTATTTTTGTTTAATTCAACTATGCTTATGCAAAAAATCGTTGGTCTATTTGTATTAGGGATGTTGCTCAGCACAGAACTTTTTTCCCAAACCTGGGCCAGAATGCAAAGCTGGGGATTGGATTTGGAATCTATTGCCTGGGTGGATGAATACGTGGGCTTTGCAGTAGGCGAAAATCTTATTATCCGCACATTAGACGGCGGGAATTCCTGGGAAGAATTATCGGTAAATGCTGATGGGAAATTATTGGATCTTTCCTTTTGGAATGAAAATACAGGTGTTGTGGTAGGAGAAAATGGGTTAATATTCAAGACGCTGGATGGGGGTGATACATGGAGCCAGAAAGCATCCGGAACCCACCAGGCACTGAAAAGCGTAGCTATTTCCTCTGAGAATAAAATATTGGCGATATCGGATAGCGGAGAGATGTTGCTTTCTGACTCTAAAGGAGAGACATGGACGAAACTGAATTCCGGTACAGACCAAAGTTTGAATGATATAGTCTTTATCAATTCCGACACTGCTTACGTAGTAGGAAATCAGGGGCTGGTTCTGAGAACTTACGATGGAGGGAATCGGTGGGCATCACTAAATTCAGATTTGGGAAAGAATCTTAATGGAATCGCTTTTTCCTCTCCACTTGTAGGCTATGCAGTGGGAGATGGGGGAAGTATTATTAAGACCCTCGACGGTGGAGAGACATGGGTGTCCCAAGTTTCACCGGCAACGTCGGATTTGAAAAAGGTCGCAATTAGCCCTTTGGACATCCGTATAGTCACAGTGGTAGGCGAGGAAGCAACTGGACTTAGATCTACCAATTCGGGCGTTACTTTTGGCAAGGCTAACCTAGGAGCTAGCAATACCAGGGATTTGAATGCCTTAGCTTTCAAGCCGGTCAGTAACCTAGTTTTTGCCGTCGGGGAAGATGGTTATGTCATTTCATCGACCAACGCCGGCAGTAGCTATATCCAGCGACTGGCGGGAATTCGAAATGATTTCTCCGCAGTAGATTTCAAATCTGATCGGGCAGGACATATTACAGGACAGAAAGGTGCTGATTACGTCACAAGCAACGGTGCCACCAGCATAGTTTATCGGCCACTTCCGGAAGAGACTGACATCGTTGGGATGGATTATTGGAGTACTGCTTTTGGCTATGTGGGAGTTGCGGAAGGCAAGATTTTTAGAACATCCAACAGCGGTTCATCTTGGGCATCTGTCCCTGCCCAGACTTCAGAGACGATTACCGGCTTTTATCTTTTTGCACCTTCAGTTGTATATGTCACAGGAACGGGTGGATATATCGCCAGATCGTTTAATTCGGGTGGAACATGGGATGCTGCCGGCATTCAACCAAACACAACCGAGAATCTACGGGACATTACATTCTTTGATTATCAGATAGGTTTTGCCATGGGAGACAATGGGCAGATCAGCTGGTCAAATGGTGGAAGCGTTTGGGAAAATCTCCCAAAGCTTACTTCAGAGAAGTTAAACGCCCTCTCAAAACTGGACTCTAGTACTGCTATAATAGTCGGTGATGCCGGAGTTATTCTCAAGTCGGAAGACAAGGCCAAGACTTGGCGTATGATTGAGGTTTCTTTTAAAGAAAATTTTAATTCTGTCGATTTTTGGGATGAAAACCTGGGTTTTATAGCAGGAGATAATGGAATGATTCTCCAGACAAGGGACGGGGGAGAATCATGGGTAGAAATACCCAGTGGAACCAGTCGCAATATTAAAGGAATTAGTGTGGGGACTCCTACGGTGGCTTATGCTGTTGGGGATGATGGTACCATCTTAAGGTATGAATGCGTTGCGCCCACAGGTTTGAGTGAGATTGCGGGGGCAAATCAATCCTGTCTTGGCGTGGGTAGTTATTCTGTAGAAGACACCGGTGTTCCTGGGGCTCAATTTGTTTGGAGGGTAGATGGAGGTGAAATTATTTCAGGACAGAGCACGGCTAAGATAGAGGTGTTATGGAAAATCACAGGACGTAATGGGGTGTATGTGAGTATGGAGAATTTCTGTGGAAATGGCAAGACCTCTGCCTTGGAAGTGATCGTATCGGCCATGCCGGGAGATATTCCACAGATCGAAGGTAATGGCTCTGTTTGTTTAGACGAAAGCATTGTTTACTCAGTCCCGCAACTAGGGGGCGTAGATTATATGTGGGAAGTAAGCGGAGGAGAAGTGGTAGAAGGGCAGGGTACATCAGAGATCCTTGTAAATTGGAATTCGCCGGGAAGTCAAGAGCTCAGGCTTGTCCAAGAAAATTCCTGTGGAAAGGCTGATCCTATTCTAAAGGAGATTACTGTAAACTTGCCTCCCGAGCAACCCGGGGAAGTTCGGGGAGAGGTTCAAACGGGGTTATGGGAAGTAGAATACGCCGTACCAGCCCAGAACGCAGTGAATTTCCAATGGACTGTTTCCGATGAAGGAGGGGTGATTCTATTGGGTCAAGGAACAGAGAAGGTGACTGTGCTTTGGGTGAAAGAAGGTGATTTCCAGCTTACGGTCACCCCTGAAAATGAATGTAACGAAGGTGTGTCGCGAATTCTTGATGTAAATGTCGATGTAATTACTGCCCTTCCCGAAAAGACGGATTTAAGTGTGCGTATATACCCAAATCCTTCTTCAGGAACAGTAAATCTGCAATTGGGAGGAGGAAATTATATCAGTTTGGAAGTAATTAATGCCTTTGGGCAAGTGATTCAGACTATAGGGATGAGCAATGCTACCAAGGAAATCAGCTTGGAGCATCTGCCCAGAGGAATGAATTTAATCCGACTCTATACTACTGGATCGGACGTGTTGGTAAGAAAGGTAATCGTGAAGTAAGTATAGGCTATACTTATTTTTCAGGATAGTACCTGTATTTTTTTGGTTATTGTTCTCCCCGGATATTTACATATTGGAAGATGTCTCCCACGGTGGTGTTTTTCACAAAAGCCTTTTTCAAAATAGCCTCTGGGAAATAACCTGCTTTTTCCAAGACATTCATGGATTGTCCGTTGAAATCATAGACTTGGGCAAAAATGCGCTCGATGTCGAATTTCTCGAAAATATACTTGGTGTACAATTTCACAGCTTCAGTCGCAATTCCCTTGCCCCAAAAGGGCTCACCTATCCAAAAGCCCAACTCCATGTTGGTGCGGAGTTCATCTTTCCCCCGCTCAGAACCTATAGACCCTGCCAATCTTCCCTCAAATTCCACAGCAAAATTCTGTGGAGGGTTGAACTTCTGATTATGCTCTATCCAATAGCGTGCATCATGGATTGTGTAAGGCTGAGGATAGCTGTCCTTTAGATTCATTGCAATCTTCGGATTATTGGCCAAGGGATAGAGTTGATGAAAATGAGCCTCATTCCAGGTCACTAGTCTTATTTCTCTTTCTCCGGTAATAATCATAAAAGTCAGATGGTTAATTCTTCAAGATAACAGGCTAATCGCAGAATCAATAAATTCTAAGCAAATTTATGCAAATGCCCAGCCTATTCTTCTAATCCGCTGGTGTTCATCCTGTCAAGATTTTCGGCAAATCTCAATGCGGATATAAAATCCTCAATATGTCCATCCATTACCTCGGGGAGGTTATACACAGTTTTATTGATTCTATGGTCTGTGACTCTTGACTGTGGATAATTGTAAGTTCGGATCTTATCAGATCTATCTCCGGAACCGACCATAGATTTGCGCTGAGCCCCCACGGCATCATTGTGCTTGGCCAGTTCGATTTCGTAAAGGCGCGATCTCAGCACTTTCAGGGCTTTTTCGAAGTTCTTGATTTGAGACTTTTCATCCTGACAGGTCACAATCAGCCCTGAAGGTTCGTGGGTCAGACGTACTGCCGAGTATGTGGTATTCACAGATTGTCCACCTGGACCTGAAGAACAATAGGTGTCTTTTCGCACATCGTTCATGTCTATGTTTACTTCCACTTCATCCATCTCAGGCAATACTGCCACAGAGGCGGCAGAGGTGTGTACACGTCCCTGGGATTCTGTCGTAGGTACACGCTGTACACGATGGACTCCAGACTCATATTTCATCCTTCCATATACATCATCCCCTCCGGAAATAGTGGCAATGATTTCTTTATATCCTCCTGCAGAACCAAATGTCAGATCGAGTACGGTTAATTTTAAATTTTGCATTTCGCAGAAGCGCTGGTACATACGGAATAAATCCCCTGCAAAAATGGAGGCTTCATCACCGCCCGCTCCTCCTCTGATTTCCAGAATACAATCTTTGGCATCATTTGGATCCTTAGGGATCAGCAATTGCTTCAGTTCATTCTCGAGCGCTTCTTTTCTGGGTCTCAGCTCTTCCAATTCAGCTTTGGCCATTTCCCTGAAATCAGGGTCTTTTTCTTTATCCAGAACCTCCTTGGAACTGACGATATTCTGCACGACCAAATTGTACTCATCATAGACTTTTACAATTTTTTCCAAGTCCTTGTATTCCTTGGTCAGCTTGGCATATTTGCTCATGTCCGTCATGGATTCCGGCAGAACTATTAATTGCCCGACTTCCTCGAAGCGTTCTTTGATTGATTGTAATTTGTCCAGCATAGTATTTAAATCGCTGCGCAAAAGTAGGCAAATTTCCCGGGAGGCAGAATATCAAGCGTAACTAATAAAACAGAACAGTAAGAGGTGCTGGAGAATTTGAAATGAAATACTTTAGAACACTATTCTGTTCTGTCCATTGCGTCTGACCCCCGGTCGGCAAGATTTAAATTGATTGGCAGTTGTAGCCTATTGAGTTGAGTGGAGCCAATAATGATGACCAAGATGGACATTTTTCCATCAATGTAGGAATATAACATCCTTGCCGATTTAGCAACTTTCTCAAATTGGCATAAAAAATTCAATGAAAATCACCGATCCTATTTTTATTTTGATCAAGGGAAAGAGGGTTCAACTTGTGGGCAAGTCCTTTATGATGCATCCAATAATCCAGTTCCCTTACTTCAGAAACTTTTAGTAACTGTTTTGCTTTTTTATATTCTTTCTCAAGCAGCTTTTGATCAAAACTTACTTTTTCGAGTATGGTTTTATAGTAATCCAGAAAAGAGCTTTTATTCATTTTTGTACAACTTTTTGTTAAACATCATTCCTGTAGAATCTAGCCTAGAAAGATGCTACCCGATGCTATAAAATGGTCTACTTATCAAGTAGTTTTTAGTGGCGGGGAAGCTTCATATTTACCGGAATATACTAGCGTACAACTCCTTTGGAAAGTTTAGTTCCAAAAGAAATTAGAAAAACAGTGTGGGCAGTCTTTTGAGAACTGCCCACACTTAAGTTAGGTGATTTGAATAGTTCTTGCAGGTTTTCTCTTAGCCTCTTCCCGCTTCGGAATGACTAGGTGAAGGATCCCCTCTTGATACTTTGCCTCAATTTTGTCATTCTCTACGGTATTTGGCAAGTAGAAGGATCTTTTAAAAGAACGATAGCTGAATTCCCGCCGGGTATAGCCCACGTCGTCATCGTTGCGATTCTCTGAATTTTCGGTTACTTCAGCTTGAATAGTTAAGGTATTGTTGTCTAGTTCCACTTTAAAGTCTTCCTTTTTCATGCCCGGGACAGCCATCTCTACCCGAAAATCATTCCCGGTTTCAGCGATATTTACACGGGGTAGGGTGTTGCTTTCGCTTGTTCGGCCGATGCCGGCCGAATCCAACCAATCAAATAAACCTCTGCTGGGAAAATCGTCGAATAAAGTGGTGGCAGGGCTTAAACTGTTTCTTTTCATTAATGTGTTCATTGCTTTACAATTTTAATAGTTCAACAAATAAACGTGCCTAATCCGATAAGTATCCTGATCTATACATGACTATCGAAGGAGGCGACTAACAAAAGAATCGCGATTCCGTGAAGTAAAAAAAACAAGTCAAATGCCAATTTGGATTTGAGTAAATTTTGTCAGTTTTTCACTGAAAAAATGACAGGTTTTAAACATCGCAACTTACAAGTTTTTTGATGTTTTCTCTTCTGTACTTTTGTCTTGAAAGTAAGGTGTTTTATGAAAATAAACCTGTGTAGGTTTTTAGAAACCAGCCGACATTCAGGATTCACAAATCTTTAGAAAACTCCATAGCCTATTAATCCACCCGCTCTTGCGCGGTCTTAACGTCAACAATTTTTTCAGAGGTAATTGAATTGCTGCCAGTGTAGATTCTGGGGAGAGTATCTTTTACTCTTTCTGACTTTAAGAAATAAGGAATCCAAATAAAAAGACCTCAACCGCTTGCACGTCCTGTTTCTTAATGTCGTAATTAGATGACTTTTTCTTCCGCTTCAATCCAATCCACACTCACAATCCCTATTTTTTCTGTTTTTCCTCTCAATAGGACCTTGTCGAGTGTTTTGACTTTCATGCGTGGATCTATCCCAAGTCTCTCTATCACATAGTCAGAAACTATAATGTTTTCTTTGTAATCATTACACACACCTTGTATTCGGGCAGCTGTATTTAGCGTGTCACCGTGATATGCAATATCTTTCTTTATTTCTCCTATCTCCACAGCAGTTACCTTACCCATATGCATACCGGCCTTGAACTCTGGAAGTAAACCGTAGGTTGTTTTGTAATGCTCTGCCCGGCTCAGAAACTGTTGTTTACAGGCAAAATAAAAACGGATGCAGAAGTGGTTCTTTACCCCTACGGAAACAGGCCATGTAACAACGATTTCGTCTCCCACATACTGATAAACCTGTGCTCTGAAGGGAAATAGCACTTTGTTGATATCCCAAAAACAGTCCCTTATAAAGGAACTATATTTCAAATGCCCCAACTGTTCGGCGATGGTGGTGGATGATTTCAAATCCATAAACATAAAAATCCTATTTTCCTCTTTAGGATTGCGGTACCTGCCCAAAAGCAACGGTGCCAATACACCCGGTCCATACTTCTTGTTGACCTGGTTGACAAAATTGATAATCAAGGTCGTAAATAAATAATAGATCAGCAGCAAATAGAATGAAAGTCTCCATGATTCCTCATTCAATAGGGCAGAAGGGCTACCGACTGATGGTACAATCAGAAAGTCAAAAAGCGCAAAACGCAGCAAAAACAACAGAAGAATCAAAAGTGCCAATGATCCGAATGCCTTAATAAGAATCACTTTTCCCAGCGATAGCTTTCTAAAGAAACTTCTGTCAAGAAAATAATCCGATACCCCTAAGCTAATTCCATAGAGCATGCCCAAAGCCATAGCTACCAAAATCAGGGAAACCGGACTCACGAACAAAGGCAGCTTGAACTGTAACGCAATTATTTGCGACAGCAGACTGACAATTATAGCAAGGAGAAGGTTTGCAATAGTCCAATAACTTACCTGAGTGCCTACGTACGCCACTAGCGGATATCTGGCAGTAAAGTCTTGTGCCACGGAAGTGTATTCAACAAATCGCTTCGGCATGTTATCCGGATTAATGATGAGATTGATAATGCATGATTGGGCTATTGTATGGCTTAAATGGTAAGCACTTTACCGAGTTTCAAAATCATCAATTGATTTTTCATTGAATCAACGAAGAAGGCGCATACCCGAAATGTTTTTTGAAAGCATATGAAAAATGCGACAGGTTTTCAAAGCCCACTTCATAACAAACCTCGATGGGTCTCTTTTTCTTTTCCACAAAATGGTAGTGTGCCAGCTCCAGACGCTTTTGGGTGAGCCATCGTTGGGGAGTGGTATTGAATGCTTTTCCAAAATCACGTTTAAATGTAGTGAGACTTCGCCCTGTAAGGTAGCCGAACTTCTCCAAAGGCAAATTGAACATGAAGTTCTTCTCCATATAGGTGATCAGATCGATTTTTCCCGGTTCTTCGAAATTTGCTAATATATGGTCAATTCCTTTATCAATGCTTCTTAAAATACTGATCGCTTCAACAATCTTCAAAGAAGCAATCTCCTCGGGAAGTTCTTTCATATCGAAGTACGGAATCAAAGAAGAGAGGCAGCTTTCCAATAAGGGATGGTCGCGATAATGAAGGATTCGCTGCTCTGTTGCTTTGACTTTAACGTTAAGTTTACCATAAAATTCGCGTAGTCTGCCTGTAGAAAGATGCATGACCACACTTTTGTGTGGCCTGCCATCTTTCGGATAATTGATAATGGTAGCAAGTTGATTTCTAGGGATAAGGAAAATATCTCCTTTCTTAAATATATACGTGGCATCGGCCTGCACAATCTTGGTTTCTCCCGAAATGAACCACACCAGCATGTGATGATCGAACATGATGTCCGATTTAAAAAACTTGTCCTCATAGGAGGAGAGCTTAATGTCATCTGTTATATATTTTGCTTTAAATTCCATGATATCGTTTAAGATACACTTTTTCAGTAGTCCTATGATACAAAATAATCAGCTCATGTCGATTACATACTGAATTCCACTCCGGTGATTTCCTCACTCCATTTCCACAGCCTGCCGGCAGCAGCTTTATCCAATGAATAGGCCTTTACCCCGGCAGACATGGCACTGTCTTGGGCTAGTTCGGCAATATCTCCATCTTCACAATAGACACCTCCTATTCCATTGAGCTGCGGTGAAGTGGCACACCATACTGTAGTGGCAGCACCTTGTGGAATAGTTTTCAACGAGGCAGCTACTTCCGGTAGTATATTGCCTTCGGCATCACAGAAACCCATTTTCCGGAATAATTCCAGCGGTGCCTCTCTTCCCAATTCCGTTCCGCCAATGGAACCTGGATGAACGCTGTACACTCGTATTTTTGACTCGTGTGCCCGATTGTCCAACTCAAGTGAAAAGAGATTCACTGCTGTTTTGGACTGACCGTATCCTTGTAGTGTTTCATATTCTCTAGTCAGAAAATTAGGATCCTCAAAATTGAATGGGGCAAACTGATGTCCGTGAGAAGAGACATTCACTACTCTGGCGCCATTTGCTTTCTTAAGTGCCGGCCACAATCTGGCAGTAAGCTGAAACAGCGCTAAATAATTGGTTGCTAATTGCGACTCAATACCCCGTCTGTCTCTGCGCAGCGGAACCCACATGATCCCCGCATTATTGATCAGTAAATGAAGGGGTCTGCCCGATTCAATGAACTTTTGGGCAAAGAGGTCAATAGAATCGGGATTCATTAAGTCCATCTCCTCCAATTCCACGTTGGCAATGCCGTCGAGATTTCGTTTTGCTTTCTCCATGGTTCTTGCAGGTACAATGACAGTGGCTCCCGCGGCAGCCAGTGTTTTGGTAGTTTCCAGTCCGATACCCGTGTTTCCACCTGTTACGATGGCTATTTTCCCTATAAGATCAATACCGTTGATCACCTCAGTAGTCGTAGATTTGGCGTTAAATCCAGAACCAATTGGTTTCTGCAATGCGCCCTGATAATTGTTTTGTCTCATGGTCTTATTTGTTTTTGATTAAGACAAAATTAGGAGTGTTTAAAGTAGGTGACTTTGTTCAAACGTCCGAATTTACTTTGTTTAAAAGACCTTTTTTTGACGAGTCAATCTGATAGGCAAGGTTAGGAAGTGCAGGTATGTGATTTCCTCTCTCTAGGAGATATAGGATCACTAAAAGTCAAATCTTCCGTTGGTCACAACTTCACAATAGGATTTGGGATTTTCTCTTATTTTTACCCTAACCACTAGCCCAACCTTAAAATCATATGGAAAATAATTTTGTCAGAAACGCAGCATTGAGCTGCTCAATACTCCTACTCGTTATAATAAGTTCGGCTAAAGCGCAGACCTACGCCGATAATGGAATGGTAGTCTCAGACCACGTGATCGCCTCACAGGTAGGTGTGGATATCCTCAAAAAAGGGGGGAATGCTATAGATGCTGCCGTAGCAACGGCTTTTGCGTTGGAAGTGACTCATCCCGAAGCCGGTAATATAGGTGGTGGAGGCTTTTTGGTGTTTATGAAATCAAATGGAGAGGTAACCACTTTTGATTTTCGTGAAAAAGCACCTTTGGCAGCAAGTCCAACCATGTTTCTGGATGAAAAGGGGGAAATAAAGGATAATTCAAATCATAAAGGGCTTTTGGCCGTAGGAGTGCCCGGAACCGTCGCAGGGTTATATCAAGCGCATCAGAAGTACGGAAAACTTCCTTGGTCGGAATTGGTGAAACCTTCAGTGAAATTGGCAAAAAAGGGGTTTACAATGTCCTATGGTCTCTACAATGCAGCTATGCGAATGACAAACCGGGATCCTTCCGAAGATATAATGAAGAATTACTTCAGGGGAAAAGATGGGGAGATCGTAAAGCCGGGAGAAACTTGGAAGCAGTCTGCGCTGGCAAAAACACTAAAAGAAATCCAAAAGAATGGAAGAGATGGGTTCTACAAAGGCTGGGTGGCGCAGGAAATCGAAGACTATATGAAAGCCAATGGTGGCATCATCACACGCGAGGATCTGGAAAAGTACGAAGCTGTGGAGCGGGAGCCTCTGAAAGGAACTTTCAATGGATATGATATTTACTCCATGCCTCCACCAAGTTCGGGCGGTGTTGCCTTGATCGAGATGATGAATCTTATGGAAGAAGCCAATATTTCAGAGATTGAATTCAACTCTACAGCCTATGTTCATCTGGTGGCAGAGGCAATGCGAAGAGCTTTTGCTGATAGGGCAGAGTTCTTGGGAGATCCTGATTTTAATCCTGATATGCCTTTAGACAGGTTGCTTTCGAAGGAGTTTGCAAGGAAGCGATTTGAAAATCTTGATATGAACAAGGCGTCTGTCAGCGACCCTACAAAATTTGGACATCCTTATGGGGGCGAAAATACCACCCATTTTTCAATAGTAGACAAAGAGGGCAACGCGATCTCAATGACTTATACGTTAGAGAACTCATATGGCGTAAAAATGGGATCAGAGAGGCTGGGCTTTATTTTCAATAATGAAATGGGAGATTTCAACCCTGTGCCGGGCAAGACGACTTTAACCGGACAAATCGGGTCAGATCCTAACTTAGTGGCACCTGAAAAGCGTATGCTATCCAGTATGACCCCGACCATCGTAGCAAAAGACGGGAAACCCTATCTGGTAATAGGCAGTCCGGGAGGAAGGACTATTATCAACACGGTTTTCCAGACAGTACTGAATGTTTTGGCCTATGATATGCGAGTGGATCGGGCGATAGAAGCCATGAAAATCCATCATCAATGGTTGCCTGACCGTATACTGTATGAACGTGATCTGCTATCACCTGATACCAGAGAGGCACTGGAAAAAATGGGACATACGCTTGCGCCTACTACCAATATAGGCGTACTGATGGGCATTACTTACGATGCTTCCAAAAGGCTCTACACCGGTGCTTCGGATTCTTCCAGTGAAGACGGCGGTGCCAGAGGCTATTAAGGCTACTAATTACCATGGATAAAGAAACGGGGTTAAAGCGGGAAATAGGTGTGCTGGGGCTCTCGGCTAATATCATCAATATCATTGTTGGAGCAGGAATTTTCGTGTTGCCGGCAATAGTGGCCGAAATCATGGGGTCCTCGGGGATTTTTGTTTACCTATTCTGCGGATTCTTGATTTCTATGGTTATGCTGTGTTTCGCAGAAGCGGGAAGCAAAGTAACCCGTTCAGGAGGAGGATATGCCTACGTGGAAACTGCCTTTGGTCCCTATCCCGGGTTTTTGGCTGCAGTATTTATGGTAATGGGCAGTGCTTTTTCTGATGCGGCAGTAGCAAACGCATTAATAGAATTAATCGGGTTGGCATTCCCGGTTTTCAATACTCAATTCATACGGATTATCCTCTTGTTTTTGATTTTTGGGGGCTTGTGCTCACTGAATGTAATTGGAGTCAGGCAAGGAATTGGATTGGTGAAAATCAACACTGTTGCGAAACTTACCCCCTTGATTTTGCTGATATTTTTCAGCTGGGAAGATATTTCTCTTGCCAATTTATATTGGGATACAGCTCCTTCATTTGCAAGTTTTGGGGAGGCATCCCTGATATTATTCTTTGCTTTTCAGGGTGGAGACGCAGGACTTACTGTGGGAGGTGAAATCAAAAATCCGCAAAAGACAGTTCCCAAGGCTATTTTCATTGGCATATCTTCTGTATTGATCCTCTACATTCTAATCCAGACTGTTTCTCAGGGAGTCCTGGGAGACCAGTTGCCGCAGTTTAAGGAAGCTCCCTTAGCCTCCGTTGCCAGCGTAGTTTTCGGCCCAATAGGCTACACACTCTTATTGATCGGAGCAGGAGTATCGATGTTTGGTATGCTAAGTGGAGAAATTTTGAACCTGCCGAGAGTGATCTTTGGTTTGGCAAGCGACCGGGTTATTCCTTTGGAAAGATTGGCCGCTATCCATCCCAGATTTAAAACTCCTTATGTCTCGATTTTACTTTATTCAGGAATTGGTTTTACTCTAGCTGCTATTGGCGGTTTTCGCCAGTTGGCTGTAATCGCTTCAGCAAGTATGCTTTTGGTATATTTTGGAGTAGCCTTAGCTGTAATCAAGTTAAGGAAAAGGGATGAAGGGGTTACCGAGAATTTCAAAATTCCATTTGGACATACCGTTCCCGTTTTATCAGCAGGCATTATCCTATTTTTCCTTTCCAATCTAACAGGTTATGAGAAGACAGGAATCCTTATTTTTATACTGATACTTACTTTAATTTACTACTTAGTTAAGCTGCTTTCAAAGCACAATAAAGAGCACGAAAATCCCCTTGGGTAATGAAACCTTAAAGCTTCCCACGTGTAAGAGGCAATAGAACACTTATACTCATCGATGTCCGAATCTGCTTTGATTCCGGGTATTCAGAAGTATTCACTACTGAATTTATTGTTATTTTGCCTGGCACTTATGTCTTTGTTTTTAATACAACCCCAGTTTACATGGATTATATACTTCTGATTATTGCCTTTAGGTATCTGCAAACCCATGAGCAGACGAAAAAGGTTTATCCTGAGTGGCAGAAGACTTTTCTTCAATGCCTAATAGCAGGATGTGTTCTGTTGCTGGTTCAGGTGTCCTTTCATGCCATAGAAAGTTTCTTGACGTGGGTATCCTATGCAGCAATTTTATATCTAATATATGCGTCATATAGTCAAAAGGTGTTCTCTCCGCTGAAACAGTACGTGTATACCTTTTTGCCTTTGGTGATAACCTATATTCTTCAGGATTTCATAGAATTAATTGCCCCTGAGTTTTATGATAGCTATGAGGGGTGGTTTGAGACAGCGGAGTTATTTGCCTGGATATGGCTGATCGCACAACTTATAATCAACCGTAAGCAGCGGAAAGCTTTGGAAATAGAGCGAATAAAAGCTGCTCAGCAAGAACTTCAATTCAAACAATCGCAGAAATTAAAGGATGCGTTGGAAATACAGGTGGCAG
The DNA here is from genome assembly GCF_014838715.1 of Algoriphagus sp. Y33. Taxonomy (NCBI): domain Bacteria; kingdom Pseudomonadati; phylum Bacteroidota; class Cytophagia; order Cytophagales; family Cyclobacteriaceae; genus Algoriphagus; species Algoriphagus sp. Y33. Next base: position 5,080,973 of record NZ_CP061947.1, on the reverse strand, counting down.
AACGGACTTCAGAAATTACCGCTCAAAAAGAGGCCTTGGAGAAGACACTTTATGAACTTAAAGCTACCCAATCCCAACTGATACAATCCGAGAAAATGGCTTCTTTGGGCGAGCTCACAGCAGGTATTGCCCATGAAATACAAAACCCTCTGAATTTCGTGACCAATTTCTCTGAATTGAATAAAGAGCTTCTTGAAGAATTGAAAGTTGAATTGGAAAAAGGGGATCTTGAAGAAATAAGGCTAATAGTAAGTGACCTAGAAGGCAATGAAGATAAGATTATCCATCACGGAAAGCGGGCGGATGCTATCGTGAAAGGAATGCTTCAGCATAGTCGAAGTAGTACTGGGGTGAAAGAGTCTACTAACATCAATGAATTGGCAGATGAATACCTTCGCCTCTCCTACCATGGACTTAGAGCCAAAGACAAATCTTTCAACGCAAGTATGGAGACTGACTTTGACGAGACTGTGGGCATGGTAAATGTCGTTTCCCAAGAGATAGGAAGGGTGATTTTGAATCTGGTCAATAATGCCTTTTATGCAGTTTCCGAAAAGAAAAGGCAGTTGACTGAACTGGGAAATTCTGGGCTTGTGGATGACTACAAACCCACGGTATTGTTAAGTACCAAACGAACTGCAACAGGTGTTGAGATTAGGGTGAAAGACAATGGGACAGGAATGCCTGAAGAGGTTAAAGACAAAATCTTCCAGCCTTTTTTCACTACTAAGCCAACTGGACTGGGAACGGGTTTGGGGCTTTCATTGAGCTATGATATTATAAAAGTACATGGAGGAAAACTGACTGTAACCAGTCAAAATAACACTAAGGAAAATGGAAAAGATTCCTGGACCGAATTTCTTATTTTCCTTCCGGAATAATTAAGGAATCCAGAGGAAACTTTGGTATTTTATCCCAAGAGGGATAGTTTTCCCGGATTTGAAAATACATTGCCAATCATACTATCAACACCATGACAAAAATATTAATCGTCGATGACGAGCGGGATATAGAGCTGCTTTTTCGCCAGAAATTCAGAAAAGAAGTCCGAAGTGGGCTTTTGGATCTTGCGTTTGCCTTTTCTGGTGAGGAGGCTCTCAAGTTACTTGTCAGCGAACATCCACCTGAAGTCGTTTATGTGTTTTCAGATATTAATATGCCCGGTATGACAGGGTTAGAGTTACTAGATAGGATTAAAAACAAATTTCCGGCTATCAGCGTGAGCATGATCTCTGCTTATGGGGATACTGAGAATTATAAGAAAGCAATGGAATCAGGGGCCAAGGAATTTTTCACTAAACCGATAGATTTTGATTCCCTAAAAAAAGAAATTGGAAGAATAATCAATCAAGAATAGATCATTGACCTATGGCTAAGATACTTGTAGTAGACGATGAAGCAGATTTGGAAATCCTGCTAATGCAGAAATTCAGGCGTAAGATTCGAACGGGGGAGTATGATTTTGTATTTGCGCTGAATGGGCGGGAGGCTTTAGAAAGGTTACAGGCACATCCTGATATCGACATGATTTTGAGTGATATTAATATGCCGGAAATGGATGGACTTACTCTCTTGACCAAAGTAAAAGAACAAAATCCACTGCTCAAAGCTGTGATTATCTCTGCTTACGGCGACTTGGAAAATATTCGTACTGCGATGAATAGAGGAGCATTTGATTTCATTACCAAGCCAGTCGATTTTCAGGATTTGGAGATTACTATAGAGAAGACTCTTCAGCACATCAACCAGATCAAATCTACCCTCACTGCGCTGAAGGAAAACAACATCCTGAAAATGTACGTGGATGAAACCGTCCTCAATTTCATGATAGGAAAGGAATCTGAAACATCCCTGATGGAAAACGAAACAGTGGAAGCAACAGTGGTTTTTGTGGACTTGTCAGGATTTACCCGGATTTCTGAAAATGAAGAACCTAATGTGGTCGTCTCCCTGCTTAATGAGTATTTCGACCTGATGGTACGCGAAATTATAGATCAAAAGGGAGCTGTGGACAAATTTATAGGTGACGCGGTAATGGCCGTTTTCAAAGGTCAGGATCAGATAGAAAGAGCATTGAGGGCTAGTATAGCTATTCGGGATAAAATGAACTCAATGCCTATGTATTCCAAAAAATCAAATTTCAGCCCCAAGGTATCTATAGGGCTGAATTCAGGGGAAATGGTTTCCGGAAATATCGGCTCCCAATCATTGAAAAGACTGGACTACACCGTGATCGGTGATGCTGTAAACGTAGCTGCCCGACTTCAAAGTACTGCAGCCCCCGGCCAGATTCTGATTTTGGAGAAATGTACTCAGGGAATTTCTGACCTATTTACTTTTCAACAACTGGGAGAGATCAGCCTGAAAAATAAGGCCAAACCGGTTTCCGTGCTAGAAGTTGTGAAATAGGACCTCTGAATTGCTTCTGTTCTTTTCTCTGCCTTACTTGGCTTCGTGAAAAATAAGTTGATCACGGCAATGGTATTCTTTCGTCTTCTGACATTTCAGAAAATAATTAACTATGCGCTGCTAGTCTGCTCGTTTCAGATTTCCAAGCTTGTGGGCAGACCGATTCTTTGGGGTAAGCCTACTACACTTTCCATAGAGCCTACTACTGGCTGTAACTTACGCTGTCCGGAATGCCCCTCGGGATTACGGGCATTTTCAAGACCTACGGGTATGCTTCAAGAAGCTCTTTTTCAAAGAACTATTGATCAAACATACCAGCATATCACTTGGCTGCATTTATATTTTCAGGGAGAACCATTTTTGAATCCACATTTTTTGGAAATGGTAGCCTATGCAGATTCCAAAGGAGTTTTCACCTCAACCTCTACCAATGCACATTATTTAACGGAGAATCAAGTCAATGGAGTTCTCCAAAGTGGCTTGAAACAATTGATAGTTTCAGTGGATGGGATCACGCAGGGGATTTATGAAAAATACCGCATAGGGGGCCGATTGGAGCAAGTGCAGGAGGGAATTAAGCTACTCTTGACAGAACGGAAAAAGTCCGGACAACACTTTCCCCGTGTGATATTGCAGTTTCTTGTCACGGGACAAAACGAACATCAACTTCCCGGATTAAAACGCTGGGCAGAGAAATTACAGGTTGATGAACTGCAGCTGAAAACTACCCAGATCTATAATTTCGAAAATGGTTCCGAGTTGATCCCGTCTGATTTGGGATATTCCAGATATGTACCTGCAGAAAATGGTAAATGGAGATTAAAGAAAAAGCAAGAGAATAAATGCTGGCGGATGTGGCAAGGCGTAGTAGCTACATGGGATGGAAAAGTAGTCCCATGCTGCTTTGACAAAGATGCCAAGTATGTAATGGGTGAATTGAAATCACAATCACTAGCTTCTATCTGGACATCTCTACCCTATCAACACTTCCGAACACAGCTGCTCGGTGATAGAAATAAGATCGACATTTGTAGGAATTGTACGGAGTAGTTTACTTGCCTCCACGGTGAAAAAGCTTTAACACAGAGAATGCGAAGGATGCCGCAGGGATTTTGTTTATTTCCTATGAGTTCATATACCCAGTAAATATGGGCTCCTGAACGTGTATCTGTAGGTTTTTGGGACTAAATTTGGAGGAACTAGGGAATTCATGGAATTTTAATCCCCATATTTGTTATTGATTCACCGGAACTACCTTTTCTTATGATTTCAATTGTACGATTCTCACACTTTTTCTTGTTTCTGGCCTTTATAGGGTTGGCTATTCCTCAAACTTTCGCACAAGAATTAAACGAGGCAAGCAAAATCATAGTTGATGAGCTTTCAGATGAACAGGTCGATGACTTGCTCTTGCGGGCAGAAGAGGCAGGCTTGTCCAGATCTGAGTTTCTCAAAGCACTGGAAGCGCAGGGAATGCCAAAAAGCGAAGTTGCAAAAATGAGGGCTAGAATTCAGGAAGATGTCCAAACATCGGGAAGAAATACTCAAAACTCCAAGAGAGAATCCCGCCAGCAGGTTAATATGGCAGGAATCAATGAAGGAATGATCCAGCCTTCTGGCGAAACTTCAATGAATACCGGTGAAAATGAAATTTTTGGATCCTCTCTTTTTTATCAGACGAATAGAAACTTAAGTTTTGAGCCAAGTCTGAATCAAGCTACCCCAAAAAGCTATATACTAAGTCCAGGAGATTTGATTTATGTGGATATCTATGGTCAGTCAGAGCAGTACTATGAAGCTACGGTCAACCCGGATGGGTTTGTTCTTCTTGATAATATTGGGCCTGTATATGTCTCAGGCAAGTCCATCGAGGAAGCCACAGGAATTCTGAAAAATCGCGTAGGAAAGTATTATTCGGGACTCCTCGGGAGTAATCCCAATACCTTTCTCCAAGTTACTTTAGGAAACGTGGGTACTATAAAGGTGAACATTTTGGGAGAAGTCCGGTTACCTGGCACATTTACATTAAGTGCATTTTCCACGGTTTTCAACGCACTCTATGCCGCAGGGGGGCCCAATGAAAACGGATCCATGCGAAAGATCAAATTGGTCAGAAATAATAAGCAAGTTGCGGAAATCGATGTCTATGATTTGCTAATTAATGGTACGGCACAACTTGATCTGAAGCTTCAAGACCAAGATGTCATATTAGTACCGCCCTATCTTTCTCATGTGAAAATCAAAGGAGAAGTAAAGCGACCAATGATTTTTGAGGCAAGTGACAGAGATACGTTTACTGACATTTTAAATTATGCGGGTGGATTTACAGACCATGCGTTCAAAGACCGTGTGGCGATTTCAAGAATTACCGGAAACCAGCGCTCCGTATCCGATGTGTATCAGAATCAATTTGATATGTTTATCCTTAAGGGTGGGGATGAGATCACCGTTCAGAGGATCTTGGATCGCTATTCCAATCGCGTTCAGATCAAAGGCGCAGTATATCGGCAAGGTACATTCGCATTGGACGAGGGACTTACCCTATCTCAACTGGTAAAAAATGCAGAAGGGCTCCGTGGAGATGCCTATACTACGCAGGCAAGTATCCTTCGGACTAAGGATGATCTGAGCACGGAGATGATTCAGGTAAATCTGCGGGGAATTTTGGATGGGACAAGTCCCGATATTTTACTTTATCGCGAAGATGTGGTAAGGATCGCCAGCATATATGATATCAATAACGAAGAATATGTACAGATACTTGGAGAGGTGAAAAGACCCGGCGTTTATCCTTATTCCGCAAAGATGAAGGTAGAGGATTTGATTGTGATGGCAGGAGGTTTTCAGGAATCGGCAAATTCCCAGGATATAGAGATAGCAAGGCGGCTGGAGGATTCAGACTTGGGAACCTTGGCGGATATCATTCCCACACAGGTGAATCCAGACTTGGGGTATCACCCAAACTCCCCTTCTTTGGTACCTTTTGATCAGGTCATTGTAAGAAAAAGAGCGAGTTTCACCATGCAGAGATTGGTAGCTGTTGAAGGTCAGGTGAACTCACCCGGGATATTTGCTATCGAGAGCAGTGCTGACCGTATTTCCGACTTGATCAAACGGGCTGGAGGGCTTAATCAATTTGGCTATGCAAAAGGCGCAACGCTAATCAGACGAACCGAGTTTTTCAACACCGAGTCTGAGCAACTGCGCCGGCAGCGGAATTTGGAAGGGCTGCGTATGAAACTTGCCGAAGATCCGAGCAACTCTGAGGCACAGACAGAACTGCTTCAGCGCTTGTTGAATGATTATCAGCAAACTAACTCTCCTGTAGACAACCAGTTGGCACAGGCGAAGAAAGAATCCTTGGATCAAATTGCCTCGGAAACGCCCGGGTTTGCGGTCAAACTAAAAGAAACCGAAGCAGTGGCAATCAATCTCGATGAAATATTGAAAACCCCGGGCTCAGAAAATGACCTTCTATTGGAAGAAGGTGATATTCTTTCAGTTCCCAAATTATTTCAAACGGTAAGAATGAGAGGCGACTTAGTTTATCCTACTACCCTTCGGCATGAGTCGGGACGCAGTCTGAAATATTACATCAATGGTGCAGGTGGTTTTGAGCGTCGTGCCAATAGAAAGCAAACTTACGTGGTCTATGCCAATGGGGCAGTGAAGCGGACCAAAGGCTTGTTGGGAATCAGAAATTATCCGCAGGTAGAGCCCGGGGCTGAAGTCATTGTACCCACGAAAGGACCTAAAATACCACTACGCTTAGGTGAAGTGGTCGGAATCACTACTGGATTGGCCACTCTGGGTTTGGTTATTTCTCAAATCAACTGGTAATGTCAAAATCTAAGCATTTTTCGGATAGTCAATTTACGTTTAGGGAAGTCACTCAAAACTTGTCAGGGTGGATGTCCTATTTTATCTCCCAGTGGAAAATATTAATTCTGGCAGGGATAGTGGGCATAGCGTTAGGAGCACTGGTTTCTATTTTCAAGAAGCCTGTATTTGTTGCCAGTACTTCCTTTGTATTGGAAGACGGCGATTCGGGAGGCATGGGGCAAATGTCAGGTTTAGCCTCATTGGTGGGTGTAAATCTGGGATCCATGGGTGGAACAAGCGGACTTTTTCAGGGAGACAATATAATGGAACTTTACCGCTCTGACCGCATGCTGGATGAGGCATTGCTAAGTCCATTTGATGAAAATCAATTGTTGATAGACCGGTTTATACAATTTGAGAAGATTGACAAAAGATGGGCTTCCAAAGTAGATATAGCCGCAATGGATTTCTCTATTCCCAGAGAGAATTTTACGGTTTCTCAGGATTCCGTAGTGAAAGAAGTAGCCAAACTGGTACGCGAGTATCAACTTTCGGTAACCAAACCGGATAGAAAATTGACGATAATCAAGGTTACTATCTCTTCGAAGGATGAGGCTTACGCCAAAGTGTTCAATGAAAACCTAGTGGAAAATGTCAATGAATTTTACAGGGAGACAAAGACAAAAAAAACCAGCGAAAACTTAGATATTCTTCAATCTCAAGCTGATAGTATTCGTAAGATTTTGGATGCAAGCATCGGTGCGTTTGCTTCGGCTACAGATCGTGTTCCCAATGTCAATCCCCTCCTTTCTTCCGCTACTATAGAGACGAAAAAGCGACAAATCGATGTACAGGCGACGGGTGCTGTCTATGAAGAAGTAGTCAAAAATCTGGAAATTGCCAAAGTCAACCACCGAAATAATTCTCCCCTGATCCAAATTATAGATTTCCCTAGATTTCCACTGGAAAGAAACGAAATTCGCTTAGTGAAAGGAATGGTGTTTGGCTGTATCATCGGGGGGTTATTCACAATTTTTGTATTGTATTTCCGCCGATTGTACCATAACCAGAGTCATGTGAGAGAAAGCTAATCCATAAGCCGGCATGCTAGAAAAACTCGGTCTTAATCCCATCTCTGACATTATCAAGAATAAATCAATCCAGAATTTTTTATTTCTGGCGACTATTCAGTCTTCAAACATTCTGATATCCATTATCTCCATGCCCCTACTGATTCAGGGGATAGGAGTGGATCAGTTTGGTCTGGTGAACCTAGCTCTTTCGGTAATTGTTTTGCTTAATGTACTGGTAGGCTTTGGATATAACCTGAGTGCTCCCCGGGAAGTGGCTGTCAATCAAATGGACAAAACTGCGCTCTCCCACTTGCTTAGCAATGTGTTTTCTACCAAAATCCTGCTTGCCGGCCTTGCCACATTTCTGATTCTGATAGGGGTTTTTGGACTAAATCTTTTTAAGGAGTATTCGTTGATTCTTGTCTATTCTGTATTGCTGCTATTTTCCGAAGCGACTTTACCGCTTTGGTTTTTCCAGGGAATGGAGAAAATGAAGCTGGTCAGCATCGCCAATATATTCAGCAAGTTACTTTTCCTGATGGGGATTGTATTGTTTATCCACAGTCCTGAGCTGAGCAAATGGGTGAATTTTATGATGGGATTTTCAGGTTTGCTGATCAACCTGTTCTTACTGGCTTATATCCATACATTCTTGCAGATTCAATTTTACAGGCCGCAGTTTTCTTCGATTTGGGCCAGTTTGAAGGAAAATGTCTTGTTCTTTTTCAGCAATCTTGCCAGTTATATTTCCATCAATGGGGGGTTGATTATCCTGAGTTTCTATGCTGCAGCCGAAACCTTGGGAATGTACAGTCTGGCAGAGCGGGTGGTGATGGTCTTACGGCTTTTTCCATCATTGATTGTTCAGGCGATATTTCCGAATGCCTCCAAACTTTACAAGACAGACGAACAATCTTTTTATCGGTTTTTGAGACTGGTGTATATCAGAGTTCTACTTTTCGGAGTGTTGATAGCCACTTCTGTTTATCTTGCGGCACCGTGGATCATCCGGGTATTGTCCAGATCGGACCTGAGCGAGTCCGTCAGGTATTTACAGCTTCTGTCCCCGCTTTTATTCCTTTCTTGTTTGAATATTCCGAATATTACCATGATGCTGGTGGCTGATCTCAAGCAGCTGTTGTTTAAGGCCAGCTGGATGATGTGCCTGTATATGATCATTGTGAGTTCTGTTCTGACTTATCTCTATCAGGGCAATGGACTTTGTTTTAGTATTCTATCCACGGAAATTGTAGCCTACATAATCTGTATGGTACTATTGTATAGGCGAAATAGAAAACTTTTCCATGGCTTTTACTCCTAATCCTTCTGTCGCAATTATTCTGGTGAATTGGAATGGATACGCCTTCACCGCAGATTGCTTAGAATCATTAAGATTAGTGCATTTCCCCGATTTTGGAGTTATTCTGGTGGACAATGCTTCCGATAACAGAGAAGGACAAAAGCTGAAAGCTGAATTTCCGGAGATTGACTTAATCGAAACTACCTCTAATCTGGGGTTTGCCGGCGGAAACAATGTTGGCATAAGGAAAGCTTTGGAAACAGGCTATACCCACGTTATGCTACTGAATAATGACACGGTGGTGGAACCGGAATTTCTTGATCAAATGATTAAGAAATTTGAAGATAACCCGCTTCTGGGTATTGTACAGCCACTGATTTTCTTCCTGCATGACCGGGAAAAAATATGGAGTGCAGGAGGGAAGTGGAGCCAACTTTTGTGCAGGGCAATTACCCGTGGGGACCGAAAGTATAAGGAGGAGTACCTTCCCAATGATTGTGAATTGGACTGGGCTACAGGTTGCTGCATGCTGATCGCAAGAGAAGCTTTACTGAAAACAGGACTGCTTAATGAGCAATATTTTACCTATTTTGAAGATGTAGAATGGTCGTTGCGTTTTCGAAAAAAGGGTTTTGAAATCAATTTGGCAACAGAGTCCATTATTTATCATGAAGCTGGAGCATCCTCTAAAAAAGAGCATTCCGAGGGGACGCTTAGCGCAAATGCATTTTATTTTCATGTTCGAAACCAATTTTATCTTATTCGCACAGAAGCAAAGGGAATCTCGGTTGCTCTATCGATTATTTATCATAGTTCGAGGTTCATGGGCTGGATTGGGTATTTTTGCCTGAGAAGGCGTTTTAATAAACTTAAAGCAGTCATTAGAGGAATAAAGGAAGGATTAATCTTACCAATCTAAAACAGGAGTATGGCTTTAGTATTTCGCCTGAGTTCTATTTCGGAATATTTATCACGGGAATAAAGCAATACTAATCAAAGAGTTAATATTATGATTCTACATAGAAGTTGTCCAATCTGTCAATCCGTGAATTTGAAAGGATACGCAATTGATACGGTTCGGAATGGCCCCCATATTTCAAGGGTCCAATGCAAAAATTGTAAACTGGTTTTTGCCAACCCCATGGCTGATGACAAGGAATTGACATTGCACTATACGCATTATTATGACAAAGATCATTACGAAGCACTTGACTATAAAAATTTGATCTTAGATCATTTTGAAAGAATTTCGAAATTGGATGAGACTTCAATCCGAAGGGAAGTTAGATTTCTAAATAAGTTGGAAAATAATGCCAAGTTCTTGGACATTGGCTGTGGATTGGGCTTGGGGCTAGCCTATGCTAATAGGCTGAACTGCGAACTATTTGCTACGGAATTTGATGCAGGAGCACTGGCGTTTGTGAGCGAGCATTTCCCTGTCAGGACTTTTCAGGGAGACGTATGGGATGCCAACTACCCAGATGACTATTTTGATTTTATCCATATCTCTCATGTGATCGAGCATGTCCTGGATCCTAAAGCCTATATTTTGGAGATGAAGCGTATATTAAAGCCGGGAGGGTATATGGCCATTGGTACCCCGAATATGTCAAGTAATCTTTATCGATTCCATAGATGGTACAAACTGCTCCGTTTGCAAGTCCCTGATATCATAGATGGATTAGAACACACTTTTATTTTTCCAAAAGAACTCCTTAGAAAAGTCTGTGAAGAGCAGGAACTGAGCGTAGTCGATCATTATACCCACGACCTTGGGGAGAAGTTTAGTAATTTGATCCGCTATAAAATGTCCATAAAAAAGAAATTCAATAGATTGGCTCAGAATGCATTTCAGGTAAATCAGTGGATTGTCTGCAGGAAGTAAAGCTCGATAGATATTTGATTGGTTGCGAAGGAATAAACGATGTGTGGTTTTATAACTATGCTTTTCAGTGGGATTTCAGGAATTGACTAAAAGGGGAGGTAAAATGCAGCGAAAGAATGAGAGGTTTTCAGAGGTACGGACTATTCCTTAGTTATAGGAAGAAACATGATTTTGCATGTTTCTTCCCAATAAAAACGTTAATTGAATTGATCAACTTTTATTGTATAAAAGGCAATTGCACCCCCAGTCCAACCGCCTGATGACACAACGCCATCATTTGTCAAAGTTGTAAAATGAAATCCTTTATTTGGATGATACCATTCATAAACCGGAGTTCTTTCAGAATTTCCGGTAGTATAAACCCGTGCAATTTCACCCTGATTTACATTGCCTGGATAAAGTGCTCCGAGGTTTGGATTCAAACTCAAATAGTCAACATGTGTAATATTGTGCCTGTATTTGTACAACGGAACCGTACCTGATTTGGGAGAAGTATAAACATACCCTATGTAACCCCAATAGGCAAACCCTTGCGCTCCATAACCATAAGTTGACCAATCAGGAGTCCAATTGTAACCCCCCGTAGCTGATTTTAGGTATGTATAAAATGGTTTCTCGCTTGTATCCAGAGGATATAAAGTTCTAATCGACAGCTGATCTAAATAAGGAAATCCTGTCCAGCTTGGAACAGGAAGGCCAAAGAAACCTCCAGAATTCATTATAGAGTGGGGATCTCCTGTGTATGTTCCTGGGACTAAAATATGATTTGGACTGGCACTACTATCTGTATGACGTAGACCTACTAGATGGCCTATTTCATGGGCAGTAACAAAAACTCTTTGGTCATAGTCTAAGTCTCCAAAGAGACTTAGTGTAATAACCATTTGATTCCCAACGGTACCATTTCCGCCTGAAGTTGGAATTGGCAGATAAGCATATGCGTAAGAATTAGGGTCAGAATTAGTGCTGGTTATTAATGTGTTATAAGTTCCTGAAGTAACTTCTTCATATCTAATTTTATAATTTCTTATTTGATTCCATTTCACAAAGCCATCTCTGATACTATTTCTTAATCCTGATGGGATATTTGAATCAAATTTATACTTAAATGTAGTAATTTGGTTTGCTGGCGTAGTTACCATTGTACTATATCTCCATTGTAAGTTTTGCCCTTGCAATTCCTCCATTTCATTATAGGCTGTGATTAATTCAGCTTTGGAAAAGCTGATATCCCCTTCTACCACATAACCGTCTTCTGTCTCATGAATTTCTGACAAAGAAATTTCATTAAAACCAATTGCTTCCAAGTAGCGAATAAATCTTGGATCAATAGAATTGCTTTCACTTGGCAAGTTCTGTTCATCAACGACAGGCAGATTTTCTTCAGTATCACAGCTGAAAAAGGCTGCGAAAATTCCTGCAAATAATACTTTTTTAAAATGTGTTTTCATAGTGTGTAAAAGTTTAGTGTTCAGGAATTTAGGTTTATTATTAATTAAATGCAAGAAAATATATAAAAAGTAGTATTTAATGCAATTTTATATGTTTAAAGATTAATTTTATCTATTTATAATAATTTATCACTAATTAAATGTCTTAAAGAGCGATAAAAACGTATTTTATAAAAATGATGCTCGGTTTCTTGGTTTTTTACATCAAAAAAATACCCTGTACAGGGTATTGTGAGTCTCGTTTTTTATGCTATAACTCTTGATTTTTATTGTCTTCTCTTAATCATCAGTTCATTAGGAATTTTTATTTTGCTGACAGACACTATTAATGAACAGTGCAAAATATGCAATAGTGTTGCAATAATTTCTTGTCTTAATCTAAACAAGTGTAGTGTTAACCAGAACCTGTCAGGTTTACACCGTCGATTTTTGATGAATAAATAGGTTCTGGGGGCCTAATAGCAAAATCAGACAGTTTTGCTCTGTACTTTTTACAATTATACATAACACTAGGAGGGAAGTAATCTTTCCCGCAAGGAAGGTAGCAGAGTAAAATACAGCCCATATTACCAAGTTTTTTTCATGATGTTGGAAGAATTCCAGTTAGCGATAGCATGGAGAGATAGAAGCACATAAGTTTCATATCAAATCGATCGTTACACGGATGATGCCGGGTAGCAGATTTAGATAGGGCTTGCTGAAAAAGTCTCAGGTATGCAGGGTTCAGGACGTCCGAGTGAAGATGTATGCCTATATCTCGAATGAGGCCAACGTAGAAGATGGTATGGCTGAGGCTAGCTTGGAAATCCCGATTTTGAGATGAATGAATGAAGACCTATTGTGGTCAATAAGTTTGCCCCCGCTAAAAAGCCATTTACATGAAAATGGGTTAATCATTCAAAATGAGAGCTTTTGATCTATTGCTGGCGTTTTCAGCATTCCCTAGATATTCAAAGGGTCAGGTTAAAGTCTGAGGACATTTTTTGACCCTTGTAGCATTTAGGGCTTCCCATTCGTAGTTTATATATCTTATTTATCTGTAACTTTTAAATTTCCATTACCGATGAAAAACAACTACTAGTACTCTGCCTCGTGGCTATGGCCCTGTTCTCATGCGACAAAGAGGATGAAGATCCTAGCCTTCTTTTGGAGGGTTCCTATGAAAATGTTTTACCAACATCCGAAGAAACTCCGACTTATATCACGGTGATGACTTTTTCTACTACAGGAAATTTGCTGATTGAACGGTTTATAACACCTGTGGGATCTAATGAGCGATGTTTAAGTTCTTACTCTGAAGGAACATATCTGCTTCGAGGGGAAGACTTTACAGAAACTATTACAGCCACCTTCGGATTTGATCCAGAGGAATTTGATATTTTCCAAGAATGTCCTCCCAAAGATCAAATGGTCAAAAATTCAGATCCTGAAAGCAGTGGCCAGTCGAGTAGATTGGTTTTGGATGATTCCAATGAAAGTTTTACACTTTACTATCCATGCAATGACGTAGAGGGCTTAAGTGGTAACTGCATTGGGGATCTGAGCTATACCAAAATAGAGTAAGTGAGAGATACCAAAAACTTATTTTTTTTAGTGTTGGATACTCTAATATCCCAGTTAGCATGAAGCTATATTTGCTAAGGCACCCCACTTCTAGACCCCTAGTGGGGTGCCTTTTGAGAACTGTTTTTGACTTAGCTAATGCTTAAAATTAATTCGACCCCCTTACTAGGACTGCTAAAAATCCACGCATTTACCGAAAACCCAAGTACCATAAGAGAACCTTTTTGTGAAAACTAAAGTTTGGTATCTTTCACTAAACTAATAGCCTGTCACTAAATGCATTTAAAGAAAATCTTACTCCTATTAATTCATTTGTTGGTTTTTCATAGTAGTTTTTCCCAATCAGGAATTAATGGGCTATTTGAGCAACTGAAAAAGGAGCGTTTTTTTCCTAAGCAGGAAGAAATTGCAAATCAGCTCTATGATTCTTTGGAGCTCAGCTTAAAAGACCTTCCCGCACATGAAGTTTTGTCCTTGATAGACCCGGAATATTCAGATCATATTCGTGTTCTCAATTCCACGTGTGATGACGGGGAGCACAGCAGGCAACTGAGTGTGGTTGTGCTAGTGCATCCTAATTATTTCAAACAGGTATATTTTTCTGATGCTACCAGCTTAGATGAAAAGTCTAGTTATGCAGAGGAATTTTATCCGGTAATCCAATGGATAGGGAATGATGGAAGTCTCAGATCCAAAAAGTTGTATGCAAGAAAGGACGAGAAAGCTCCGGGATCTGAGTATACCTTCTCTTCCTATAGAGGAACAAAATCAGATTTCTACGAAATCCATAAACTGCCTGCCGGAAACAGCGAGTTATATCTGTTAACAGGTATTATCCCGTCAGATCAGATGCCTGCATTGCTCTCATTTTTCGTGCTTGAAATCAAAGATGACGAATTGAATTTTGACTATCTTGCCTTTGAGGGAATGTCTCCATTGCTTCAGTGCACTATCTACGATAATACATCCCCTGATGCTTATTTCAACTATTTTGGATACGATAGAAAAAAGCATCGTATCTATTTCAAAAATCTAAAAAGGGAGGAGACAGTCACTGTCAATAAAGATGTGTATAGATCATCCTTCAAAATTTTGAACCCGGAGAAAGATATTGAAATCCAGCTTGAATTTGACGGTGCGGGATTCCAAAAGATTAATTAACATTTAAGTGAATCCTTTTTGCTACCACAAAAGCGGTTAAAGTATCCTAAGATTTGGTAAACTCTATCATTTAGATCACTTCGGCCTGTGCCGCCATGGCAAATCTCTACCAGTCCTTTAGACAGGCGGGTGTCTAATAAACCAAAGGAAACATCGACACCGGCATGATTGCATATAAGTCTATTAACCTTTAAGTGAAATTATCTTTCGACTAAAAAGCCTCCCTAGTTACCTAAGAACAGTATATTTTATCAATATTTTAATAGTTAGAGCCTTATAAAGGTTAGGAAGGGGATCAGGTTAACAATTTGTGTTATTTTTGAATTTTAAATTAGAGCCTAGGGCTTTGGTCTCGGCGGAAATAAACTAATGGATTAATAATCATATGATTAATTTTATAGAAATTGAGGAGAATCTGGAAAAATTCAGATTAGCCTATCATATTGCCCAGCCATTTCCCCATTTGATAATCGACAATTTTTGTGATGAGGAGAGGCTGACCATCGCCTATAATTCAATTCCGGAACTAAGTAATAAAAGTAGAGACTACGTTTTTGCAAACAATAAATTTGAAAAGTCGAATTATAAGGAGCTTTGTCCTGAGCTTCATGAACTGTATGAAGACCTAACTTCAGAGCGGTTCAACCATATCCTCTCATTCATCACTTCGAAAGAAGTATTCGTAGATCCCAAAAACCATGGAGGAGGACTTCATCAAGGCAAGAAAAACAGCTTTCTGGATATGCACCTTGATTTTAACTACCACCCCCTAAACAAAGATTGGTATCGGGAGCTAAATCTCCTACTTTACCTGAACAAGGACTGGAAACCGGAATATAGAGGGAATCTGAAGATTTTGGATCTTAGAACAAGTAACGAAGCTGAGCTTGAAGTTCCTTTCAACCGGATGATTATACAGCAGTGCGCCCCTTATACTTTGCATGGGTATGATATGACAGCCTTTCCTGAAGGTAAGTATAGAACCTCAATCGCTACCTATGCTTACCAGAAGCATGACCACCTGATCGAGAAGCCCAGAACTACAGATTGGCATCCTAACGAGGAATCCAATCTTTTCAAGAAATTGTTGGCTAAAAATTATAATTTTCTGGTTTCAACCAAGAATAAATTATTTGGAAGCGGAACCGCAAAAAATCAATAAACCGCTTAAGAATTGCTTGCCTATCTCTTACTGATCGTTTTTCTTCTTTTTTTTACCACATTGGTCCATGTGACTGCAAAGTCAATGATCTTTGAGGGAAGATGGCAGTATGTTATTTTTTTTATAGCTGCATTTTTACCGTTTTATATTTCTTCTCTGAGCATCATATACCAAGCTACCGGACAGAGAGAACTGGTGGCCGTGGTTCAGGTCACCAAAGACCTATTGGTCATTCTCGGTGTTATTCTCTTTGTCATCTATCAGAAAAGTATTTTTGACTATCCTTTTCGGCTAGCCGTCACCGATATAGTTTTCCTGATGTTTCTTGCCTGGGCGTTTTTCTATGTTATTCTCCCCATAGGGGAAGCCAGTTTTGGAGACAAAGCTGTCTATTATAAAAATATGCTGATTCCCGGATTGGTTTATTTTATTGGAAGAAATACTGCCTTTGATGACTTTGAGGTAAAGCGGCTTTTCAAGGTCATTTTCTTCATTGCCATAGCTGCTTTTGGGTTCAATATATTGGAGGGATTACTTGACACACATCTCCAGAGTTTTACAGGATACGCCTTTTTCAATCACGGCATTTATGACATTGAGCCTGCGGGTAATTATGGCCTTTCCTGGACGTTTGAGACTCAGGCGACCACGAAGCGCTTCGGGTCTTTTTTTTCTGATCCGCTCGAGCTGGCCAGTTCCATGCTCCTGGGTTTTTCGGCAGGGCTGATTTGGTTTTTGACTTCAGAAAAAGAGCGCTCGCTTCCTTACATTTTGGTTATGATTTGCTCGGTGGGAAGTCTTTTTTATTCGTCGTCCCGGGCAGCTTTTGCAGCATTTTTCATCATGCTGTTTTTCTTGGCGATTGTGTTTCGACTGTACAGGTTGTTATTTGTCGGCTTTCTTCTATTTCTGTCGTTTGTGGTTTTTATAGTTTTCTTCGCATCAGACGGGCTCTATTATTTCGTTGTTGATACGTTGACTTTTGAAAATGCATCCAGTGCGGGTCATGTAGTGGAATGGCTTATGTCGGTAAATTCTATGCTGGCCAATCCCATGGGCATCGGGCTGTCCATGAGTGGAAATCTCGGCACGGTGACTGACGAAGTTCGAATAGGGGGAGAAAACCAGTTCCTGATCTTTGGAGTTCAATTAGGCTTCATTGGCATGATTCTATACATCTTACTTTGGGGCTTGGCTATCTCCGGATCGCTGCGGATATTCAGAAAAACCGATAATATTATGACGGCAAGGATAGCCTTCACTGCGGCTTCGGTTAAGGTTGGCATGCTTTTGCCCCTTTTCACTGCCAATGCGGAATTATACATTTACGTTAGCTGGATCTCCTGGTGGATGGTCGGATATGCCATAAATCAAGGAGCGAAACCCAAGATTGCCCATGTCTAAGCCTAAGATTCTAATAGACGTGTTTTATCTGCATGTGGCTCAGACGGGCATCAGGACATACATGATGTCCCTTTGTCGTGAAGTGGAAAAGAACAGGGGTACTGAACTTGACTACCTGATTACACCTGACTTTAGAAAGCTGGAGAATAGTGTTTTTTTTAAGGGCAAAACAGCAAAATGGAAAAACCTTAGCTTCCAGCTGTTGTATTTTATACGAAAACAGGTGGTTATTCCCTTTCTTTCCTATTACCACAAGGCAAGTATTGTTTTCAGTCCGGATATTATGAGTCCATTTTTTGCCAGGGGAAAGAAAGTATCTGTAATTCATGATACCTTTTTTTGGGACAACCCGGAGCACTACAATAAGCTATGGCTGAACTATTATTTGTTTTTTTTACGGCAAGGCTTGGCAAAAAATGGAAGTATTATTACGATTACGGAATTTTCCAAAGCTAGACTGACTCAATTAGGGAAGTTCCAGCATTCATCCATCCGGGTAGTTTATCCTGCATCTGATCTTCAACCTGTAATTTCTGATGTCGGTAATCCATTTCCATTTCGCTATTTTCTCCACGTGGGGGTGATGGAGAAAAGGAAGAATCTGGGGATGTTGGTAGAGGCGTTTGCCAAATTGGCAGAGGAGGAGGGATTTCAGGACTGCAAGTTAGTTTTGGTTGGGCAAAGAGGTCCAAGGGAAGCATTGGATGATTTTGATCGTATTCGAAGCTTGGTGCGTCAATTTGGGATTGAGGATCGTGTGCTTTTTCCAGGGTATGTGTCGAGTTCTGAGCTGTCAGCCTATTTTAGCCATGCCCTTGCCTACATTTTTCCATCACTAAATGAAGGGTTCGGACTACCGGTTTTGGAAGCGTTCTCCTATAATCTTCCGGTGATAATTTCCAATCAGGGAGCACTTATAGAAGTGGCCGGAGGGGCAGCTATGATACTGAAGGAAAACACTGTTTCCTCCTTGTATCAATCGATGAGAAGGATTCTTTTGGAACCGGAACTCCGTGAATCGCTCATATCAAAGGGAAGAATTCGTCTTCAGGACTTTTCTACGCTTAAGTTTTTCTTACTTTTAGAAGCTAATTTTAAAGAGATTCTCGATGCCTAGCTTTATAAGAAAAGGTTTCTCAAGGATTACCGGTATGGATTTTGGTGAGCGATTTGGCAAAGAGTGGGATATGCTCTCTACGCTTGGTCTGATCTCCCGAATGGGAATATGGTATCTGCGGGGACTATTGATCAGATGGACATTTTCAGAGCACAAGGGAGTCTTTCTGATAGGAAAGGGAGTCACCATCAGGCAAGCCGGCCACATACGGGTAGGCAAGAATTTCATAGCCCAGGATCATTGTGAAATCAATGGATTGTCTCAGAAAGGTCTTGTATTCGGTGATAAGGTCACGGTAGGAAGCTATGCAATCATCCGTCCTACCAACCTGTATGGAGGGGAAGCAGGTGTAGGGCTAAAGGTAGGAAATAATAGCAGCATCGGACCATACAGCTATATTGGGTGCTCTGGATATATTGAGATCGGTCATAACGTTATGATGTCGCCAAGGGTGAGTATTTATAGTGAAAATCATAATTTTGCGGATGTCGATTATCCAATGATAGAACAAGGTGTGACCCGATCGTATGTGAAGATAGAAGATGATTGTTGGATTGCGGCCAACAGTGTTATTTTGGCTGGAGTTACGATAGGAAGAGGAACAGTAGTAGCGGCTGGAAGTGTGGTTACAAAAGATGTTCCTCCATATAGCGTCATAGCAGGTAATCCGGCCCGCATAATCAAAAGTAGGAAAGTAGATTTATGAAAGCCTGAAAAGGCATTTTAGTGATGCATAAAAGAATATTGGCCAATCCATTGACTAGTTTATTGTTTAAGTCGGCTTTGGATATCAAAAAGAATTTTGGCGTAGCTCGCCGGTCATTTTTGTACAGAGAATATATGAAAAACCGGACAGCCCATTTGTTTTTATGAAGGGAAGAAGGGTTTTAGTCATTTTTGGAGCTGCTGACCTTTATGGAGCCAGTAGAAATTTGATCCGGTCTCTTCAAGCTTTTAAGCGTATGGGATGGGATATAATCACTGTTCTACCGTATTCAGGGCCATTGGTCGAGTTGATTGAAGCGGAAGGTATTAGGATTATACAGCTAGAACATGGAGTAATACGTAGGCAAGTGCTCAGCCCAAGGGGAATTGTCAAAATTTCCGGACAAATCTTTTCGGCATATAAGCAGCTATCCACACTGATCAAAAGGGAAAAAATAGAGTTGATCTATACGAATTCCAATGTTAATATCATCGGTGGTTTACTCCGAAAAACGCATAAGGTCAAGCACATCTGGCATATCCATGAGATCGTTGAGAAACCAAAGTGGTTTAAAAATTCCCTTGAGTTTTATATCAAAAACACAGAAGACAGTATCCTATGTGTCTCTGAGGCTGTCCGAAAAAATCTTTCAAGCATCAAACCTGAACGCCTGAAGCTCCTCTACAATGGAATCAACATCAGGCCATTTGAAGAAGCTGATTATGATTTGAAAGCTGAGCTGGGGATTTCGTACGATAAAATCCTGATAGGAATGGTAGCGAGGGTCAATTTATGGAAGGGACAGTTTTATTTTTTGGATATTGCGGCACTTCTTCATAAAAAATATCCCAACCTTCATTTTGTCATGGCTGGGGATGCTTTCACCGGTTATGAATATCTTTACGATGATATCAGCAGGCATATTGAGAGGTTGGGGCTAGGAGATGTTGTCACGGATTTAGGCTTTCGGTCAGATATACCTGAATTATTAAACGGTCTTGATATCTTTGTGGTGCCAAGTATACTGCCGGATCCCCTGCCTACCACAGTTTTGGAAGGGATGGCAGCCGCGAAACCTGTAGTGGCCACGGCCCATGGAGGGGCGACAGAAATGGTAATAGACGGTGAAACAGGCTTTCTGATTCCTTGGGATAAAAATGAAGAAGCAGTGAACGTATTTGAAAAGCTTATAGATTCTCCACAGTTACGAAAAGATATGGGGCGTGCCGGTCAAAAGCGTGTAAAAGAATTTTTCAATCAAGAGAAGTATTTGATCAACTTTGCCAAGTTGGTTTCAGAGGTTTAATATCAATTCCTATAATTTTAATTATACACAGTTCTCTTGAAAACATCAATAAACCATAGCCCTTTAAAAGTAGCCATTATGGGGGCGAAGGGATATCCGTACGTTTACGGAGGATACGATACGATGATCAGAGAACTGGGTGAACGTCTAGTGAAGCGTGGAGTGCATGTACGCGTTTACAACCATAGGGCATTGTTTCCCCAGAAACCCAGGTATGTAAACGGTATCGAATGTATTTATACTCCGGCGATTGAATCGAAAAAATTGACTCAGCTCTCCCATAGTTTCTTTTCTATGGTTCATGCTTGCTTCTCAGATATAGATGTTATTCTTGTAGTGAACAGTGCAAATGGTCCTTTTGGAGTAATATCAAGATTTTTCAGGAAGAAGACTGTAATTAATGTAGACGGACTGGAATGGCTGAGGCCGAAGTGGGAAGGTATCGCTTCCAAATACTTTTTTTGGGCATCAAGAATGGCTACCAAATATTATGATCAGCTGATCAATGATTCGGATGAAATGCAGCGGGTTTACAAGGAACTATTCAATGCAGACTCAAAAGTAATCGCTTATGGGGCAAATCCACGTGCCGATGTGGATCCTGAGCCCATAGAGAAGTGGGGGATTAAGTCTCAAAGCTATTTTCTAATTGTAGGCAGACTGATCCCGGACAATAATGCAGATCTAATAATAGATGGGTTCTTAAAATCCAACTCTGAGCGTAAGCTTGTCATTGTAGGCGATGTTCCTTTTGATGACGATTATGCGAGCATCCTAAAGAATAAGGAAGATGAAAGACTGCTGTTTTTGGGTTATGTCACCGATCAGAATGAATTGGCAGCGTGGTATTCCCATTGCTTTGCCTATTTTCACGGACATGAATACGGTGGGACCAATCCGGCAATGTTGAAAGCATTGGGTTTTGGCTGCGCTATTTTGGCATTGGACACTCCCTTCAATAAGGAAATGCTTCAAAATGGTAAGCATGGATGGTTTTTTAAGAAATCAACCGAATCAGTTCAGGATATCGTGGAGGCATCGGAAAGCAGTAAAGAAAGGATGGCCTATTTCCGCGGCACAGCCAGGCAAGGATTGATCCAACGCTATAACTGGGATTATGTGACGGATCAGTATTTAGAAGTGTTTCAGGAGCTGTCAGGCAAAAAGCCATTTGGCAGCTCGCCCGAAAAACCTAAGCTAGAACAGGTGAAATCTTAGGAATCACGTGAATTTGGATGAACTTTTGGGCTTATTTATTACTTTCACTACTATAACTTTTAACCCTAAAAATCTTTTAAATCATGATCAGAAAAGCAACGGCCGTATGGCAAGGAACAGGTAAAGACGGTAAAGGCACTTTGACCACACCGAGTACTGTTTTGGACAAAACCCAATACTCATTCAAGTCCCGTTTCGAAAGCGGCGTAGGCACCAATCCTGAGGAATTGATTGCAGCAGCTCACGCAGGATGCTTTGCGATGAAATTAAGTTTTAACTTGCAGGAAGCTGAATATACCGCAACGGAATTGGATGTGACCGCAAACATTACTTTCGAAGACGGTACTCTTAAAAAGTCCCATTTGGTTCTAAAAGCGAAAGTTGACGGCATCTCACAGGAGAAATTTGACGAGTTGGTAAAAGATGCTGAGGAAAACTGTCCAATTTCAAAAGTACTGGACTTGGAGATCTCTGTAGAAAGCACGTTGAATGCTTGAGTGTTAGAGTCAAGAAAAAAGATTCAAGGTTCTTGAAAGCCGTTCGTGGTGACACGGACGGTGGCTTCAGAAACAAGAAGTTAGATTTTAGTATCAAGTATCTATACATAAGAGCGGCGGTTTGAGTTAATTCAAGCGCCGTTTTTTTATTATGTATATCCGCTTTTTTGCCGGTAAAGAGATAAAAGCATTCTAGGATTTGGTGAACTTAAGCATTTGGCTCACTTCCGCCTGCCTACGGGCAAAGGCAGGTCGTCACCCCCGCCTGATGTCGGACAGAGGTCTTCGATCCATTAAACCAAGGCTATTGACATCATTGCGAATAATCACATATTCCCCAATTTCAAACTCTCAAATTTTAAATTCTACGTCCACCTTCTTTTTCTCCAATTCTCCTGCTGTTCCGGATTCAGAAAAGTCCAAGCGATAAATCTGCTTTTCTTATTTCCCTGAGTCATCTCGATAATCTTCCGATCAGCGACTCTGGCTTTTTTCAATGCTAAAATCAGTTCCCTGAGATGCTCTTCCTTCGATACTATGGCCGTGTACCAAAAGCAATTGAATTTAAAAGTTTTGCTTTCTGAGATCATCTTTTGAATGAAAGCGAGTTCTCCACCCTCACACCAGAGTTCGTTGTTCTTTCCACCAAAATTCAAAGTAACCTTCTTGCCTACTTTACCTTTGAGGTTTTTTACCTTTCTCGTACTTCCTGCCTCAGCGGCGGCCATAGATTCATGGAATGGAGGGTTGCATATCGCTAGATCAAAGACATCGTCTGACTTGATGATTCCTACCAGAATTTTCTTGGAATTTTCCTGAAGCCTCAGGGTGACTTTTCCACGGAATTTGGGGTTTGCATACAGGTTTTCCTGGGCTGAACCCAATGCTTCCTCGTCTAGTTCTGATCCTACAAAGGACCAGTGGTAAATCGAATTTCCCAGTATGGGGTAAATGCAGTTTGCCCCCGTTCCTACATCCAAAACCTTGATTTCCTCACCATTCGGCATCTTTCCCCCATTGCTTTCCTTAAGCAAATCAGCCAGGTAATGGAGGTAATCTGCTCTTCCCGGAATCGGTGGGCAGAGATATCCGGCAGGAATGTCCCATTGATCAATCTGATAGAAATGCTTGAGCAATGCTCTGTTGAGAGCCTTGACAGCTTTCGGATCGGCAAAATCAATGCTGAGGTCGCCGTATGCATTTTCAGAAACAAACTGACCCAGTTCAGGCAGAGAACTGATCAAGCTCGGGAAATCGTAGCGCTCACGATGGGCATTTCTGGGATGAAGTACTGTTTTGATGGCCTTTTCGCTCATTCTGCAAATTTAGTGAAATCAACATGTAAATGAGTGGGTCTACAAAAAGGATAAACTCTAAATTCATGTTTTACTATTGATAATCAGCAGGTTATTTATGGGTTGGTTTTATTAATGATTTTTATTCTAAAAAGAATGTAGTTTCAGAAAATTTTAGCTGTATGAAATCGAGCATGATCCCATATGGCCTTTAAAAGACAAATTATAATCATATGAAAAAACTTTTAATTCTGCTGATAGTTGTCAGCTGTTTCTTTAGCCCAAGCTACTCACAGGAATTGGATAAGATACCTTATATTGTCAAAGAGGTGGGGCTCAAAAAACTAGACGAGTATTCTGGATTTATAGGCTCTGATGAAAATGGATTATACCTACTTAGAGAATCTGATAATTTAACAGGATTATATGGAACAATGACAGAAGTCTATATTGACTATTTTAATACTGATTTTGAGTTGCAGAACAGTATTTATTTGGAGGGGTATTATGCATGGCTTCATATGCCTAGAAGCCTTGATAGAGTTGAATTTGTTCATTTGTCTCCTCAAGGGAAACTATATTTAGGTTATACGACCTTTAAAGACTGGTAATCAGAATTTTACATAGGTGAAATCGACAAACAAACCGGAAAGATCCATTCGAAAAAATTAGTTTTTTCAGCTGAGAATATAGATCTGCGTCAGACAGTTTCAATAGTGGAGTCGGAGGACAAAAAATTGCTTGGAATTTACTCTCTTGTTCCTAATAAGTACGAAGGATTTGAATCATATCTTTTCACTGCAGCCTTGACCCGGGATTTTGAAGTGGTAAAGTCTAATTTGGTGGAATTGCCAATTAAATCCAAGAGGTCTTCCTCTGATATTTTAGGTGTAAGTACTAGTAATTCTAATGCTACTTTAAATTTTGATAACGGTGGGGATTTTAGTTTTTTAATGCGTGTAAATATTAGGGGAGCTGCTAAGAATGGGGTAAAAGATTATTACTATACTATTTATAGTATCCAGAATGAGCCGGGTGAATACTTACAAACTGCCTTAGGAACTGCTGACACCAATTTTATAAACGATGTATCCATCCATAAGCTGGATGATAATAATTTGATATGTGTTGGAAGATATTCTTCCTATTCTAATACTACAGAAATAACAGAAGGTTTAGCGATCTACACCATAGATAAAAGAAATTTTAAGGATCCAAAGTATATTTTTATTCCCTTTACTAAGGATCAATTGGAAAAGCTAAAACCAAAGGTAGGGCAATCAATGGAGAGATTAGCGGAAAAAAATTATAACAAAAAAGAATTAGAGAGTGGGATACCTTATTTCAACATCACTTCATCAAAAGTTAAAGATAACGGTAGTATTTCTATTAGAACGGAATTGAAGTATTTCCGGTATAGCCTAATCAATCTTGGAAACCTATCAATAATTGATTTCGATAAGAATGGAATAAATTCAATCCAATCGATAGATAGGAATCAGGAGGAAGCTACTTTTACAGGCAATATATTTTCCCAGATATCCACTGATAATTTACAATTGTTTATTGATCAAAATCGGGGAGAGAAAATTATTAGAATTCAAAGCATAGAAAAAAATGCACCTACAAAAATATATGAATTATTTAACACTAAGGTAGATAAGGACTTTTCTGTTACTGACAGATACTATATTGTAGAGAGCACCAAGAAGCTAGTATTTGTACTTAATCAGAATAAGTCTGCGAAATTCTATCAATTTGACATCTCCGGTCTTTATCCCTAATCCACCTCAAAACTAAGCTTCATAGTGATTGAAGCGGTTTTGTTCTTGTCTGCGGTATTAAAGGTGCCGCCCCAAGAATAGTCTTCCCCTGAGTTTTGCCCCGTGATCTGGAAGATTCCCATATTCGCTGAGATAAGGTTGCCGAGATCTCCTTTGGAGTTTTCGGCTATCCGTTCGGCTCTGATTCTTGCATCCTCGGTTGCCTTTGCGATCATTTCCAGTTTGAGAGATTCTAGTTCTGTGTAGTAATAGCGGGGTGACTGGGAGTAGAAGGCTATTCCCTGATTCAGCAATTCTGTGATTTCACGGCTGATTTTCTCTACTTTTTCCACTTCGGAAGATTCTATCTTTAGGGATTGATTTAGTGTATATCCATCAAATGTCTGTCCGAGGTATCTGCCGTCATTGGAATAGTTTTGCTGATATTTTGGATTGGTGTTTACTGCATTGAATATCAGTTTCTCGGCAGGAATACCCTTTGAAATCAGGTAGTCAGTTACCAGTTTTTTGTCTTTTTCCAGGTCTGCATAGGCCGATTGCAAATCGAAGCTCTCTCTACTGAAATTTCCTTCCCACACGACCAGATCAGCCGTGAAATTACTTTCGCCCAAGCCCGTGACATTTATGGTGCCCTGAGGTCGATTTCGGTTGATTACTGCATTTCCCAGCACAATAGATGCGATGACGATTGCTACTGCAAAAAGGATTGGGGAGAGATTGTTCTTCATGGTTGTAAAAATTAGATCCGGCAGCTAAGTAACAAATAATCCGCCAAGTGAAGGGATTTAAGGATGTTTAACTGGGGATTAAATTGATTTCTCAAAGTTCCTTTCCAATCCGGTTTATGCCTGATAAAATCTTAATAAACCCGCTGCATAAATTCCTGCTCTTTAGGATTCTCCAGATCAATCAAATAACCATTTACAACAGCGTATTTTCTCACTCCGTCTTTCTCCAAAAAGAAATTAGTGGACTCTCCTGTTCTCCAACCTGCAGAGAAATTATCTGTGCTTTGCAAAACCAAGATGGGCAACTGATGCAGATCGCCTTTAGCTCCTTTATTGACTTTCACTGCCAAATACCCTTGCTTTAATAATTCCATTGCCTTGGCCCCGTCAATGTTATCCAAAGATTCAAATGCAGTTTCAAAGACTTTTCCTTCGGCATAGTTCAGTCCGGTAGCATCAAATTCTTCTAACCCAAAGTACACCTGCATATCACCCAAATCATCTACCGATCCGGTTACAAAATAGGAGCCTCCTGCGCTGCTCTCCCGCCTTCTGATTGCCAGATCTACAGGATAGTACTTCCCATTGACAGGAATCCGGATTTCATTGATAAGCAAGTCAACCAATTGAAAGCCATTGTCTGGAATGGCAAAATATTGTTCTGTTGTGTATTGCCCGTAGCTTCGGGTAGCGATTTGTTCAAGAGCATTGAGAATAATCATAAAATTCAGTTGACGGATGTATTGCTTTTCCGGATCATTGGGATGCCCACCCGATTCGATCAAAATGGTGCTTGTCCCCCACTTGGTCATATTGTCTCCAAAAGCTCTGGGTTCAAATCCGTCGTCATATTTTCCCACATTACCCGGTACTACTTCTTGGAGTATCTGATTCATCCCCACGATCGTCTGCATTGCTCTCTTCCGTACTTCATTTACGTCCGTTTCATAATTGTATGCCGGTGCCAAAACGGAAATAGTTGCTTGTTTTGGGGTGCCGGATACATTGTAATAGACCTGCTGATCGTGGAGATTAAAGCCAAATTTAGGCTCAAAATCATCCCTAGCTCCTTTTAAGATCACAGCTTCCGGCGAAATCTGCGAAATAGCATCCCGATTCAAATCAATATCTAGAGCGTTCCTTCTTTTGAATACTTCTGCTCCATCAGGATTGATCATTGGGATAAACCTCAGGTCCAGCTTTGATTTCAACAGATCCCGTAGTTCATCGTATTCATCCCCACTTGCTTCCAGAAAATTAAATAAGTCGAAAAGTGACATCGTGGCCGTACTTTCATTTCCATGCATCTGGGACCATAGCATCACCTTGGTTTTGCCAGTTCCCCAATCCAAACTGGAAATACTTCTTCCCTCCACCGATTCCCCAAGTGTGGTGATCCTAAAAGCAGCCGAATGCTTCTGAATCAAAGGCTGAAGGTCGGCATGCCTGAATCTCCTGTGTGTGATAGCAGGTTCCTTGAACTGGAAATAGGCTGATTCAAGTGCCGCTACAGTAGCCGTGACTTCAGGTGCTGAGACTTTTGCTGTTTTACAACTAAAAGTGAAAATTAAAAACAGCAAAAACAAGCTGTTCGAAAGGTTAAAACTGGCTTTCATAATTTTTTCTATTTACCTTGAATAAAATGTAATTCTGCCTGTCAAACAAGGTAGAAGCCTTTAATTTTACATCAAATCGAATATTTTCCTCAATGGACATATCTTATCAAGTGGTAGATCTTCCGCTAAAACATACATTCACTATCGCCCATCAAAGCAGGGATGTGCAAGATACCCTCATCGTAAAACTGCAAGATGGCGCATATTACGGATTGGGTGAATCTACGACAAATCCTTTTTACGGAATGACCATTACCAATATGATGGAAAGTTTGGAGAAATTTAGGCCTATCGTGGAAAAAGCTGAGTGGAAAACCCCGGAGGAGCTTTGGGATCTTGGGAGGGAAATTTTTAAAGACAATCCTTTTGCCCAGTGCGCACTGGATATGGCGGTTTGGGATATTTATGCAAAAAAGAAGAGCCGGAAACTATACGAACTGCTGGGGCTGAACCCTTCCGATATCCCAATTACCAACTTTACAGTCGGCATAGATACTGTCGAAAAGATGGTCACAAAGATGAAAGAAGTTCACTGGCCGATCTACAAGATTAAATTGGGTACTTCGGATGATTTGGCGATTATCCGTGAGCTCAGAAAGCATACGGACGCAGTTTTCAGAATTGATGCAAACTGTGCTTGGAATGCGGAGCAAGCCATAGCCTATTCTGTAGAGCTGAAAAAGCTGGGAGTGGAATTTATGGAGCAGCCGCTGGGAAAGGATGATCTGGAAGGAATGAAGGAAGTATTCAAGCATAGCAAACTTCCGGTGATCGCAGATGAGAGCTGTATAGTAGAAGCTGACGTGAAGAAATGTCATGGGCTTTTCCACGGAATCAACGTGAAACTGGTAAAAGCCGGAGGAATCACTCCCGGACTGAGAATGATCCATGAGGCAAAGAAGCTCGGAATGAAAACCATGGTGGGCTGCATGACCGAATCTTCTGTAGGAATCACGGCAATCGCGCATATAGCACCCCTGTTGGATTATGTAGATATGGATGGAGCGATGCTACTCTCCCACGATCCTGCTAAGGGGATTGTAATCACACCTGAAAAAGTAATTTTCCCTGAAGGAAATGGAATCGGAGCGGAATTGGTGTAAAGTGCAAGACGCTAGTCAAGAACAAAAGCCAGAGCGACTAAATCACCCTGGCTTTTCGTTTGTTTTCTACTTCAAACGTTAGTTTTATTCACATGAGCATCCGACATCGGGCATCCAACATCAGACAGCTTCTCATCCCTCGCTCACGATCAGCTTAAAACCTTCACCGTGAACAGTTATGATTTGTACTTTTGGATCGTCTTTTAACAGTTTACGGATTTTGCTCAGGTATACATCCATGCTCCGCGCATTGAAGTAACTGTCGTCGCCCCAGATCTGCTTAAGCGCATGACTTCTGTTCACGAGGTTGTTTATCTCAGAAGCCAGCAGACGGATAAGTTCATTTTCTTTGGAAGTCAGTTTGTGACGCCCCTTTGGCCCATCCAGGAATTGCTCATCGTAGTGGAGTACAAAGCCGCCAAATGAATACACCTTTAGCGGATTTACCTCTTCATTTTTATGAGTTCTACGAAGGATGGCATTTACACGAAGCAGCAATTCCTCCATGCTGAAAGGCTTGGTGAGGTAATCGTCTGCACCTATTTTGAGGCCTTCAATGATGTCGTCCTTTTGATTTTTTGCAGTAAGGAAGAGTATGGGAAGAGTTTCCTCCACTTTCTTGATTTCCTTCGCCAGAGTGAATCCATCTTTTTTCGGCATCATAATGTCAAGTAGGCAAAGATCAAACTTTCCCTTCTTGAACTTGTTCCAACCTTCTTCACCATCACGGCAAAGCGTAGGTTCATACCCTTTCATTTCCAAATATTCCTGTAGGATATCTCCCAGGTTTGGATCGTCTTCGACCACTAATAATTTCGCTTTACTCATTGTTTCTTTGGTAAGTTAATGGTGAATGAGCTTCCTTTTCCAAGTTCGCTGCTTACTTGAATTCCTCCCTTATGTGCTTCCAGCATGGCTTTCACATAAGATAATCCTAAGCCGAAGCCTTTGACATCGTGTACATTTCCCGTAGGAACCCGGTAGAATTTATCAAAAATTTTCCTCTGTGCATCTTTGTTCATTCCAATTCCTTCATCCTTTATAGTGATGAAGATCTGTGATGCATCATCTTTAGCCTCAATACTGATCATTGGATTTTCCGGCGAGTATTTATTTGCATTGTCCAGCAGGTTGTTGAAAATATGGGTAAGGTGAAAGTGATCTCCCTCAATTATCGGGTCTGACAGTTCATTGACCAGAGAGATCTGACCTCCTTTTTTCTCAACCTGAAGCCCAAAATGATCAACGGTATTCTCCAGAATCTCCGTTAGATTCAGCGTCTCTATTTTCAGTTTGAAATCCTTCTTATCCAACGCAGCAGCTTGAAGAACGTTTTCCACTTGCGATACCAGTCGCTTGTTTTCATCTTTGATGATGCCCAAATACCTAGAACGAAATTTGTCCTGACTGGACAATTCTGGATCTTGGAGTGCTTCTACGGCCAGACTTACGGTAGCTAGAGGGGTCTTGAATTCATGCGTCATATTATTGATGAAATCATTCTTAGTGTCCGAAAGTGCTTTTTGACGGATAATTACCTTGATAGCATAGATGAAACAAGAAATAATTACTGCCATGAAAAGGATAGAACTTGATATAGGAAGCCAGACTTCGCGAATCACATGTGTGTTCTTCTTGGGAAAATAGATTGTCAAGTAGTTTTCTTTTCCGAAGATGTCATTAGGGAAAAGTCTAGCCTGAAGTCCCTTCTGGCTTAAGACAAACTGCTGTTTGACTGGCCCTATAGGCAGCAATAAACCATCATCCCTGATCAGTCCCAATTCAAAATCCTCAGAGATATTTTTTTCCAGCAAGTATCCCTTCAACAGCCTCCTTACTTTTGCCGTATCCAGTCTGTCCAATATTGCCTGCTGACCTGCGGTGATCTCTTCCAGAGCCTTGTTAATAAACTCAATTTTAATGTTTGTTCTATATACCTTTTCCAAGGCATCTTCACTGATGTTGAACTCTGGACGGACCTCTACGATAGATTCACTTATCGTGGCAGCTTGCTGTTGGGATGAATTTTCACGTCTACTCAAATACTGGAGCTGACGTTCCTTTTCTTGAAGTAAAATTTCCATTTCATCCGGAGTAAACATTTTAGATGCCAAATCCGGAGTCATGTAGGCAAAAAAAGCATCAAGTTCCTCAAGTTGATTCATATCCACTCCCCTTGATTCAAGGATTCTCCGAAAAGTCTGGCTAACTCTCGGGGCGGGCTCTTGAAAGAACGAATCTACCAGCGAAGGCCTGGATATGGAAATCCGCCTGGAGTTTACCGTAAGATCAAAATCTATTGGGTCAATTTTTTCGAAGAGGGATCTGCTAATGATAGAATCCTGCATTATATAGCTATAAAAAGCTGCCGAAGTTTCCCCTTTCTCCAATTGTTCGACAGTGCCTGAAAGTGCCTGATATACATTTTGCTCAAAGCGCTCTCCATTTATTCGGATTGCATTGCTCACCCAATACAGTTGGAATCCCATTAGGCCAAAGCTCGCCAGAGACATCAATACAACGATTAGAATGATATTACTTTTCGACATTGTGCAAATTTAATCCTAAAATCAGGCTACTACTGGAGCTTAACAATATTTAACCGCCCCAGAGTGAGGAGAATGATGTTCAATTTCAACTCCTTGTTCTATATTTAGGTTCGAAAACAGCGTTTTCTTAATTACACTATAACTTATGAAAATAGGGGGCAAATGCCTCCTTTTTTTGTTATTTGGCTATCTTTGGCCGCAAATTCCAGATAATGTCAGCATCTCAACATCCTACTCAACTCCAGGGAGTAAGCTTAGAATCCATCGCCCAAGAATTCGGCACGCCCGTATATGTATACGATGGGGAAAAGATCGTGAATCAAATCAAATCTCTTCAATCCGTATTCGCCTCCGTTCCTCTGAAAATCAAATATGCCACCAAAGCGCTTTCCAATATCAATATATTGAAACTGGTAAAGAGGGCGGGAGAAGGTGTAGATGCTGTCTCTATAGAAGAAGTGATGATTTGCATGCAAGCAGGATTTACAGCATCAGAAATCATGTATACACCAAGTGGAGTGAATTTCCGAGAGGTAAAAAAAGCAGTCGAATTGGGAGTCATGATTAATCTGGATAGCATCCCGCTATTGGAAGAGTTTGGAACCGCCTATGGCAATACTAAACCGGCTTGTATCAGGATCAATCCACACATTATGGCCGGAGGAAATGCTAAAATTTCTGTTGGCCATATTCAAAGCAAATTTGGGATTTCTATTCAGCAGCTTCCCGAAATATTGGAAGTGGTGGAGAAATTCAATCTTAAGATAAAGGGGCTTCATATCCATACCGGCTCTGATATTCTGGATGCTGAAGTGTTCTTAAAGGGGGGGAATGTACTCTTTGAGGCAGCAATGAACTTCCCTGATCTTACCTTTTTGGATTTTGGCGGAGGCTTCAAAGTTGCCTATAAGTCCGGTGATCCAGCGACGGATATCGTAGAAGTGGGGACAAAAGTGTCTGCGGCATTCAATGAGTTTTGTGAGCAATACGGACGTAAATTGGAGCTGTGGCTCGAGCCGGGCAAGTTTCTGGTAAGCGAGTCTGGATATTTGATTGTGGAATCAAATGTGGTGAAGAGAACTCCCCAAATTACCTTTGTGGGAGTTGATTCAGGATTGAATCACCTGATCAGGCCTATGATGTATGAGGCATTCCATGATGTATATAATTTAAGTAATCCTGAAGGAGATTTAATGCCGTATAATGTAGTAGGCTATATCTGCGAAACAGACACACTGGCCAAAGACCGGATGCTTGCGACGGTTTCACAAGGAGATCTTCTTGTATTCAAAAATGCCGGAGCCTATGGTTTCAGTATGTCTTCCAATTACAATTCCCGGTTGCGTCCTGCCGAGGTATTGGTGTGGAAAGGTAAAGCACAACTTATTAGAAAACAGGAAGTATTTGAGGATTTGATTAAAAATCAAGTCATATTGGATATTTAATTTCGCATATTTAAAATCTCATTCCCTTTGGTATAGTTATTGACCTAAATTGTGGCAACTTGGGAATGTAATTCAGACATTACATTCCCAAGTTGGTTTGATTTGAAATTCAACTTGATTGCAACCCCCAATCATAAGCCCTAGTAACTTCAAATCGTTAAATCATAATTATTTAACCTTCGCCATTTTACTATTGTATAGATTTGTACATGGTGGTGGTTTAGTCGTGTATGTTTAGGAGAATAATTGGCGTATTTATTATTTTAGGGGCTATTTGTTGCATTTTTTCCAATGTAATAGCTCAGGATACCCAGTACTCTCAATTCTATGCCGCTCCCTTGTATCTAAATCCCGCATTGACCGGCGCCAGCGAGCTTACCCGTGTAGGTGTCAACTACCGAAATCAATGGCCGGGACTGGATCAGAGCTTCAATTCCTATTCAGCCTACATTGATCATTATATTTTTGATTACAACAGCGGTATAGGATTGATTTTCAACAGCAACAAGGAAAGTTTGGCAAATCTCTCCACCAATGAAATCGGACTCTCTTATGCTTATCGGTTGAAATTGAGTGAAAACATGTTTTTCCGGATTGGAGGTATGGTCAGCTATATGCAGCGGGATGCATTCTTTTCAGATTTGGTGTTTGGAACCCAGATTGACATCATCAATGGCACTATAGGAGGCATATCAGATGAACTCGATGGAATCCCGATAGATAGCCGTTACAGTTTTATGGATTACAGTGCAGGAGGTATGTTTTACTCCAATAAAATCTGGTTAGGAGCATCGGTCCATCACCTGTCAGAACCTAATACGTCATTTGTAGAGGGTCAGATCTCTAAGCTCCCGATGAAATTTTCTGCCCAGGGTGGTATAAAATTTGATTTGCCGCCAGGCCGCAGAGATTATTTCACACATGCATATGCAGAGCGCACCCTTTCGTTTGCTTTCAATTACAAGCAGCAAGACCCGTTCAATCAACTGGACGTGGGGACACAATTGTACGTGAGCCCGTTGGTGTTGGGAGTGTGGTATAGAGGACTTCCTACCAAAAACAACCTGCCTAATAATGAGGCTGTCATAGGATTGGTAGGGGTGTCCTTGGAAAATGGCCTTGACATAGGTTATTCTTATGATGTAACTATTTCAAAATTAGGCTTAAAAAATAGTGGGGGTGCACATGAGATTTCGCTTACCTATACTTTTTTGTGGGGAGATGAGAAGAGCAGAAACCAAAAATCTAAAGTTATCCCTTGTTTCAAATACTAAGTTAGTATCGAGGTTTGTAGGTTTCTGGGTGCGATCATGTAGATCAGGGAGAAATTACTTTTGCTATAAATCCTTCATAGGTTCGTCAATAGTTAGGCAATAAATCAACAAAACAGGTGCGTCTACTTTATTAAAGACTAAGCCTTGAAGGATTCGATGATGGGATTTTAAAGGTGGTGATCCTGAGAGTTTTTCCTGCACTTGAGCACCTAGTATCAAAATATAAACGTCTGATTTCTAAATGATGCAGATGGTTAGAACATTAGTTGGTTTTGTTTTGCATAGTAAAATATAAATCATGAAATTTACACAAATGCAGAATGTTTTGTAGATCACTGCTTGGCCAGTTCCATAGTAAAAATAGTAGTTGCTGATTCTATCATTACCTTTCTACTGTTTTGAATGAGTATTGTTAACAAAAAATCTTCGACTTATTAAAACTCTTCTTTTTTTTTTAATCTTACTTTCGACAACTGTTTCATATGGACAAACGAACGACCCTGATTTTATAGAAATCTGCGAAGGTGAGCCTGTTTCTATTAGACCCAAACAAAATCAGGCGGGAGCTTTATATACTTGGTATCATGATCCAGCAGGCACAGAAGAAATTGTCTCGGAAATTGTAGATGGAGTGGAATTTCAAATTGAAAGTGATGGAGCGCTTACAATTACTGGGTTAGTCTATGAATCTACGGCAAATACCTATCTTCAAGCCTCTACATATAACTATTATGTGGGAATATCCGATCGGGATATACCAGCTTCATTAGAACACATCAAAGTCAGAGTTTTTGATGTTCCCGAACTAAGTACTACGAGGCCGTCAGCACTTTGCGACCCTAACGGTTCTGTGGATTTGAGTAATTCCATAGTTGATTTTGACACGGAAACTTTTGACTATCAGGTTTTGGATCCTCTAGGAAGACCAATACCTATCGACGAGATCTATCATCAAACTGAAAACGGCGTATACTTGGTTAAAAGTAGTTACAAGGATTTCAATTGCTGGTCGGAGACTAAAGGCATTGATGTAACGATCGCGGAGGAGATATTGGAAACGAGCTTTAATTATGAAATGGACCTGGGGAATGGTGACATGCTTGTAAATGACACCATTCAGGTTCTTCAGGAGATTAATTTCATAGATATGTCCCTATGGGATGGCATAGCGTGGCATTGGGATTTCGGAGATGGGAGTATAAGTAATCTTAAGAACCCACAACATACTTATGCTAAAAAAGGGAATTATACGGTAGCCTTGAGTGTCACAAATAGTATTGGTTGTATATACTCTTATGAGCGAACGGTGGTAGTAAGGGATGATTACAGGATTATCTTCCCCAATGCATTTACTCCTTCTAAGGCAAAGAACCGCTATTTTAGACCTTATTATATAGGTTTTTCCTCCATCGAATTCTATGTGTTTAACACGTGGGGGGAGTTGATTTTTGAAGACAATTCATTGGAAACTCAGGGATGGGATGGTTCATGGCTGGGAAAAGAGGCACCAAATGGGAACTATGTTTATAAAGCCATTTTCTATACAAGTTCTGGCCGGAGAATTGAAAAATCAGGTTTATTTCTTTTGATTAAGTAGATCATGGATTATTCTTTTGGGTCATTTCAATTCTGGTTTTCGGAAGGCTTTCGGGGTAATTTTTCTGAATAAACTCAATCATTTTTTCCCTGACGAAAACCCGTAAATCCCAAGCAGTGGGAGAGTTTTTTGCACTGACCAAAATCCTTGTTTCAACAGTGAATTCCTTGGCATCGGAAACCTGTAGTACTTTTACCTTTTTGTCCCAGAGAGGAGTAGTTTCCAGAATTCTATCCAATTCTTTGCGTAGCGCATCAAAGGGTACAGTGTAGTCTGTATAAAGAAAAACAGACCCCAATAAATCAGCCGAGGTTCTAGTCCAGTTTTGGAAGGGTGTTTCCAGAAAATAGGTGGTAGGAAGCACCAGCCTGCGGAGATCCCATATTCTCACTACGATGTAGTTTAGATTTATCTCCTCGATCCACCCCCATTCTCCCTCTACGACAACAGCGTCTTCAAGTCTGAAGGGTTGAGTAAATGCGATTTGAATCCCTGCGATCAGCGTACCAATCGCTTTCTGGGCAGAAAAGCCAATGATGATGCCTGCTACTCCTGCTGAAGCAAAGAAGCCTACACCAACTTTCCGGACCGAGTCAAAAGAGATAAGTATTAAGCCTATTCCCAATAGTATGATTACGAAATTGGCGACTTTTACCAAGATATTTATCTGGGTAAGCACTTTCCTTGCACGAAGATTATCTTCTTTTGAGATATCGTATTGTTTGATAAAGATTCGCTTTAGAATCTGCATCAATACCAATAGGCACCAGGTAAATCCGCAAATAATGAAAACAGTGTTGATGTGGGGGAGATAAGACCATACTCCTTCCCAATCTTTGGAGACAGCTTTGAAATAGAATTTTGAAAAAGCAAGTGTGAGGGTCACCAAAAGCGGGATTACCAACCTTGTATAATATTTCATAAACTCAGTTTAAACGGGGTATGAATGATGAACTGATATTTTCAGTCACTGAAAAAGGTGATTTTGGGAGAGGCAAGTTTAAAATTTAGCAAATTGACAGGAGAAAGCCAAAACCGTGTCGGGCAGATCCTAGTCACAAGGTATAGGAGACAAGACCAGAGCGTGGTTAAAGTTTAAAGAATCAATGTTTGCCTGCACAGGAATACCATCCTCAGATTTCATTTCACCGTAACCTTCTTTCCACCCTTCTTCCGTGTTCTTAAAAACAACTTGACGCTTGGAAGAATCCCCTTCGGACATAAAAGTATATTCTGCTATAAGCAAATTATCTCTTAGTTCTCCTTTGATGTAACCGCTATTTTTATCTTTTTCGAAAATCATATAGTCTAGTGTTCCGGTTACTTTGGTTCCTTCTACGTAGGTAGTGAGTCTGACTGTGTCTTTTTCACCAAAATAGTGAAAGCACTCGGTATTGATTTTTTGAATATGTTCAGCGTCCGGGGAAAAGGCTGCGTCTATTGGGGAATCCTCTTTTGGCTGGTTGCAAGCTATCATTGCTAAAGCAGCCAGTACTGGTATATATAGAGTTTTCATAGTTGTTATTCAGTTTGTTAAGTGCTATAAGAACAAAAAAAACGCCAATTTTCAGGTCTCCAATTTTATATGGAGAATTGTGAACTCGCCTTTTTAAAAAAATAGTATGATAATGTGTGTCTGTAGGACTCTTAAAAATTTTAAATCTATGTATCCGTTTAGCTGCACGTATTTATTTGGGAAGTTCAGCATTGGCAATTCCCTCCTGCCCAGCGGCGGGCAAGGGAGGACTTTTCATTATGAAATCAAGACATAATCAAACATAATTCTAGCACGTGCATTCATGCGGATACAAATAAATTTAAAAAGGGGAAATCGATTTTTTGTAGCGTAAGATTAATTTCTTTCGTCAGATTTATACCTTTCCAACAAAACCCTTTCATTATGTTAAAATCAGTTTACTTACTTCTTTTTGTAGCCATTCTTTTTACTTCCTGCAAAGAGGATGAAGATCCAATTTCACTAAGTTATTTGAGTGGAGCTTATGAAAATGCCCGCCAAAACACGGATTCAGGGCTTTGGTATATAGACAGGTATGAGTTTAATCAGGATGGAACGTATGAAAAGTTCCAGATTGTGCGAGAAAGCCAGAAGGACTCTGATTTGGGATATTCTTATCATGCAAAAGGCACCTATCTGCTTAGAGATGAAAACTTTTCTATTGCAGTTACAGACGTTAATGCAATTAACTATGAGGAATATCCAGAGGGATATGCTGAAAGCTTAGCTAGCCTGGAGGCTCAAGAAATGTCCACAAATTATAGAGAGTCAAACGGCGTTCTTAGAAAACTTGAAAATGGTAATAAATTAGGTATTGTCTTCGAATGCAACGATACCATAACAGGTGTCCAACTTATGTGTATTGGAGAGCTGCTTTATGATAAAGTTGATTAATCTATTTTCCGGTATTCAAAAAATATATTCCTGCCGTGATGTTTGCCTAGTATAGGTTATAACCATCACGGCGGATTATTTTAATACCGGTAGTTCACTTAATTGGATTAGCAGCAACTCCTTCAAACGTCATTTTAATAGGCTTGATCGTACCGTCTTCGTTGAATTCCATCACATCAATTGCCGTTACGCGATGATCACGGCCTTCATTTGGGATTGGTCTTCTGTGATAAACCATGTACCAGTCGTCCGTCTCAGGTTTTTGAATCACCGAATTATGACCAGCTCCCATCGCTACGGTTGTGTCAGATTCTAAAATGGTATCAATCCGATTCCATGGACCTGTGATTTTGTCCGCCATCGCATAGGCTACTTTGTAGCTGTTATTTGTCCAGCCACCCTCAGACCACATGAAGTAATATTTTCCTTCTCTGATAAAAACAAAAGGGCCTTCCACATAACCTTCAGGTGTGATTTCATGGAAAAGTTCCCCATCTTCCCATGGCTCGAATCCTGTAAAATCAGCATTTAGCTTGCCTATATTGCAATGACTCCATCCTCCATACAACATGTAATAAGTGCCATCAGTGTCCTTAAATACAAATTGATCTATCGGCTGCGCATCGTTGTGGAACTCAGATAGCAACGGCTTACCGATGTGGTCTTTGAAAGGACCACCGGGCGAATCAGCAACCGCCACTCCCAATCCTCCAAAATGATTGATGTCATTAGTGGGATCCCAGCCTTCACGGCTGGGTCGCTGAATATCATTTGCAGAGAAAAACAGGTAATATTTGCCGTCTTTTTCAATCGCAGCCGGTGCCCACATCGCTTGACGGGCCCACTTGATTGCTGCGGTGTCAAGGATATTTGCATGCTTTTCCCATGTGACCAGATCTTTGGAAGAGAAAGCATCGAAGTGCAATTGATCTGTATATCCTGCGGAGAAGGTAGGATATACCCAGTACTCATCTCCAAAAACAACTCCTTCAGGATCTGCATACCAGCCCTCGAAAATGGGGTTTCCGGAAAGTTTTGGAGCTTCTGTTTCTTCTGTGGTTTTTGGGGATGAGCAGGCAAAAGCAAAGCCCGCTGCCATTGTGTATAGACAAATTCTTGAGTTCATGTAAATAATTTGTGGTGTCACCTAAAATTACTAACAGAGAATGAGAGGTGGATATCCTTGACGTAAAAATGCGCTTTTTTGAAGATTTTTTAGCTATGAGCCGATTACCCTCCTTATTCGGATCATATTATATTAAATTATGAGCCGAATAATTATTATATTTGGCTCATGAGATACAATTGGGAACAGTCGGATTGGCCAAACTTCACCTATAAGGAAGGGAAGTCTGGAAAAATACTGCTTGATTTTCTTATGAAATCCGGACAACTATCCGGCGTACTTACCGGTTTGTCTGAAGGAAATCAGACTGAATTGCTTCTGGAAATGATGGTAGTGGAAGCAATTAAAACCTCGGAAATCGAAGGTGAATTTCTCAGCCAGCCGGATGTGATGTCTTCTATCAAGAAGAATCTTGGTATTCATGAGGAGCAGCCTTTGCTTGTCAAAGATCGGCGCGCCAAAGGCATTGCCAAACTGATGATCAAGGTACGGTCGGAATTTGCTCAAGCCCTGACAGAAAAAATGCTTTTCGAGTGGCATGAGCTACTGATGGAAGGCAATCGCTATGTGAGTGCCGGGCAATGGCGTGCAGATACTGCTCCTATGCAAGTGGTTTCGGGTTCGATTGGGAAAGAGATTATCCATTTTGAAGCACCGCCTTCAGCAGTGGTTCCTGCAGAAATGGACTCTTTTATTTCTTGGTTCAACAAGACTGCTCCCGGCAATTCTGAGGCGATAAACAATCCACTGATTCGGTCGGCAATCACGCATTTATATTTTGAATCGATTCACCCCTTCGAAGATGGCAATGGTCGAATAGGCCGCGCATTGGCGGAAAAAGCACTGCATCAAGGCTTGGGGCATGCAACTTTGATCAGTCTTTCCGGCACGATAGAGGGGAAGAAAAATGA
This sequence comes from Algoriphagus sp. Y33, assembly GCF_014838715.1. NCBI lineage: Bacteria > Pseudomonadati > Bacteroidota > Cytophagia > Cytophagales > Cyclobacteriaceae > Algoriphagus > Algoriphagus sp. Y33. The sequence goes on along the minus strand of NZ_CP061947.1, from coordinate 5,041,061 downwards.
GTATTACCATGCCCTGAAAAGTGGGCAAAGCTCCAACGACATCTCTGATTGGCTGGACTATTTTGCTGACACGGTCTATCACGCACAGCTTAGCGCGGAGCAATTGATCAACTTCACGCTCCAAAAAGTCAAATTCTTTGATCGCTTTGCGAATGTGCTCAATGAGCGTCAGATAAAAGCCATCAACCGAATGCTTGCCGAGGGGCCATCGGGTTTTGAAGGAGGAATGACTGCGAAGAAATACATTGCGATCACTAAAGCTTCCAAAGCCACAGCAACCCGTGATTTACAGGGATTGACGGAATTAGGCATCTTTTTGCCACAAGGTGGAGGCAGAAGTGTGAGTTATGAGCTGGTGATTAGTAGTAAGTAGCAAGGCAAAAGTATCAAGATGCTAGAACTAAATGGATTGTAAGATTGCAAAATTTGAAGATTGGAAAATTGAAAGAGAGACTTCGTCTATTGAAAGCTGGCATTTTTTCCGATTCATCCTCCCACAAAGGGGGATTTCTTCTATCTTTGTGCCTGCTTTTGAGGAGGATGTTTCCTTGATTGCGTGAGGGATAGAAGTGGCATCCACACACCCTGATGGTTATCGGGGGTAATGGATACAGCGGATAGCCCGACCCCGGCTTTTTCAGACGGGGCACGCCCAAAATTAATTATCACCTACTTGCCCGTAAGAAAGGATACAGTGAAGACATATCAGGAATTTAAACAAGTGGATTATCCCGAAATCGGGGAGTCTGTATTGAAGTACTGGAAAGAAAACCGGATTTTCGAGCAATCAGTTGCCCACCGTGATGGGGCCGAAACATTTACATTTTTTGAGGGTCCGCCTTCGGCAAATGGTACTCCTGGAATTCACCATGTGATGGCGCGTACGCTGAAAGATATTTTCTGCCGATACAAAACGCTTCAGGGTTTTCAGGTGAAGCGAAAAGGCGGCTGGGATACGCATGGCTTGCCTGTGGAGCTACAGGTCGAAAAAGAATTGGGGATTACCAAAGAAGATATCGGTAAGAAGATTTCAGTAGAGGAATACAACCAAAAGTGCCGCGAGACGGTCATGCGATTCAAAAATGAATGGGATGAACTCACGGAGAAAATCGGATATTGGGTGGATTTGGATGATCCCTACATCACGTTTGAGCCCGAGTATATCGAGTCAGTTTGGAGTTTGCTGAAGAAGCTGTACGACAAAGATCTGATCTACAAAGGCTACACCATACAACCTTATTCTCCTGCTGCGGGTACGGGTTTGAGCTCTCATGAACTGAATCAGCCAGGTACTTACAAAGACGTAAAAGACACGTCCATCACCGCACAGTTTAAGCTGAAAGGCGAAGAGAATACCTATATCCTAGCTTGGACGACTACGCCTTGGACTTTGCCGGCCAACTCGGCTTTGGCGATCGGTGAGAACCTGGATTATGTGAAAGTACGGACGTTCAATCCTTATACGTTCGATGCCTGCACAGTGATCTTGGCGAAAGCCAGAATGAATGCCTACCTGAATCCGAAAGCTGCTGATCTTAAGCTGGAAGACTATAAAGACGGGGATAAACTGATTCCTTTTGAGGTAATCGGAGAGTTTAAAGGCAAAGACATGCTGGGCTGGGAATATGAGCAGCTGTTTCCAATAGCTGACTTGGCTCTTCCGCATCCGGCATTTACGGTCGTTTCAGGGGATTATGTGACTACGGAAGACGGTACTGGTATCGTGCATCTTGCCAAAGCCTTCGGTGCGGATGACTTTAGAACTTTGGCACAGAATAATGTGCCCGGCGTCTTCGTCAAGGATGAGCAAGGAAAAGATATTCCGATTGTGGATAAGCAGGGGAAATTCATCACACTAGTGGGTGAATTCTTGGTAGAAAAAGTAGCAGAACATGGAATAACCGCCCATAAGAAATATGGTGTAGATGACTTCTATGTGAAAAACTACACCGAGGATGATGAGAATGCGACGGACTTTAAAAGCACCGATGTGATCATCTCGATCATCCTGAAAAATGAAAATAAAGCCTTTAAGGTCGAGAAATACGAGCACAGCTATCCACACTGCTGGAGAACGGACAAGCCGGTGCTTTACTATCCTATAGACAGCTGGTTTATCAAAACCACTGCCTACAAAGACCGCTTGGTAGAGCTGAACAAAACGATCAACTGGAAACCTGAAGCCACAGGTACCGGACGTTTTGGCAACTGGCTGGAAAATCTGGTGGATTGGAACCTGAGCCGCTCACGATTCTGGGGTACACCCCTTCCTATCTGGAGAACTGAAGATGGGAGAGAGGAGCTATGCATTGGATCTATCGCCGAACTTGAGCAAGCCATTGAAGAATCCATCGCCAAAGGTTTTATGGAAAAATCTCCTTACGAAGGCAAGGAAATAGATCTTCACCGTCCCTATGTGGATGACGTGATCTTGGTTTCTTCCCAAGGGGAGAAGATGTTCCGCGAACCTGATCTGATCGATGTATGGTTTGATTCCGGAGCAATGCCCTATGCGCAATGGCATTATCCATTTGAGAATGAAGACATTTTTAACGCTAATTATCCGGCGGATTACATTGCAGAAGGTGTGGATCAGACAAGGGGCTGGTTCTTTACGCTTCATGCCATCGCCGGGATGCTGTTCGATAGTGTGGCGTTTAAAAACGTGATTGCAAACGGATTGGTGCTGGACAAGAATGGCAATAAAATGTCCAAGAGACTGGGGAACGCCGTCGATCCTTTCAAGACACTTAAAGAATACGGGCCTGATGCAGTGCGCTGGTACATGCTGAGCAATGCAAATCCTTGGGATAATCTGAAATTCAATCTGGACGGAGTTACGGAAGTGCAGCGTCGCTTCTTTGGCACGTTACAGAACACCTATAATTTCTTTGCGCTGTATGCGAATCTGGACGCTTTTGTCTATGACAAAGCCAGAACGGTACCTGTGGAGGAAAGAGCTGAATTGGATCAGTGGATTGTGTCTAAACTGCAGTCTTTGATTGCCGAGGTAGAGGAAGCCATGGATAATTATGATGCGACCAAAGCTACCCGTGCGATCATGGGTTTCACAATAGACCAACTTTCCAACTGGTACGTGAGATTGGCTAGAAAGAGATTCTGGAGAGGTGAAATGAATGTGGATAAACAGGCTGCTTACGAGACGCTCTACGAATCCTTGCTCACGCTTACCCAGTTGATGTCTTCTTTTGCGCCGTTCTACTCCGATTGGTTGTACCAGAACTTGACGGAGTCAGGATCCGATTCAAAAGCATCTGTGCATCTGACTGATTGGGTTGCTGCAGATTCCGGGTTGATCAATAGAGACCTGGAGGAGAGTATGGAATTGGCTCAGACAATTTCTTCTCTGGTTCATTCGCTGAGAAAGAAAGAGAAGGTTAAAGTGCGTCAGCCATTACAGAGAATTTTGATCCCAATCCTGAAAGAGAAGACCAAAGCGCAGATTGTTCATTTGGAAGAACTGATCAAGTCAGAGGTGAATATCAAAGACATTGAGTTTATCGATGATGCTTCAGGAATCTTGGTGAAGAATGTGAAGCCAAATCTTCCGGTTCTTGGTAAGAAATTGGGACCGAAAATGCGCTTCGTAGTAGGAGCTATAAACAAATGGGGACAAGCCGAAATCGCTGAAATAGAGCGTGAAGGTAAAATCTCTGTTGATGTTGATGGCGAAAGTCTGGAATTGCTTCTGGAAGAAGTTTTGATCACATCTCAGGATATTCCGGGCTGGTCAGTTGCTTCCGATCAGGGTGTAACGGTAGCACTTGATGTGACGCTTTCGGACCAACTGAAGGAAGAAGGAGTCGCAAGGGATTTGGTAAACCGTATCCAGAACTTACGTAAGGATATGGGGCTGGAAGTGCAGGATAAGATTAACATTAAGATCGCTGATGGAAATGAGTTGGTGAAAAATGCTATCGCTTCCTTTGGAGAATATATCCAAACCGAGGTGCAAGCGTTAAACCTAGAACTGGCTGCACTTGCTGAAGATGCAACAGTACTTGATATGGATGATTTTGAACTAGCTGTTCTGGTAGAAAAAGCCTGATAGCAAAACGCATATAATGAATAAATACCTGAAATACTTTGGCATCGCCCTATTGGTCATCATTATTGATCAAGTGGTGAAAATGCTAGTTCACTTCCAGATGGACTTTGGTTCTCCGGGACAGATTCCGATATTCGGGGACTGGTTCAAACTGCATTACACCACCAACCCCGGCATGGCATTCGGAATGGAACTGGGCTCTGATTATGGCAAATTGCTCTTGACATCTTTTCGCTTGGTGGCGATGGTGGGAATAGGGTATTACTTATACTACATTATTGAGAAAAAACAGCCGGGCTTATATATAGTATGTATAGCTATGATCTTGGGAGGAGCAATAGGCAATTTAGTCGATTCTGTCTTCTATGGAGTTTGGCTAAACAACGCTCCATATAATGCTTCCACGCCTTGGTTTCACGGTCAGGTGGTTGATATGTTCTATTTCGATATTTGGGAAGGCTATCTGCCTGAGTGGCTTCCTGTGTGGGGAGGTAGTTATACTGCACTTTGGCCGATTTTCAATGTAGCGGATGCTGCAATATTTGTGGGTGTAGCCATGATTCTGGTTTTTCAAGGTAGGTTTTTTCCTGAAAAATCTGAAGAAGTGAAACATTCAAAAAATGAGGAAGCAGAGCAGATTGCTGAATAGTATTTTCTCCTGATTTCATTAAAAGACCCTAGGATCAGAAATACTGATTTAAAGGGTCTTTTAATGTTTTATGGCAGATAATTGACTCAAAACATGAATTTGAGCAGTATTCTTTGTAATTTTCAACTTGCTTTTCCCTTTTTTGGGATATATAACCAAGACTTAGCTTCTTTTTGCTTAACCCCAAATCTCAGGAAGTTTTGTTATTCCGATAATTATATGATAGTTAATTCTGATAAACCCTTTCAGATAGTTTATTCTATTTATAGCCATGAGTACCTAGGGCTGCTTATTGAATCCTTTGTAGTACAGATAGACCCTCAAGGAAGACTTTCCCTAGCCTATCAAAATATCAGTTCTGCAAATGCCGGTGAATTTGATTCGGGATTGGACAAGACAGACTATGACCTGATAAAAATTATGGATTCAATGAATCCTGAAGTAGTAGTAAAGCCTTTTATCAAAAGAGGTAATATACGTCCAAAGCAATATTTGGCTAAAATTTTTGATCCCAAAACTGAGGATAAAAAGACTCAGGATGCCATAGAAGAAGTAATCGAGAAAAAGCGCTCGAAAATAATGCCTTTGCTGATCGGAAAGAGGCTTTTTGAAATGGGAAGTGACGGTAACCCTGTATGGAAAGAAATAGCAGTAAATGCTGAGCGTGCAAGTGTGCTTTTTCATTTTCACAAAAATGAGGAAAACACCCATTACTGGCCCACCATTAAATTCAAAGGAGAGAAACTTGACTGGCAATACAAGAATGGTTACTTCATCAGCAACGATCCCGGATGGTTGGTTGTTCAAGGTCAGCTCTTTCATTTTGAAAAGGGGATTGATGGGAAGAAGCTCAAGGCATTTTTGAACAAAAAGTTTATTGTCATCGACAAGCGAATAGAGCCAAGTTATTACCGCGGTTTCATGGCCAATCTGATCTCCCAATTCGATGTGGAATCTGTTGGTTTTGACATTAATATTGAACGAGGCACACCGGAAGTTTTTATAAACATCAGTGATTTACCAGGTGGATCAGGAAAGAATCTCTTTGGGGAAGAAGGAGAGAAACTGGAGGAAGATAAGATCGTGTTCGAACTTCGATTTAAGTACGGAAGTATTGATTTTCCCGTCCAGACACCGAGCTCGGAAAAACATGGTGCTTCCGTAAGGCTGGAAGAAGGGGACAATAGCTATACATTCTATAAAACGATACGCAGCACACAAAAAGAAAAAGCGTATCTGAAATTGCTTCGGGACAAAGGATTGGAATTCAAAATGGGTAAAGATGCGTTGCCCAAGACGGAAGCCTTTGAGTGGATTGGGGAAAACGAAGATTTTCTGGATATTGAGAAGATCAAAATTGTCCAAAAGCCGAATGCCAAAGGCAAGGTTTATAACATAGGCAAGGCACAGATTTCCATTGAGGTCAATGAAAATATTGATTGGTTTGATGTGAAAGCGCTGATCAAATTCGGAATTTACCTTGTGCCTTTTGCAAAGCTTCGAAAGCTCTTGCTTCAGGGGAAAGCAGAATTCGAATTGCCTAATGGGGAAATTGCCGTGATTCCTTCATCTTGGTTTGTGAATTACTCCGAGCTTTTTAATTTCATGGAAGACCGTGGAGATGATAATACCATGGTGCTGCGCAAACATCATTTGGCCCTGGCTAGAGAAATGGAAGAAGGGAATCTAGTCCAGGTCACGCTGAGTAGGAAGCTGGAAAGACTCAGAGACTTCGAATCAATTGAGGAATATTCTCTTCCAAGTAATTTTGAAGGGATTCTTCGTCCTTACCAGCATGCAGGATACAATTGGCTTCGATTTCTCAATGAATTTAAGTTTGGGGGCTGTCTGGCAGATGATATGGGTTTGGGTAAAACCGTACAGACACTCGCTTTGCTTGCCCACGAGATGGAAGAGAATCCTGGATTGACTTCCCTCTTGGTGATGCCTACCTCCCTGATTTATAACTGGGAACTGGAAGCCAAGAAGTTCACTCCGGATCTCAAAATCCTGGTTTATTCGGGGACTCAGCGTATCAAAGATCCATGGAGATTTGGAGATTATGATTTGGTGCTGACCTCCTACGGGATCACCAGGTTGGATATTGAAGTGCTCAAGGATTTCTATTTCAACTATATCATTCTGGATGAATCCCAGGCAATCAAAAACCCGGGGAGTAATATCGCAGGTGCAGTAAACCAGCTGAAGAGCAAGCAAAAATTGATTCTGACAGGTACGCCTGTGGAAAACAGTACGATGGACCTCTGGTCACAGATGAATTTCATCAATCCAGGTTTGTTGGGCAATCAGAATACGTTTAAGAAGCAGTTTCTGCTTCCCATCGAAAAGCAGGGAGATGTGGATAAATCTGCCAAACTTCATGCGATGATCAAGCCATTTATCCTAAGAAGGCTGAAGTCTCAGGTGGCTACGGATTTGCCTGAGAAAATCACCAACGTGAAATATTCTGACATGACCGCAGCGCAAGAAGAAGTGTATGAAGAGGTGAAAAGCTACTATCGTGAAAAGATTATTTCAGATATCCAGAGCACAGGAAGAAATAATCAGCAATTCACATTACTGCGTGGACTTACTCAGCTTCGTCAGATCGCCAATCACCCTAAACTAGTCCGGGACGATTATGAGGGAGAATCGGGTAAGCTGGAAGATGTGACCTATATGCTGCAATCAACCATCTCTGAAGGGCACAAAGTGCTTGTGTTTAGCCAATTTGTGAGGCATTTGGGGATCGTGAAGGAATACCTTGAGAAAGAAGGGATTTCCTATGCTTACCTAGATGGCGCGACTAAAGACCGTCAGGCACAAGTGGAGAAGTTTCAGGAAAATGAAGATATAAAAGTATTCTTGATTTCTCTGAAAGCCGGTGGAGTGGGCTTGAATCTGACCAAAGCGGAATATGTATTCTTGCTTGATCCATGGTGGAATCCTGCTGTGGAAGCTCAGGCGATTGATAGAGCACATAGAATCGGACAAGAAAACAAAGTCATCATCTATAAATTCATCACCCGTGGATCTGTGGAAGAGAAAATCATGGCACTTCAGGACCGTAAGCTGGCGCTGGCCGGAGAGCTGATTAATACTGAAGAGAGCTTTATGAAAAGTCTGGGGCAAGATGATATTGCCGCATTGCTGGACTAAAAAACGCATATTTTTCTCAAAAGGGCAGAATCACAAATTCTGCCCTTTTTTTATTGGTTTGATAGTCAAAGGTATAGGGAGTGGACATATTTAATTAACCATAAATTCTCACGGAAACGTTGACAATAGCCCGATTATTTTTCTAAATTAAATCATATAGTACCACTACAATACCTGCGCATGCCTAGAGCCAAATCCGATAAAGATCGGAAAATCTTTGTGCTGGATACTTCGGTGATCCTCTTCGCACACAACTCCATCATGAATTTTGCCGAGCACGATGTGGTCATTCCGATCACTGTGCTGGAGGAACTTGATCAATTCAAGAAAGGCAATGACACCAAGAATTTTGAAGCCCGTGAATTTATCCGTTTACTGGATAAACTCTCTCAGGATCAGATGATTCACAATTGGACTCCCCTGAACGGGAAGACAAAGGGGAACTTTAGGGTACTGATGAATCCGGAAAATCAGATTAATGCCAATGAGATTTTTGGCGAGGAAAAGAATGATCACAAGATTCTAAACTGTGCACTATACCTGAAGCAGCATGAGAAGGGCAGAAAGGTAATCTTGGTCAGTAAGGATATCAATCTTAGACTGAAGGCCAAATCACTTGATTTGCTGGCGGAAGATTATGAAACCGGCAAGATCAAGAATATCGTTGAGCTGGAAAATACTGGGAAATACATCCTCGAAAACATAGATCCCGAGCATATAAACAAGCTTTATGAACAAGGATATGTTGAGGCTAAGTCTGTCTTGGGAACCCGAAAGCGGAAGTCTAATGCTTACTATATTCTGAAAAGCAATAAGAATTCAGTGTTAGCCTATTATAATTCGGATGAAAGCATTCTTGAGCGTGTGGACAAGAAGCTGGCCTATAATATTAAGCCAAAAAATGCGGAACAGACTTTTGCCCTTCATGCGATCACCAATCCAAACATCCGATTGGTTTCTATCCAAGGAGTAGCCGGGACAGGAAAGACATTATTGGCGCTGGCTGGAGCACTGGAGCAACGAAGAGAGTACAAGCAGATATTCTTGGCCAGACCGATCGTCCCCTTGAGTAATAAGGACATTGGATATTTGCCGGGCGACATCAAATCCAAGCTTAATCCCTATATGGAGCCGCTGTGGGATAATCTAAAATTCATCCAAAATCAATATAAGGAGACGGATAAGGAGTTTCAGAAAATCACAGAGCTGGTAAATCAGGAAAAGCTGGTGATCCAACCCTTGGCCTATATTCGAGGACGCTCCTTGTCCAATATTTTCTTTATTGTGGATGAAGCGCAGAACTTAACTCCACATGAGATTAAGACAATTATCTCAAGGGCGGGAGAAAACACCAAGATCATCTTCACAGGAGATGTGTTCCAGATCGATACACCTTACTTGGATTCCCAGTCAAATGGCTTATCCTACTTGATAGATCGTGTCAAAGACCATCCACTCTATGCGCATATCAAACTTGAAAAAGGAGAGCGCTCGGAGCTGGCAAACCTTGCGAATGAGTTGTTGTAAACTTTCATTTACTTGTCAAAAAAGCTCCAGACGGAGCTTTTTTGCTTTAGAGACTAATGAAACAGGCTTGTGGCCCATTGAGCTTATCAAAAAAACAGGTTAACTGCGAAGTGTTTTTTATAATTTTATCATTTAGTGTAACCCGCCAATCTATGGATTATTGTTCATCTCTGGGGTTTACATGTTCAAAAACGTACATAGTATAATGATGTGATTTTCTTAACTCATTGATTTTTAAAGTGTTTGTTGTTTTGGGTCGCTTTTTGGCATATAGTCGGTATAGAAATTAAACCAACTTATTACTGCCATGATTACTTCACTATTTTCCCAAAAAAACATTTGTGCTGCATTGGGCTTCGTAATGGCAATTACCATTGTATGGAAAGCTAAAGTAGAAACAAACCTTGCACAGCATACTGCCTTTGTTGAATACACTGAACCAACTTACAATATCGGCATATCCTCTAATTCCGGAGCTGAAAAAGCCTATGAATTCAAAAAAATAAGCACCGAGCAGTCGGTTTTTTGATAAGTTAACTGGGCAAAAAGCCCTAAGAAATACTCGTAAGGGTAGATTTGGTTGATTGTTTGATCGAAAGAGGTGGGTAATTAGCCCACCTTTTTGTTTTTAGCTTTCTGTGATGGTGCTAAGTTTTGCAAGGAAACTGTTGTAGTACTGTCTGCCTACCTGCACAGTTGCTCCAGAGCGTAGTGTTATTTCTTTTGTACTGAAACTCTCTATTTGTCCTAAGTGGACAATATATGATTTTTGTACCCGTAGAAATAACTGGGAAGGAAGTGTCTCCTCTATTTCCTTCATCGATTTGCGGATGTTAAATTCTCTTTTCTTTGTGTAGACGGTGACCATATTCCCATTGGCCTCCACATAATAGATGTCATCATAAGGAACTCGTTCAAAAGAACTGTCGGCTTTGATGAAGACAGCGTCGGTTACTAGGTAAGGGTTGTCATTCGTAGGGACAGCCGCAGCTACGTCAGTTGCCAGCTTTGTCCGCTTGTTATAAAGAACAATCTCTACGATGGCATGAATGTCATTTGTATTGAACGGTTTCACGATAAAGCCTGCCGGATTTATCCGCTTTGCTCTCTCTATAATGGTAGGGTCTGAATAGGAAGTGACATAAACTAATGGTGCATCGACCATTTTCTTTAAGATTTCTCCAAGCTCTATTCCGTCTTTATCGCCCTTTAGTTTGATATCCATGAATATCAGATCAGGACGATATTTTTTGATGATCTTAATACATTGATTTGCCGAGTTGGCGATGTCGGTATTGACATAACCCAGGAGTTCCAATATTTCCTGTATATTTTCTGCGATGCTGATATCGTCTTCGACGATTAATATCCGCTCTTCTTTCATAAGTAGCTGGCAGATGTGCGTTTTAGGAGTGAAACTAATTATTCTGGCCTATAGGCCTATTTACTCCCTAGTTACTAAAATTATCAGTGGAATCAAATGCTTTTATTTGGGTATAAAACCTACAAACTCATCATTTCCTTAAACCTTGCTGCCTGCCTTCTACTGACCTCAATTCTATCGCCTCCTTTGAGAGTAACCACAAGGCCCCCATTAAACCAAGGCTCTATTCCCTCTACCCAGCCTAGATTAATGATATGCTTTCGGCTGGCACGGAAGAAGGATTTCTCATCCAGACGTTCATCCAAGGCATTCAAAGATTTGTGTATCATTGGTTTGAAATTGTCAAAATACACTTTAATATAATTACCGTCTGACTCAAACAATCGAACATTCGATAGTCTTACAAACCAGCATCTATCTCCGTCTTTTACGAAAACCTGATCTTCAAGGGTAAGTTTCTTGTGGCTGTGTATAGATGGAGTTTCTTCGTTTTTGGAAAAGCCATCTATTTTTCCCTGAAGCTTGGCAATAGCTTCTTCAAGCCGCTTCGGCTCGATAGGTTTCAACAGGTAATCCAAGGCATTAACCTGAAAAGCTTTTAAAGCATACTCGTCATAAGCAGTGGTAAAGATCACATGGGGGACGTTATCCAGTTCTTCCAGAAGCTCAAAGCCTGTTTTCTCGGGCATCTGTATATCCAGAAATATAACATCCGGATTCAGCTGGTCGATTTTATCTTTGGCATCGTCCACATTTACAGCTTCTCCTACTACTTCCACACTTTCTAGTTGGTTTAAGAGATTGATCAGCTCCTTGCGTGCTAATCTTTCATCATCAATTACAATGGCTCGCATTTTTGTTGAGTTTGTTATTCAAATGTAACTTTTTGTTTAGGAATCTTTATTTCTGTGATAACGAATTGATTCCCTGAGTTGAAGATACGGAAGCTTGCTTTATCTCCATATATTAGCTTAAGTCTTTGTACAGTATTACTCAGTCCGTGACCTTGCTCGTCTTCAGAATCCAATGAAGGCTGGTGGGTCAGCTGCCCGCTATTCTTGACTTGAATGTACAAATCATCATGCAATCCTTCCCTGCACTTCACTTCAATCGTACCTCCCTTCACCAAATTAGACACCCCGTGCTTGACTCCATTTTCCACGATTGTTTGTAGCATCATAGGGGGAATTTTATAGCTGTAGGCTTCATCCTCGATATGGTACTCTACCTTCAGTCTTTCTTCGAAACGGATAGATTCCAGCTCCAGATAGTCTTTTACGGTATTTAATTCTTCTTCAAATTTAATGGTTTGTTTTTTGTCCATCATCAGTGAGAAGCGAAGCATATTCGAGATTCTCGTGATTGCCGTTTTTGCTTTGATAGGGTCTTCATCCACCAACGCCCGTACACTATTCAGTGCATTGAATATAAAATGAGGATTGAGCTGGCTTTTGAGGTGATTTAGCCTTATTTCATTGATTTTCGCCTCGTATTTCAACGTAGTGTTGTAGTTGTCCAAAAAGTGAACCAGAAAATACATTACAAACCATAAGGCATAAAGTAGAATTGCCTGAAATATATTGGCTAGAATCACCAGGATTTTGAAATCTTCGGCAGGATTTAGGGTGCCAAAGGCAATGTTTATCAGAATCTGCGCTACAAAATTAGCTAATGAAAGTGCTATTATGGCTAGAAAGGATTGAAAGAAAAGCTGGCCGATGCCGAGTCTAAACCAATTGTAAGTTTTGACTATATACCGTAAAAAGTGTGTAGAAATAAGATTTGTTGCCGCCAGGACAATAAAAGCCCAGATTTGAATAGAAGTAACTCCTTGGGAAAGAGAGGCCAAAAAAATACTCACAGCGGCAAAACCACCCCATCCGAGTACTTGTAAGAACCAATACAGTCTTATTCTGTTCATAATCGCCCAAAGATAAATAACGCAGGAGTCTCCTCTTTCTTAATGTGATAAAAGGAGGATACCCTTGATTATAACCCTTGTTAGCTGTTTAATTCCATTTTAAGAAATCGGCCGGTATAGCTGCCAGCTGTAGAAGCTACCTTTTCGGGAGTCCCCTGCACTACGATTGTCCCGCCTTTATTTCCACCTTCCGGTCCCAGATCTACTATATAATCTGCCATTTTGATCACATCCATGTTATGTTCTATGATCAATACAGTATTCCCTTTAGACACCAAGCCATTTACTACGAGCATCAGCAGTTCTATGTCTTGGAAGTGAAGTCCGGTAGTCGGTTCATCAAGGATATAGAATGTTTTCCCGGTATCTTTTTTGGATAGTTCGGTGGCTAATTTGACGCGCTGAGCCTCTCCTCCAGAAAGAGTCGTGGCATGCTGACCAAGTGTAATATACCCCAGCCCCACATCGTTGAGGGTTTTGATTTTTCTCAGGATTTTAGGAAGCTTATCGAAAAATTCTACTGCCTGTTCTACCGTCATATCCAGCACATCGGAAATGGATTTCCCTTTGTAGCGAATCTCCAGTGTCTCCCGATTGTAGCGTTTGCCCTTGCAGGTTTCGCATGGCACATGCACATCCGGGAGAAAGTCCATTTCGATCAGCTTCATTCCTGCTCCTTCACAATCCTCACATCTTCCTCCCTTTACGTTGAAAGAAAAACGGCCGGGTTTGTAGCCTCTGATCTTGGCTTCAGGCAGTTCGGTGAAAAGAGTCCGTATATCAGAAAAAACACCCGTATAAGTAGCAGGGTTGGACCTTGGCGTCCGTCCTATTGGAGATTGATCCACTTCTATCACCTTATCCAAATGCTCCAGTCCTTTTACACTTTCATAAGGCATTGGATTTTTTTTGGAATGATATATATGCTGGTTTAGAATTGGATAAAGTGTTTCATGAATCAAGGTGCTTTTCCCGCTTCCCGAAACTCCCGTAATACAAATCAGTGTGCCTAGCGGTAGTTTAAGATCTATATTCTTGAGATTGTTGCCTGTTGCTCCCTTAATTGTAAGTACCTTGTCTTTCCCCTCTCTTCGCTCTGCCGGAACAGGTAATCCTATCTTTCCGGAGAGGTACTTGGCGGTGAGTCCTCCCGTTTGTAGGATTTGGGCAGGTGTGCCATCCGCTACTATACTTCCTCCATGTCTACCTGCACCGGGCCCCATATCTAGGAGATAATCCGAAGCCAGCATCATGTCTTTGTCATGCTCTACGACCAACACTGAATTGCCCAGACCCCGCAAACTCTGAAGTGCTTGGATTAGCTTTTCGTTGTCACGCTGATGAAGCCCTATACTTGGCTCATCCAGTATATAGAGCACCCCCACCAACTGGGTTCCGATCTGCGTAGCCAATCGGATCCGCTGGGCTTCACCTCCTGAAAGTGTCCGAAGAGGTCTGTTGAGGGATAAATAATCCAATCCTATATCGAGCAGGAATCCAATTCTCTTTCGGATCTCCTTCAGTACTTCAGCTGCGATTACATTTTGCTTTTCGGAGAGTCTGTTTTCCAGACCTACAAACCATCCTCCCAGCGAACGGATATCCATCACAGCCAGCTGGCCAATATGGGTGTCGTCTATTTTGATGTGTAATGCTTCTTGTTTCAGTCTATAGCCGTGACAATCCGGGCAGGTCTGTGTAATAGTATATTCACTTACCCAGTCTTGGATCTTGTCCGAACTGCCTTCCTGATATTTTTTCAAAAAGTTAATTATCCCTTCGAAAGTGGTGTGCCACTTGGTTCCCGGATGTTTTACGGAATCTACTGCTACTTCTATTTTATCACCGTTAAGAAGAATTTCTACTACATTTTCCGGTAATTTCTCTATAGGAGTACTCATGCTACACTTGTAGTGCTTGAGAATGGCTTCTATTTTTTTGAAAATCCAGATATCCCGGTATTCACCAAGCGGTGCTATTCCGCCCCTTGTTATACTGAGTTTCGGGTCCGGTATAATACTATCACGGGTGATTTCTTCTGTAATCCCCAGTCCGTTACAGGTGGGACATGCTCCATAAGGGCTGTTGAAGGAAAAGGTATTTGGCGCAGGTTCTTCGTACGAAAGTCCTGTCTCAGGATCCATCAGATACTTCGAGAAATGATGAATCTCTCCCTCTTCATCACGGATCATGATGACTCCTTTGCCATGCTGCAAAGCAGATTTCAAGGATTGGGTAATGCGAAAACGATCGGATTCTTCTGCGACGATTCTGTCAATGACAATCTCAATATCATGGATTTTGTAACGATCCACCTGCATTTTGGGTGCCATTTCCATGACGACTCCGTCCACACGGACTTTTGAGAAACCCATTTTTCGGATTTGCTCAAAAAGCTCACGATAGTGTCCTTTTCGCCCCTTTACTATCGGAGCAAGGATGTATAGTTTCTTGTTCAGAAAGTTGGTAAACAGCAGATCGATGATTTGATCCTCCGTTTGCCGAACCATTTTCGATCCGGTCAAATAAGAATATGCTTCCCCTGCTCTTGCATAGAGCAAACGCATGAAATCATAAATCTCGGTGACTGTGCCGACGGTAGAGCGTGGATTTTTGGAAGTAGTCTTTTGCTCTATGGCTATTACCGGAGAGAGGCCGTTGATTTTATCCACATCAGGACGCTCCATCCCACCCAGAAAAGATCGGGCATAGGCTGAAAATGACTCCATATACCTACGCTGTCCTTCTGCATAGATGGTGTCAAATGCAAGGGAGCTCTTCCCGCTACCACTTAGACCCGTAATTACCACGAGTTTATTTCGGGGTATCTTTAGGTCTAGGTTTTTAAGATTGTGCTCTCGGGCTCCAAAAATCTCTATGTATTCTTCCTGTGCGGGAGTGACTTGACTCATATAATCTGCTGGCAATTTTAAACGGCAAAGGTACGGAATTTCGACCGGACGCCGCAGTAAACTTCAAAGAGTATAACCCGAAAGGGCAAGATTGGTTCATTGACAGAATAAGCGGTTTCCCTTCTCCATTTCAGGTTTGAATAATGGGTTTTTTCTACAGGTTCTACCGGATTTCCAACACTTTCTAGAATCACTCCGGAAGCAGGATTTCATAGCTTTTTCCCCGTTTCACGTTCAAGTCCCTGTCTCGAAGCCAGGGGTTGTAAAGTTTTAGTTCTTTATAAGTTTTGCCTTGCAGTCTGGCCCAGGCTGCAAGATTCTTAATGTCATTGTTAACTATTATTTTTTTGAGAGCAGGTGTGTTGTAATAGTCTGATTCCCGAAGATGAAAACCAAACTCTCCCGGGTTTTCGAAGATTACCTTAAAAGCCAAAATGCGGAATAAATATCTGCTCGTTTCATCATTGAGGTACAGGTCATAATAATTCTTGGCCATCTGATCCTCCTGCCTACGTGAAAATCCGGATTGCCCCATGTTATAACTGGCTGCGACCGCTGTCCAATCTCCGAATTTTGCATGCGCTTTCTTAAAATATCTTGATGCTGCATAGGTGGCCTTTTCAAGGTTATAGCGTTCGTCCACATCCTTGGATATTTCCAGTCCATATTCCTCGCCTGTTGATTCCATAATCTGCCAAAAACCTTTTGCTCCCGCGGGGGAGGCTACGTTCATCAGTGCAGATTCTGCCATTGCGAGGTATTTGAAATCATCCGGAATGCCGGTTTCTTTCAACATTTTTTCTATCTCAGGAAGGAATTTACTTGATCGCTTCATTAGCAAAATCATGTTGGACTGCCAATAGGCATTCACATAGATTTCCCGTTCTAACCGTTCTTTGACATCTTCTATTTCCAAGGGGACTTTCTCCCCCGCAAAAGTCAGTTCCTCAGGAAGGTCAAAAAGTCTAACGGTGTCACGGGAAGGCAGTGGCATATTTTGTAGCATCTGTACATTCGCTACACTAGGTTCCTGAGGTATTTCTTCGGGTACTTTCCATATAGCGTATGCTGCCATCGCCAGACAAAGAATTACCAAGAGATAAAGGGGGATTATGTGAGATTTGTTCATTTAAAAACTTTAATAGATGAGTGCGTAAAACTTGAGTTTTAAGCTCCGCTTTTGGTCCTAGAAATTAGGACTCAACAAATATTTGTTGTAAAAATCGTCAATCACTTTCACTGCTTCCGTAGGGTTTTCTACTACTGCAAATAGATCAAGGTCTATTTCATTGATGTAATGATGTGCCAGCAAAGTTTTTCTTATCCAATCTACCAGACCTGACCAGTAATCTTTCCCTACCAGCACAATTGGAAACTTTCCTATTTTATTGGTTTGAATCAGTGTTAATGCTTCAAAAAATTCATCCATTGTGCCAAAACCACCCGGAAGCACCACAAATCCCTGGGAATATTTGACGAACATTACCTTGCGTACAAAGAAATAATCAAAAGTCATCAACTTATCCCGATCGATGTAAATATTGTCAAATTGTTCAAATGGCAATACTATATTCAGCCCTACTGACTTTCCTCCTTCGGAGTGTGCTCCTTTATTACCTGCTTCCATAATTCCGGGCCCGCCACCGGTGATCACTCCATAACCATGGCGGACAAGTTTGGCGGCAATATCCTCAGCCATCTTATAATGCCCATGATCCCTCGGTGTTCTTGCAGAACCAAAAATTGATACACAAGGCCCTATCTTGGCAAGCTTTTCAAATCCCTCCACAAACTCAGACATGACCTTAAAAATCACCCAAGAATCAGCACTTTTGATTTCACTCCAATCCCGCTCTTTGAATGCAAGGCGGATTTTATCTTCTGCATTTTGATTTTCTAGATTGCTCATATCCTACTTTTTATTTAAATAAAACGATCTCTCGGCTGAAATCGACGGTATATGGTCTACTATTCAGCCTGTCCCGTGATAAATGACTGATGCTCAATAGAAAAAAATCGTTGCTTAGGGGAACCAATCGCCCCGGTCTGGTGTATTTTTGCGTTCTATTTGAACTATAGAGATGAATCTCGCTGAAAAATCTCAAGCTACACAGAACGTGTTCGGTGAGCTAGAGTCAGCTACAAAGCAATTTGTATCTGAGAGTGGTTTAGGCTGTGTCTCGGGATGCGGCTTCTGTTGCGCAAACCCTAAAGTACCGGCTTCTCCTTTAGAATTTCTTCCGTTAGCCTTTGACCTCTATGACAAGGGGCTGGCAGAATCCACCTTGGCATTAGTAGAAAGTAAGGGTGAAGGTGGTAGCTGTGTGATGTACAGACCGCAGTCCGAAGACGGTAAGAAGGGGTTTTGTGGAAACCACACCAAAAGAGGAATGATTTGTAGACTGTTTGCTGCCTCAGCCCGTAGAACCAAATATGGCAAAAAAGACCTCATTATTTGCAAAATATTGAAGGAAGAGAAAGCGGAAGAGTTCCTGCTTACCAGCGATCGCATAAATAAAGACATGGAAATTCCGCTTGCAACGGCTTTCTATAGCCGCTTGGACGAAATTGATCAATCTCTTTGCCAGCAATTCACTATAAATGAAGCCATTTCTTTTGCATTGGAACTTGTTTTGAGATATAGATTTTACGAAGAGCAGGAAGTTGATGTGATTGCATGATTTTTTTGCTCCTGCCAATTGAAGTATATTGTGTCATATTTCAAGGGTAACATCTCACAAATTTTTAATTATGCTAAGAATCGGAGAAATAATACAAACTGTCAAAGGGATAGTGGAGACTAAAGTAGATCTAGTCAAACTGGAAATACAGGATCAGGTTGCAGGGATTTTAACCAGGATGATTTTTCTTATTTTGATGGGTGGAAGTCTCCTATTGGTATTGTTGTTCTTTAGCCTTTCACTGGCTTTTTTCCTAAGCCAGTATTTTGAATCTCCACATATGGGTTTCTTGCTAGTTGGGTTAATTTATCTGGTTATACTCGTTGTTTTATTCTTACTGAGAGACCACGACCCTACTGAGGATAAGGTGCAGAAAGGGTTGAAAGGGTTTATTTTTAGGGTAAGAAGGTTCAAAAAACGTAAAGAGAATGAATAAGGAATTGAGAAAGAAAGAAGAAGAATTAGAGGAGACTTTGGCCAGGCAGTTTGAACTTTTCAAGGCCGAGTCCGGAGACTGGGTGAAAATTGGCGGGGTTGTTTTAGCAGGAGGCTTGATAGCCTTGGCTATTTCTAAAACACGTAAAACCCGGAAAGACCGTCAAACGCAGGAGGTGCTTGAAGTTCTTGAAAGAGAAGGACTGCTTACCAAGGATATTGAGAAAAAGCTCACAGAAGGCTCTAAATCTTCATTCTGGCCAAGTATGGGCCAGCGCCTTTTGATATTGGGGCTTGCTTTTGCCAAGGATAAATTTTTGCCTAACCTATTTGCTGCGAAGTCGGGAGATGCCCAAGTCGAAAAAGAAAGTCAGTAAGATTCTAAAACGATTTCATGTGAGCGGTAGAAAAGGGCTTGCATGGCTGGTTGACCCTGACAAATTTACAAATGCAGTCTTTTTCGAAGAGCAATATGCTTGGGTCAAGAATTCTGATCTGGATTTACTATTTGTAGGAGGGAGTCAACTAAGTCGCAATAATTTTAGACAGGTAGTTCTTTCACTTAAAAAAATTGCAGGCGAAATCCCTGTTGTTATTTTTCCCGGTTCTCAGGTGCAACTGGCTGAAGAAGCAGATGCCATTTTATTCCTTTCGCTGATCTCTGGTAGGAACCCCGAATACCTTATCGGCCATCAAGTGCTTGCAGCACCTACCGTGAAGAAAATGAAATTGGAAGTATTACCTACTGCCTACATGCTTGTAAGCGAGGGTGAGGTTACGAGTGTACAATACGTCAGCAAAACAATGCCCTTACCCAATTCGGAACCCGATTTGGCTAAGGCTACTGCACTCGCAGGGCTTTATTTGGGAATGAAATTCTTTTATATGGACGCCGGAAGTGGGGCGAAATCCCCTGTATCTGCTGCGGTGATAAAATCCGTAAAGTCAGTGGCCAATAATCCTGTTATAGTCGGAGGAGGGCTGGACTCTCTGGGCAAAGTAAAAACTGCCTATGAAAGCGGTGCGGATCTATTGGTAATAGGCAATGCGATAGAAAAAGACCCCGGTTTTTTGGCCGAGGTATTGGAATATAAAATGCTATTGAATCTGTCTTTCAACGTCAATTGACGTTAATCAAGGAATCTCTCCTTCTCATTTTTCCGGCAGGGACGCCAAACATCATCTTGAACCTACGGCAGAAATAAGCAGTATCCTTGTAGCCAACTTCTTTTCCTATATCACGAATTGACTTTTTGGTAGTTCGTAAAAGCTCTACCGCAGCTTCCATCCGCTGATATTCTATATAGTCCTGAGGATTGATTCCAGTCAGCATCTTGAAATACTGCCCCACGTAATCTTCTGACACATTGGCTACCTTAGCCAGAATTTTATTGGACAGGTCTCCACCCAAATTGGCTTTAATGTAATTGAACAAATCTATCAAACGCGGATCCTTGAAATAGGTGGCATTCGTGGAAAGTTCCTCCAAGAACAATCTATTTTTCAGGATATGGCGAAGCAATTCGATGACCAACAGTTCCGTGTTGGATTTCAATGCTCTTTCTTTGCCTACATTGCTCACTTCCACTTCTTTCATCAGGTCTTCCACTATCGTCGCCAATCTATCGTTGAACCGAATGATAAAAGGGGGAATGTCCAGAGAATTAAAAAAGTTGACTACATCAAAGACCTTGGACTCAAAACCAACGACAGAGATGCAATCGTCTTCGGTGCTCTTTATTTCCCTAAAACTGATACTCTGAAGGTACTTTTTCTTATTCTCCTGAAATTGTTCTTTGGATATTTCTCCCTTTTTTGCTCCACTGCCTAAGGTGAGTTTTGTTTTTTGCTCGGCAGGCAGGAAAAGGACTTCTCCCTCGTTTAAAAGTTCTTGATCGTCGCCGAACTTGAGTGTCCCGTGATGAAGGAGAATCAGGGTATTGTCCGATTCGGTATAATCAATGACTGAGACAGGTTTCTCTATCCGCAAATTATTCCCTCGGATAAACCTTACATTGACTGATTCGATAACCTTGTTGTAATATTCCATGAATAAGTATTAAAAAAACCAAACATCAAAAATATGATTTTTCTAACGATATTTCATGGATTTTTTATGGATGGTGTTAATATAAATTAAAAAGGACATAGAATTATTTAATTATGTCTTTTTCTGAACAAAATAGTTGCTACTTAAGAAGACCTCTGGATATGACTATTTTTTGAATCTCAGATGTTCCCTCATAAATCTGGGTAATCTTGGCATCTCTCATGAGACGCTCTACATGATATTCCCTCACATATCCGTAGCCTCCGTGTATTTGTACTGCCTCAATACTTACTTCCATTGCGACTTGGGACGCATATAGTTTTGCCATAGCAGAAGCATGGGAATAGTCCTCACCCTGATCTTTCAGCCAGGCAGCTTTGTACACCAATAGTCTGGCAGCTTCAATTGTAGTGGCCATGTCCGCAAGTTTGAATTGAATTGCCTGATGATGACTGATTGGTTTGCCAAAAGTCTTTCGTTCTTTGGAGTATGCCAGTGCAAACTCATACGCTCCGGCTGCAATACCCAGAGCCTGTGCTGCGATGCCGATTCTTCCACCATTTAAAGTTTCCATGGCATATTTGAATCCAAAGCCTTCATCCCCTATTCTATTCTCTGCTGGCACCTTCACGTCTGTAAACATGAGTGAGGTAGTGTCAGAGGCTCTGATTCCCAGTTTGTCTTCTTTGTGCCCGGGAGTGAAGCCTTCCCAGCCTTTTTCCACGATAAAAACGGAGATGCCTTTGTGTCCTTTGCTGTGGTCAGTTTGGGCAAACACCAGGTAAGTATCTGCTTTTGAGCCATTGGTTATCCAGTTTTTGGTGCCATTCAATACGTAATGACCGCCATCTCGGTAAGCTTCAGTTTTCTGGGAAGTCGCATCCGAACCTGCCTCCGGCTCTGACAGGGCAAAAGCGCCAAGCTTTTGACCGGATGCGAGGGGCTTAAGATATTTCTCCTTTTGGGTTTCAGAAGCATACTTTTCCAACCCCCAGCAAACCAATGAATTATTCACTGACATGACTACAGAGGCTGATGCATCGATCTTGGACAGTTCTTCCATCGCAATGACATAGGAAACAGTATCCATACCTCCTCCACCATAGAGGGGATCGACCATCATTCCCATGAAGCCGAGGTTGCCCATTTTTTTGATCTCCTCAGCCGGAAATCGGGACTCAATGTCCCGCTGTATTACTCCGGGGAGCAGTTCGTTTTTTGCAAAATCTCTCGCTGCTCCCTGCACGGCGAGCTGCTCCTCTGTAAGTTCAAAATGCATACTATTCTCTTTTGGGTTTAGCTATCTGCTAGGAATATATGCCAAAAAAAGAAGAGGGACAAAACTTGCCCCTCTTCAGAAATGTTATTTGATCTGTATCAATCCCGTCCTCCAAAGAAAACCATAATATAATAGGCTAGCGTAGTGAGTGCGGCAAGTGCAGCTACTACATAGGTCATTGCAGCCCACTTCAGCGCATCTTTAGACATAGCGTACTCATCAGGCGTTACAATATTTCTGGTTTTGACCCAAGCCAGCGCTCTGTTGCTCGCATCAAATTCCACAGGTAAAGTTACCAGGGAAAAGAGGGTAATTATACTGTAAGCGCCGACAACGATATATCCTATCCATAGATTGGAAAGGCCTAATGCGAATCCTCCAAAAAGAGAAGCAATTAAGACTATATTCAAAATCTTACCCGCACTGTTTTGAAGTGGAACGAGCGTGGATCTTAGATTAAGCCACGCATAAGATGTAGCATGCTGGACTGCGTGTCCACATTCGTGGGAGGCGACTGCCGCCGCAGCGGCATTTCTCCCATAGTACACATCAGGGCTGAGGTTTACCGTTTTGTTGGCCGGATTATAATGGTCCGTAAGCTGTCCTTCTACAGATAGTACCTGCACATCGGTAATGTTATTGTCTGCGAGCATAAGCTTCGCAATCTCCGCACCCGAAAGATTTGCCTGTAAGGGAGTTTGAGAGTATTTCTTGAATTTGCTTTTCAGTTTGCTGCTCACCACAAATCCTGCAATGGCAAAAACGACTACAATTAGTATGATCATAAGTTTATTAGTTGCAATGGATAACTACGTATTATATTTTTTCAGGTTTTCCCCAGATGGGTAATTTCATCATTATTACCCAACTTATAAGTCCGGCTCCCAATACAAGGACTACTTGGGTGCCGTGGATAATGGCGGCGAAAATTTTCCCATCAACTTCTGATATACCCAGTTGTATCAAAATAAAGGCCACCAGTGCATGAAAGGTTCCAATCCCTCCTTGGACAGGTGCTACCATGCCAATACTTCCCATAACCATGACTAAAAGCACTTCGCCGGAGGACAAATTGGCAGTACTTGGTATTCCTAAGGAGATGGTGTACATGGTCAAAAAATACAAAAACCAAAGAAAAATAGAGCTTGTCCAGAATCCGGCAGGATTGGTTAATCCTCCAATTTTCCTGAGACCTGAAAGAATCTCCCTAAAAAAATGCTGTATTTTATTGATCAATCCATTATCTGCAAATCTTATGAATACATACCGGATTACGAGAATCAAAACGGCAATCCCGCCAAGTACAAGAGGAAGATTTGAAATGATTTTTTGACCTAAAGACGCTACGTCGACTAACTGACTTGCCAGATTTAAGAAGAGCTCCCGCTCTACAAAAAAAGCCAAAAGAATAGTGGATACAAGACATAACAGATCTATGCTTCGCTCTACTATCACCGTGCCGATAAGGTAGCCTGTAGAGATTCCGTTGGTTCGGGTGAGAGCCCCACATCGTGCTACTTCGCCCGCCCGCGGGATAAGCATATTAATCAGATAGCCTACCATCAATGCATGATAGGCGTGGACAAGGCTTACTTTTTTTGCATCTTCTGTATTTATGAGCAAAGTCCAGCGCCAGCTTCTAGTAAGGTAAGCCAGCATAGAGACCAACAAAGACAGTATAATCCACGCCCAATTACTTGACATGATTTGGTCAAGTAATGACTCAAAGGCTACATCTTTGTATATAAACCAAAAAATCCAGATTGCAATTCCTAATGAAATTAGAATCTGGACAGCTTGTTTAACACGTCTTTGGATCATCAGATGAGTTTGTTGTGCTCGTCGGGGAAGATCAGCACAGGTTTGAATTTTTTGGCTTCTTCTAGATCCATTCCCGCATAGGAAATGACGATTACAATATCTCCTACTTGGGCTTTTCTGGCTGCGGGACCGTTCAGGCATACTTGTCCTGAGCCTCTTTCTCCCGTGATCACGTAGGTTTCCAGCCGTTCTCCGTTGTTGACGTTGACGATTTGAACCTTTTCATTTTCAATAAGATTTGCGGCGTCCATCAGATCTTCATCGATGGTAATGGAGCCCACATAGTGTAGTTCTGCCTGGGTAATTTTCACCCGGTGGATCTTGGATTTCAGTACCTGAATTTGCATCGGTTTAATTTTGCGGCAAAATTAAGGAATTATTGGCAGGTTGTCGATTAATCTGATTTTTCCTAGATAGGCAGCCACACAGAGTGATGATTTTTGATTGGGATCAAAATCCACATAACCTATAAAACTGTCAGGATGAATCAATTCGAAATATTCCAAGTCTGCCAAAGGCACGTCCTCAAAATCGCGCGTGATTTGGTTCTGCACCTCAAACCATGGCTTGCCTGCTAAAAGTTCCTGCTTGGCCTTAGTCAGACTGTGTATTAAAATCAACGCTTGAGCCCTTTCGTCCGGTGATAGGCGCAAGTTCCTTGAGGACATCGCCAATCCGTCTTCTTCCCGTCTTGTAGGGACGATAATAAGTGCTACATCCATGGACAGGTCTTTCACCAATCGCTTTATAATGCCGGTTTGCTGAAGGTCTTTTTGACCGAAGAATGCCTTTTCGGGTTTGATGATGTTGAAAAGCTTGGAGACAACTATTCCTACTCCATTGAAATGCCCGGGGCGAAAGGCTCCCTCCAGCACTGCCTCGAGCTCGCCGAAATTGATGCTTAATTGTGGTTTTTCAGGATAAACAGTGTCTAAATCAGGGAGGAAAACAAAGTCAACTTGTTCATTCCTAAGTTTATCCAAATCCTCGTCTATAGTAGAAGGGTAATTGTTAAAATCTTCTTGGTTATTGAATTGTGTTGGGTTTACGAAGATAGAAACCACTACAATATCAACTTCCTGTTTGGCTTTTCTAACGAGGTCAAGATGGCCTTCGTGAAGCGCCCCCATTGTGGGGACCAAACCTATGGATTTACCGTTTTTAAGGGATTCAAGCCAGTAATTGCGCCAATTGGCTCCAGTATGGACTAGGTGCACCAGAATAGGGTTTAGGATGGGTAAATAGGGGCAAATGTATATTATTATTCAACAAATCAAGGCTTTTAAGGCTTTTTTTATTATCTTTGCGCAGTTGTTTTTTCACCTTCAACATAAAATCCAATAAGCATGTCCAAATTACGTATCCTCTACGTTGCCAGTGAAATCAACCCTTTTCTCCAAACATCCGAAGTCGCAAATTTCTTAAGGGCCCTTCCTCAAGCTATGCAGGAGCGTGGTATGGAGATCAGGATTCTAGTGCCAAGATTTGGCCTGATCAACGAGCGAAAGAACAGGCTTCACGAAGTGGTGAGGTTGTCAGGGATCAATATTGCGGTAGGAGAAGAGGAGAAACCTTTGGTGATTAAAGTGGCTTCCATTCCTAATGCAAAGCTTCAGGTATACTTTATTGACAATGAAGATTACTTCCAGCGAAAGCATGTGTTCCACGATAAGCAGCAGAAGTTCTACGAGGATAATGACGAACGTGCGATTTTCTTCTGCAAAGGGGTCATCGAAACGGTAAAAAAACTGGGCTGGGCTCCTGATATCGTGCACTGTAACGATTGGATGACTAGCTTAATTCCGATGTATTTGAAAACTACTTATAAGAGCGAGCCTTTATTTAAAGACACGAAGTCTGTATTTGCGATCTACAACAACGGATTTTCCCATACCTTTGGTGATGATTTGTTAAACAAGGTTAAGATGGTGGATATTGATGACGCTATTTTAGCACCTTTGAAAAGCAAAGACTTTACAGGATTTATCAAGATGGGCATGGAGTACGCCGACTTGGTAGTCAAAGGCGGTGAAGTTTCCGCAGAATTAAACCAACTAATCGAGGATTTCTCAAAAGACAAGAAGTTTGACATCAGCATTGAAGCAGAATCAGAAGCACAAGCTCACGAAGAGCTATTCGGCATTTACACAAATCTCGCCGGTTAATCTGGCCGTTGGGGCCATCTTGTCCCTATTTCTTATCAGTTCCTGTAGTGACCCTGCCACTGTCGGCATAGAGCTGGCTCCCGGAAACAACCAAATCGGCGTTGTTTTCGAGGAGTTTGAACTGCCTGCAGAGATAGTTTTACTGGATTCTTTCAATACTACCAATCAAAATATTTTGATAGTGGGAGAAGAAGTTGATCCTTTTTTCGGGAAAACATCTGCGACAGGCTACACAAGAATGTTTATTAATTCCGGGACTAAACGCCCGGAGTCTGACGCAGTGCTTGATTCTATCTTCTTCACTGTTGATATTGTAAATATTAACGGGACGAATTTAGATGAGCCAAAATATTTCTCCATTCATAAGTTGACAGAACCTATATTGGATACCTTGTATTACAATTTTGACGAATTGACTTACGAAGAGAATCCGTTTTCCTCAGGAGAGATCGTGTTTGGGGAAGAAACCGACTCTATTGCGTCTTTCCAGGTAGAGGAGGAATTTGCAGAAGAGATTTTCACCAAAATGCATTCGGGGATTGAGTTCAATGACCTCTTTTCATTCCGGGATTATTTTCCGGGTATAGCGGTGAAAGCAAAAGAGGGAGATAATTCCACGGCAGAGGTAAGGTTGGGAGCTAATACTGCAATCAAAGTTTACTATCGTAACGATGCTTCTGATACGGTTTCGACGCTGTATTCGATTTCCACTTCACCATCCAGGAATTTCAGCGGGATTAAAAGTGATAGAAGCGGTACTCCCACTGCTGCCGTCACAGAATACCAAAAGTCTTACGATGTGGGGCAGATGGTTGGGATAAAAGCGGGTCTGGGTATGGTTATCAAATTGGACACCAGCCCATTTGATGCCTTTTTGGATACGCTCTCCGGCGTTACGTTCAACAACGTTTCATTGGAACTTGGCGCAATAGAAGAACCTGCGGAGGGTGTTCTCCCCAGTTCATATTTTAGAGCTTATTTTACAGATGCCGGCAACCACTTCCTGGCCAACCCCGCCGGAAATTATTATACCATACAGGATCCATCAAGGCCTCAAGTGGGCATTGATAGTGAATCAAACAAGGAACCACTAGTAGAGGCTCCTGCAAGTTTTATTTACAATTCTGACAGTAAGGTTTATGGTCAAAATATTTCTGCCTATGTAAATGCACTTTTCCGGGGAGATTTGACAAGGAAAGACTGGATTTTATATGGAGGGAATATTGTGAATAAGAGAAGGACTAATGGCGGGGCAGATCCATTTGCTACGTCACTGAGGCAGTTTAAAGTAGATAAGAACAAAATCAAGGTGAAGGTCATCTATTCTAAATCTAGGTAGAATTCTCAGGTTTTGAAAAGTTATCCTAATCCACTTCCTAATTTACGGGAAGTGGATTATTTTTTTTGGCACGAAAGCTGTTTCTTTGCAGAAGTTCAGTTAAACCATAAGAATTTTTCAATATGTGTGGAATCGTAGCATACGTAGGGCAGCAGGAAGCTTTACCCATAATTATCAAAGGCCTGAGAAGATTGGAATACAGAGGATATGATAGTGCCGGTGTTGCACTATTGGACAGAAATGGCCTAAGTATCTACAAAAAGAAAGGGAAGGTATCCGAATTGGAGAAATATCTTGAATCAAATCCGGATTTGTCCTCCAAAATCGGAATAGGCCATACGCGCTGGGCGACTCATGGCGAACCAAATGACACCAATGCGCATCCGCATTATTCTTCTTCTGAAAAAATAGCGATGATTCACAATGGAATCATTGAAAACTATGAAGTGCTCAAGCAGGATTTGATGCAAAAGGGCTACACATTTAAATCGGACACAGACACAGAAGTATTTATTAAGTTCATAGAAGATATTCAGCTAAATAATCACTGTAGTCTGGAAGAAGCACTTAGACTGGCTCTTCACAAAGTAGTGGGTGCTTATGCTATAGTGCTGATAAACAAAGAAGAACCAGATACCTTAATTGCCGCAAGAAAGGGATCTCCATTGGTGATTGGA